>JAZLLO010000100.1:0-101641 GCA_045598185.1 Marvinbryantia sp.
TGAGGTAATCGATGATGAAAATCCATTTGGATATTTCACTCTATAATCCACTTTAACTTCAATCGGACGCTTTGTGTCTGGGCCCGCAAAAAACCGCCCATGGGTTCCCGCCCAGACACAATTCTGCAGATTTCGACAATGTTGATTAACCGACATAAAGTGCATCTGCAGAACCACTGTTTATGAATACTGAACCAAAAGAGGAAGTTGGAATGCTTTCTTGCACTTCTAACTTCCTCTCAGCGTTGTTCGATTATGTTCAGACCCCACCGCACGACCCTACAGATCGCCCCTACTGTTTGTCCCTACGGACTGTCCCTACGGAAGGACAGCCATTTTAAGTATCAAACCCTACGGATTGTCCCTACTAAACTTTGACAAACCCCACTAAAGTTTGGATACCCCGATTGGTACAGTAAAAATGTACCAGTCGGCACCGTCTCCAATGGCTCAACCTTAAATCTTATTCATCTTCTTTATCAGAACCTGGCATCTTGAAGCCAAGATCACCGGATGTGAACTTATTCACCATATCAGGAACCATATCAAGAACCTTTGTAAGACCATCCTGATTCTTAACATTCACAAGCTTTGAACTTCCGTTCTGGATAACCAGTACTGCACTTGGAGTCATCTTGCATCCCATACCTCCGGCACCATTGTTCTTTGTCTTGCCGGAATCCGCTCCTCCAACTGCACCTGCTGCAACTCCAAAGGATACTTCAACAAGTGGTAAGATAATAGTATCACCAACTGTAATAGCATCACCTACTACTGTTTTTGAATGGATAAACCCATCCATTCCTTTAAATAATGATTCTACATTTGACTGAAAATTGTTATCTGATGCCATTCTTGTCATCCTCCCTAATAATTATCTTCTTAATTTACGGAAACGTTTATACGTCTTCCAGATATTTCGGTCGATCAGTAAAGCGATACCTGCTTTTGCAACGTGGCAGGCACGGATATGTCCTTTTATTCGTAGCTCACCTTCCAGAACCTTATCTTCAAAATCAACAGACACCTGTAATGGCTGACTCATAAGTGCATTCACTACACAGATATATCCAAGAACTCTTCCTGTCAGGGAAGGATCCTCAAATCCAATAAGAAGCTCTCCGTCTACTTTCTTTGGCAGGTAATGCCGCAGTAAATAGAATACTTCTTTTTTGATATGATTCAGTGCAGCTTTTGTAATGTTGTTAGTCAGGAATCTGTAATATATATTAAGTTTCTTTTTTAATTTTTCTATTTTCTTTTGTATGTCGCTGACTTTTTTTCGGACATCTTCAGCACGATTCTTCGTGTTTGTAAAAAATCCTGTTATCTTATTCTTTATAGAAACGAGCTTATCCGATATGTTTCGAAATCTGTCACTCAGAGATTTTTTGGATTCTTCAATCGTTGAATCCTCTTCTATTAATGGCTTCTCTTCTATCGTATGAAATTGTTCATCCTGTTGAGAATCTACTATAATCTGAGTCTCTCCATGCATCGGAACTTCTTCTATCTCTTGCACTTTTTCGATAATCTGAATTGATTCCACCAGTTGAGACTCTTCCATCACCTGTTCTTCTGCTGATAGTTCTTCTTCATTTATTGGTATCTCTACAGACTGAGTTTCTTCAATTGTCTTTATCTCTTCTACAGGATAATCCGCTTCGTCAGGTTGAGGTTCTTCTTTTTTTTGTATTCCTTCTTCGGGAGAGTCAACCTCTATTGGTTGTGTTTTTGCAACCTCCTGTACTTCTCTTACGGCAGCAGACTCGTCTGTCGGTGTTGCTTCTTCATCTGGAGGATCGCTTTGAATCAGGTACTTCCAGGCTATCTTAACGTAATATGACAGCTTTTTATCGATATACTGTACACGAATATGTACCAGATGAAACAGCCACGTGACATCTCCCTCTGCACTTAGCTTTTCTTTCTTTCCACCCGATGCTTTATAACGAATCGGAACAAAAAGTATCGTCAGAATAACCAGGAGAATCAGACCAAGGACAACCAGAAGCAGAATCCCGATAATCTTTAACAATAACAATATGATTGTGAGCATTATCTTTTCCTTTTATCCAATCTTTTAAAAAAGTGAAACCTTGGTTTCAGCTGTTCCATAGGATAGCGATATGAAATATCTCCTTGATCCTGTATGTTCGACTTTAAGTAGGAGTAGACATCGAAGTTATGATTCTTCTGATACATATCAAGAACAATGGCAGAGACCATCTCAACAGCATCATCGTAATCATCAGAAAGACCAACGATCATAGGACAATGCCCGTGAAGAACCGGCTGCAGCAGAAAATCTGCTGAAAAGATATCAAACAGATCCTTATCATTCCCAGCTAAAGTGATGACATAGATTCCATGTAGTCTTCTCGTTCCGGCATTCTTTTCTATCATAGAGATAAGCTTATTTCGTTTTTCTTTTAAGTTTTCACTGAGATAAAGCTTTCTATACCATTCCATCCTTTAATCCTTAAACGAACATATTTCTAAATAGAAGGAAAGACCGATGGGATCCATCAGTCTTTTCCTTTAAAAGTCTTCTTGTTACCACCCCAAAGATTCGCCTTTTTCAGATTCTGATACTCTTCGTAAGCACGTTCCAGCATTGTTCTTTCATTGGCAAATTTTAATAAATGGTAAGCTTCGTGATACTTATAGTATCCGGAGTCTACAAAATGTTCCTCGCGTTGTGGTTTGCTGTAATAACTTTCTGAGCGCATCAGATACCAGTGTACATCTTTTTCAACAACGTCTTCGGGTACATTGAAAGAATACTGACTCTTACCAATGTACTTCATAATCGTAGCTTTTGCACCTGTCTCTTCATAGACCTCTCGTAACGCAGTTTCATGAAATTCCTCACCAGGTTCTACCGTTCCCTTTGGTAACACCCATCCTTCGTACTTATTCTTATAACTTTTGAAAAGAAGAAGGATCTTTCCTCTGAAAATAACCACACCGCCACAGCTCGTTGCTTCTATCATCGCAATTCCTCCCTGTACGGTAATCATAAATTAATTTCAGTATATATCTTTTTAGGGCAAACATCAACTTATTTATAAAAATAACAAAAAATATGATAAAATGATAAAATTACTTCTATATAAAACTAAAATCACAGGAGGTTACGTGAAATGAAAAAAGTCAGGATCACATTTAACTCACCAGTAGTTCTAACATTTACGATTATTTGTCTGGTTGTAACGATTCTTGGAATGCTCTCAGGAGATATTATAACATCATTATTGTTTACGACTTATCATTCATCTCTGTTAAATCCACTTACTTATGTAAGATTTTTTACACATGTACTTGGACATATCGGATGGGCACACTTCATAGGGAATGCTTCATTCATATTGTTGCTTGGACCACTTCTGGAAGAAAAATATGGTTCAAAAGCTCTGATTGAGGTGATTATCATTACTGCTCTTGTAACAGGACTTGTCAATTATCTGTTTTTCTGGAGGACAGCACTTTGCGGTGCAAGCGGAGTTGTATTTGCATTTATTCTGATGGCATCTTTCACAAGCTTTAATGAAGGAGAATTGCCGCTGACCTTTATCATGGTTGCAGTTATATACATTGGAGAACAGTTGATCGATGGAATTATGGTACGTGACAATATTTCTAATATGGCTCATATTGTGGGAGGAATTGTCGGTGCTGCTTCCGGATATTTATTAAACAGAAAAAAGGGATCCTATTACAAATACTAACATGAAATAGAAAAAGGGCCAATCAGGCCCTTTTATTATACGCCAAAGTCCTTTGCTGCCTGCTTCAGCATCTCGCGAATCGGCAGATTATATGGGCATCGTGTCTCACATTCTCCGCATTCGATACATTCGGATGCTTTTACAGGTAAGGTACTGTAACGGTCCTTTGCCCAGTCGCCGAGACCATATCTCTGAAGATAGCCGGCGAATAAGAAGACACCGGAGATATTGATTCCAACACTACATGGCTGACAATAGTTACATCTACGACAGAAATTGGTACCAAGTTCTTCTTTTACTTTTGCGATACCTGCAAGTTCTGCATCCGTTAAAGGAGCGATATCCGAACATGCAGCGATATTCTCGTCGATTTCTTTTACTTCTGCCATACCAGGAATTACGACAGAAACTGCAGGATTGGAACAGATATAACGAAGTGCAAGGGTTGCATCTTCAATTGCACCTCCTGCAAGTGGTTTCATGTCGATAAAACCGATGTTCTTCTCCTGACATCGGGCAATTAGTTCTTCACCCTGATTTTCAACGACGTTGTATGGGAACATAATAGTTTCTACCCAATCATAATCCAAAGCACGTTCAAATACTTTAAGAGAATGAGCAGTAATTCCGATATGACCAATCTTTCCAGTGACTTTCGCTTCTTTTAAGGCTTCTAATGCACCACCTTTGGCGATTACCTGGTCTAACTGCTCTTCGCTTGGATTATGTACCTGATATAGATCAATATAATCGGTGCGAAGATTATTAAGACTGATCTGAATATCCTTTTCCATAGTTTCTTTTGTACGGGACATACTCTTTGTTGCGAGAATAAACTTATCACGAATTCCCTCTAAAGCATAGCCAAGGAAAGATTCACTGACTGTATAACCTCTTGCTGTATCAATATAGTTGATGCCTTCTTCCAGAAGATGATGCATCAGTACTTTTGTACCTTCCTGGTCGATTTTCTGAATAGGGATTCCGCCGAAGCCCATTCGTGAAATCTGTAATCCTGTTTTTCCAAGTGTTCTGTATACCATAATAAACCTCCTGTTTTTCAATGTTTTGAAGTGAACTTAATTATAAAAATAACGAAAATATCATTCAAGGATACGTAACATCGAGCCATGCAAGGTAAGCAATCATACTATGAGATTCTGATATTTTCTTTCTGAAGATTTTGTTTTGAGTTTCAAGGAGATATCTTGTTAATGCAGTATCTTTATCAGAACTAATTGCATTTATAAACTCTACTCTTTCGTCAACAGAAAGTCCAGAATATTTTTTCCCGGAATAAGCCTTATATTTGGCTTTCATCTTCTTTGCATTAGTTACGTCAAACGATATTGTAGTACCAACTCGATGATATCCCCATGCTTCAGGAGCAAGAAATGGTACATAATCATGCGGACTTATATAATTAATGATTGAATTATAGTTTATTTTATCAAGCGTATAATTAGGGGTGCCGTATCCATACGCATAAACATTTCCATTTGAAATACCATTGTCTGTTTTATCAATCAGTTTCATTGCAACAAGGTTAGTTAAAGCACCTCCGCGACTATTCCCGCTTATCCAATAACTGGCCTTAGCACCTTTATGAGTATTAATATAAGAATTAACAGTAGATACAATTCTGTTTGCAGTTACATCGAATCCTGCATGTGTTCTTCCTGTACCCGAATTAAAATTACTTTCAAACTCATTGCCACCAGTTGTATAACCGTTAATGATAATAGCTATCAGAACTGTTCCGTTCGACATTTTTCTTGTTGCCAGGTATACAGTTGCATTATCATTAGGATATTTTGTACTTTTACTGAGTGTTTTCTTAACATAGCTGTTTACATCAAATCCACATTTCACAAGAAACTCTTTTGTCTGTCCGGATTTATTAGTTGATAATGAAGCAACAGCTGATAGATTAGCTAACCCGTTTTTAGCTTTTTTAAGAGAATTTCCACCAGTAAAATAGTTTTCCTTAAAGTAAGTAGTATAGGAAAAACCTTTATATGCCCCTTCTGGATTGCTGATAGTTACACTACTTCCGGATCCATTTTTAATTGACGGAGTTTTACTCCAGACAGCATATAATGTGATTTTTCCATCCTTGTCTGCAGTAAGATTTAAAACTTTCTCATTGGTGTAATACTTAGCATGTCCGTTTTTTGATGTACTCCACCCATCAAAGCTATATCCCTTCTTTAAATATTTATTGGCAGGAATTCTGAGGGATTTTCCATAAGTAGCCTTTAATGATGACATCGTCCCACTGGATGCACCATTTCCTTTAAATGAGATGGTATATGTATTCGCAGCCCAATGTGCATAAAGAGTAGTGTTTTTGGAAGACGTTACACCAGACGTTTTCGTTATTTTTTTACCACCAGATTTTTTCGTATACCATCCTTTAAAAGTATATCCTTTATAAGTAGGAGTTGGTAATGATCCATATAACGCTCCTTTGCTTACTTTTTTGGATGTTTTTTTGACTGTTCCACCATTCGCATTAAATCTTACCGTTATCTTTCCGGATGAAGTACTTTCAAATGACTTTTCTTTATGTGCAAGAGTATCTTTTGGTATATCGGCAGCTGTTATGGTTATATTCCATCCAAGAATGAATAATATGCTCATTATTATCGACAATAATAATTTCTTTTTTGTATTCATATGTTTATCAACCTTGATTTTTCTGTTTGATGGAAGAAATATATGGTAACTTACTTGACCTTGGTTTTATAGGTCTTAGACCATGCTGAATAGAAAGTATCGCCGTTTGATTTTTTATAGGTACGCATCTTTACTGAATATGTTTTATTTTTTTTCAGTTTTTTGATTACATATTTTACCGTTGATAGCTTCGATACCGTGATAGTTTTACTCGTTGAATCGAGTTTATAGTTAATTTGATAGCCTGTTGCAGAGGACGCTTTCTTCCATTTTAAGGTAATCGCTTTGGATGGGGTGCCAACACAAGATGTTACTTCTGGAGCATTGAGGCGGATAATTGTTGAAGCCTTGTATTTACTGGTCAGGTTATCACGGTACGCTCTCACCGAATAAGTATAGGTCTTTCCATTGGAAGATTTTACGCTCTTGTCAGTGTAAGAGTAAGAGGACTTACCAGAAGAGGCTACTGTCTTTATCTTTTTATAACTGCCATTACCCTCCTTACGATAGATATAATATCCATCAGCATTTTTAATTTGATCCCATGTCAGTGTAATACCATCGTTCTTGTTTGTAATTGATTTAATAGATGTAGTACCAAGACCGGTTGTGATCTTTACTGTCTGCTTGAGATCAGGGCGAAATTTTGGATATACTGTTATTGTAGCAGTGCCTTCTCCTATTGCATCCAAACGATAGATATTATAAAAATAATCTTCCAATTGCTTTACGGAGATAATCTCTGGATTTGAGCTTTTTACTTCATACTCATCATATATAGTATCTCCTTTCCCAAAGGAATTCGAATCGAGCCATATTTCCCGACTTTTTCCTTTTGGAAGAATATCTGGATAAAATGAGCTATAACTAGTACCTGTTTCATTCTGGAATAATAAATCATAGTCTTTTACAAGACCTAATTTTTGGAATATACCACATCCATCACATTTCACAGATATACTATTGTTTTTGACGGCAGAAGTTGATTTATAAATGTGATTGTCAGGATCAATATTAGTTTTTATCTGAATTACTTTCTTGCAATTCTGACAGGTTGTAGTTTTTAATCCCTGACTGATACAGGTTGCTTTTGTTTTAGTAACATACTCAGGACAATCATGATCCTCATAATATACATAGGTATCTCCCCAATAGTTATCAAGTCCAATAATCCATGCAAGATTTTCATCATCTAATGTTAAATACTGGATGAAAAAATCTACGTTTTCAACCAGTTTCTTATTGTGAAGCTTTACTGTAACAGAAGGTTTGATCGGTTTCTGTGTCGATGCATCACATGTTTTTCCAAGCGTAACAGAAGCATCTGAGAGGTTAATCGGTTTGATAGAAAATGTTCTGACTGTAGTTCCGGTATATTTACCGATTCCATCAAGTACTACAAGTGCATTATCTATTGCATTTGTATTATTTGCATATGTAATACGATAATCAATTCCTTCTTTCAGAACAAGCGTCCCCTTTTTTACGGTAACAGTAGGTCTTTTTTCTTTACCATCATACATATATGAGGTATTACTTAAGGAAACCTGAAATGTAGATATATCATTCTGGATATTATTTGGATTCATCTGATAAATCACTACGTCATTACTTCCAGATGTCTGATACCAGTTAATTTTTCCATCCGATGATACAACTGGTTCACAGGCGGTCAAATCAGCATTGATTCGATTAATATTATTTATAATATTACCATTTGCATTTACCTCAACAATGCAGGTCTCTGATGTGTCGTTTATCTTTTCCATCCATAATATAAAGTAAGAATTATCTGACATTTTTACCAGACGTACTTTTGATATATCTATAGATGCAGATTCGGAATAGTTAGTTAACCATATAATCTTTTTTGAAGTTAAGGTCTTTGGTGCTACAACTAAGAAAACATTCTGCTGTTCAGATTTATAGAATGTATCTAAACTGCTTTGATTGATAGATGAACCGGTCACAAGACAATTGGAAGCAGATAATTGCAGATCGCCAAGAACAACACCTGTGTAATTATCACCAACTTTACCTTGAATCTCGAACAGATTCAGCCAGTTTACTTTTGTAATTTTGTCATCTACAGAAGTTTTGGTTAACACAAGTGATCGAGGATATGCATCACCAAGATCTACGCGATAGATATCATTTTCGTCAGATGCAATCTTTTGGCTAAAGGAATGACTCACATAACCATAGCTAATATTCATAACATCTGAATATTTATCTACGACTTTCATCGTAGATTCATCAATAACAAAGGTCATATTAGCCTGATGATTATATCCATCTGACGATGCATACATTTCATGGCATGTATGAATATATAATTTTCCTTTTGCTTCTGTAAAATCTGCTGTTCCGGCATCAAATGGAACCGTAGTATTTTCTCCATAAATGGAACAACTTCCAACACGTGTCCAGTTTTTATTGTATTTTACAAGACGCAATACCTCACAGCTGTCGTTTTGTGTTGGATTGTTCTGACCATAGAGAAGATAATAATGGGTGATTCCTGCATAAAAGCCTCCAAAAAGTGAAAGTTCTGGTGTGATTTCCAATCGTTTGATTAGTTTCATATCAGTAGAGTATTGTTCTACCAGAACAATTTTTTCATGAGTATAGTACTTCTGGCAATATTCGATTCTGGTAAAAGACTTATCATCGTTCTGAACAAGAAATGAATATTCTGGACTATCCCACCAGGTATTAAAAACATCATCATTATTATCAGTATCGATCCCGCTTCCGTTATCCGGAATGAATGCATCCGCAGAAATCTGGTCAAGAATATCATCTAATTCCTCTGAAGTTTCGGAGTCTTCCGGCTCAATGAAGATATCTTCTTCTTCTTCGGATTCGGCTTCATGAATTAAAAGATCCATATCCTCTTCGGAAATAATTATTTCTTCTGCACCTTCTTCCCAATCGAGATCAACCTCATAATCTCCTTCATCCCAAATGACAGATTCATAAGATGAGTCTGTCATGATATTCATATCCTCGTCAAATGCATAGGTCGTTGTTTGCCCAAATACAATAACGAAGGACAGCAGCATGGTTAATAGTTGTTTTCTTTTCATAGATGCCTCCTTTATATATGTTAAAATTTTAAAACCTGACAGAAATGTACAACTTCCTCATTTTTCTATTATCATCGATACTGATATTAGACATTGCCATGACTAATGCTAACATCCCTGCAAGAAATCTTCTCCAGATATTATTTTTCATATTGAAAATCGCTCCTGTGTAACGTTTATATAGATATATTAATTGATGAAATTCTAAAAAATGTGTATAACTTGTTTATTTCACTAAAAAAACGCATAAATTATCCAATATACAAAGATAGTATAGTGGATAACTTTCTGGAAAACAATACTTACCTTATTTTCGTATAATTTAAACACGCAAATGAAATGGATACTGGAAAATATAAAAATATTTCGCATTTTCTATATCATAGAAAAAGAACCAGAAATGTATGGATCTATACATTTCTGGCTCTTTTTTCTAATAATAATATGCGTCGAATATATCCCTTGCAATAGGTACTGCTGCTGCACTTCCTGTTCCGCCATCTTCAGCAATAACAGCTACTACGATGTCAGGATCTTCTATATTCGAGTATCCTACAAACCATGAATGGGTAGAAAAATCCTGGTATTCCGGGTTGATATATTCAGCGGAACCTGTCTTTCCGGCAACGGTATAATAATCATTCCAGAGAGCACTTCCTGTACCACCTTCTACAACACTTCGCATCATATCCTGAAGGATAGATGCCTCTGATGGCGTCATCATCTCTTTATAGATACTTGGCTTTGTCTGTTTTACCTGAATACCATCTGTGTTCTGAATCTCATCTACGATATATGGATGCATCAATTTTCCATTGTTGGCTATTGCTGAAACGATAAGCGCCATATGGAAAGGAGAAACCAGGGTCTGTCCCTGTCCGATACTTGTAGTCATGATATCAGCTAATGTTGAATTCTCGTTCAGATAAAAACGACTCTTACTATATGGTAATACCACTGGCAGCTTATTATTGAATAACAATACATCGGCAAGATCGGCAAAACTATTTATATCAAGCGTACTTCCGATATTGGCAAAGGAAGTATTACAGGAATGCTGGAAGGAATCCTGCAAGGATTCATAACCATGCATTTCATAGTCATAGCACTTGATCAGAACATCATCCTGCTGGAACGAACCATAACATTCATAATCGTACATCATATAGGTGTCAGGGTTCTCTTTAATATATTCCAGTGCTGTAATGATCTTAAAAGTAGACCCAGGAGGATAAAGACCCTGGGTAGCACGGTTAAGAAGCGGACTGTTCGACTCATCCAGATTCAGGATTTCCCACATGGATGACATCTCGTTCGGATCAAAATCCGGTTTAGATACCATAGCAAGTATCTTACCCGTCTTTGGCTCCAGAACAACTACAGCGCCTTTATAAAAACCAAGTGCGCGAAAAGCTGCTTCCTGAAGCTTGCTGTCAAGTGTAAGATAAAGGGAATCTCCCATGCGTTTCTTATTATGAGCTTCGCTGCCAACGCGGTCCATAACAGAGGAATTGGAAGTAAGCAGATCATTGTTATAGATCGCTTCGATACCGGACTTACCATTCTCTGTATAACCAACTACATGGGAAAAGATGTAGCTCCACGGATAAACACGGTATTCATTCCCTGTTTCATCGGTTTCGGTATAGGCAAGCGTCTCTCCATCGGAAGAATAGATGGATCCACGTGTAACATAATTCTCGGCAATATCTCCTTTGGCATTATGAACATTGTTGTTCAGGTTCTCTGCCAGCATAAGATTAAAATATACCATATATCCGATCAGGGATAAAAATAATAACGAGAACAGGTAGGTAGCTCTGGTGTAATATTTATTACGGATCTTTTTCTTTATCAGTTCCGGTTTTTTCTTGTTCTGAACCGGAGGCTTTTTCTCTTCCGGAGGTACCGGAGGACGATTTAGCGGAACGAAATCAATGCCTGATTCATGAACAGGTCTTTTGTCCGGTTCCATAAAACTTTCAATAACGACAAACTCAGCGGAGTGATTGTCTTCGTTCTTCTTTGGCTCTTTCAATTTGTTCTTCCTCATCTTCTCTAAGAATATACAGACCCTGTATGATACTGAACATCAATACAGTACTCAAAATGGAACTACCACCATAACTGATCAGTGGTAAAGTAACACCTGTCATAGGGATACATTTCATTGCACCGCCGATAGTTAATAACACCTGAATTCCATACATGGTTCCAAGTCCCATTGCTACGATACGGTAGAAACGATTGGCAAGACGCATGGCGATATTCACAAACATGATATAGCAGCTCATACATACAAGAATTAAAAAGATACAGAAAACACTTCCAAGTTCTTCTGCAATTGCAGAGAACATAAAGTCCATCTCAACAACAGGGATACTGTTCGGAGAACCATTCATAAGTCCGGTTCCGAACCAACCGCCGGCAGCGATGGAAAAAAGTGACTGGGCGATCTGATAGCCGCTTCCGCTATAATCCGCGAAAGGATTCTGCCAGATAGCAACACGAAGCTGCACATGAGAAAACAGCTGATATGCCACAACTGCCGCAGCGCTTCCTGCCAGTACGCCGGCAAATACATAGAGAAACTTTCTGCTTGCAACGTAAAGCATGACAAGGTAGGCAACGAAAAAGATCAGTGCACTACCAAGGTCTGTGGAATATACAAGAATCAGAACATGAATCGCTGCTATAGCAGTGGCAATAACAATGTCAAGAAAGCTTTTTGCAGTACCAAGCATTCCGGCAATAGCAAATACAAAGATGATCTTGACGAACTCAGAAGGCTGGATGCTGAAACCGCCAACAGAAAATCCAAGCTTTGCGCCGTATGTTGTCTCAGCGGCTACTGCAACAACACCAAGGAGACCAATACCGATTGCTGCATAAAACCACTTCCACTTTACCAGAAACGTTGCTTTTTCAATGATGATCGGTACCAGAAGACTGATAATAGTGGAGATTACCACCATCTTAAACTGGCGGATGGACTGATCAAAATGAAGTCTTGTATTCATAACCAGACCGATCATGATAAGCATACACATATGGTTGATGATAAGCTTTGATGCACGCGGATAAAGATTACGGTAAAATACAAGGGTTGCAGCAAGATATATAAACTGTGCTCCATAGAAAAAGAGAATATCGATATTCCCTGTTTTCAGGAACATGATCGCAAAGCAAATGAAATGAATCATGAACATCATCAGATTCTGTCTCAGAAAGATAAAGTCCTTATCATCTTCATCCTGTTTACTGAACACAGCATAGCTTTGCATGGTATAGATTCCCATAAATAAGATTACGGCGAATCTCGAGAATTCAATAATTAAACCAATCATATTGTTATTCTACTCCTCGTTTAAAATGCCCTCTTGTAAAACTTTCATGAACTGGTTGTAAGGTGTGGTGGTCTGTGAATGCAGATACATAACTTTGAAGAATAACACCTGTTTCTTCAGCACTCTCGATAGTAAAGGAAAGGCGCATGGAAGAAACAGAAAGCTTTCGGATGTCCTTCATCTGATCAATCAGTTCCAGTGGAGAACTGTTATAGATGATATTACAGCAATATCCGCAAAGATTCTTAACAGGGAACATAACACCTTTACGATCCTTCAGGTAAAGAAGCGATGGCTTTTTATCACAGCCCTTGATATTTCTACGGAAACACTGCGCAGATATCATAAGTGGAAGATATCCATAAACGACCATCTCACTGCCGGCACATCCTCGCTTCATCAGTTCTGAATATTTTAACTCATATGGAATAGTATCACCACAGAAACCTTCCTGTTTCAGAAAATCACGTGCCTCCTGATTAAAGGAATAAAGATTCGCATCTGCAAGGACGGGCTTCTCATAACCGGATTCTTTCAGGATCTGAAAAGTCTCAAGACTCTTACAGAGAATACCATCAAATGAAGAAAGAACAGAAAGGTCAGGAAGGACATTTCTTCCCGTCTCCTGTCTATGGATCCATGGGGTAATAAAATAGATCTCTTTTCCTGCTTCGTGGGCACGGACAATATAATCTCCTGCATGCTCTTTCACACTCTTTGCATCTGAAAATACGGAAAAATTCAGATAGATGCGACGAATCTGTAAAGTGGCGACAACCAGATCAAACTGCTGTTCTGTCTCTACAGAGGCATGTAAAGAAAGGGGCTGATCTGAATCAGATTGGAAAGAATGTAAGTCTTTCTTTGATATACTGTCTCTCCTTTTTACATCTATGAGAGCTTCTTCCAGATCGGATATACAAAGACGTCTCAGTTCGTTCAGAGCCTGCATAGAGATGAAGACAGAATCATCCATATGAATATCGAGGGATTCGAATTCCATATGTGTCTGTCCGGTCTTTCTCATCTGCTTTTCTACTTCTGCCATTGTCAGAGGGCGCTTCTGTGCTTCCTGTACAAGGTCACCTGTTCGTGTGATACAGTGTCCCTGACAGGTTACAGTCATCATAGCAGATTGTCCGACTGAAAGTATTAAATTCCCCTTAATTTTTACTTTCGGATTCCTTTTGATATACGAATCAGTCAAAGAATCAATAAGATACTGGTTTCTGGTTCGGTAGAGGATTCCATCCTTTTTTAAAGATACGTCTTTTGGTAAACGAATGGAGAAATTCTGTCCTTTTGCTACGGATCGGTCAAGAGTAATATCTACAGGATCTTTTTTTCCCGGGAATTCAAGAATATCCTTCTCATGAAGATCTTCCATGGCTCTCAGTTTCAAATCTCTTGTGATAGAAAGTACTTTGGCAGCCTGTGTTCCAAGATGGTTTGGACGGTTCATGGTCATCATATCTTTTCCATTATGCTTCTGGAAATACCCGTTTGTAAAACCACCGCGATTATAGAGATCCATCAGTTTCTGTGTATCTTCTTCTGATACAGTAAAACCTTCTCTTCCCTTTTCTGCATACAGGTCAATATATTTACGGTAAATGCTGGTAATGCCGGCAGTATATTCCGGCTTTTTCATACGTCCTTCCATCTTAAAAGAATAGATACCTGCTTCAATAAGATCCGGAATCTGTTCTATTGTACACATATCCTTTGGACTCAACAGGAAACGATCCTGGCTATTGGAGATACGCTTTTCTCCTTCGTATAATTCATAAGGAAGACGGCAAGGCTGGGCACAGCGGCCACGATTACCGCTTCTTCCGCCAATGATACTGCTAAGAAGACACTGACCAGAGTAACAGAAGCATAAAGCACCATGGACAAAGGTCTCAATCTCGATATCTACCTGATCATGAATCTTACGAATCTCATTCAGACTCATCTCCCTGGCAGTAACGATTCGGCTAGCTCCAAGTTTTTTTAGGTAAGCGCTGCTTTTGACACCAGTAACAGTCATCTGTGTACTGGCGTGAATATCCATTCCTGGAAACTGATCACGGATATATGATAATACACCATAATCCTGAACAATGACCGCGTCCAATCCTTCTTCATAGAAAGGATGCAGATATCCATAAAGGTCATCCATCTCGTCATCCCTTAATAATGTATTGACAGTAAGGAAAAGCTTTTTACCATGGATATGGGCATAATCGATCGCCTGCTTCATCTGTTCTGCATCAAGATTGTCTGCATAGGCTCTGGCACCAAAACGGGTACCACCGATATATACGGCATCTGCACCTGCATGAAATGCAGCTGTCATGCTTGCATAGGATCCGGCTGGTGCTAATAATTCTATATTCAACATTTATCCTCCAAAAATTCGATAAGATTTATATTACATTAACAATAAAGACTGCTGTATCCCCGAAAGGATACAGGCAGTCTTTAAACTATCTTTTCGTCTTCTTTAATTCGTCAAGTTTTCTCTGCATATCGATAAGGCTATGCTTTAATTCAAAGATCTCTTTATCTCTGGAAGCAATTCCTTCTTCAAGAACTTCCGCCTGTTTTTTTGCCTTAAAATAATCATCGGCAAGATTAAGCTGAACAATCAGGTTCTGCAGATCGTTGCTCTGACGACGGAAGCTGTCCAGTTTCTTCACTTCAGTCAGCTTACTGTTCAGATAATGTCCTACTCTCTGAATATATTCTTCACTTTCGTATCCACTGATCTTGTAGATCTGTCCGCCTATTACGACCTCTGTCTGGTTTTTTGCTGACATTTGTTCACCTCTGTTTGTTCTGAATTTCTGGGTTATAGTATATCCTATGTTTGTTACAATTGCAAGCCAAGATGTTTGTAAGCTTTTTCTGTTACGACGCGTCCTCGTGCAGTTCTGTTGATAAAGCCATTCTTAAGAAGATATGGTTCATATACATCTTCTATCGTTCCCGCATCTTCGCCGATTGTTGCAGCAAGTGTATCAAGTCCTACAGGACCACCCTGGAACTTATCGATCATTGTAAGTAAAAGGTTGCGGTCTGTTATATCAAGTCCATACTTATCTACCTCAAGGAGATC
The DNA here is from genome assembly GCA_045598185.1 of Marvinbryantia sp. Classification (GTDB taxonomy): domain Bacteria; phylum Bacillota; class Clostridia; order Lachnospirales; family Lachnospiraceae; genus Marvinbryantia. The sequence goes on from JAZLLO010000100.1 coordinate 15,950, forward strand.
AAGCGCAAAGGATGCAACAGTCTGATCAATCTTTCCATCGTACTTTACCTGAGCGAAATCTCGTACTCGTTTTAACAAACGATTCGCAAGTCTTGGTGTACCACGGGACCTTCTTGCAAGCTCAAAAGCTCCTTTTTCATCAATCTCCACATCAAGAATTCTGGCAGAATTACTAATAATGGTAGATAATTCTTCCTCAGTATAAAACTCAAGATGGTGAATCACACCAAAACGGTCACGAAGAGGTGCAGTCAAAAGTCCGGCTCGTGTAGTAGCACCTACCAGAGTAAAGTGCGGCAGATCCAGTCGGATGGATCTGGCGGTTGGTCCTTTCCCGATCATGATGTCGATTGCAAAATCTTCCATGGCGGGATATAAGACCTCTTCTACCTGACGATTCAGACGATGGATCTCATCAACAAAGAGAACATCTCCTTCCTGAAGCCCGTTAAGGATTGCAGCAATATCACCTGGTTTTTCGATTGCAGGACCAGAAGTTACCTTCATATGAACACCCATCTCATTAGCAATAATGCTGGCAAGTGTTGTCTTTCCAAGTCCCGGAGGACCATAGAAAAGAACATGATCAAGAGAGTCTCCTCTTTGTTTTGCTGCTTCTATATATATCTTCAGATTTTGTTTTGCTTTTTCCTGACCAATATAATCATCAAGAGTCTGAGGACGTAAGCTTTTTTCTATCTTGGTATCCTCAGGCATTACATTGGTTTCAATGATGCGTTTTGCCATCTGATAATTCTCCTAAAAAATCATCTTTTTAAGTGCTGCCTTCAGAATTTCTTCAGTGCTGAGTTTTTCAGCATCTGTCACACTGCGAACAGCTTTCAAACTCTCTGTACCGCCATAACCAAGCGCTACAAGTGCCTGTACAGCTTCATCCATATTGCCTTTATTAACAGAAACAGGCGTAGGTTCTGAACCTGTGAAGCTTTCTTCAAAAGTCTCCATTAGATCAAACTTATCTTTTAATTCCAGTATCAGTTTCTGTGCGGTCTTATTACCGATACCAGGTGCTTTTGCAATCGCCTTGGCGTCCTGTGCAAGAACTGCAAAACGTAGTTCTGTAGCAGAAAGTACGGATAAGACACTAAGTGCTGCCTTTGGCCCTACACCGTTAACTCCAATCAGCAAAGTAAAGACCTTCCGGTCTTCTTTTGAAAGGAATCCATAAAGCTGCATTGCGTCTTCTCGAACCTGCAGGTAAGTATAGAGCGTAACTGTTGTTCCGGTGGAACCAATGTTACCAATATCACGTGAAGTAACGAATACATTATAGCCCATATTATTTACTTCAATGATAACTTTATTTTCTTCAATATCAACGATCGTACCTTTTAAAAATGCAATCATACTATATAACATTCTCCGTTTTTAATCTGGAAATCATAATAACTTTTGGCCGGATCTGTATTCAGATATTCCATGATACTCATGATAGTACCACCATGTACAACCAGGACAACATAATCGTTGTCTTTAAATGAATAATCCTTAAGAAGCTTCTCATAAGCAGCAATGCATCGCTGCTTAAAGGATTCCTGGCTTTCACCACCAGGGAACGGTAAGGTACTATTGCTATCAATCCAGCGTTGATAATCAACATTTTCGGATAATTCGATATAATTCTTATTCTCAAATGCTCCAAAGTCACATTCCCGAAGATCAGGAATGATTACCTGAATGCTGTCCGGAAACAGCACAGATGCAGTCTCTCTGCATCTGATAAGTGGACTGACAAAAAGATAATCCGGTTTAAAGTCATAATGACCTTTCTTTTCCTGTAATTCCTGAATTCCTTCCGGACAAAGCGGTTCATCTGTAGTCCCGATATATCTCTTATGGAGATTCCCGATTGTTTTCCCATGTCTTATCAGTACCAGTTTCATCTTCTACCCCTTTATCTTTGTGCCGATCCCGGCAACAACTCGATAACAGGAGGTTGAATACTGCATAAGCTGACAACAAAGCCTGCCTGTCTTTTCTCTCCAGAGACGTTCTGTCTTATCAATAGGCACGATACCATATCCAATCTCATCGGACACGATAATGATATCCGGATTCTTAGCAGAAAGGTGATGTGCAAGGGAATCAAGATCCTCTGAATCAAGGAATCTCTTTACAAACATATGAAAATCACGGATTCCATCACAAGAATAAATATCCTCATAAGCACAGGTATTCCCATCAGCGAATGTTATCTTTGTGGGAAATAATTGATTTGCGAAGGCTTCTTTTCCCTGAAAAGAGCCGCCAATGATCATGATCATAATACACCTCACGAAATAAGATTGATGACACAAACAGTTACAACCATCATTCCCAGTTCAACGATCTGAAGGAAAAATCCGGCAAGGTCTCCGGTGATACCACCGAACTTCTTCTGTGACATACGATTATACCAGAAAAAACAGATCCATGCAAAGAGATAACAGCAAATTCCAGGAATCGGATCAAGAATAACCATCAGGATTCCACAAAGAGCAATATATCCGATCATGGTTTTTTTAACGATATCTGCCTGTGCAGAATCGGAAAAGGCATAAAGAAGACCGCTGTTTCTTGCTTTTTTGAATGTAACAACTGCAAGTGAACTCATAGAACGGGAAAGTACATACCCGATCATAAGAACACGAACGGCTCGGAGGCTTAAGGAAGAACATGCACCAAAAGAAAGGGTAAAATAGCAACATCCCATGATGATGGCAAAGGCACCTGCATGGGAATCTTTTAAAATCTCCAGTTTTTCTTCCATACTTTTAAAGGAACTTAAGGCATCTGAGGTATCCAGAAAACCATCGAGATGGATACCACCTGTAATGATAACAGGAATCAGTACCAGGACCGCGCTGTGCAAAAGTCCTTCTCCGGTTAATAAGATACCGAATCTCATCCAGAGATACATACATAATCCAATCGGTACACCAACAAACGGAAAGAAACAGAATACATAGCGCATACGTTCCTTGGTCCATTCGATTATTGGCATGGGAATCTTGGAATACATTGCAAAAGCAATGATACAATTATATAACAAATTCATAACACTTACCCCTTGATCATAAGTGGAATGGAATATACGACTTCCACCACTTCATCTGCTTTCTCTGCAATTCTCTGGTTTATCCTGCCAAGACAGGATATGTATGCCTGTGTCCATGGGTCATAATCAAGTCCGTCGGAGAATACTTCATTGGTTACAATAACTGCATGCAAAGTCTGTGGCAGAAGCTTTTCTACTCCGGAGATGATCTTTTCTTCTACTTCAAGAGGATCTGCCATTCCTTCTGCAGAAAATAATTCATTCGCCACAAGATTAGACATACACTCCAATAAAATTACGCCCTTGGTAGAGAGCGTAATTTTATCAAGATTCTTCGGAGATTCAATTGTAATAAAATTCTTATCAGAGCGCATCTGACGATGTCTCTTGATACGTTTTTCACTTTCTTTATCGCGGTTCTCCATTGTGGCTATGTAGTAACGATCCAGTTCACCGAACTGGGCGATTCTTTTTTCTGCGTATGCAGACTTACCACTTCCACTTCCGCCGGTAACAACTATAAACATCTGATCTCATCTCTTTTCTTTACAGATTCTCGAGTGCTTTAATATACTCGGCATCATATCTGGTAGCATATGCAGAATATTTCTTTTTACGATAATTGTAAAGCTTTTTGAGAAATGCTTTATCTGATGTAGCATTAGTGATCTTTGCAGCCTCTACTGCAAGTACTGCGGTATAAGCTCCATGCTGAATAGAATAACTGTAAACAGCACCCTTTACAGCATCCGGACGTTTACGGATATCAATACCCTTTGATAAAAGGCTTGTTTCGCAAGGATCATAATAATTCTCTTTTGCGAAAGTATCCTGAATAGCAGCAAACTTTTTAGGATTTCTATTATATATTGTATGCCATGCTTTATAGAACTTGGTATTGCTCTTCAGCTTGGTTCCATCTGTATAAGACGCATACTTTTTAAATTCGGCGCAAAGTGTCGGATCCTTCTTGTATGCGTACTTAACAAGTGGTAATAAGGAATAACGATTATCAAACTGGTATGCACCGCATGCGTTGCCGTTATCACCACCAGTCTGGTTATATGCTTCAGAACCTGATTCGAAGGTAAGGAAGAATAACATCTTAGAGGAAGGTGCAGAAGGATCTTTCTTGGACTGTGCAGTACATACTCCATCTGAATCAACATCATATGTTACGCTCTTAACTTTTACTGTGGTGTTTTTTGCCATGACACCGGTTGTCGGACTGAAGTAATAGAGTTTTCCCTGTACAGAGAATAATCCGGTAGCACGCTGTCCCTTTTTATTCTGAGCCTTGATAAGATAATATCTCTTGGTACCAATATCAAGCCAGCCGGTTCTCATGAAATTCTTGAAATAGTAATAGTGATCATTGATCTTCTGCCAACCCTTCAGCATATGGCCTTTTTCATCGAATGCATAAGTCTTTCCATTCGCAAAAGTATATACGGTACCTGTAATGGCATCTCTAGTACTTTTCATAAAATAGTACTTATATCCATTGATCGTCTGCCATCCGGTCTGATTCACACCATTTGGAAGGAAATAATAATACTTTTTGCGGATCTTACGAAGCCCTGTTGCAAGGTAACCGTCTTTTTTTGCGTAATAGAAATTATTGCCTACCTTGAACCAGGTTCCTTTTACCTGATTGCCATAACTATTATAGTAAGTAATCTTGTTACCACTACCATAGAATCCCGTTTTAGCACTTGCTGATACGGAAAAGATCATAAACATAGCAAACATACAGAATAATATACTATTCTTAAGCTTCTTCATCATCACTTACATCTCCTTAATAATAGTTTCTACTGAAATAATGATCACCTATCTTCTTATCGCCATAACATGCGTTAAAGAAATAATAACCCTTTAACTTCGATCCTTCAAGTAAAACCGTTCTTGCAGCAAGAAGAGATTGCGCCTGAATACTTCGATTGCTGTTCGCAAGATATGAAACAGAACCATTCATTGCAGGAGTAAACTGTCCTGATTGATAGATTACACTGTATAACGTATTCGGAAATTGCGAACTCTTCATACGGTTCAATACAACACTGGCAACACACTGCTTGCCATAGAAGGACTGATTGCCCGCTTCATAATATACAAGAGCACCTAAAAGTCTTAGATCCTTCGTGGTTGGATTCTTTGGATCCTTCGTACCTTTTGTAATGGTTCCCTTACCATTAACATAAGAATCGCCGATCCAGGCTTTTTTCACCATAACACCATCAGTATTGTAATAATGCTTTTTGTACCATCTCGTGGTAACCTTTCCGGTATTCTTCGTACAATAATAGGTCTTATCATTCACTGTAAACTGTCCTGTGATGGTCTTTCCATCCGGTCCGCAGTAAAATTCATGCCCTTTATTGTCCTTATACCAGGCATTCTTCAACATATAACCTCTGGATCCATAATAATACTCACCTTTTTTACAGTTCGTTACACGCCCGGTTCTTTTTGAACAGTAATAATATCTGGACTTCACTTTAATACGGCCATCCATCCGGTATCCATCCTGATCAAAGTAGAACCAATGTCCATCAATCTTGTGCCAGCTTTCTGTTACAAACTTCTTCTTACTGGTATAATATCTGGTGCCGATATCATCGGTCTTCCAGGCTGCCATACCGGTAACTGAGAACAGCAGAACGAAAAACAGGCTGATCACGATGGAAAGAAAGAACCTTTTCGCTTTCATCTGATTGAACCTCACTTTTGGTATATTTTACAAAATTATTAAAAAATATATTGCAATTATACCGAAAAGTTACGCATTTGTCAACCAAATGTAATTTTTAGAGAGCCGAAAACCCTTGATTTTCCAATGTTTTTCGTGTTTTGTGCAATTTTTTCGATAATTTTTACGTTAACCATGAAAAAAGTTATGGTAATTTACATAACATTATTATGTCATACATAAGGCAGCAGGCCTATTATTTTCCTTTTAGATAAACGTTTTTCGTATATCTGAAACAGACGTCTTCGCCATATTTGTCAAGAAGATGAAGGAGATATTCTAATTCTCGCATAGTATCCTTATGCATCATATAATGTCCTTTCCCTCTTAAAAAGTATTCCAGTGGATCATGATCTGTATAGCTGCCTTTATTATATACCTTGGATGCGGCAATACGGTCCGCGAGCATCTCTGCAACATATCTTCTCGGCATCTTAAGTCCTGCCATATGATGATCCTTATCTTCAAGGGAATAGTCGATCCAATATTCAAAATGATGACGATTCTTTCCCTTATGATGAAGCCAGGCAGCAGAATAGCCTTTCTCTTTACGCTCTGCATTGTTCGGGCTCTGATTTCCCTGATAATACTTTGCTCCTACTAAAAATTCAATAGGTTCATACTTGGAGAGATCATGAAGTAGTCCCTGTTTATAGATTCCGATCTTAAAACAATGCTTCATGACCAGAATCTTATGTTCTGTAATAGTTTTAAAATGTCCGATTGGATTCAAAAGATATACCCTCCTTTAGGTATCTGATTATTTTTAATTATTATATAGATATCTGAAACAGAAATCTACTTTTCCTTGAAATTAGTATATGTTTCTGTTAGGATTAATAGAAATTGCAGCCTGACAGGCTAGAATAATGATAGAGAGGTATTGTACCGATGAGTGAAGAATTAAACGCAAGATGCAATGGTGACTGTGATTCCTGCGGAAGTGACTGTGAGTCAAAGGATTCCGGAACAACCATCACACTTCAGATGGATAATGGCGAGAATGTAGAATGTATCATTCTTACTACGTTTGCATTAGATGAAAGAGAATATATCGTTCTTCTTCCACTGGATGAAGAAGGAAAGGCCGAAGGCGAAGAAGTTTATATCTATCGCTACGGCCATTCTGAAGAAGGTAATTCTTATTTAGAGAATATTGCTGATGAAGACGAATACGAAGAAGTTGCCAAGGCTTTCGAAGAGTATATTGCAGATCTTCAGCTGCAGGATGATCTTGGGGATATCGTTGAGAATACATCTGCAAATTAACTTTTATCACAGGTCTTTTAAGAACGGGGAAGGGGCTAACTCTTTCCCGTTTTTTTCTTTGATTGAACAGATATGAAGAAGTTCCTTTGCTCTGGTGATCCCTACATAGAACATGCGTCTTTCTTCTTCAAGATCAGCTGTCATGCGAGCTTTTTTATAAGGTATGATTCCATCGTTTACATCTATAAGAAAGACGATCTTATACTCCAGTCCCTTCGAGCTGTGAAGAGTTGAGAATGTAATGGCATCATATGTCTCTTCTTTTTTTCTTCCTTGTTCTTTTAACATCTCCGTATATTCCAGAATATGGGAAAACCAGTCCATAATAGTGGAGAATCCTTTTGCACTCTCCTGTACCTGATCCAGAATCTCCATCAGATCCTCAAGTGGAATCTTTCGATATTCACTATATTCTTCCAGATAGGAGTCATATCCGATCTGATGGCGGAGATATTCTATGGCATCATAAGGATTACGAAGGGAAAGCTGATGCAGATCTGATTCAAAGGTGTCAATCCGTGAACACATCCAGGCTTTGTCGCTGTAATATCTTCGTATTTCCGTAAAGCTTACCTGTGACAGATTCAGGCTTTCTCTTGAAAGGTAACGCTTCGGTTTATTCATGATTCGAAGGAAGATGCTGCGATCCCGGCTTCCGAGTGCAGCCTGAAGATAATCAATCACATTCTGCGCGATCCAATGTTCATAGAGATTCGGGATCGCATCCTTCATAAGAATAGGAATATTGTACTCAAGGAACCGTTGGGATATGATCCTTGCATCCTGATTATTACGATAAAGAATCGCCATATCAGAATAAGCGTATCCTTTCTGGCGATACTTCTGTATAAACTGAATAATACCCATACTTTCCTGTGACTGATTCTGATAATACAGGAATCGTACAGGGTGTCCATTTTCTTTGGCAGCGGTAATCTCCTTTTGAAAACGGGTCGTATTCCTCTCAATAACAGAAGAAGCAAGTGAGACAACTGCACCGGGACAACGAAAATTCAGATCCAGAAGGATCTCCCTTGCACCTGGATAATCCTTAGGAAAATTCAGCATGATCTCCGGTTTTGCACCTCGGAAACGATAGATGGACTGATCATCATCTCCGACAATAAAAAGGTTATTCCTTGGTGCTGCAATCATCTGAATGATATCATACTGGAGTTTATTGATATCCTGGAATTCATCGATAAGAATATATTGATATTTATCCTGCAAAATCTTCAGAATATCCTTACGTTGTCTTAACAATTCCCAGGTAAACAGGATGATGTCATCATAATCGATCAGATGTTCCTCTTCCATTCTCTTTTCATACATCTGGTAGATACTTCGGAATGTCTCATCAGATACTGATACGGAATAATAATGTGCCAGATTGATCCGTTCAGTCTTAATATTTCCGATTTCAGATGAAATTGACTTCAGAAGTTCTTTTTCATCGTCATTCTCGAGGTTGAGACTATGAAGAATCTCTCGTAAAATTGTATATTTTTTATCTTCGGATACGATATTGGCTGCCGTGAAGTGATAAGCAGCCTTCAGGATCTGGAAAAATACCGAATGAAAGGTTCCGAATCGTATCTGCGTCTTTTGTTCACCGGTCAGGGCAAGAAAACGTGTCTTCATCTCCTCAGCAGCAGCCCGGGTAAAAGTAACCACCAGAATATGTTCCGATGGTACGTGATAGTGTTGTACAAGCGTTGCAGCACGTCTGGTGATAACAGTTGTCTTACCAGAACCAGGGCCTGCCAAAACAATGGCAGGCCCTGTATAATGCATGATCGCTTGTTCCTGTGCTTTTGATAAAGCCATAGATTATGCGTTCTCCAACTTTGTAATTGCAGCCTGAATACGCTTCAGACTTTCTTCTTTACCGATCACTTCCATGATTTCTGTAGCGCCGGCAGGTGTCATCTGCTTTCCGGAGGCTGCTGTTCTTACTGGCCACATCACATAGCCGTTCTTGTACTCATGCTCTTTTGCAAAGTTTACAAGAAGCTCATACAGAGCGTCGTTACTATAATCATCCTGTGCCTCAAGTACAGGAAGGATCTCTTTTAATACCTTAAGTGAGCTTTCGGTATTGGTCTTCATCTTTTTATGTGTGTACATAGACACATCATATTCAGGCACTTCTTCAAAGAAATCAATCAGATCCTTGATATCCGGCAAAACTTCGATTCTGGTCTTTACCATAGCAGAGATCTTATGAAGATCAACATCTTTTGTAAGGACTTCTTTGATATATGGAACTGCAAGTTCAAAGAACTTATCATCATCCATAGCCTTGATATATTCACCATTCATCCAGCGAAGCTTCTGGATATCAAATACAGCTGGTGACTTGCTGATTCTCTTATAATCAAATTCCTTGATCAGTTCTGCAAGTGTGAAGATCTCGCGATTGTCTTCCGGACTCCATCCAAGAAGCGCAATGTAGTTCACTACTGCTTCTGTGATAAATCCTTGTTCAATAAGATCTTCAAAGGAAGAATGTCCGCTTCTCTTTGAAAGCTTCTTATGATTCTCATCTGTGATCAGTGGTAAATGGATATAGGTTGGACTTTCCCAGCCAAATGCTTCATACAGACGCTGATACTTTGGTGAAGAAGAAAGATACTCGTTACCTCTTACTACGTGTGTGATGTTCATAGTATGATCATCAACTACGTTAGCAAAGTTATAAGTAGGATATCCATCAGACTTGATCAGGATCATATCATCAAGCTCTTCGTTATTAACGGTAATGTCTCCGTATAACTCATCATGGAAGGTTGTGGTTCCTTCATTAGGGTTATTCTGACGGATTACATATGGAATACCTGCTGCAAGGTTCGCTTCTACTTCTTCTTTTGTCAGACTGAGACAGTGCTTATCATAGATGCTGATCTCTTTTCCTTCTACGATCTCTGTCTTAAGAGAATCGAGTCTTTCCTTGGTACAGAAACAGTAATAAGCTTCTCCCTTTTCTACAAGTTCCTTTGCATACTTCAGATAGATACCAGTCTGCATACGTTCGCTCTGAACATATGGACCATAACCGCCGTCTTTATCCGGACCTTCATCATGGATCAGACCTGTCTTCTCCAGAGTTCGATAGATGATATCAACTGCTCCCTCTACTAATCTTCCCTGGTCAGTATCTTCAATACGAAGCATGAACTCGCCATCTTCGTGCTTTGCAATCAAAAATTCATATAATGCAGATCTTAAGTTACCTACATGCATTCGGCCTGTTGGGCTAGGAGCATATCGTGTTCTTACTTTGCTCATATTATGTTCTCCTTTATATAAAAAATAACATGCCATTATTCTATAACGAAACTTTGTATTCGTCTAGAGATTTTTCTGAAAACACTTGCAAAATTGTGTTTCATTATATATAATAATTGACGTGTTAGAGATAACATAAGCTTCTGTGGCTCAGCTGGTAGAGCGCCGCATTCGTAATGCGTAGGTCGCCGGTTCGAATCCGGCCAGGAGCTTTTTTTATTGTATTAGGAACAAGGTTCCTATATACAATAAAAAGGACCGGCTAAACCGGTCCTTTTTTTAATATCCATATATACTATCTGTTGTATCAGCACCATACATATCTGTTCCATATGTATCTGCAGCTCCATATGTATTATCATACAGATTATCAGTTCCATACGCATTGCCATACATATCTGTACCATACTGATCAATTGCAATACCACCTGCCATATCAAGTGTTCCATTCGGGTAAATTGGATTACCGTACATATCATATGTTATGGAATTGCTATAGATTGGATTACCATACATATCATAATTTATAATAACACCAGGATCGAAACTTCCTCCATAAGATGAAATATCTGCGTCTTCACCTGACTTATACAGAATAACCGGGAAATTCTCATCTACATAAGAATAGATAACAGATGCCTCATAAGTTGGAAGGTTAACACAGCCATGGCTTCCATCCCACAGATAGATATTACCACCAAAACCGCTTCTCCAACCTGCATCATGAAGTCCCTGACCGTAAACAAATGGCATCCAGTAATCAACTGGCTGTTCGTATCCATAGATATCACTGCTGAGGACAGCAGGTGATTCTTTATAGGAGATCGGATAAGTTCCTTCGTAAGTGGATCTGTCTTCCGGTTCTCCAGTAACAGGATCAATACCACCTGTTGGCTGGCCGGTTACACAGTCTGTCTCCATAACCATCTCACCATCGACATAAAGCCATACATGCTGTGAAGAAAGGTCTACTTCAACATAACCGCCTACCAGGTCGTCGTTACCATTACGTTTCCATCCTTCTGCTGAATAGATAGGTTCTCTTGTTACGTTCTTACCGGATGCAATATCCTGTACAAGCTGTTCATATTCAGCATCTTCATCGATCCAGTAACCATATTCATTATTCTCAATGACTACGGTATCTCCATGTGATGTCTTGAATTCACGAGGGATATACTGAGTATTATAATCTGCACCAAGCTGACCAATATAATCACGGATAGCACCATCATCCAGACTGATCTCACCATCTTCGATCATGATCCATTCACCGATCATATCCTGACTAATATTCTCAGTAACATCTCCAAAGGTATAGGTGATCGTAGATGTTGTATAGTTATCAATATGCTTGTTGTTCTTTTTCAGCTGTTTATTGATCGTCTTCTGGTCCTCTGTTACATCAGGAACCTTATACATATCGGTATCGATTGTAACTGCAATTTCTTTGGTAAGTAGTTCTTTTGAAAAAGAATTATTCAGCGTTTCCTGAATACGATTCATAAGCTTGGCATTGTCAATGACTGTTCCTAAAGAAGATGGAGCAATCTCAAAGTGCTTTGTGTCATTATTAAATACGATCTCAGCATCTTTAGAAGCGACACGTTCACTTCCATTATCCATCTTATCATTGGCAAATGCATTTCTAACGGAATCATCATCCCATTGTACCTGATAGTCGATCGTAACAGCTTTTGGTTTTTCAAAAAGCATCTTACAGTCTTCTCTATTATCCTTTACCTTGTTAAGCTCATTGATCAGGCTATCGCGGTTCAGAGAATAACCAGCATCCTTTAGGGACACTTTGTATATATCCTTTCCATCCTCATTAAATACTACCTGAGTGGACTGGAAAGTATCCTGAAGCTTATCAGCTGCTTCTTCTACTGGAAGCCAGGAAACATTCTCACCGCAGACAGACAATCGGCATCCCATCGTATCTTTATCTTTCATTCTGTCAATGACACAATATGCTCCGCATCCGATTACCACAGCACCAGCTACACCACCTGCAATACCTTTTATAAGAAGGTTCTTTCTACGCTTTTCAGTGGTATTCACTCTTTCCTTTTTTGGTTTCCTTGTAGGCTGTGATTCCTTGACAGGTCTGACTCTTTCCGGCTTTGGCTGATTCACAACCGGTTTCGGAGCGGGTGCTTCCTTAACAGGTGCCGCTTCGATCATAGTTTCTTTTACTGCTTCTACCTCAATTGGGGCTTCTTCGATATTCAGATAATTCTTTTCTGAATTCGATTCATCCCGTCTTCCGCGTTCTGCCATAATACATACCCCTTATCCTAAATCATTTAAACTCTTCAGTAAGTGAATGTCAGAGTTTAAAAATTCTTTGTACAATGATCCGTGAATCCTCAACAATAAAGTGAATATCATATCCTGCATAAGCAATCTTATAGATCTGTTCATCATGATTATGATAAGGAGGACGCGGATCCAGTCGTAACATCTCTATAGCTCCAAGTCTTTTGTCTGATGGTAATACCTTAAGTAACTCGTCAGGAATAATGACTTCCAACTCATAATCTTTCCACACTCCCCCAAAGCCCTCCTGAGCATCCGGTATAGCATCAGCATATGGTAAATACGGTTTAATATCATAGATTGGTGAACGATCCATCATATCGATTCCGGAAACATAGATAACCGGACCAAGTTCTTCATCAAGCTCGATCCGTTCGATCTTCACTGCAGTTAATGCAATGGGATTCGGACGAAACGGAGAACGTGTGGCAAATACGCCTTTGTGGATCTTACCTCCAAGCCGGGGAGGCTTAACGGTAGGAACCCATTTTTCACGAATCGCCTGAGAAAAGCCCCAGATGACCCAGAGATGAGAATAATCCTCCAGACCCTTCAATGCTTCCATACGCCTATATTCAGGCTCAAAACAGATTCTTCCCATAAGCGACCTTCCAAAGCTCCCCTGCCTCGGAAGACCGAATTTTGTCGGGAAATCAGTCTCTATATATCCTATGATGTGAAACTGTGATATAGAATTCTTCGTACTTAACATAACATCTCTATTATATCATATAATATTCTACTTTGAAAGAGCATGTATAAAAAGACCGCTTCGAAGTTTTGGTTCGAACCAGGTTGACTTTGGAGGCATAAGAAGCCCTGCATCGGCAACAGCAAAAAGCTCTGCCATAGAGGTTGGATACATAGCAAATGCTACTCCGCCTTTACCGTCAACAAGACGTTCGAGTTCTTTCAATCCACGGATACCACCTACAAAAGAGATACGTGTATTGGTCTTTGGATCTGCGATGCCAAGAACCGGAGCAAGAATCTCATTCTGAAGAATGGCAACGTCAAGTCCTTCAACAGGATCATCTACCTTAATCTCATCACGGAATGTTAAAGCATACCAGTTTCCTTTAAGATACATGGATACACAGCCTTTTGTCGCTGGTTTTTCCAGTTTATCAAGCTTTTCGACATTACATTTTTCAGAAACCTTTGCAAGGAAAGTTTCTTCAGAAAGTCCGTTAAGATTCTTTACATAACGATTATAATCCATGATCATAAGATCAGAATCTGCGAATAATACAGAAAGGAAGTAATCATATTCCTGTTCTGGTGCATCCGGATTCGCTTCTCTTCTTTTTAAGGAAACTTTTACGGCAGAAGCTGCTCTGTGATGTCCATCCGCGATGTAAGTAGCAGGAATCTCTGCAAAGTATGCAGTAATTGCATCGATATCACTCTTCTTATCTATGATCCATCCACGGTGACGGATATCTGTATCAGCCACAAAATCAAAAACAGGTGTCTTTTCTTTATAAGAGAATAAGAGCTTCTGGAGCTGTTCCTGATAACGGTAAGCAAGGAAGATCGGACCTGTCTGTGCATCACAGTAATCAACATGATTGATACGGTCTGCTTCTTTATCAGCTCTGGTATTCTCGTGTTTCTTGATAACATTGTTCTGATAATCATCTACCGAAGAACAGGCTACAAGACCTGTCTGTGCACGTCCGTTCATAGTTAATTCGTAGAGATAATAACAAGCTTCGTTATCCTGAACGAATTCTCCATTCTTAACCATTCCCCACAATAACTCATGTGCTTTTTCATATACTTCCGGGGCATACATATCAACACCAGGAGCAAACTGAGTCTCTGGTCTGTCAATACGTAAAAAGGACAGTTTATCATCCTTCATAAGTTCATATGCTTCTGCTCTACTGTATACATCATAAGGCAGAGCGGAAATCTTTTCTGTAAGATCAGCTCTGGGTCTGATCGCTTTAAATGGTTTAATGATAGCCATATGTTATCTTTCCTCTTTTCTGAGAACTCTAATCTTTAATACACCATTAACAGATTTTAATTTCTCAAGTGTAGCATCATCAATGTCATTATCAAGGTCAAATAAAGAATATGCATACTCACCACGGCTCTGGTTCGCCATATGAGCGATATTCATATCAGAAGTACCAAGAACGGATGCAAACTGACCGATCATATTCTTGATATTCTTATGATTGATTGCGATACGACATACGCACTTGCAAGGTCCCATGTCACAATTTGGATAGTTTACGGAATTTTTGATATTGCCGTTTTCAAGATAATCTATGAGTTCCTTTACAGCCATAGCTGCACAGTTATCTTCAGATTCTTCTGTTGATGCTCCAAGATGAGGAGTAACGATACAGTTCTTTTCACCCACTGTTGTAGGATTCGGAAAATCTGATACATAACGTCTGATCTTACCGGTTCTTACAGCATTTACAACTTCTTTTTCATCTACAAGAAGATCTCTTGCATAATTAAGAAGAATCACTCCATCTTTCATCTTCGCAATCTGTTCTGCACCGATCATACCCTTTGTAGCATCCATAAGCGGTACGTGGATAGTGATATAGTCACATTCAGAATATAAGATATCAAGATCAGTGATGTGCCTGATCTCACGGCTTAAGTTCCATGCAGCTTCAACGGAAATATATGGGTCATATCCATATACTTCCATTCCAAGGTTGATTGCAGCGTTGGCAACTAATACACCTATTGCACCAAGACCGATGATACCAAGTTTCTTGCCCATAATCTCAGTTCCTGCAAAGTTCTTCTTTTCTTTTTCTGCAATCTTTGCGATCAATTCATTCTGGCGTTCTGATTGTACCCAGTTGATACCGTTAACATAATCTCTGGATGCCATAAGAAGTCCTGCAAGTACTGCTTCTTTAACACCATTTGCATTAGCACCAGGAGTATTGAATACTACAACACCTTCTTCAGCGAGACGACCAAGCGGAATGTTATTCACACCCGCACCTGCTCTTGCAATAGCCTTAAGATTATCAGAAAACTGCATATCATGCATTGCAGCACTTCTGACAAGGATAGCATCTGCCTGTTCAACTTCTTCTGTCTTATTATATGAGGAAGAAAATCTGTCAAGTCCTACAGTAGAAATTGCGTTCATGCAATAATACTGATACATAATTAGCAATTCTCCTCTTCAAATTTCTTCATAAATGCAACAAGTGCTTCTACACCTTCCATTGGCATAGCATTGTAGATACTTGCACGCATACCGCCAACAGAACGATGACCTTTCAGATTTTCAAATCCGGCTTCTTTTGCTTCTGCAATAAATTTTGCATCCATGTCCTTATCACCAGTTACAAATGGAACATTCATAAGAGAACGGTCTTTCTTTTCTACGGTACCCTTGAAGAGCTTATTCTGATCAAGGAAATCATAAAGGATTGCAGCTTTCTTTTCATTGTATTCCTTCATAGCTTCAAGACCACCCTGTTTTTTCAGCCATTTGAATACTTTGCCACAAACATAGATACAGAAGCAGTTTGGAGTATTATAAAGAGAATCTGCATCTGCATGTGTCTTATACTTCATCATAGTTGGAGTTCCCTCCAGAACATCGTCTGTGATAAGGTCTTCTCTTACGATTGCAATAACCATACCTGCAGGTCCGATATTCTTCTGAACACCACCGTAGATGATGCCATACTTTGTTACATCAACCGGTTCAGAAAGGAAGCAGGAAGAAACGTCAGATACAAGGAGTTTACCCTTTGTATTCGGAAGTTCTTTGAATTTTGTACCATAGATTGTATTGTTTTCACAGATGTATACGTAATCAGCATCTTCACTGATTGGAAGATCTGAGCAATCAGGAATATAAGAGAATGTCTTATCTTCTGATGTGGCAATCTTATTGGCTGTACCGAACTTCTTTGCTTCTTCATAAGCTCTTTTTGCCCACTGACCTGTTACGATATAGTCTGCTACTTTGTTCTTCATCAGGTTCATTGGAATCATGGCAAACTGAAGGTGAGCACCACCCTGTAAGAAAAGTACCTTATAGTTATCAGGAATGTTCATAAGATCGCGTAAGTCTGCTTCTGCTTCTTTGATGATGTTATCGAATACTTTTGAACGGTGGCTCATCTCCATAACAGACATACCACATCCCTGATAATCCATCATCTCAGCTGCGACTTCTTCAAGTACTTCTCTCGGTAATACAGCAGGACCTGCTGAAAAGTTATAGATTTTTTTCATAATTTTTCCTCCTAATACTATTCCCATGGTGCTTGAAAAAACACCATGGGAGCTATGAATTTATATTAAATTATTACTTAAGATCGTCCTGATCGAATACCTCTTCAATAGCGGCACCTGCAGGAACCATTGGAAATACCTTGTCATCCTGATCAATCACACATTCGATCAGAACTGGTCTTCCGGCAGCAATTGCTGTTTCAATTGCGCTCTTTAATTCATCTTTTCTTGTTACACGAATACCCATACAGCCAAGACCTTCTGCAACTTTTACAAAATCAACAGAATCGTTGAGAATAGTTGAAGAATATCTCTGACCATAGAATAATGTCTGCCACTGTCTAACCATACCCAGAACATGGTTATTAATAACAACTTCGATGACAGGGATATTATAACGAGCTGCGGTAGCAAGTTCATTCATGTTCATACGGAAGCATCCATCACCGGCAATGTTGATAACAGTCTTTTCAGGACGTCCAACCTTAGCACCGATTGCAGCGCCAAGACCATAACCCATGGTACCAAGACCACCGGATGTTAATAATGTATGAGGCTCTTTATACTTATAGAACTGTGCTGCCCACATCTGATGCTGTCCTACATCTGTTACCATGATAGCTTCGCCATTGGTAACGTTGTAGAGTTCTTCGATAACTGCAGGACCTGTAAGTGCTTCTGCATCGTACTTCAAAGGATGCTTTTCCTGGAGTTCTGCAATCGTAGTCATCCATTCCGGATTCTTCTTTTCTTCAACAAGTGGAAGAAGTTTCTTTAATACTTCTTTCGCATCCCCCTGAACACTGCAGTCAACAAGGATATTCTTATTGATCTCAGCTGCATCTACATCAATATGGATGATCTTTGCTTTCTTTGCAAACTTGCTTGTATTACCTGTAACACGATCACTGAATCTTGCACCGATAGCGATAAGAAGGTCAGACTTTGTGATACCGAGGTTAGAAGTCTTTGTTCCGTGCATACCTGTCATACCAACATAATGAGGATCACGACCATCAAATGCACCCTTACCCATAAGTGTATCACCAACAGGACAATCGATCTTATCTACAAGACACTTTAATTCTTCAGAAGCATCTGAGATTACAGCACCCCCGCCAACAAGAATGAATGGACGTTTTGCTTTATTGATAAGTTCTGCAGCTGCTTCAAGATCAGCTGTCTTCATATAATCTGTCTTACGTTCAATCTTTTCCGGAACTGCAGGAGTATATTCTGTTTTACCTGCTGTAACGTCTTTTGTAATATCAATGAGAACAGGACCTGGACGTCCTTCCTTTGCAATAATAAATGCTTCTCTCATGATATCAGCAAGCTTTGTAATATCTTTTACGATATAGTTATGCTTTGTGATCGGCATTGTAACACCGGTAATATCGATCTCCTGGAAACTATCCTTACCAAGAAGTGATACACCTACGTTAGCTGTGATTGCTACTATAGGAACTGAATCCATATATGCTGTTGCAATACCTGTTACAAGGTTAGTTGCACCAGGACCGGAAGTTGCAAAACATACACCTACCTTACCTGTTGCACGTGCATAACCATCTGCTGCATGAGATGCACCCTGTTCATGAGAAGTAAGAACATGTGTGATCTCATTGCTGTGTTTATATAATTCGTCATAGATGTTAAGGATGGCACCGCCTGGATAACCAAATACAGTATCTACGCCCTGTTCCTTTAAGCATTCAATAACAATCTGTGAACCGTTTAATAACATAAAGTCCTCCTAAGTGAAGAATAATTAAAATTCAAGGATTGCACCACGATTACCGGAAGTAACCATCTTAGCATATCTTGCAAGATAGCCTGTTGTTACCTTTGGTTCTCTTGGCTGCCATTTAGCTCTTCTTGCTGCAAGTTCTTCATCAGAAACAACCATATCAAGCTTATTCTCTGGAATGTTGATCTTGATGATATCGCCTTCTTCTACAAGAGCTATTGGTCCGCCTACTGCTGCTTCCGGAGAAACATGTCCGATAGAAGCACCACGGCTGGCACCACTGAAACGTCCGTCTGTAATCAGTGCAACAGATGAGCCAAGTCCCATACCTGCAATTGCTGATGTAGGATTAAGCATCTCTCTCATACCAGGACCACCCTTTGGACCTTCGTAACGGATTACGACAACATCACCTGCAACGATCTTACCGCCCTTGATTGCATCGATAGCATCTTCTTCACAATCAAATACACGTGCCGGACCTTCATGAACAAGCATCTCAGGAACAACCGCAGAGCGTTTAACAACACCGGAATCAGGGGCAAGGTTACCCTTAAGAACTGCAATACCACCTGTTGTACTGTATGGATTGTCGATTGGACGGATAACTTCAGGATCTTTGTTAATACAATCTTTGATATTCTCACCAACAGTCTTACCTGTAACTGTGATGATATCTTCATTTAAGAGACCCTTCTTACTGAGCTCATTCATAACAGCATATACACCACCTGCTTCATTGAGCTGTTCCATGTAAGTAGGACCTGCAGGTGCAAGGTGGCAAAGGTTTGGTGTCTTTGCGCTGATTGCATTAGCTATATCCATGTTCAGTTCAACACCTGCTTCGTGAGCGATTGCAGGAAGGTGAAGCATAGAGTTTGTTGAGCATCCAAGAGCCATATCTACAGTAAGAGCATTCATAAATGCTTTTTCTGTCATAATGTCACGAGGACGGATATTCTGCTTTACAAGTTCTACGATCTGCATACCTGCATGTTTTGCAAGCTTTAATCTTTCAGAGTAAACAGAAGGGATAGTTCCATTACCTCTAAGACCCATACCAAGAGCTTCTGTCAGACAGTTCATAGAGTTTGCTGTATACATACCTGAACATGATCCGCTGGTTGGACAGGTATTGCATTCAAATTCATATACATCTTCTTCAGTCATAGTACCAGCTGCATAAGAACCTACTGCTTCAAACATAGAAGAAAGACTTCTCTTTTCTCCCTTTACATGACCTGCAAGCATAGGACCACCACTTACAAAGATTGTTGGAATATTCAGTCTTGCTGCAGCCATTAAAAGACCTGGAACATTCTTATCACAGTTTGGAATACATACGAGTGCATCAAACTGATGAGCAATTGCCATACATTCTGTAGAATCAGCGATGAGGTCTCTTGTAACAAGAGAATACTTCATACCAACATGTCCCATAGCAATACCATCACATACGGCGATAGCAGGGAACTCTCTTGGAACACCACCTGCGAGTGCTACACCCATCTTAACTGCTTCTGTAATCTTATCAAGGTTCATATGACCTGGAACGATCTCATTATAAGAGTTAACAATACCGATCAGTGGCTTGTTCATCTCTTCATCTGTAAAACCTAATGCATTGAACAGGGAACGGTGAGGTGCCTGCTGCATACCTTTTTTAACATTATCACTTCTCATCTGTAGTATCCACCTTTCATACATAAAATCTAATTATCTTACTCTTTCAGCGATCAGATCGCCCATCTGCTTACATCCAACCTTGGTACATCCTTCTGAATAGATGTCTCCGGTACGGTAACCATCTTTTAATACCTGCTTTACTGCTTCTTCGATTGCATCTGCAGCCTTATCCTGATCAAGAGAGAAACGAAGCATCATTGCAGCAGAGAGAATTGTTGCGATTGGGTTCGCAATATCCATACCTGCAATATCAGGCGCTGAACCATGGCTAGGTTCGTAAAGACCGAACTTTGTTTCATTCAGGCTTGCAGAAGAAAGCATACCGATGGAACCGGTCACCATGCTGGCTTCATCAGAAAGAATATCACCAAACATGTTCTCTGTAAGGATAACATCAAACTGTTTTGGATCACGTACAAGCTGCATTGCACAGTTATCAACCAGCATATGCTCTAAAGTAACTTCAGGATAATCCTTAGCAACTTCTTCTACAACGCTTCTCCAGAGTCTGGAAGAATCCAGAACGTTAGCCTTATCAACACTTGTAACCTTTTTGCCACGCTTCATGGCAATGTCAAAACCACGTTTAGCAATACGACGAATCTCATTCTCATCATATGCTAAAGTGTCAATTGCTTTTTTAACGCCATTCGCTTCAATTGTCTTTCTTTCACCAAAGTAAAGACCACCTGTGAGCTCACGCATGATCATCATGTCAAAACCGCTTCCAATGATATCATCACGAAGTGGACATGCTGCTTTTAATTCTTCGTACAGATAAGCTGGTCTTAAGTTCGCAAAAAGATTCAGTGCTTTACGGATCTTAAGAAGTCCGGCTTCCGGTCTCTTAGATGGTTCCAGCTTATACCAAGGAGAAGTCTTAGCATCTCCGCCGATAGAACCCATAAGGACTGCATCACTGCTTTTTGCAACTTCAATAGCTTCATCTGTAAGAGGGATACCATGAACATCGATGGATGCACCGCCCATCAGGATGTCTGTATATTCAAGTTCAAATCCATAAATCTCGCTGGCTTTATTCAGTACCTTCTCTGCTTCTGTAACGATCTCAGGTCCGATACCATCGCCTTTGATAACGGCAATCTTATAACTCATAACATTTCCCTTTCTTCAAAAGCAGGGACATAGCGATATGCAATGTCCCTGGTAATAATCTGATTATTCAGCATCAGCCTTTTCTACTTCTGTGATTGCTGACTTTTTCATAGGAATTCTACAGTTCTTATTGCTTCCGAATTCAACAATAACATCTTCATCTGTGATATCAATAACAACGCCATAGAAACCACTTGTAGTTACGATGCTGTCACCTACTGTAAGTTCGGAAAGCATCTGGTTGATTCTGTTCTGTTCTTTTTTCTGTGGTCTGATTGCAAAGAAATACATTGCTGCACCGATTACAACAATATACATAACAAGAAGACCTAATCCGCCTCCGGCTGGAGCTGCTTCTAATAAATACATTCTCATATCCTCCGTAAAAAATATTCCATTTCACATAAAATTTATAATACACAAAAACTTTAGTGCAATCAAGTATTTTCTTCAAAACCAGCGAGTTTTTTAGCTTTATAAGAAGAAAACTCTCCGCGGTCAAGAGCATCACGTATCTCTTCCATCATATTATTATAGAAATAAAGATTATGAAGAACACATAATCTCATGCCAAGCATCTCTTTTGCCTTCAGGAGATGTCGGATGTATGCTCTGCTGTAATTGCGGCAGGCCGGACACTGGCATCCTTCTTCGATAGGTTTCGGATCAAGTTCATACTTGGCATTAAAGAGATTCAGCTTACCATGATCAGTATAGACATGTCCGTGTCGTCCATTTCTGCTTGGGTAAACACAGTCAAAGAAATCCACACCTCGTTCTACACCTTCCAGAATATTCGCAGGTGTACCTACACCCATAAGGTAGGTCGGTTTATTCTGAGGAAGATAAGGAACAACCTCATCGAGAATATAATACATCTGTTCATGTGTCTCTCCTACAGCAAGACCACCTACGGCATAGCCAGGAAGATCAAGCTCGGAGATACGCTTTGCATGTTCGATACGGATATCTGCGTAGATTGCACCCTGATTGATACCAAAAAGCATCTGCTCTTTATTAATAGTATCTTCAAGAGAATTAAGTCTGGTCATCTCTGTCTTACATCGTTCCAGCCATCTGGTAGTACGATCAACCGACTTCTGTACATAGGTACGATCAGCAACTGAGGAAGGACATTCATCAAAGGCCATTGCAATCGTTGAAGCAAGGTTAGACTGGATCTGCATGCTCTGTTCTGGTCCCATGAAGATCTTTCTTCCATCGATATGAGACTGGAAATATACTCCTTCTTCCTTGATCTTACGAAGTCCTGCAAGAGAAAATACCTGAAATCCACCGGAATCGGTAAGGATTGGTTTATCCCAGTTCATAAACTTATGAAGACCACCCATCTTCTTAACCACAGTATCACCTGGACGAACATGAAGATGATACGTGTTGGATAATTCTACCTGTGTCTTAATCTCCTGAAGATCTGTTGTTGCAACTGCACCTTTAATAGCTGCTGCTGTTCCGACGTTCATAAACACAGGGGTCTGGATCGTACCATGCACTGTTTTAAACTCTGCACGCTTTGCACGACCTTCTGTCTTTAATATCTTATACATAATGCATTCTCCTGTCATATCTATTATCGCATTATTATTTATTAACATTAACTTTCATAGATTATCATACCTTTCTGAATAATGCAAGAAATGTAAGCATCTAATCGATAATATAGATATAGGAAGTGTAGTTTATAAAATTTTTAGGATTATGACAACTTGAACTCTATCTTAAATTGGCTTATACTGTATTCGCTTAAGTATGTATATGTTTTTTAAAATGGAGGCCTATAATACAACATGGGTAATTATAAATTAGGAATAGATATTGGTTCTACTACAGTAAAGATTGCAATCATAGACGAACAGAACCAGATATTATTTTCAGATTATGAAAGACATTTTGCAAATATTCAGGAGACTTTATCCGGTCTTCTTGGAAAAGCGGAAAAGGAACTGGGAGTTCTAGACGTTTATCCGGTCATTACCGGCTCTGGTGGATTATCCCTTGCAAAACATATGAATGTTCCTTTTGTGCAGGAAGTCATCGCTGTATCTACTGCCCTTACTTATTATGCACCACAGACGGACGTTGCAATCGAATTAGGCGGTGAAGATGCAAAGATCATCTACTTCGAAGGCGGTAATGTGGAACAGCGTATGAATGGTATCTGCGCTGGTGGTACCGGTTCTTTTATTGATCAGATGGCATCTCTTCTTCAGACGGATGCAACAGGTCTTAATGAATATGCGAAGAATTTCCAGTCTTTATATACAATTGCTGCACGCTGCGGTGTATTTGCCAAAACAGATATCCAGCCTCTGATCAATGAAGGTGCGACAAAAGAAGACCTTTCTGCATCTATCTTCCAGGCGGTTGTGAATCAGACGATCAGTGGACTTGCCTGCGGTAAACCGATCCGTGGACATGTAGCTTTTCTTGGTGGTCCTCTTCATTTCCTTTCTGAACTGAAGAAGGCTTTTATCCGAACATTGGAGTTGGATGATAAGCATGCGATTACACCGGATCATTCTCATCTTTTTGCAGCGATCGGTTCTGCGATGAATTGTCCGGAGGATACATTGTCAACAACGTCCCATGATCTGATAGAAAAACTGGATAAGAAAGTTGAACTTGAATTTGAAGTTGCAAGACTTGAACCACTTTTCGCAAGTCAGGAAGATCTGAAAGCATTTCATGACAGACAGTCTCAGTATAAAGTAGTTACAGCTGACCTTTCTTCATATGAGGGGAATTGTTATCTTGGTATTGATGCCGGTTCAACGACTACAAAGACAGCGCTTATATCAGAAGATGGTTCTCTTCTGTATTCTTTCTATAGTAATAACAACGGAAGTCCGTTAAAGACAACGATCCGTTCGATTCAGGAGATCTACAGTCTTCTTCCGGAGAAGGCAACAATCGTTCGTTCCTGCTCAACAGGTTATGGTGAGGCTTTGATTAAGGCAGCACTTATGCTTGATGAAGGTGAAGTTGAGACTGTATCTCACTATTATGCTGCAGCTTTCTTTGATCCTGAGGTTGATTGTATCCTGGATATCGGTGGTCAGGATATGAAGTGTATCAAGATTCGCAACCAGACAGTAGACAGCGTTCAGTTAAATGAAGCATGTTCTTCCGGATGTGGTTCTTTCATTGAGACTTTTGCGAAGTCTTTGAACTTCTCTGTCAGCGATTTTGCCCAGGAAGCTCTTTTTGCAGAGCATCCAATCGATCTTGGTACAAGATGTACTGTATTCATGAATTCGAAAGTCAAGCAGGCTCAGAAGGAAGGTGCATCTGTTGCAGACATCTCTGCTGGTCTGGCATATTCTGTTATTAAGAATGCTTTATATAAAGTAATAAAAGTATCCGATGCTTCTTCTCTTGGAAGCCATATCGTTGTTCAGGGCGGTACGTTCTATAACGATGCAGTTCTTCGAAGCTTTGAACGTATTGCAAACTGTGAAGCGATCCGTCCTGACATTGCCGGTATTATGGGTGCATTTGGAGCGGCTCTGATTGCAAGAGAACGTTTTAAAGGTCAGGATTCCACGATGCTTTCCATTGAACAGATCAACAGTCTTGCTATCACTACCCGTATGGCAAAGTGTAATGGCTGTACGAACAAGTGCCGTCTTACAATTAATCGTTTTTCTGATGGACGTCAGTTTATCAGCGGTAATCGCTGTGAACGTGGTCTTGGAAAAGAAAAGACGAATACCGATGTTCCGAACCTATTTGCATATAAGAATCAGATCCTCTTTGACTATGAACCATTATCTGAAGAGGAAGCAGTAAGAGGAAGTGTCGGCATTCCACGTGTCCTTAACATGTATGAGATCTATCCATTCTGGTATAAGTTCTTTACAGCACTGAAATATCGTGTGGTACTCTCTCCTCTTTCAAACCGCAAGATCTATGAACTCGGCATTGAATCGATTCCAAGTGAATCCGAGTGTTATCCTGCGAAGCTTGCCCATGGACATATTGAATGGCTCATCAGACAGAATGTACCGTTTATCTTTTATCCATGTATTCCATATGAGAGAAATGAGTTCCCGGATTCCAATAACCATTTTAACTGTCCGATCGTTACTTCCTATGCTGAGAATATTAAGAATAATGTTGAGGGATTAAAGACTGGCAATATCGACTTCCGTAATCCATTTATGGCATTTACTTCTGTGAATACAGTTACAGAAGCACTGATAAAAGCTTTCCCTGAGATTCCGTCAGAGGAGATTAAAGCAGCAGCACTTCTCGGATGGAAAGAACTTGACATTATCCGTAATAAGATGTACGAAAAGGGTCGCGAAACCATTGAATGGATCAAGCATAATCAGAAGCATGGAATCGTTCTTGCAGGACGTCCATATCATCTGGATAATGAAATCAATCATGGTATTCCGGAGATGATTACTTCTTATGGTATCGCAGTACTTACAGAAGATTCTATCTCGAACTTAAGCCTCCCGGAAAGACCACTTATTGTCAGTGATCAGTGGATGTATCATACAAGACTGTATGCTGCTGCGAATTATGTAAAGAGAGTTGACTTTCTCGATCTGATTCAGCTGAATTCCTTTGGATGTGGTCTTGATGCAGTTACAACTGACCAGGTAGGTGATATCCTGAATGGTTCCGGTAAGATCTATACCTGTCTTAAGATTGATGAAGTTAATAACCTTGGTGCGGCACGTATCCGTGTACGTTCCCTTATCGCAGCACTTCGTGTCAAGGAAGAACGTAATCAGAAGCGTGTCATCCAGGCTTCGAATATTAAAAAAGCAGTATTTACAAAAGAGATGAAGAGTGATTACACGATTCTCTGCCCACAGATGTCACCAATTCACTTTGAACTTCTTGTTCCGGCTTTCAATAAGCTTGGATATAAGATGGAGCTTCTTCACAATGATGGCCATACTGCTGTAGATGTTGGATTAAAGTATGTCAATAATGATGCCTGTTACCCATCCCTGATGGTTGTTGGACAGATCATGCATGCAGTTCTTTCGGGTAAGTATGATCTGAATAAGACTGCAATCATCATGACACAGACTGGTGGTGGATGCCGTGCTACAAACTATGTCGGATTTATCCGTCGTGCACTTGCTAAGGCTGGCTATCCGAATATTCCTGTTATCTCGCTGAATGTCAGTGGTCTGGAAAAGCAGCCTGGATTTAAGATCACATTGCCGCTTCTTACAAGAGGAGTCTATGCTCTGATTCTTGGAGATATCTTTATGAAGTGTCTGTATCGTATGCGTCCATACGAGCTCGTAGAGGGTTCTGCCAATGCGCTTCATAACAAGTGGAAGAAACGTGTAAAGAATTATCTTGGTTCCGACCATCCGTCCTATGCGACATTTAAAGAATTCTGTCGACAGATCATTCGTGAATTTGATGCGCTGCCAATCAGGGAAGACCTTCAGAAGCCTCGTGTAGGTATTGTAGGTGAGATTCTTGTTAAGTTTATGCCTGCAGCGAATAATCATCTGGTAGAACTTCTTGAAGCAGAAGGTGCAGAGGCCGTATGTCCGGATCTTCTGGATTTCTTCTACTACTGTTTCTATAATGCCAACTTCAAGGCTGAGGAGCTTGGTATGAGTAAGAAGACCGCTTTCTTCTGTAATACCGGTATTCAGTTTATGGATCGTCTTCGTAAGACAGCTTCTATCGAGTTCGCAAAGAGTAAACATTTTGCAAAGACAGCAAAGATTCAGGAACTTGCAAACTTTGCCAGTCCTATCGTATCTCTTGGCAATCAGACGGGTGAAGGATGGTTCCTTACAGGTGAGATGCTTGAACTGATCCATAATGGAGTTCCAAACATCGTATGTACACAGCCTTTTGGCTGTCTGCCGAACCACATCGTTGGAAAAGGTGTAATTAAGGAGATTCGAAAGCAGTATCCGATGGCGAATATTGTAGCTATCGATTATGATCCGGGAGCTTCAGAGGTAAATCAGCTGAACCGAA
Source organism: Marvinbryantia sp. (assembly GCA_045598185.1). Taxonomy (GTDB): domain Bacteria; phylum Bacillota; class Clostridia; order Lachnospirales; family Lachnospiraceae; genus Marvinbryantia. The sequence continues at coordinate 43,421 of JAZLLO010000100.1, forward strand.
TCAAGCTGATGCTTAGTACAGCGAATAAAAATCTTAAAAGATAATAATATGAGCCAATGGGGAATTGTCCCCATTGGCTCATATTGGCTCATGATCTTGTTTTTCTTACGAGAGAATATCCTGTAATTCCTGGATCATCTCTTCGTCTTTTAATCTAAACTTAACTTCTACTCGTCTTGACTTTTCTGCATCTTCTCTTCCGTGTTTATCCAGAATCAGATTACTGCTGGAATGTCCATTCACCGAAAGCTTTGACTTCAGATTTTCCTGTTCAGATGGTGATAAGGTACTGCTGGAAAGACCAAGCATATATTCAGCAACGGCCATTGCCCTTTGCTGAGAAAGCATCAGATTGTACTGATAATCACCGGAACTATCCGTATAACCATCGATCATAATCTCTGCAATGTATGGGAAATATTCATCCTGAAGAAGTACCTTGCAGTATACAGGAAGTGCTTCCCCGAGGATCATCTCACCTTCCGGAAGAAGATCTGTCTTATCATAACTGAAAAGAACGTTGGAATCCATTACCATAGAACCGGTTGAACGGTCGATTTGAACAGCAATATTGTTATTCGAGAATTCATTGCTTAATGCTTCGATTACATCTGCCTTTACACCAATGATCTTATCGATCTTTTCCTGCTGCACGGCCAGCTGAGTGGTCTTTTCATCAAGGGCCTGCTGCTGACTGTTAAGGGTGATCGTCTGTGCATCTAACTGTGTCTGCTGATCATTCAGTTTGATCTGCTGCTCATCCAGCTGAGACTGCTGAAGAGCAAGCATTGCTGCAAGTTCATCCAACTGTTTTTTCTGTGCTGCGAGAAGTTCATCCTGAGATGCAAGCTGATCTTCCTGTGAAGAAAGCTTATCTGCCTGATTCGCAACGATATCCTTCTGGTTCATGATCTCTTTCGTGTACTCTTCCTGGAGAAAGAGCTTTTCATCACGTTCTTTGATACTGTTCTCATAATTGATCTGAGACTGGAAAAGAGTTACACACATGATCAATACGAATAAGAGAAGGACACCTGCCATCATATCTGAATAGGAACGCCAGACATTCAGACCAGTATCATTCTTATCTCTACGTCTACGCATTATACTCTCCTATCTTTTAGCCGAATAATCCACGGCCTTTTCTTGAGGAACGATTGTTCTCTTTCATATATTCAATGATCGTATTCAGAAGTTCTTCCTGCTTTTCACTCTGTTCCTGAAGCATACGGGCAATATCCATAAGAAGATCTTTATTGCTGTTATTGATTGCCATCTGGCGGATCTTAGTCTTATGAGTATCATCCGGTGTTGTTACAATATTGTATAAGAGATTCTGTACCTGTTCCATTGTCTGGGCTGTAAGCTTCTGGTACTGAATGAATTCCTGAACTCTTGAATTGTAACTTTCTACTACGCGCTCATTCGCTTCGTAAAGAGCATTGCTGTGCGTAGTTGCTGTCTGGAAGCTTTCCACACTTGCACTTGCTGCACTGACATACTTCTGCATAGCCTGATTACATGCAACCCAGAACTTCGCAGAACTCTGTTCAGCATCCTGAAGATAGGTGATGACCTGACGATAATTCTGATCCAGTGCATCCGTATACTTCTGGTTATTATCGATTGCCTGCTGTGTAGAGATCAGGTATTCCTTCTGGATAGAACCAAGTTCACGAACAAGATTCTTCATGTGAATATTCTCTTCTTCAAAAGAAGAATGAAGCTGACTCTGTGTCTGGAAGAATAAGCTCTTAGTACCTTCGATCATATTACTCTGTGCATCTGACATGGCTTCAAGAGCTTCGCTGAAATGATCAAACTCCATCTTGAAGTTTGCATTCATTCTGGTAAGGAAATCATTCAGAAGTCCACGCATCAGTTCTTCCTGGCCCTTTGATAAGGTGTCTGTAAGAATATCCATAGACTGATTCATCTTACGAAAAGATGGGGTGATAACCTTCTCAAAACTATTAGCCAGATGTTCAGAAAACTGCTCTGTCATCTTACGGATGGCTACAGTCTGCTGTTCCTGATAATTCACCATGATATTCCTTGCTTCTGCTTCTGCAGATGGAAGCACCATATTGTGGAATTTATCCAGGAATGCATTCAGAGAATTCTGCATGGATACATAAGAAGACTTTAATCCATAACTGAATACCAACGATAAAGAAAGACCATAAATAGATGTAAGGAAAGCAACCTTGATACCATCTACAAGGGACGCAACTGAGTTCGTCATCGCTTCATAATTGGAAGGCTCAAAGTTCTTAAGACCAACTACAAGACCGATAAAGGTACCAAGAATACCAATACTTGTCAGAATATCCGGAATCATATCCACTATTTTCTTGCCTACCATATCATCCAGAACATCTTCATTGATGTAATCTTCGATATCAACCAGGCCACTCTGACTTTTCTTCATAGAACGCATAAACTCGTTGAATCTGGTATCGAGTTTTCCATTGCGGAAGAGATTCTCCGGTAATGTACATTCTTCACCGATAGCTGCATCTACACCGCCAAATTCCTTGTCGATCTCATCAACAGCGGTCCAGAATGCATCCTCATATCTTCCCATACGACCGAAACCGGTAAACATACCGATAAGACAGATGAGGATCATGATGCCGAGAAATACAAAATTGTAGATCATGGTACTCACAATACCGTCACTTACAAACCAGGTAAATGCAACGGATCCGAAGATAACGAGAACTAATAATAACTTATCTGAGATATTTTTTCCCATTTACTTTTTTCCTTTCTATAATCTTACATTCTCAATCTGCCAGTCGATTTCTTTCAGACCATGTTCCTTCAGAAAACGATTCGTTCTGCTGAAAGGTCTGCTTCCGAAAAATCCACGATAAGCAGATAAAGGACTTGGATGTGGCGCCTCCAGAATCAGATGCTTAGGATTGTTAAGCATTGATTTCTTCAGCTGTGCCGGTCTTCCCCATAAGATAAAGACGATTGGTCGATCCTGTTCATTCAGAATACGGATCGCGGCATCGGTGAACTCTTCCCAGCCAATTCCCCGATGGGAATTCGCCTGATGAGCACGTACGGTTAAAACCGTATTCAAAAGAAGAACGCCTTGCTTTGCCCACTTTACAAGAGAACCATTGTCAGGAATCTGACATCCGCAGTCATCATGAAGCTCCTTGTAGATATTCACAAGAGAAGGCGGGATATCTACATCCGGCTTCACAGAGAAGCAAAGCCCTTCTGCCTGTCCATCTCCGTGATAAGGATCCTGTCCGAGGATAACAACCTTTACATCCTTCAGAGGAGTGTATGCGAATGCATTAAAGATATCACCAGAAGGTGGAAAGATCTGCTTTGTCTGATATTCCTCCATAATGGTCTGGTAAAGCTTTCTGTAATAAGGCTTGGAAAACTCTGGCTTCAGTGGTGTAAGCCAGTCATTGGAAATAGCTGCCATACTTGTTACCTCTTATAATCTCATAGAGACACCTTTATCAGAAAGATACCTCTTAAGATCCATGATCTCCATCTCTTTATAGTGGAATAAGGAAGCGGCAAGTGCAGCATCCGCACCGCCTGCAGTTAATGCATCATAAAAGTGATCCATGGTACCTGCACCACCGGATGCAATGACCGGAATTGAAACTGCATCAGCAATCTGTCTTGTAAGTTCAATATCATATCCGGCTTTGGTGCCATCACAGTCCATACTGGTAAGAAGGATCTCACCGGCACCAAGGCGACAGGCTTTGGCAGCCCACTCTATAGCATCAATTCCCATATCGACACGACCACCGTTCTTGTAGATATTCCATCCACTGCCATCTTCTCTTCTTCTTGCATCGATAGCTACGACTACACACTGGCTTCCGAACTTATCTGCAGCTTCGCTGATAAGCTCAGGACGCATGATTGCTGCAGAGTTTACAGATATCTTATCTGCACCTTCTCGAAGTAAAACCTTAAAGTCATCAACAGTTCGGATACCTCCGCCTACAGTGAATGGAATGAACACATTCTCTGCTACCTTACGGACCATATCAACGACTGTGTTTCTGGCATCAGAAGAAGCTGTAATGTCAAGAAATACAACCTCATCAGCACCTGCTTTGTCATAAGCTGCTGCAATCTCGACCGGATCTCCAGCGTCCCTAAGATTCACAAAGTTAACACCTTTTACAACACGTCCGGCATGTACATCCAGACAAGGAATGATTCTTTTTGTAAACATACTAGTCCTCCTTACCGATCTGTGCAAAATTCTTCAAAATGTGAAGTCCGACTTCACTGCTCTTTTCCGGATGGAACTGGCAGGCAAATACATTATCTTTCTCCACGGATGCGTGGATATGAACTCCATATTCTGTAGAAGCCTTAACGATAGCTTCTTCTTTTGCCTTAAGATAATAAGAATGTACAAAATAAACATAAGAATTCTCTTTGATACCTGCAAACAGTCGTCCAGGATTATCATAACGAAGGGAATTCCAGCCAATGTGTGGAACCTTAAGGTTATCGATGTCAGGAATGCGAACAATCTCACCTGGAAGGATACCAAGACCTTCTACTCCCGGAGATTCTTCACTGCTGTCAAACAGAAGTTGAAGTCCCAGACAGATACCAAGAAATGGTTTGCCGGAAGCACAGGTCTCCTTGATAACAGAGACAAGATCATAATCATGAAGCTTCTTCATAGCATCGCCAAACGCTCCAACGCCAGGAAGAATGATCTTATCAGCTTTCACAATCTCATTACAATCTCTGCTGACACTTACATCTTCTCCAAGGAACTGTAATGCTTTATATACACTTTTAAGGTTCCCTGCATCGTAATCTATAATCGTTATCATCTTTTCATTCTCCTCGTGATTTGCAAACTATTATTATTTTATCATATTTCATAATAAAATCAAAGTAAAAAACCTCTATCTGCCGTAATGCAGATAGAGGTTTACCTACTGATAAATATGAGGGAAAGATGCTTATACTCTTGAGTATCCGTAGCTGTTTACGATAGCGTCGATCTTCTGCTTGTTCGCACACATTGGGCATTCAGTAGCATGATATGTCTGATAATTCATAATATCTTCTGGTCTGAATAAAGAGCTGATCTTTGTTCCGTCGATCTCATCGATAGCACTGAACAGAGCTGTTGCACCTTCAACAATACCGCCATAATACTTGATACATTCAACAGCACGCTTAACTGTGATACCTGTTGTAGCAGTTGCAAGGAGTAATAAGACATGTTTTCCATAAACCATGTTCTGCATATTCTCACGGAAGATTAACTGGCCGCCTGTATGAACCTCAGGTGAAACAACATACATTGTGTTGTGTGAATTCAATGACATAATACCTTCAGATGAAAGTTCTTCTGCAAGATATGCTCCAATGATCTCGCAGCCATCCATACAGATAATAGTGTCAATATACTTAGAAGAATCGATCTGGTGAGCAAGGATCTTAGCTGCGCCTTCTGCTTCACTCATACGAGCTTTTAAGAATGTCATATCAACAAAATAATTGATATGTGAGTGTGTTGTTGCAAAGTGACCAGGAAGTACACGAAGCACTACATTGCTATTAACTTTTGATGGTATTCTAATACCTGTTGTATCCATAGGAAGCCCTCCTTAATATGATATCTTTTGAGCAAATTATACCACATTAAGGTAAATTTTCAAGAAAATTTGTTCAATTTATTCAAAAAATCCACAGGTAATTCTGAAATAGTCAGTGAACGGTCTGTAATACCTTCCGGAACGAAGGCAAGTTTACTGTTTACCCTTACGATTTTCGCCTTAAGATTGTAAGCGACCGTGGTTTCAAATGGCATGCGGATGATTCCAGGGTATTCCATTCCGACACCAAACTCCAGAATAAGAAGCTTTTTCCCAAGTGTTGCAGTCAGATAATTCCGATAACACTGCCATTGTGGAAGGTAAGCAGATTCATCATAATCAGGATTCGTGGCCACATTCCCTGTCTTATCACTTCCACACGGGGCAACGATGAAGAATTCACTTAGACCTGCTTCATATACAAGATCATCTGTGTTCAGCGTCACAAGAAACCATGGCTTCATTCGAATCATCTCATGAAGGGTACGATATGCATCCAGTACAGATTCCCTGTCTGCTTTTTTCTCAGAAAATTCATTCCCGATACCAATCAGAAGCATATCTGCTTCATCAATCAGTTCTTTTAATGTATTCATACTCATTTAAACTCCTTTAATATCACAGTCCACTTCAAAAAAGAAAGCAACTCCATCCGGGTGATTCTCTACACCGTACTTCTGATGATGAAGATCCATGATTGCCTTTACGATAGAAAGGCCAATTCCACTTCCGCCATATTCTCTGGTTCTTGCTTTATCTATCTTATAGAACTTCACCCAGATATTATCAAGTTCTGATTCTGGAATCTGTTTGCCGGAATTAAAGACAGTTACCCGGGCTGTCTTCTCATTCTTTTCCAGGGCGATCTCTATCCTTCCATTACTCTCAACATAATGGATGGCATTACTTACATAATTCGTAACGACTTCTTCTATCTTATACTCATCCGCCCATACATAAACAGGTTCATCAGGTTCTGTGAATGAAATAGTACATCCTGTCTGATCTGCAAGGACCTTTGTTGAAGAAAGGATTCCTCTAACCACATCACCCAGATTAAAACGATTCATCTCAAGCATATCTGTGCCGGATTCAAGATGATTTAACGAAAGCATCATCTTAACCATATGATTCATCTTTGAAGCTTCATCCATAATGACATCACAATAAAACTCTCTGCTTTCTTCATCATCATTGATGCACTCCTTCAGACCCTCAGCATAACCTTGTATAAGAGCAATCGGTGTCTTTAACTCATGAGTAACATTAGATAAGAACTCCTTACGCATCTCTTCGATCTTCATTCTTTCTTCAAGGTCGTTCATAAGTTCATTGTTCGCAGACTTTAATTCTGAGATTGTCTTTTCCAGCTGATTAGACAGATAATTAAAGTTATCTCCGAGCTTCCCAATCTCATTTTTCACTTGCCCATGGTACTTCACATCAAATTCAAGATTAGCCATATGTTCTGACAGCGTAGTTAGCTCTTTGATTGGCTTCGTGATCTTATCAGACATCCATAAGGATATCACAATCACGACAAGAAGCCCTATGAGAAGAAAATATCCCAGGAAACGGTTGGAGATAGCTACATTCTCACGGATAGATTGTAAAGAGGAACGCATAAGGAAAAAGCATTCATTATCGAGAATACCAAAACATTCCAGGAATTCATTATCAGCACTGTAGTCTTTACACTTTTCGATGATGTACGATGACTCAGTTACAAGGACTTTTGTTTCAATATTATCGGAATCAAAACCATAGAAATATCCTTCGATACGTCCACGCATGATCTTACTGTTACGCGATTCGTAGATAGTATGCATCTGCCCAAAACGATCCGTGCTTAAAATAACGATCTGGATATTATGATTCTCACTGATCTGCTGAAAGAGGTAATCAAAATCATCTGTCTGAAAGTAAGACTTTTCCTTGATTTCATTCAGGCTCTTATAAATATCAACGAGTGTTTCCTGCTTCTGGCTCTGGTAATACTTTCCAAGAAGCACATTATTCACCAGAAGATTACCTCCAAAGGCCAGTAATATCAATACCAGAACAGACAGGAACAGCTCCGTCTTTATGGAATGCTTCATTTTGCATCTACCTCAAACTTATAACCCATTCCCCAGATGGTTTTAATATAGTCACCACAAACACCAAGCTTACTTCTGAGTTTCTTTACATGTGTGTCGATGGTTCTTGCATCACCGAAATAATCATAATTCCAGACACTGTTCAGTATCTTTTCTCTTGAAAGTGCAATTCCCTGGTTTGTAAGGAAATAATGAAGAAGTTCAAATTCTTTAAAACTAAGTTCGATCGCCTGTCCATCAACCTTTACCTCATGAGCATTGATATCCATCTGAAGAAGACCACACTGGATCAGATTCTCATTCATAAGAAGGTTACTTCTTCTGAGGATCGCCTCAACACGGGCAACCAGGATCTTCGGAGAAAAAGGCTTGGAGATATACTCATCTACGCCCAATTCAAATCCCAGAAGTTCATCACGTTCGTCACTTTTGGCAGTAAGCATAATGATTGGAACATCGGAATGTTCTCGAATCTGACGACATACCTGCCATCCATCCATCTTTGGCATCATAACATCAAGAATAATAAGTGCGATATCCTTTGTTGAAAAAAAGACATCTACTGCTTCTGCTCCATCTGCAGCTTCACATACAGCATAATTCTTGTGTGTAAGGAAGTCTTTTACAAGCTTTCTCATTCTGCTTTCATCATCAACTACTAATATCTTTAATTTATCCATAACAATACTCCTATTAATTTCTTTCCAATCTGTTACATGTTCAGTCTATATGAAATATATGTAAAGTCTGTGAATTTTAAGCTAATAATTAATCTTTTCAGTAATAAGTGACCTTGTATATTCCTGAATAACCAGATAAGTACCTTCGTCATAGTGTACCCCATCGTTCGTACCAAATCCCTGGAACCACAGAAAGGTATTGATATCCAGATAATGTTCCGGGAAGGTCATCTGCATGATCTCATTAAACTGGTTGATCATATCGTTATTGATCATATAACCACATGATGCTGCCATATCATCCTGACAAGGATTGACAGACATGATCCAGAATCTTGTCTGTGGGTAAGTTGAGAATAGATCACGATAATAAGAGATATAGGAATCGATTGTCCAGACATCATTGACGCCAAAGCAAAGAACAACATCATTATCGGGGCACCAGTTCATATAATCAAGCATGGAATAAACTGCTTCAGAAGAAAACCAGTTATACCCTGCACCATTCTTTCCGATATAATCATAACCACCGATATAGCTCATTCCTACGGTACGGGAATCTCCGACAAAAAGGATGCCGGAAACTTCGTTTCTTGTCTTTTTACTTTCGAGAACACTGAAGTTGGCGGAACGGAAAATACGAAGGCAGATCTCAGGGTCCGGGTTCATATCAGGAAACATACCTGTAACAATCTGCAGATCTCTTTCAATCGGATCATAAGCAAAAACAGGAATTGTAAAATACAGTATAAAAAAAATCAAAGAAAATATAACCTTTTTCATAGCACGATTCCTTTCTATAACAAAAGTCTGTAACCAAAAAAAGTGCCATGTACTGGCACTTTTAATGGAGCTGAGGGGAATCGAACCCCTGTCCGAAAGCCTATTCATTGTGGTGTCTCCCATCACAGTCGCTTAACTGTCATTCCCTTTGTCAACCGCCAAACGACAGGCTGAAGACATCAGTAGCTTCATATAATCTTCCAGATGCTCAAAGCTTTGCAAATGAAGTGCCCCGCAGGTTTGATGCCGATTGCTTAAGCAGCGGGTGACTTAAGGTCGACAGCAGCAACTAGGCTGCGAACGCTAAATTTTCGTCTGCGTTTATATTTAATGTCCGGATTACTATGTGGTCCCGGCCCACAGATGGCTGCCCCAATTGCAAAACCCCCGTCGAAACCAGTACAACCCCTGAAAGTTGATTGGTTCACAGACATCCTACAATTAACGTGGTTATATTGTACTAAAATATAATGCATTCGTCAAGGACATATCTTTTAATAAAGATTCTTAACCTTGAAGTCTTTTTCAGCCTCTCTTCTCTGGTCTTTCTTAGCGATATCTTCTCTCTTATCATAGAGTTTTTTACCTCTTGCAAGACCAATCTCTACTTTTACAAGACTTCCTTTGAAATAAACACGAAGTGGAACGAGGGTCATACCTTTTTCCTTAATCTTACCCATGATTTTATTGATCTCCACACGGTGAAGAAGAAGCTTACGGGTACGAAGCGGATCCTTATTAAAGATATTGCCTTTTTCATACGGACTTATGTGCATACCATAGACAAAAACCTCTCCGTTTTCTACTCGAATGAAGGATTCTTTTATACTGCACTTACCCATACGAAGAGACTTTACTTCTGTACCGGCAAGAGAAATGCCGGCTTCATAGGTCGCTTCAATAAAATAATCATGATATGCCTTTTTATTATTCGCAATTAATTTTACAGATTCCTTTGCCATAATTATTCTCCTATACAAAAATCAATGGTCATAGTATCCTTATCTGCATCTACAACCCGTACTTTGATACGCTGTCCCATCTGATAAGTCTTACCAGATTCCAGACCATACATGATATACTTCTGTTCATCAAAGTAATAACGATCATCATAAAGATTACTTACATGAACCATACCTTCTACAGTATTCTCAAGTTCTACATAAAACCCATAGCTATTCATACCGGAAATAACACCATCAAAGGACTCACCGATATGCTGCTTCATGTATTCGGTTTTTTTCATCTTAAGAACTTCGCGTTCTGCTTCTTCTGCTCTTCGTTCTGTTTTACTTGACTGTTCAGCAACTCCTGTAAGTATCGCATCATAATGTTTCATTCGTTCTTCGTTCATTCTTCCACGAAGAGTTTCTTTAATGATTCTGTGAATCTGAAGGTCCGGATATCTTCGAATTGGTGAAGTAAAATGACAGTAATACTTAGCGGCAAGACCAAAGTGCCCGCTACAATCTACTGTATACTTTGCCTGTTTCATTGAACGCAGAGTTAATCGTGAAATCAGAGCTTCTTCCGGAGAATTCTCGATTCTTGCCAGGAGTTTTTGCAGCTCCTTTGGATGAATCTCTGTATGGAAGCCTTTCATACCATAACCAAAATTGGCAATAAAGATAGCAAGACGTTGGATCTTCTCAGGGTCCGGTGCTTCATGTGTACGATAGACGAATGGCAGTTCTCTCCAGTGGAAGTCTTCTGCTACGGTCTCATTTGCCATCAGCATGAAATCTTCGATGATATCGGTTGCGGTATTTCGTTCATAGGCTTTGATTGCCAGTGGCTTTCCATTCTCATCAAGAACCATCTTGGATTCAGGGAAATCAAAATCGATAGAACCTCGTTTCTTACGGTTCTCACGAATGATGCCGGAAAGTTTTTCCATCTCCAGAAAGAATGGAACCAGTTCTTCATAACGCTTACATTCTTCCGGATCTCCTTTTAAGATCTTTGCAACACTTGTGTATGTCATACGTTCATTAACATTTATCACAGTCTCTGCAATAGTATGACTTTTTATCTGACCATCCAGTGTAATATCCATCAGACAGCTAAGTGCTAATCGGTCACATCCCATATTCAGGGAACACATTCCGTTACTAAGTACATGCGGAAGCATCGGAATAACACGATCTACCAGATAGACGCTGGTTCCGCGCTTTAAAGCTTCACGGTCAAGGGCACTGTTTTCCTGAACATAATTCGTAACATCCGCAATGTGAACACCCAGATGCCAGAGTTTATTATCCTCATCCCATTCCAGGGAGATCCCATCATCCAGATCCTTAGCATCTTCTCCATCGATGGTTACGATCGTAAGGTCTCTAAGATCCATTCGTCCTGCCATGTCTGCTTCTGATACTTCCTGCGCTACTCGTTCCGCCTGATTAAGAACACGTTCCGGGAATTCCATTGGGATCTCATGGCTCATCACTACTGAGAGTATATCGGTTCCTGGATCGTTCTTGTGACCTATGATCTTAATAATCTTTCCTTCAGGCTTTTTTGAAGGTGAACCATAACTGGTAAGTTCTACCAAAACTTTATGTCCATCTACGGCACCTTTACTTTTTTCTGCCGGTATAAAGATATCAGCTGCAATCTTTTTATTATCCGGGATTACAAAACCAAAGTTCTTTGACTTCTCATAAGTTCCCACGATCTCCTTGATTGCATGTTCAAGAATACGTACTACTATGCCTTCTTTTCGTTTTCCACGGATACCAGGAAGAACTTCAATCTCTACAATATCCGAATGCATCGCCCCATGAACACCGGATTCCGGAATAAAGATATCTTCATTCTGACCTTCGATCTCAACAAATCCGAATCCTCTGTTGTTTCCGATAAAAGTACCGGTAACAAGTGCACGTTCTGCTTTTTTATACTTTCCGCGTTTGGTTAATTCGATTTTTCCTTCTGCAATTAGATCCATAAGGATAGCTTCCAGTTCGGGACGATCTTCTTTGGCTACCTGCATGACGATAGCCAGTTCTTTAATCTTCATAGGAACATAATGTTCATCACAGATTAAATTATATACGATTTCTTTTCTTTTTTCATATAAATTATTCATAATTCCTCATAAAATAAAAACACCCTTGTGTTTTCCACAAGAGTGTCTCACATTAAAAACCTAAATTTAAAATAACTGCTAATGCAATAAAAGCAATCGCAAGGTACTTTGTAATCTTTACAAGGGCACCTTCCATAGAACGACCTCTATTCTTCTTCCAGTATGAATCAGAACCGCCGTTAAGACTGCCAAGACCGTTGTGCTTACCTTCCTGCATCAGAACTAAAGTAGCTAATGCGATACAAACAATAATAAAAATAAGGGTAAGTATGATTCTAAGAGCTCCCACTTCTCCACCTCCTATGTCAAACATGAATAGTCTAGCATAGTATTAATAAATTTTCAAGAATTAATTTAACATAAATCCCTGATCAAACAGTTCTCTTGCCTGATCATCCATAGGATTGTTGATACGACAACCTAGTAAAAGGCTTTTTAAACGGTCACCATGTTCAAAGCTACTCCAGACATCAGAAGCTTCCACAAGTTCTTTCATCTGATTCTTAATTTCCTTAAAGTCATTAAGATCGCGGATAGCGTTCTTTTTTTCTTCTGAGATTCCCATCTTCTTACACGCAAGACCACTGGCAAAACAGTATTCAAAGGTAGAGATGATAGGACTCTCTACCTTTGCTGCCATTTTTATATAGATAGCACTTCTTGCTAACTCAAGTACCATATTACTTACGAACCAGTAAAGACTTTCCTGTCATCTCAGCTGGCTGTTCCATTCCGCACAACTCAATCAGTGTTGGAATGATATCTGCAAGACATCCGCCTTCTGCAAGTGTATATGCAGGATCTGCATTCACAAGGATGAATGGTACAGGATTAGTTGTATGTGCTGTGAATGGGTTGCCTGTTTCGTAATCTACTAACTGTTCAGCATTACCGTGGTCAGCACAGATGAACATCTGTCCGCCAACTTCTTTTACTGCTTCTACTGCTTTACCAACACATTCATCAACTGTCTCGATTGCCTTGATTGCTGCTTCAAGAACACCTGTATGACCAACCATATCCGGGTTAGCAAAGTTAATGATGATGAAATCATAGTTATCAGAACGGATAGCTTCGCAAAGCTTTACACATACTTCTGGTGCACTCATCTCTGGCTGAAGGTCATATGTAGCTACCTTTGGTGACTTAACAAGAATTCTGTCTTCTCCTTCGTTTGGTGTTTCAACACCGCCGTTAAAGAAGAATGTTACATGAGCATACTTTTCTGTCTCAGCGATTCTGGCCTGCTTTTTACCATTCTTAGCAAGGTATTCTCCAAATGTATTAGTGATCTCTACTTTTTTGAATGCTACGCTCTTGTTAGGAATTGTTGCATCATACTCTGTGAAGCATACATACTTAACATCAAGTCTTTCGCCTCTTTCAAAACCAGTAAAGTCATCACAACAGAATGTTCTTGTGATCTCTCTTGCACGGTCAGGACGGAAGTTAAAGAAAATGATAGAATCCTTATCCTGGATTCTTCCATATGGCTTGCCATCTTTTTCAAGGTATGTTGGGATAACGAATTCATCTGTTACACCTTCAGCATAAGAAGCTGCAAGTGCATCTACAATATTAGCTGCTGCCTTGCCTTCACCCTTAACAAGAGCCTTGTAAGCAAGCTCAACACGATCCCAGCGGTTATCTCTGTCCATTGCATAGTAACGTCCGCTTACAGTTACAACTTCACCAACACCGATCTCTTTCATCTTAGCTTCAAGCTGTTCTACATAGCCTTTACCAGATGCTGGAGGTGTATCACGACCATCAAGGAAGCAGTGAACATATACTTTTTCAAGACCCTGTCTCTTAGCGAGTTCCAGTAATCCGTAGATATGTGTTAAGTGGCTGTGTACACCACCATCGGATACAAGACCATACATATGAAGAGCAGAATCGTTCTCTTTTGCATTCTTGCATGCTGCTACTAATTCTTCATTCTCGAAGAATACGCCATCCTGGATCTCCTTTGTAATTCTTGTAAGTTCCTGATATACGATTCTTCCTGCACCCATGTTCAGATGACCTACTTCTGAGTTACCCATCTGTCCATCCGGAAGACCTACGGCCATACCACTGGCCTGACCAGGTACGAATGGATATTCTGCCATCAGCTTATCCATAACAGGTGTCTTAGCCTGCGCAATTGCGTTGCCTTCTGTCTTCTCATTTAAGCCATAACCATCAAGGATCATTAATACGGTTGGTTTTTTACTCATGATCTGTTCTCCTTTTTCTATCATATATATGAAAAATCATTTTTATTTCCCAATTAAATATTCTACAAGAATTCAAATATTCTTGTCAACTTAATATACTCTGATTATACCGGAAATCTGATAAATCATTGACATAGTCTCAAGAATCTTAAGAGCATCATTGAAATGCTTCTCTTTTACAGGTTCTGTAATGATTACGATCTCAGCATATTCGTCATTCTTTCGTTTCTGAATGAACTGCTCGATGCTAACCTGTGTATTACCAAATACGCTGGTAACAGCGGCAAGTACACCTGGTCTGTCAAATACCTTGATACGCATAAAGTACTTGCTGATAATCTCATCTCTGTTCTTAAATGGAAGCTCTTTATAGCAGGTACAGCCGATTCTTCCGGTACAACCATACTTCATATTACGGGCAACATCAAAAAGATCACCAACTACTGCACTGGCAGTTGGAAGTTCTCCTGCACCGCGTCCATAGAACATGGTATCACCTACTGCATCGCCTTTCAGGAAAACTGCATTAAAGGAATCATTAACAGAAGCAAGTGGATGCTTTTCATCGATCAGCATCGGATGAACAGCTACTTCAATGCCTTCTTCGGAATTACGTGCCATACCAAGAAGCTTGATCACGCATCCCATTTCCTTTGCGTAGCGAATATCGCGTGCTGAGATCTTGGTAATACCTTCTATATAAACATCATCAAAAACAACTCTTGAGTGGAAACCGATGGAAGCGAGAATAGCCATCTTTCGTGCAGCATCAAGACCACAGATATCAGCTGTCGGATCTGCTTCTGCATATCCGAGATCTGTTGCAATCTGAAGTGCATCTTTAAATTCCATGCCTTCTTCTGTCATCTTGGTAAGAATGAAATTCGTGGTACCATTTACGATACCCATGATCTCCTGAATATCATTACCCTGAAGAGCCTGTTTCAGTGGCTGGATGATAGGAATACCTCCTGCTACAGCAGCTTCAAATGCAAAGTCTTTGCTCTTCTCTTTTGCGATATCCATGATCTGCTTGCCATTCACAGCAATCAGGTCTTTGTTCGCGGTTACAACGTTCTTTCCTGCCTTTAAAGCTTCCATGATATAAGTACATGCAGGTTCCATACCACCGATAAGTTCGATTACGATATCAATAGAATCATCTGAGATGATCGTATTCCAGTCGTTGGTAAGGATAGATGGATCATCTACCTTTGCAGCAGCTTTCTCCATATTGCGGACAAGGATCTTTGCAATCTCAAGTTCAACACCAAGTTTATTCATCATTTCAGGCTGCTGTTTTTTCAGAACCTTATATACACCGGTTCCTACGGTACCAAGACCAAGAAGTGCTACCTGAATCTTATTGTCTTTCATAGTTTTCTCCTTATTCAAGTAATTTGCATATTTATCTAAGAGTAAAGCAGAAAACGGAGTCTGTCAATAGCAGACTCCGTTGTTATTCTTTTGTTATTGTGTTCTTATTTCTTAGATTTACCAAGGTAAGCAGCCTTGATTGCTTCGTTGGAAGCAAGCTCTTTACCGGTACCTGACATTGTGATACGTCCTGTCTCCATTACATAACCACGATGCGCAGCATTTAATGCCATATTGGCATTCTGCTCTACCAGAAGGATCGTTACACCTTGCTTGTTGATCTCACGAATAATATCAAATACACCCTGAACAATGATAGGAGCAAGGCCAAGGGAAGGCTCATCCATCATGATCAGTTTTGGCTTGCACATAAGGGCACGTCCGATTGCAAGCATCTGCTGTTCACCACCTGATAAAGTTCCGGCTGCCTGCCAGCTTCTTTCCTTCAATCTTGGGAAAAGGTCGTAAACCCAGTTGAGATCTTCTTCGATATTATCCTTACGCATATAAGCACCCATCTTCAGGTTTTCAAGTACAGAAAGATTGACGAATACACGTCTTCCTTCCGGTACGAGGGTAATACCTTTTGTAACGATAGTCTCAGTTCCCATTGCTGTGAGGTCCATACCCTGGAACTTGATTGAACCGCTTGCTGGCTTTTCCAGTCCTACGATAGAACGTAAGGTAGAGCTTTTTCCTGCACCATTGGCACCGATCAGTGTTACGATCTGTCCTTCCGGAACATCGAAGCTGATACCTCTTACGGCTTCAATACCACCATAAGCTACTTTTAAATCTTTAATCTCAAGCATATTACTCATCTTCCTGTACCCCCAGATATGCACTGATAACTGCCTGATTACTCTGGATCTCCTTTGGTGTACCATTTGCAATGAGTTTACCAAAGTCAAGAACATAGATTCTGTCAGAGATCGTCATAACCAGATCCATGTGATGTTCAATTACGAAGATCGTAAGGTCGAACTGTTTTTTGATCTGAAGAATGAACTCACTTAATTCATCTGTTTCCTGCGGATTCATACCTGCTGCAGGCTCATCGAGAAGAAGGAGTTTTGGTTCTGTAGCAAGCGCACGTGCGATTTCAAGTCGTCTCTGCTTACCATAAGGAAGTGACGTTGCAATCTCATCCTTTACACTATCAAGACCAACCAGTTTTAAGAGTTCCAGAGTTTTGCGTCTGTTCTCTTCTTCTTCCTTCTTATTGATCTTAAATGTAGCGGAAAATACATTGGCCTTTGATCTCATATGTCTTGCAATCAGAACATTGTCAAAAACGGTAAGGCTTTTAAAAAGACGGATATTCTGGAAAGTTCTTGCAATACCAAGCTTTGTGATCTGATCCGGTGACTTTAAGATGATCTTATCATACAGATGTTCATTCTCACCAAGGTAAGCTTTTTTCATCTTGCCCTGTGGATGTGTTTCGATCATAGTCTCACCCATAAAGGAGATGCAGCCATTTGTTGGTGCATATACGCCTGTAATCTGGTTAAATGCAGTTGTTTTTCCTGCACCGTTTGGTCCGATAAGAGCAACGATCTCGCCTTTATTTACATCAAGGGAAAGGTTATTAACAGCAACGACACCACCAAACTGCATGGTGAGATTTTCTACATGAAGTACATTTTCAGCCATTAGTTTTTCCCTCCTGTCTTTTTCTTTTTAAAGAGTCCGAATAATCCATCCCAGGAGAATTCATTCGTACCCATAATACCACGTCTCCAGAAAAGTACTACCACCATCAGGATTACGGAATATACTACCATACGGAAACCAGGTTTGAATAAAGGAATATGAACACCTGCGATTGTAAAGTATTCATCATCCAGGAAACGAAGCCATTCCTGACCACCATTGATAAGGAAGGAACCGATAATAGAACCTGTTACAGAACCGATACCACCAAGTACAACGATAAGAAGAATGTTGTAAGTAAGCATTACCTGGAAAGTCTTTGTATCAATTGATCTCATAAATACTGCGAGCATACCACCTGCTACACCAGTAAAGAATGATGAAATAACAAAGGATAATTCTTTGTGTCTGAATAAGTTAATACCCATTGCTTCTGCAGCAACATCATCTTCACGGATAGCCTTAAATGCACGTCCATAAGAGGAATTGATCAGAAGTACCATAATAACGATACATACGATTGCAATCAGTATCGGCTCAAACATTGTTTTATAACCTGGAATGTTGTTAAGACCGTAAGATCCGTTTGTGATACGGTCCATCATAGGTGCAGCAAGAAGTGCACGGATGATCTCAGCAAAACCAAGTGTTGCGATTGCAAGGTAATCGCTCTTAAGTCTAAGTACCGGAATACCGATAAGTGCAGCTGCGATTGCAGCAAAGATACCACCAACGATCATGGCAGGAATCATTGGAAGGGAAAGGTCATGAAGCCATCCTGCGATACCATTCATGTAATAAACACCGTCACGTACATTAACAGGAATGGTAAGGATTGCTGTTACATAAGCACCGATAGCCATAAAGCCTGCCTGGCCAAGGGAGAACAGACCTGTGAAACCATTAAGAAGGTTCATGGCTACTGCTACTACCGCATAGATTACAGAACGCTCGATGATAGAAATAGCATAGGAATGATCATATGCATTCTTCTGAATGTAGCCAAGGATCACCGTGATAATGGCTACTGTACAAAATGTTAATACAATATCTCTTGTCTTTTTACCCATATCTGCCACCTCTTAAACCTTATCTGTTGCAGCTTCACCGAATAATCCGGTTGGGCGAACAAGTAAAATAACAATTAACAACAGGAATGTGAATGCATCTGAGAATGTGGAATATCCCAGAGCAACCAGGAATGTCTCACAGATACCGATGATGAAACCACCGATAACGGCACCAGGGATAGATCCGATACCACCAAGTACGGCAGCTACGAAGCACTTAAGTCCTGGAAGGGAACCAGAATATGGATAAACTGTCATACGGTCTGTAAAGTAAAGGATAGCTCCGATACCAGCAAGGAAACAGCCGATCACGAATGTCATGGAGATAGTATTATCTACCTTGATACCCATAAGTCTTGCTGCCTCGGTATCCTTAGATACGGCTCTCATCGCCATACCGATCTTCGTATGATTGATGAGCTGCATCAGAAGTACTACAAGTACAACTGTAAGAATAGGTGTAAGCAGTGTTACAAGTGATGTTGTAATACCACCGAAAGTAAAGATCTTTTTCAGAATCGGAATCTCCGGATAAGCCTTTGGAATAGCTGTAAAGAGATAAGTTGCAAGGTTCTCCAGAAGATAGCTGACACCGATTGCGGAGATCATAATGGACATACGTGGTGCAGAACGAAGCGGACGATATGCTACTTTTTCAATTACAACACCAAGTACTACGGTTCCGATCAGTGCGATTGGAATTGCAATGTACCAAGGGAAAGACACCATGGCAAAAATCAAAAAATAACCTGAAATCATGAAGATGTCGCCGTGAGCAAAGTTGATCAGACGAAGGATACCATATACCATGGTATATCCGATGGCGATCAGTGCGTACGCTCCACCTAATGAGATACCGGTCAGAAAATGCTGTGCAAATGTTATAGCACTCATTAATTTTCCTCCTGATTAAATACAAAAAGTCGGGGCGAATCTTTTTCACTTCGCCCCTGACCATTAATTCTTGATTCTTGATATTACTGAACTGTTACAGTCTTAAGGAATTCGAACTTACCATCTTTTACAACGTCGATGTAAGCTGTATCTTTGTTAGCATCACCAACTGCATCAAAGCTAAGTGCGCCTGTTACACCTTCTGTTTCAAGAGCTGAAAGTGCATCTCTGATAGCTGGACCTTCTAATGAATCAGCTGCTTCGATAGCATCGAGCATTGCATTGTATGCATCAAACATAAGAGCACAGTTACCAACGATTGCATCGTCGCCACCGTTCTTAGCGATACGGTCTGGATCAGCGTTCATCCATTCTTTGTAACCATTTACGAAATCTACTGTAATCTGGCTTGATGTATCAGCTTCATCGAAGAATGTTGAACATACATAACCTTCTGCGTTTTCTACACCAGCGTTTTCAATGATTGTAGAGTTGTACCATGTATCACCTGCCATGAATGCTGCTTCGATACCAAGTTCTTTTGCCTGCTTGATAAGAAGTGGAGCTGTTGTGATAGATGATGGAGCAAAGATAGCGTCAGCACCAGCTGCCTTAACTTCTGTAAGGATAGCCTTGAAGTCTGACTGGTTTGTCTGGAACTGCTGCTGTGTTACAACTTCACCACCGAGTTCGCCGAACTTCTTAACGAAGAAGTTACCAAGACCTGCAGAGTAGTCATCACCAAGCTGTGTGATAACAGCTACTTTAGAGAAGCCTTCATCGAATGCATACTGAGCCATTACGGAACCCTGGAATGGATCAAGGAAGCATACACGGAAGTAGTAATCACATGTTGCTGTTACCTGTGGGTTTGTACAAGAAGCACCCATTGCAGGAATCTGAGCATCTGCAAATGTAGGACCAGCTGCGATTGCACAACCTGAACCATATGTACCAAGTACTGCAGTTACTTTATCAGCTACTAACTTCTGAGCTGCTGTAACAGCTTCTGTCTTATCTGACTTATTATCTACTTTATCAAGTACAACATCGTATTCAACACCACCTACTGTTACTGTAGGTCTGATCTCATTAGCGTAATCAGCAGCCTGAGACTCCTGAACACCACCACCACCGTTTTCACCTGTCAGTGGCTCGAAAATACCAATCTTGATTTCTTCAGCAGAAGCGGCAGATACCATCATAGCTGCCATTGAGATTGCTGCAACTGCGGATAACATTCTTTTTTTCATATCATTTTCCTCCTGTTTTCTGACTGCACACATTTGTTTGTCGTACAGCTACATGGTGTGGATTATAACATTTTTTTTTCATTATTTCAAGTTCTAAGACCTGTTTTATGTAGAGGAAAGTTGGTTATATTTATGCAAAAAACAAATGGTGGCACTTGTGCCACCATTCATAAAACTAAAGGTATTGTTCTCTTTTTAAATATTGAAGAAAAGCGGTACAGCCTTCTACAACATCACGATAGGTTGCATCAAAATTCCCGGTATACCATGGATCGGCAATATCTCCTGGTCGATCACTGTAATCCAGTAGAAGTGAGAGCTTATGTTTCGGATCAGATCCAACGATACGATTCATGTTGCGAAGATTCCACTGATCCATACCGATAATGAAATCGAATTTATGATAATCAGCTTTCGTCATCTGATAAGCGCGATGACGAAGGACAGGAATCCCTTCTTTTTTCAGTTTCTCAACGGTACCATAATGCGGACCGTTACCAATCTCCTCTCTGCTCGTTGCAGCAGAATCAATGTAAAACAGATCTGTATAGTGAAGTTTATTGACCATATCCTGGAAAACAAACTGAGCCATGGTTGATCGGCAAATATTGCCGTGACACACGAATAATACTTTTATCATCCTTTTATAACCTCTCATAAGTCCGAATAACCCCTAAAATCAAGGGTTTTTGGGCTTTTTCATATTTCTTAACCTTCATTATCTTCTCATAAATCCGCATAACTTTTCAGTCGATTGGTATAAAATTTGGTATAAACTGAGAAGTTTGTACCAATCGAAATATTTGCCGTTTTCCTATGGCATAAAACCTTGAAAATCCCTTTATTTCCAAGCACTTGTCAAGAAATTGCAACCACTTTCTTTTTCTTTTTCTTGCCTGGAATCTTAAGGTTTTCTACCAGATTTTCAAGCTCCATTTTTGCATCTTCCAAGCCTAAATGAGTGTAAACATTCATAGTTACGCTGCTATCACTGTGACCCATGAGGTATTGAAGCGTTTTTACACTGATTCCACTCTTAGCCATTTTGCTGCAATATGTGTGTCTGCATACGTGTGGCGTTACCTTTGGCATCTGGATTTTATAGATTTTATTGTACTTCTCAACGATATGCTGAAAATATTTCTCCCAGTGCATACCGATCATAGGATTTCCATTCTTATCAAAGTACAAGAATCCACTATGTCCATCAACCATCGGCTCAACTTTAGGCTTTTTCCTATTCTTAACGATGATTTGAAAGCATTCTTCAACGTCTGCTGTCATTGGTAATACTCTTACCCCGGCTTCAGTCTTAGTTGTCGGCACAATATATTTACCGTTTCTTTCTCTCTGAAGCTGATGATCCACGTTTAAAGTATGGTTTTTGAAATCAATGTCGTTAATAGTCAATCCGCAAAACTCTGAAATTCTCAGTCCGGTATTAAAAAGGATGTAAATTCCTTCATAATACTTGCGAAAGTGCTTGTCGTTCTTCACAAATTCAAGAAACTTTCTTTCATCTGCTGATGAAATGGCTTCACGTTTCACAGAATCATTTATAAGGGCATCCCCAAGCTGAAAAGCAAATGGATTTGACGGAATCAATTCATCCCTGAATGCCATTTCAAAAGCCGGACGCAATACCCCACGTATAGATTGGATAGAACTATAACTTCTCCCTCCGTTCTGCATTTCAACCAGGAAACGCAATGCATCGGAATATTTTACACTTTCAATCTTTCTTTGTCCGAATGGATCTTTTGCAAGCATGTTCTGAACTGTTTTATAGGCAGCTCTTGTGTTATGCGTTGTCTTTACTTTTGTTTGCAGATATATGTCTACTTGTTCGCATACTGTTCGACCATCCGGTGAAATGCCACGGTCTAACAGTTTTTGCAGTTCATGTATCTGTTCTCTTAATGAGGGCTTATGCTTCTTTCCTGACGGTGTTACATCTGCATTTGTTAATCGCCAACTTGATAAAACTTGACGTTTTCCGAATGCATCCGTATATCTGTAGATATAAGATCCGTCCGGTTTCTGCAGTTCGCCAGTATTCAGCAACCTTCCCTTGCTATCACGGCGTTTAATATCGCTCATTTTTCCTCCTAACTTCCACCGTGACACATAACATATGTGAATGTTAGTATATCACGATGGTAAAAACTTCTCAATCGTTTAAATAGCTTCTAATGCGTCAACATACTTCTCAAATAACACTCTCTTGAACTGCGGTCTGTTTCCATTCCATAAAAGAAAGTTTGCGTTTGGATGTGTCTTTGTCAACGCTCTTAACTTTGCTTCACCGATACGGAAATACTGTGCAGCTTCTTCAATAGTCAAAGTATATCTTTCCCAAAATGGGATCTTTTCAAGATTCTTCTCCATGTTCTTTCTCCTTCTCTAAATTTTTGCAATAAAAAAGCAACCAAAATAAAAGATAGAGTGGCACAAATATAGTTGTGTTCTCATTCTTTTTTTGATTGCTGAAACGTTCTTCCCCTATAAAATAGCTTCAAAACATTGTATATCTTTTCATAACTTATCATATCATGGTTTATTTATCTGTCAACACATATACAGCAAAAAACACAACTTCAAGCAAATTATTTTCTTGTTTTTGTGCAATATTACTTTTTGTAGTAGTAAGTAATATTCAAAAAAGGCACTCCCAACATGGAAAGTGCCTTTTTACTATATGATATCTTCGTTTATTCTTTTATATCTCGGTTTGCTCTGTCAAAAGCTCTCTTATATAAGTATTCTTCAAATTTCTTGTTCCTGGCAATGATCGGATCTAAGATAAAAGCTAAAACACTCTCAATCATAACCGGAATATCAAACAGATCCAACAGAAGGGATAACAACAACATTGCAATTCCTCCTATCCAATGTGCGACAAAATCAAATCTGCTACATAAATTATTGATCCGATTGCTCCCAGGATCTTTATACAAGTGCGTCCACCTTCATCAGCAACAACCCATTCATGATAAATCTTCAAACCTAAAGCAAAACAACCTAAAATCAAAAACAAATTGATCCAATTATCTAAAGTCATTGTTAAAACCTCCCTGGTGCTTCCCCAAAAATCACAGTACAACCAATCATTGCAATTACTGCAAATACCATCAGAATAAAAAATCCCTTCTGTGCTTCTGGATTACTGTTTCCGTTCTTTGCATCGTGTCTGGAAGCGATGGAATACATAAACATCATGAAAAGCACTACTGCACCAATACCAAACCATACCTCCACCGATGTTACAACTATAAAAAAATTACTAACATAATGTCCAACCATTAAATAACACCTCCAATCTGTAAAACAACAATCACAACAAGTCCTCTTTCTCTGGTTGCTATATTCTCAACTTTGACTTCTCTATTTCTCATTTTCTTCTCCTTCTTCCAGTCCTTCAAGGAATGTCTCTCTGTTCTTTTTCCATTCTCTGACTTCTTTTATTGCTTCTTCTTCAGATTGTGGCACTTTTCGCCCACGTCTTATATACTGTTCTGCATACTCATTATAGAATTCTATAAGAGCTTCACACATTGCTGCAGTTTCGCTATCATCTTTTCCGAACTCTTCAAGTAGTTCGTCATAGTATTCAAGTGTATCAATGAATGAATCCATAGATCCCCAGGAAATAAGATATTTCAAAAAGGTTTCTGCTCCTCCAAGACCATAACAGCAACGATCAAAATATGATTTTGCTCTGTCTCTTTCATCTGATCCGTGACTTGCCACACCACAAGTCAAATCTGAAATGAAACCTTCAAGCACTTCTTTGATGTTTGTATCTTCCAAATCGAAGAGATTAAGTGCGTCAATTAAATCTTCCTTCTCTATCTCAAGTGAGAGATTAAGTCTTACTTTACTCATGATATTGCTCCATTTCTTTGTATGCTTTCGACATTTCATTCATGCCGTTTATTTGTCCTTCGTGATAGCGTTGCTCTCCGTACACGTACATGCACACGCCACACACAAGCATCTTGACCACTGCTTTTAACAACCAACTTGATAAAACAACCGTCACTTTCTGCACCCTCTTTCTACTACTACTCTCCCCAACTACTTCCTTGCCGTATCTTATCAAAATGTGGCATATCTCGTTGAATTATCGTTTAACGTTCGTCAAATATCCGTCTATTTTCCGTTATGAGTTTGCAGCCACTTGAGGGAATTTAGTGGAAAGTTTAGCGTAAAGTGCAAGATTCCACTGAATATTTCCATAGTCAGAATCAAAGCAAATGTACTTAGCACCCTGGATATATTGCACCTTATAATGTTTCTGCATTGTGCTGATATATGACTTTGCAGTTCCGGCACTGATACCTAATTCATCTGATATCTCGTTGAGATCCCAATCATTTTCGTAGTAGGCAGAAGCTAACATGTGATTGTCAATCAGACTTGTGCCACTATTATTAGCGAATCTCGCTCCTTCTTTTGGTTGGTTGCTTGACGCTTTAACCAATTCAATACCATTCGCCTCAAATACTTCGTTCTTTCTGCCTTGTACAGTCTGCCATTTCAACGCACTTTCAAGCTGAGACTGCAGTATTTGGTTCTTTCCTTCTGCTATTGCAAGCTGCTTTTCAAGATCACAGTTTCTTAAATGCAGTTCGTTAAATTTTTCACGTATTCCACCAACATCATAAAGGAAAGATTCTCCCATTTCTTCAAGGATCTGCATATAACACACTTGCAGCTTACGGAAATAAGCGATTCCAGGGCGTTTATACGCTAATCTTTCCCAGATGCTTTCATCAACACGAAATGTTTTCCAGGAAACGTCATCATAATAATCTTCATAACTTGATGGATCATCCATAACAAGCACACTTGCTAACTTATCAATTAAACCCATGATAAACCTCGCTTTCTTACTGAATAGCAATGCCGTATCTCATGCATTTTTCCATGTATTCATTGAATTTGATGATATCTATATAAATTTTTCCATCAGTTCTCACTGTAAATTCGCATTCATGGCGTTTTGCAATTTCTCTTGCCTTTGTCATGCTGAATCCGGTATATACAACAAACTCTTTTAAGCTATAAAGTCTTTTTTCTAGCATTAGACAACACCCCCAACTTTAGCAACAACGATAGCAACTAAAGCTACTAAAGAAATCCACTCCATAATGTTACTGTCAAATATAGAATATTCTTCCGGAGAATCAATCTTATAGCCTTTTGTCTGCTTCCACTCTCCCTTTTTATTCTGATACCAGGTTTTTCCAACTCTTACTTGTTTTTTCATATAAAAATAATCTCCTTTGCATTTGATTTACAAAGGATTGCCATGTTATACTATATGAGCAACCCTTTGCGTTGCTGCCTTAACTATTCGTGATCGCCAAATCTGTTTATAGTTAAGGCTTTTTTATTTGCTCCCATACATATCATGATTTACTTTTGTCTGAAAATAGATATGTGATGTAGTCGGTGAATTGTAAATTGTCGTAATCATAAAGTTTCGCAATGATCCGATTTCTGCAGTATATTGAGAAAGAACAAGTGTTATGTGTTCAATCTCTGAATATCCAACCAGTTTAAAACGTTCTTTAACCTTAATAGCTGATATATTCTGTTTATTTACTCTGATAATTGCATCATCTGCAGTGTTAAGGATCTCAACCATAAGATTTATGATGTTTTCTACAATATCTGTTACCGTTTCTCTGCAGTATCCGATCTGTTCCATCACATCAGCGAATGATATGAGTTGATTATTATTATTCGGTAAAATATTACTCTGGTAAGTATTATTTATATTACCCCCATTAAGGGTATTATCCTTTTCGGATGCTACCCCTTTAGGGGTATACCCTTTTTGGGGTATCGGCTTATTAGCCGTAGCCCCTTTTTGGAGTACCGGACTATCTAGCAACTCATACTCATAATAGAAGTGCTTTTTTTCATCTTGCATACGGTATTGCAGCAGATAACCAGTATCTTTCAATTCTTTCCAGGCACTTTCAAAGGCTTTCTTCCCTTCTGAACACTGTGACAATAAGAATCTTTTATACACGATAAAATCCTCTATTGTGATGTATGACTGAATGAGAGAGTATAAACCTTTTGCTTTCAAGGAAACTTCCGGATCTCTGATTATTTCATTAGATACCATAGAAAAATTCACTCTTTTTTTTCGGAATCTTCCACCACTATCATCAGTACCCATGTTATTACTCCTTTCTATAAAATATATAAGAATAGGCTTATAACAGCTCTTTCTTATATCATATCTTATCATATCATATCAGAATGTCAATAGAAAATATCTATTTGCTCGATGTTTACATGCATTCAAACGCCTTTTTCAGCGATTTGACAATCAAAAGCATACAAGATATAATTATAAGAACATAAAATAGGGAGTTGGAATCATGTTTCAGTATTACAAATTCTTTGATTACTTGAGAAAGAACAAGATAGCTCAAAAAGAGCTTATAGATAATAAGATAATCAGCATGGGAACTATGCAGCGATTAAGGAGAAATGAACACGTTAATACTTCAGTCCTGGATAATCTATGCGAATATTTACACTGTGATATTAACGATATTATGGAGTACGTGCCAAATTCTGCACAACCAACAGAAGAAAGCAATGAATAATTGAATATCGTGCAAAAAAATTAAGGACAAGGCAAACGCCCTGTCCTTTTTAAGCCCCTTATTCAATTTACTGTTTCGGTTCAAGAGCCACACGGAAAGTGGCTGTTCCAGTGTAATTTCCGGCATATACCATCGGATCGTTAATACTTGCTTGCATATTACAAGATGAATCCAGTGTATGACTATTGAAGTGTGCTACAACACCATCACCATAGGATGAATATAAATATAAGTTAAACTTGTAGCCGTTTTCATTTGTCATTGTGACATAATCACTACCATTCAGATAAACCGTAACTTGCTCTGAATCAAGAATGTTCATTTCTGTAGCTGTAAACTGATAGTCATTATAGACCACATTACTGATCTGAAGTGGGATATTTACTATAAAGTGTGAATTTTCAAAGTATTCAAGCTCACATTCTGCTGTCTCACCTTCAGAAATGTAAGTGTATTCACCATCATCCCAGGATGCAAATGCTGTTGTACTCATACTAAGCAGCATACAAGCAGCCAACGCAAAAGATAAAAGTTTCTTCATTATTTTCTTTCCTCCACGATTAAATTAAATTGTACCTCTGCCCCATTCATCTCTTTGCCATTGTCCAGGAAACATTGATATTTAAGAATTCCGGCGTATTCCCCAACTTCTAAAGGTTCATTCAATTCGATATCATAGAATCCTTTTCCTGGCTCAACGTAACCACTCTTATATATCTCTTTTCCATCTGCAAGTAATGAAATCTGCAATAATACAGTGTTTTCCTCCGGATTATACAAATTAACCTTTTGACTGGTTTCATTTGCGTAAAAATTCAGGGACTTAAAGCCCGGTAGTGCCACACTTACATTATCGCCATTCTGCGGAAGCTGCTGATCTCCATTCCAGTCTTGTGCTGTCTGATCCGGATGTAATAGTTCTTCTGAAGGGATCATTTTATTACGACCAAAATAATAATATGCAACAACTCCAATGAGTAGCAGAAATAGCAGTATAATAATAATGAAGATTCTCTTTTTCTTTTTCTTTTTCATTCTCTTCACCTCCGAAGAGGAATCATATCTAAATAAATGAGCTATTACAACGCAAAGTGGGTGCTTTTCATAAATTATGTTTCCATCGGTTTACAGTGCTTTTTTCCCCAGTAAAACAGCTATCATTGCCACTGATCGCCCTTTGTATCGTTTCTTTATCGTATTGTTTATATGGAATGATGAAATCCGGGATTTCCGTATGAAGTGAATTGCAGATATCGCACTGGTAACGTTTGAGATTATAAATAGTAGTTGTTCCGTCCTCTGCCTTGACTTTACGCCGTTTGTTTCCCCTTCTTCTTAACTCCCCTCCGCAATCTGGACATTGCACTTTCTCAAGATTTTCCACGATATAGAATTTTTTTTAGCAAGGATCTTGTAATTTCTCGCCACAATCATAATTGTTCCCCTTCCTATATATAAAGTAAGATAATTATAGCAAGATATGATAGATAGTGATATGTTCGGACGATTGGTTGTAAAGTGAGGGTTAGATTGACCACGAGGGCAGCGGAAAACCAAGGAAACACCGCCGAAAATGTAAACTATCCCCCCATACACGCCAACACCGCCGGAGGATCACCACACAACACGACAATATACAAGATATATAAGGTCATACATGAGAGAATGAGAACGAAAGCACACATATATTAACACGGCACATAAAAGGCAGCAGTTCCCCCGGCAGCAGACAAAAAACCCAGGGCTTTTATACCCTGGGATTATCGTTTATATCACTGTTCTTTTGTCTGATCCTCTTCAATCTCTTTAATATATCGGTAAAACGTAGGTCTTGAGATTTCCGCACATTTCATACACTGAGAATCATTTAATTCACCGCCGTAACGCTTGCAATGCTTCAATATATATGCTTTAGCTTCTTTTGCTTTGGATGTTTCGATTCTATCGCCGTTTTCAATCTTAGGTCTACCACCTTTATTTTCGCTTGCGTCCAGTCCTTCAATAACACGGTTCTTAATGTCTCTTGCTTCTTTCTCAGCTTGTTCAAAGGCTTGTATAATCTGATTGGTTGCAAGTTTACGAAGGAATTTGTTTACACCTTCCAGTATCAAGTCTGCATCCGTTCCGGTCATTCCGATTTCACGCAAGCTCTGACGGTATGTTTCAGTATTTATAGATGGTTCATGCATGAAAATGAGATTTACACCAAGATCATACCATTCAAAATACTGTTTTACACCGTCATCAGAATTACGGCTCATTCGTGATACTGAATCAAATATAATAGTAACGTCTTTCCCTGACTTCAAATTATCGGCAACTTTCTTTTTCAGCTTGTTGAATTCTGGACGGTCTGTTGTCTTACCCGTGAATTTATCCTCATATGTTTTAGTTACTGTAATATTATGATCCTTGCAGTAGCTTTCCATATTCTTGTACTGTCTCATAGGATTCTGTTTTCTAGTTGATACACGGATATACTGATATACACACATGACGTTTTCCCCTCTTAAGTTGTGTTAATACTATAGTTTTTTGTTAACACTAATATAACACCGAATACAGCTAAAGTCAATGGTTAATTTCCCATTAGGTATAAAGTTAACACCTAATTAACACCGGGGCAGCAGATAGCACCAGGGCATCCAACAAAAATAAAAGAGTGGGATATCTCACCCACTCTATAAACCCTATGCACAAATATATGTAGTTTTCTTTGTGTTATTCTTTACAACTTCTGAACCGTATTTAATACGAATATCGTTCATTGTGGTTTTGCCGTTGCTTCTTGTCTGCTCTTCCGAATTGTGCCAGTACCACATTTTCTTTTTACTAGCCCAATGAAAACCGTTTGTCTTGAGTTCTTCTTTACATCCGTATGTATTACCGCTTACCCAGATCCATGAACCGCAAATCTCAATCTCAATGTTTAAGTTAATGATTGCATTGATGATTGTTCTAATCATTTCATCTTCTGCCATATTATAAGATTTCTTTGTATCTGCTGAAGCTCCACTCTCTAACTCTTTGAACCGGATCTCATATTCTACATTGATGATCTTAATTACTTCAACTGAACCGCCGTTATCTGGGTGATTAGCTTTTACTAATCTTCTGTATTCTTTTCTAAGCTCTTCTAAATTATTGATATGAATGAAATATGTCATCTGTCTGACCTCCTTGTTTTTGTTTGATCTTGATTAAATTATACATGAGGGTACTCATCTTGTCAATATGAGGGTACTCATAAAAATTAACAAATGTGGGTACTCATTTTTGTTAACTATGTCAATAGACATTATGAGGGTACTCATATATAATGATAGACAGATAAACACATAGCACTTAACCACTATCAAAGGAGGATCATATAATGAATATCAATACAAGAATCCATGCTACTATTAGAATGTACTTACAGTCATATGAAAGACGCTTTGAAGATCCACAGCTCTTACAGCGATGGAGTGAACGAGCTAACGCCGTATATCGTGATACATATAGAACTAACTTATCCGGTTCTTATGTAAGAGAACATTTACTTTTCCGTATGGCTAACGCTGATACAGATTACTTCTTTATAGAGGATCTTAGAAAATACTTTAAATCTTTGAACACTGCCAGGGTATAAAAGCCCTGGTTTTCTTTTGCTAATCTCACAATAATAGCATTGTGCATTATATATAAATGAGGGTACATATATTTGTACAATAATATGAGGGTACATATCTTGACATCATGAGGGTACTCATATATAATTATAGAAAAAGATAACCAAACAGAGATAAACATAAATAAATGTAAAGGGGATCATGCACATGATTAAGAACAGATATTTCTATTTAATAGATGTAGATAGTACAATCGTTGTAGAATATGGAAAGAATAAAAAGGATGTGTTAGGTTGGCTTGATGAATTCGTTGAGAATCTTCCGTTTAACTGGTTCAACTCAGATGATACATTCCAGATTCTTTATAAAGACGGTTCAACAGATTATATTGATATGGAATATGACGGTCACAAGATCAAGAGACAGCATATAGAATCAATCGTATTTAGTAATGACTGCAGCTATATCGTATTTGGTAATATTGAAATGAATGAATACGGCGTTGTATATCCTTCCTTTACAGAGGCAATATCACCGATCAATATTATAGAAGTAGATACACCTGATTATCATATGTAATATAGAAAGAGGGGCTTTTATAGCTTCTCTTTTTGCTTATACTCTCTTTGTTCAATTCTAACAAATGAGGGTACATATATTTGTGTATTATTATGTGGGTACTCATATTGACATATGAGGGTACTCATGTTATACTATACTCAACTTAAAGAAAACAACCAATCAAATAAACAAAGGAGATTTACAGATATGACAAAGGCAGATTTAAACAAAGTGGTAGCAGATTACAGATCATTAAAGGCTATGAAAGAAGAGCTTGAAGCTCAGTTAAAGGAAGCGGAAAAAGAGATCATTTCCTATCTGGAAGCTAACAACACTGATTCAGAGATCGGAAACGACTACAAAATCAAGTACAGCTCTTGCACAAGGAAGACTCTTGATAATAAGAGATTAGAGGCAGACTTAGGAAGTCTTGAAGAGTATTACAAGGTTACAACCTACAGCAGATTATCAGTTAAATAACAGTCGTTTGAGCGACTATAAATAGGCTTTAGGCTCAAAGCGTTCCGGCACTGCTGCCGGAGGTAGCAAAACAATATTTGCTGATCCATTAGAAAGAAGTATTGAACGGTGGCACTGTTGCCCTCTTTCTTCTTTCAAATCAATGATAAAAGATATATAATAGAGTCCAGGAGGTGTGAAGAATGTTTTTAGTTCTCTTTATCCTATTTATCATTATCGGAATCTTTGACCTTGCAAAAATCAATAGACTGAAAAAACAGAATGATCTTGAAGCACAAGCAAGGATCACAAGAATAAACAACAATATGAAAGTGTTGAAAGAACTGCAGAACAAGCAGTATTAAAACATGTTTACAAAATGTGGGTACTCATGTTATAATGATATCAAGAAAATAGTTAGTGAGGTGTCAGAAATGGCAAATAAGACGAATAAAGCAGCGGTTGCAGATTATGCAGCCAAAATGAAAGATATAAAATTAAGAGTGCCTTATACACCGGGCAAATTTGACGAGAACGGTAAACCAGTATCAGACCACTACAACGTTATTAAAACGGCAGCAGATAGCCACGGAATGAGCGTAAACGAATATATTTTATACCTGGTATCAAAAGATACAGGCGTTGAGCTTACAGTAGGCGTAAAGGGTAAATCCATTGCAGCCAATGAGGACAAATAGAATGAAAATGATTGATGATCTTTTGCTTCTGGTCGTGCCAAAACTCCCATATGTACCACAATCTCTTATAGATTATACATATAGGATCGCACAACAACGCATCCAGGAAACACAAGCCGAAATCATCCGGCTAAAATGGGATAAGGCAGCAGCAGACAAAACACTGAATAATATTAAGAAAGTAGACTAGGTTTTATCTAGTCTATTTTTTTGTAAAATCCACTCTTCCATAATCACAAATAGCATGAAAAAGTGGTGATTTTGAGGGTGAAATTGCCTATATAGTGCCACAACGCTCTATATTCGATTTCTAGACGTTTTATCACTCTAGCCTATACATTTATCAAATGAATTAAAAAAATTGATTCTAGGGCATTTCAGAAGGTCGTTTTCTACGTGAGAACGATAAAAAAATGAGAATCGGCAAAAATGCCTCTTCTCACACTTTAGCATACTAAAGTATACTGATTTATAGAATAATGGTTGACTGCTGCCGTTTTCCTGATCCATGCATGGAAATAAAAAAACGATTTTATTTAGTTTAGAATTCTGTTACTCTCCTATGATTATAAGTTATCAAAAATAATGCACAATATCTAAGATGAATTATTTAATATTTTTGTGCAATATTACTTGACTTGTTCTTATCTTGATGTTAATATCTCAGTGTAATCACTTAACACTTACGACCAAGCAAATAAAAGGAGTGCAAACAATGTCAAACTATTTCAATCCAATCACTAAGAAACTGGTAAACGTTTCAATCTCTGATCTGATTAAGGATCATTCACGGATCATCATGGGAACTGATGAAACCGGAATCATATTGAACAGAGTACACAATATTATTTTGTGGCACGATCTGGAAACAAACAGCTTTGATTGCGGTTTATATGCTGATTCTGTTACAGATATTCATAACTTCAGCGTATCGGCAGCAGATAAATCACTGATCCAGGCGTTATAATTCAACAAAGTAGGATAAAATATATTATCCTACGACAATATAAGCAATCATAAATAAATATTTTCATGTAAGAAATGGCATACAGCCATTATTTTTTTGCTCTTTTATGATCTCGGTACGCTTCGAGCTTATTTTGCTCTAATATCTTAATCTATCGACTTTTGACAAAATCACACTATCAATAGAAATGCACCTCGGTACAGTCCATTTTCCCATGAATCAGGCGTAAAAAAATAGGAAAACCGCCCAAAATCGCACATTTTCACGCAATTTCAAGTGATTTTCCTACTATTTTACTATACTTTAGTGCATTAAAGTATTGTTCGAGAATATTATTTTATAAAGAGATTGATAAAAATGTAACAATCCCCTACTTTTTACCTTGCTACTCCCTCAAAAAACTCTTTCCATTCTTCCCAGGTGATACGCTTTTCTAACCAATTCTCAATGATCTGTCCGGCGTTTTCCTGGATAATACTATAAAAGTTTTCAGCGGTGCTATAATCGGCGAATTTTGATTGTGCAGCTTCAAAAAGTGCCGTTTCAATCGCACGGCGTACAACATAGTCAAAATCCGGGCGAACTGAAAATAAAGTATTCCCCATATCTTCATAATGATACAGTTCTCTTTTCTCGACTGCTGCAAACCATTCTATTTTCCGAATTTCAATATTCTGCAGCTTGTCAAATATCTGCTGCCGGATCTCCATATTATTAAGCTCTTGAATGAATTCTTGTTCTGCTTTCATTGGTATTCTTTTCATCATGCTTACACCTCTATAAAATCATTGCTCTTATAATATCATAGATAGTGTTTTACTGTCTAACCTTTAAAGCGAATCTGTACAGTGATCTTGCTGCCATTATCACGGTTTACATCAGCAGAATAATATATATAATCCGCTTCTTCTTTGACTGGCTGCGTTTTCATGACATACATTAAGTCATACGGTGTTATCTTCAGCTTTTTGCAAGCATCCAGGAAACCATATTTCTTATAGCAATCAGAAATAAATATTTCCACATATTCATGTTTGTGCAAGAATTTGTGAACAGCTTCCGGCAGATATGTCAAATTATTTGCAGTATTCAAGCCGTATACCCTCACTTCTCTTGATACTTTTCTATAATGATGTACTTGTAAATTGCTGTAATCCTCTTCATTGATCCATTGCGGAATCTCAACAAATGCAGCAGCAACAAGAGCATGAACACGGAAATCATAACGTTTTGATCGTCCGTTTTTAGTCCTTTGTGTTGAAAATCTCTCATATCCGTGATAGTAGCCTGATTTAATGAGCTTTGCTTTGCTCTGTCTCTTGCTTACAACACGTCCGTAATTGCTAATAAAAAAGCCTGGTTGCCCTAATATCTTCTTGAAATCTTCATCAAATGCAATTCTTCCACCAATATTTTCAATATCAATCTTTGTCAAATAACCTAAATTTTTCATAATGTCACCTATTAAAAGTGACCGTGAACTTTTTCGTTCTTTTTTCCTATGCTTTTTTATGTCTTTTTCTTCACAGTTTCTTTCCCTTTCAAATAAAAACTAATCTCTAGTGAGTTTCGATCCTCTCCCGACCAAGTAGGAAAAGGAATCATAAATAATTGTGTGGCATTTTCATATCATCGGATCACACCAAACCGGAAAAAGGGGCATCCATCACCGGACACCCCATATACAATGTTATATTCAGTTTTAGTTGAGATAATGAGTATTTGAGCCATTTCTGCGTAAATGACGTTCTTCTTCAACAGTCATTTCAATCGCATTGTCCATTCTCGAATCATATGCTTCATAAATCGGACATCCTGTTACACGCTCAATTACCTTTATTTTCCAACCTGGCAGACTATCAAGATCCACGTCAAGATAATCATGCACACTCGGATTAGTCAGATAGTACACCAATGCTCTTTTAAATCCGATTGTTGGAATGATCTCATGCAGTGCATTCTCAAATGTAGCTCTATCATTGATTTCAAGAACACTCTTAATACTCTCTGCATTTAGTGTCATTGGTCTTTCTGTTGCATTTGGTACGTCAAATAGTGCTTTGTATGCTTCAAAATCATCAATAACAATAGTTGCATTTTTGCCTAAACCATCAGTTCCAACGAACTGCGGATTTCCGGAAATAATCTGTTCTGAAATTTCCTCGAATGTTAATTTACGATAGTGTTCGTTACCTTCGATCATGATTGATTTGTCAGATTTATCTCTTGCAAGTGCCTCCTGAACAATCACACAAAAGCTCAGATCAAAAGGCATAATATTTGTTACTGTAATTCTATCCTTTTCCTTAAATTTTTTTGCAGCCATTTTCTTTTCCTCCTAAATTATCTTCTACTTTTATATCAAGAAGATCATCAAAACTATTTATTTTAACTTTTGGCAGTTCTTTCTCATGCTCTTCAAAACAAAGATCAAACTCCGAATCATAATATTTTTTTGTCTTTTTATCGTAATACATACGTTTACACCTCGTTCAGCTTCTTATTAAGATCCTCTGAAGGTTTGAAAAATAAAGTACGTCTATCCGGAAGTATAATTTCTTTCTGCACAAGTTTATTGAAGTATTTCTTTCCTTTTCGTTTTTTGCTTCCGATTGTGCCTATACCGACACACTTAAGATTCTTCTTTTCCATAAGAATGCTAATGATTTCATCTCTTACAATTCTTATTAAGTCCTCAGCTTCATAACATGGAATTCCCAAACGTACCGAAATACGTTCACAGAATTCATTAAAAGTTAAAGTATTTTCAATTTTCCCCATCTTTCTTGTTACCTCTATTCAAAATATTCATAAGTTTACGGTGTAGTCTTTCCATGCTCCGGGCATGACTTTGAGCTTGCTCAAGCATCTGATCCGCTATCCAGGTAGCGTCCTGCTGCCATTGGTTAGCAATAAGATACTCGTTGTTTTCTGTATTCATTTCTCTGTACTCACTCATTACACAAGCACCTCAACGTTAATACTTCCGCAAAATACACCGCAAGAATCCATTTTCTCTTTGAGATACTGCAGATTTTCGTTAGCATCTGTAATCAGACCACGCACAACCAAAGTATCAATAGCCTTTACTTTCTGGAAAAACTCTGTCAAGCAATCATCTGTCAGACTGCCGTTATTGTTAAATTCTAAGATCAAGTGACCCAGGCGAACCGGATCACTCATATTATTTACATTTGTTTTAGCAAATTCATTCTTATCCATTTATCTATCTCCTTAATCATTTATATAAATGCTTATTCAATTCCGTAGAATTTAGAAATCTGCAGTTCATCGGCAGCAGTAGCCGGACGATATCCAACAATCTCCCAGTTAACTACTTGAAGGACACACTCACAAGCAACATAATTCTCGGCACTATCAATAGAAATCACTGCATACTCACCGCTATCATGCTGTAAATCCTGGGTAATCACACGGCTAATATATGCCTGACTGATCCAATCAAAAAGCTCCTGTGTGCTTTTAAAAGGTGTTAAAGTCGCAAATTCACCGCAAATTTTCATGTTATCGTTTAATCTAATCAATTTAAAATTCTTCATTCTCTTTTTCTCCTATAATTTCAATCAATTTCATTCTGTAATCTTTCCAAGCCAACGACCAAAAGTAAAAGAAAGTAATCATAAGTTAGTGGCATTTCTCAAGGTGCAATAAACTTGAATAGCCGGGATCTTTCCTAAAAATTCCACTCATGATATTACTGTTCATTTTTTCGATTGGTCGTTTAGAGTTCTGACCTATACCACCTATAAGAATGATGTATATATTCAGAACGATATCAATAACCCTTATCAGAACAAGGATTATTTATAATCCCATGTACAGCCTTATGTAATAAAGGCTGATAAGACACTGCCTCAACAACCAACATTCTAATAGTTGCAATAGGGCAGTGTTGCTATTCTTCGCACTTATCAGTGCTTGAATATAAAAAATAATATCTTTTTTTATTTAAAATTCCTTTTAACGAAATCACGTTTTTTTGTCCTCTGAAATGCCGTAAACTAAGGGATTTCAGCGATTTTTTCAATATAAGTTTAGGACTTTTGTTCTCCTAAAAAATTTTATTTAGTTTTCTTTCAGCCAATTTACAAACAGATTTCTCATTCTCTTAGAAGGAATGTAAACCCATATTTCCCCGGATTTTTCTCTTATCTTGCTTCTCCATATCCATTGAAGCATCTCAGACAGAGCATATCTTTCAGAATCCATGACAATATCATGTTGTGCAAAAAATTGTGATACTCCAACATGCGGAAATACATTTAAGCAATACATAAGATGATCTCTATTAGAATAGTCATTTGTTGCACGGCAGTTACATGACACAAATCCTTTAACATATCCTTTTGCTTCAAGTTTCTTTTTACCATCTAAGAAAGTAGTCCACATTATTTCGTCAGACTTTGCGTTCTCTTTGTTTGTCACATAGTTATACATAGCCTTTTTCAGTTTCTTGATTTTGTCGGCATTTCCTGAGTTTTTAAACCATGTTGCACTTAAAGCAGATGGTTTCTGAGTGAAAATGTCGTTTAAATCGGATTTTGAATATACATGAATCCGCTTTCTGTATTCCTCTAGTGTTGGCTGATACAGTTCACACAGCTCATATCTATCACCATTACGCTTTACGCTCACAGTTTCATACTGAATATTTGATAAATCAAAGTAGTATCTGAGAATACTAGCATCAAACATATAGGTCATAATGTAAACTTCATCGAAAAGATCAAATACTTCCGGTGGATAACGCCACATTAAAAGTTTCTGATTGACATAGAAAAGGCTCTTGTTCTTAGCCAGGATCTTGATTCTGTTATATGAAGTGTCCAAATCATCATCAGTCCAATGTATGAAACCTTCTGAATCAATCTCAATACTTCCATGCTTGATAAGAAAGTCTATATCATTCTTGTGTGCCACCGTAAACGGCTCTATAGCGTTGATAGTTTCATCAAGGATCAAAGTATAATGACCTTGTTTAATTGCGTGTTTACAGTCCTCAGTCAGCTTTAAAAACAATGCGTGTGTGCTTGCTATGTCCTCTTGATCTTGAAGCAGTTCAAGAATATTTCCTAATTTGCCGTTACCAAAATCACGAGGTTGTTTTATCTCTTTTTTTGTTACGGCACTTTCTATTCTGGTTGTTTCGTCTATGAATGGCGTGATATATAGAAAATTCTTTTCCAAATTCTCATTCATGTGTTGTATCGCCCATGATGTTTTACCAGTTCCCATCATGCTATCAATTACAGTTACTTTATTCATTTATCTATCTCCTTCATTTTAGGTATAAAAAAAGCACTCCAAGAACAGACAGCGTATTGCTATCTGAAATGAAATGCTGTAAATGTCTTGTCACAAGACACAAATATTTAATTGTACAGCCTTATTTTAACGGCTTTTCTGAATCTGTCAACTTGTCCTCTTTGCGATTTTTCAACCAGGTTGAAATCACATTTACATCAACCACATACTTTCCACGTAAAAACTCGTGGATCTTGTGAGCATTTTCAAGTGATAGTCCTCTCATGCCCTTAGACCATTCTAAAAGGTTAGTATATGGGATATCGCAGCTCTTAGCAGCAAAAGCAACAGTCAAGCCGTTATGATCCAAATAAGCATTAAAAACCTCGGCAAGTGGCAAGTCGTTAATCTTGTATTCGTTCATAATATAATCCTTTCGGTGAATATCTCACCTTAAAAAATTTTTTGGTGTAAAAAACACCTTTTTTAAAAAAATAATAGTTCCAATGAAATTATCGTTTTATCTATCTATCAAAGGTTGAAATGGCAGCAGGACGAACCCACTGCCACAACAAGTATGAAAAAAGATAGATAAAAGATGAAATGGATTTTCATCATTTCAGCCCTCAAGTCTTTTTGAAAGCTCAAATGATGAGGCGTAGCTTTGTGCCACTACGCCCCCCACCATACAATCTTTTGAACTCTATGAAGAATCACGAAAAAACAAATTTTTTAGGAGTTTCAATACTCTTTTAAGTATTGATTTCAATGCATAATAATCATTATGCACTCAAATCAATAGGCGTGTCTTTACGCTCTTACACGCCTATCACCACTAATCAACTGATCGCAGCATAAAAAATACAAAATGGAGATAAAATGAACTAGTTCAGCATTTAATTAAGTGCTGATTTCAATGCACAATGTACTTGTACACTCAAATCAACAGACAGTCTGTTAAACTGTCTGATACATTGTTGAACAGTATTCTTAAATAAAAGGTCTGCATAATGCCATCTGGTATTGATCGCACAGCCTTTTCTCATATTTAGTTTTCAAAATTTATATCTAAAAGACAAATTTAGTGCTTAGTTATCGAAAGATAAAGCATTCTTACTTTATCTTCTTTTCATAAGAGGTGACCATTTGAAACAACCTCGGAAATTCGTTAACAAACGGCATTACAGAGCTTTTTCACGTTTTCTTTGCTAGTTTGAAACTTTGTTCTTCCGCTGCAAATAATACTCTTTCTGCCAATTCTTATCGTAAATCTTTTTACAAGCCTTGCACCGGATCGTTTTTCGATCCTTTGAACTAACCTCGAATTCTTCCCCACAATCAACACAAGTGATCTTTTTTGAAATCATGCTGATTTTACCTCTATGACGGTAACAATATAAGGCAGTGCCGTTTTTATTTTGTCTGAATAGCTTTTCACAATGCTTGCACTTTCCTATCTTTTCGCCGTTCAGCTTGTCAAAGTATAGATTCAAGTGTTCGTAATCCGTGATATATTCAATTACCTGATCTTCAGAAGGATCAACAAACTTGACGTACCAA
This sequence comes from Marvinbryantia sp., assembly GCA_045598185.1. Lineage (GTDB taxonomy): Bacteria > Bacillota > Clostridia > Lachnospirales > Lachnospiraceae > Marvinbryantia. Next base: position 83,917 of record JAZLLO010000100.1, read on the forward strand.
GTGCGTAAACGACTCTCAGAAACAGCAAATAACCCTAACTTGCGGATAGTTCCCAGGAAGTATACTTTTTCGCTTTCAGAGTCATATTTGATTTTCGATAACTTCTTAATCTCCGATTCAGTCATACGGATATAGTAAACCGGATTATCCGGCGTTTCTTTCTTTTCAACAGATGTATTGAAATGCTTGTAAAACTTAGCATCAACCAACATGATAAATAACATTCGCTGATACTTTTCATTGCGTACTGTTTTGATTGCATCCCACTCACTCCGGGTAATCGGCAGCGGATAAGGCAATCTCAGCTTGTACTTGTTAGAATTTGCAATAGCAAAATCAATGTCCTGGTAATGAGTTACATAGTTGAATGTAGAGCTGCATTTTTCGCAAAAGCCTATTAGCTCTCGTTCCACTTCCTTATCATACTTTTTCATCTGGTCGGAAGTGACCTCTTTATAGTCTATACCATCGTCAATTACCTTCTTATACTTCAGATATTTAGCATATACAAGCAGCTCTCTTCTGCTATATCCTTCAGAAAAAGACTTGTCATTGTCCATTGCTTCAGCAACAGACAGTTCATCAAAATATTTTTTAATACAATCCATTTTTTCTATCTATCCTTTATAAAATCAAAATTTCATTTAGCCTATTATGTTTTGTCCTATTTCCCTCAAACCACTGAAATTACAGTGTTTCAAGTAAATGAAATCTCGTTTTTATTGTGTTGAGATAAAAATGATATTTTATCGCTTTATATATACCACAGATTCTTGATACGTCAATAGCTGACACAACTCTATTTTTATAAAATGCCATATAACGCACTACAAGCCACATACAGCCGTTCAAGGCACTAATGCTAATATTTCATCTATCAACCATTCAAACGGCAATATGAGCCAAAATACTGCATTTCTCGTATACTTTATAGTGGCAGCTTACGTTTCATTCAATTTACACACCTTTTCTTTAAACTGAATAACTTTCTTACCGAACAACATATAATATGGTGTCGGCTTTTCTTCAAAGACATAGTAGTTGATACTGTCTGCAACAAATATGGCTACTAACGATAATATGAACCAGATAGCCATAAATGGAACAAAAAAGGCGATACTATCAACAAGTATCACCACACATATGCTTTGTATCACGATGGATTTTTAATTTTTGATTGGTATAAAATTGGTATAAAATCAAAGAAGCTATGCTCTAAAAGTACGGTAGTTACGGCATTTCAGCGGTTATGTCGGTATATTGCCGTGGCATACGAATAGTATTTTTATCATAACAACTTATACCTTCTTATACTAAGTTTTGCCCGTATTTACGGGCTGTTTTCATATTTCTGCTTTTTCTGTTTCTTGGTATAACCTGGCGTATCCAGGTATAGTTTTTCCGCCAAAAGTGGTAAAATCGGTGGTAAACTAAGCTACAAAACCATAGTTTACCACTTCCTTATTTAAGCAAACTTTACTACTTTTTCGCCAGATTTCTGTTTCAGACGCTCCAGTTCATCCTTTGCCGCTTCCAACCCTAAATGAGTATATGTATTCAGCGTTACACTGATATCAGAATGTCCCATCAAATACTGCAACACCTTCGGATTCATGCCACTCTTTGCCTTATTAGAGCAATAGGTATGTCTGCATACATGAGGTGTGATCTTTGGAAGCTGAACCTTGTATATACTATTGTACTTATCCAGAATATGACTGAAAATATGCTCCCAATCCATTGCCACCATCGGTCTCAAGCCTTTTCTGGCTCTGTAATTCAACCAGACAAAACCAGTATACCCATCTACCATCGGTTCACATTTTGGAGCAATACGCATTTCCACAACTCGTTTCAGACAGGCATATACCTCATCTTCCATCGGAAGCGTACGGATTCCTCTTTCCGTTTTAGTTTCATCACAGTATAACGTTCCGTCCTGCTTTCTCTGAATCTGATGATCTACACGTATTTCCCTATTCTTAAAATCGAGATCAGCTAATGTCAATCCGCACATTTCCGAAATGCGCAATCCCGTATTGAACAAAAGAAAAACACCTTCATAATACTCTGCAAAATGCTCATCCTCCTGAATGAACTTTAAAAATTTTCGTTCATCAGCTCTGGTGATTGCCTCTCGGGTGTGTGAATCATCCACCAAAATAGAAGCCAGTTGAAATTCAAAAGGATTTTTCCGAAGGATATCATCATCCACTGCCATCTGAAAAGCAGGTCGTAAAACGCCTCTGATATTATGAATCGAACTATATCCCATTCCTTTCTTTTTCTGCAAATCTATCAGAAACAGTTTGGCATCGGATATCTTCACTGTTTCGATCTGCCTTGCTCCAAATGTTTCCCGGCGAAGAACATTAAGTGTTGTCTTATAGTTTGCCTCCGTCGTTGGTGCAACACCTGTCTTTGTCAAAAGATATCTCTCGCACTGTTCTATTACGGTACGCTTTCCGCCATCAGTATACATTCCATCCTGCATATCTTTGAAAATAGACTTTTCCTGATCACGAAGACATGGCTTATCTTTCTTTCCTTCCGGAGTTCTATCTGTCGAAACCAGTTTCCAACTGTACACCGATTTTTTCTTTCCATCAGTGCCAACATAACGATATTCATAGGAGCCATCATTTCTCTGTCGCTCATTGTCACGCAAAATGCGTCCTTTATTATCTCTTCTCTTTTCACTCATAGTAATATCCTTTCATCATAAGAAAAAAGCGAAGAGCTGCAGATATAAACATAAAAATTATACCACAGCTCTCGCCATTATAGTAGCTGGTAAATATCAGATTGTAATCTGATAACCCCTTTTAGATTTCGGAAGTTGAAATCAGAAACTTTTCAAATTCCGGTCTGAGAATGATGGTTTTTGATCCATTGCGTGTGCAGAACCCATCATCCTGATGCTGATCGATAATCTGTCTCAGTTTCTTTGTCCCGATTTCAAAATAATCTGCCGCCTCTTCTATACTTAGTCCAAATTTTTCAGCCGGCAGGAGTTTCATTTTCTTTTCTGTCAACCATATCCCCTCCTTCGTTAGCATTTTTGTTCCACCATTTATTTACAGTATTGATACTTATTCCCGTATCCTTACTGCATCGATATTTTGTTGCGTCAGGATGCTGCATCCGGTAATTACAAACCTCTTTTTTCTTCGTTGGTCTGCCTGATTTGTTTTGCCAGTCTGCAGGACGAAGACTCCACATATATTTAAGGTGCGCTTCCTGTTTTTCTGAAATTCGTCTCATTTTTCTCATACCCCCGCTTTCACAGATTGTAAATAATACCGTCATTAACTATATTTTTGACGTTATTCCAGCGTCAAAGCATTACCTGTACGTCTGAAAGCTCTGAAAATAGCAAAAATATAGTTATTGATATTGTTTCATAAGCTCGCGCCAGGTGGAAATGAATAATTTCTTTTCTGCTTCTTCTTTCCATCCTTTTGAACCCAGCTGATAATTGTTGCAAAATGATTATGATATGTTTTTCCTGTGCTCTCCATATAAGCGGAAAGTTTTTCAACCATGTCGGTTCCGTCATACGGGTACTTCGAGGTAAGCTCTACCATTTCTTCATCTGTCAGAAATACATTCTTAAACCGACCATACGGCTGCTTATTGTCTTTTCGATGCCCTCTCTCTAAATCAGTATTACTATTGTCAGTATTGCTAATATCAGTATTATTACTGTTCGTCTGGCAAATATCTTGAGATCCGATATTCGAACTTTCGGATGTCGGTTCATCCAACTTCATATGTTCGATTTTTGTACTGGTTCGATCTTCCAGAAGTCTGGATTTCCGAAAATCCTTCACATAGATCATATTAGGTCTGCCGAGCCCTGTTCTTCGTCTTTTTATTAGTCCGATACCTTTTTTATCATCCAATTCATCCAGTGCTTTTAATGTTCTGTACCTTGTCCAGTTTGTTGTTTTCATGATCTCTTCGATTGTCAGACAGATAAATATTTTCCCATCCTCATCAGACATATGGTTCTGTTCTGAGAGCTGCATACGGTCCAGCATAAATGAATACAGCAGCTTTGCATCAGATGATAATTGTTTAAATTCTTCTTTCACAAATAAATCCTTGGGTATTTTCATAAAAGTAAACATTCTCTTTTCACCGACCTCAAATTTTTCATAGCTCATTTCAAATCCCCCCTTTATATTTCCAAATATTGCTTGCCGGTATTCTTCAATATTTTCCACAATTCCTGCAGCATTTTCATAACTTCATCCACATCCTCCGGTCTTGCAGCTCCAACTGTATTTGCATGTTTGGTGATCTGATTAATATTCATTCCAATACGATGCATCTCTTCAAACTGTTTTTTCAAATAAGTGGTATCCACATTTGCAATGATTCCATCGATTGCCATTTTTCTGAGATATGCGCTCATATTTCTAGTCTTTGACAGAATCATTTTTTTGCGGATCATCTTCCTTTCTTCCTCATTCACATAAAACTGCAACGGGATATTTCTTTTTAAATTTGCCATTGCTTTACCTCGCTTTCTTTGTCGTTTTATTATTTTTGAGAGAAATAAAAATCAAGATTGGGAAGGAATCCGATCTTGCAGCGTAAGTCTGTCAGAGAAAGTTCATGAATCTGACTGTCCTTGCTCTACTTCTGAAAAAAAAATTTTTAATAATTCCTCTCATATTCTAAGGACAAAGTTTTTGGCAAAAATAAAGGGAATTTTTTAAATTTTTTCAAAAAATTCTTCCTGCCAACTATTACAGTTATTCAGGAAGAATTTTATTCATCTTTCAGGTTAAAAAACATTTTCAAAAGGATGAGTTATTTGCTATGTATACTGAAGAAAACAGATTCCGGAAAACCCGCGAAAAACAGAATAATTGCACATCAGCATGAAAGGCCGATCACCCACTACAGGGTAATCGACCTTTCTTTTTTCTGTAACTTTATAATTTGGCTGGCGCAGGTTGCTGCCTGTGACTGACAAATGGACATCCGTCTTAACCTGGATAGCTGCAAAAGCTACGCAAGGTGAAACCTTGGTCGAATCCGCTCCGCCTGTGGTGATAAATCACAGGGTATCTTTCATGCCAGTAATGAAAGATCGTGATTCATATCGGGATGATATAGAAGTGCGCCCTTAATACCTAAGGGATTTTATAACAGTTTACTTTTCCCAAATTGATTTCAATTCATTAATATCTACATTGTGCCATTCCTCTTTCCATAACTGATAATACGGAATGTCACTTGAAGAAGGAGCCGGATCACATTTTTCTATCTGAACAATCGATGGTAAAATAACCGCATCACCAATCAGAATACATTCGCCAGCTCTCAATGAAGGCATCTTATCAATCATATCTCCTAGGGTATCTGGTAGTAATCGTTTTACATAATTTTGGTCATTTGGATTCGTCAAGCGCAAAGCAAGGAAATTATTACACTGTGAGAAAATGGTCTCTGATATCTCTGATGGTCTCTGGCTTGCAAGCATCAAAGACACTCCGTATTTACGACCTTCTTTCGCAATTCTTTCAATAGATTCTTTTGACGCTCGATATTTTGCAGCATCACTGTTTGGAACATACTTATGGGCTTCCTCATACACAAGTAATAACGGAATATCATTTTCAACACCTTTACTTGCTTGCAATCTTTTATAATAGTATCCAAATTCAAACAATATTCTTGAAATCAAAGATACTGTAATGCTAAGAACCTCGAATGGAATTCCACTCAAGTCAATAATAGTTATGTTGGACTTTTCATCGCCATAGCCTAATAATTCCTTTAGTGTATCTTCAAATGAAATATCATGTGCTTGTTTTCCTAATAAGAATTCTAAACGTTTATCATTTAATTTATTTTCTAATCGACTAACAAAATTAGACAGTTTTCCGTTAAGTGGTCCTTGCTTAGTTCCTCTCGCGCCAGGCACCTCCTCTTCATTAAGACGTTTTGCTTCTTCAAGGACGTCTTGTATTTCGAAAAAGATTGGGGAATCGAAATGGAGTTTTTCCTTTTTTTCGTCTGGACCTGAAAAGTGCTTTTTTCTGCTTTCAACAACGGACTGTTTAAAAACATTTCTCTGATTATGATCATTTGCTTCAGTATCAATAAATAATTCTTGAAGTTCCTCACTATTCAACAACCAATATGGGAGAACCAAATTGTTTATATCAATATAATTTGCATCTGGAAATGCAGCTTTGTACTCTGAATGAATGTCAAAAATCACGATATGCGAATTGTTCATTCCTTCATATGTAGAAGACTTGTCACAAATAGCTTTTTGAAGTATCTTTGCAACAGAATGAGATTTTCCGGAACCAGTAGAGCCAACAATTGCAATATGCTTATTAAAGAATTTATCCCCATCAACAGGTACTTCGATTTCATCGTTGGAAGCCAACTTAGCGAAACAGAATTTTTTCTCTACAGGAAGTGCTTCTTCATAGATTTTTTGTATCTCTTCCAATTTTGCTGGTTCAACTTTTTGAGGTGGAATCGCTAAAGAATCACCGCCTCGTTCAAACTTTCCATTTCTAATAACTCCTAACGGATTGGCCTCGAGAATATATTTTCTGTCCGGCTCATCAGCACCACTTGTTACCTCAATGCTAAAGTTCTCTATCATAGCGATCAGGACAGCCTCTTCACAATCAGCAATTCTGAGATATGATCCAACTTTCAATCTTTCTTCTGCTAATTGGAAATCTTCAAGGTTATCAACCGAGATTTTCACTTTATTCGGCAAAACGGAAATTACTTCCGCATATAAATTATCATTTTCCACCATATGGCCTCCTATCAAATCATTTTGTTAATCAATTTTGTATTTGGAATTTTTATACAATATACATTCTTATTGTCATTCTTATAAGAAACAGTATCCAGATAAAAATTGAACACTTCTACGGTACCTTTCGCAGCTTCAACACACGTTGGTACTTCAGCTATTGAATTGATTATTTTTATGCTTATGCCATTATGATGATTAGCTTTTTTCAGAATATCATCCACGTAAAATGGTGATCCAAGATATGGATGTCCATCATTGATACCAGTTCCCTCGTCATGAAGTAAAGCTTTCAAATGAATCAAATGATCTTCTGATAATCCATTAAGACACACGTAGGGACAAAACGGTGTTGCCTCTCTTTTTGATAATCGACTCCATTTCTCGCTAATATTCTGTATCAATTTTTTAATTTCTGATAAAGCAATATCATCATCACAATCTATAAGGAAGAATCGTTCATAAGGTGAAATCGCTGTACAAGTAAAATACTTTCCCTTTATTGCTTTTGCATACTCACTCTCACCTCTTATGGTTAAATACCAATCATCAAACAATATTTCCCTCTGATTTATAGCATCAAGAAAATCTTGCTTACTCACAGTTCTATCTACAGCACTTTGCTTGGTCGCAATGCTTTTAACAAAGCGCAAGGCATTATTGTAATAGTATTCGGCTGTTGCATCTGTACAACGGAAGTGTTTTTTTATTCCAGATATTACCTCCGCTTCCAGAGTCTGATATTCCTTTGCATGAATATCAACAGTCAAATGATCAATAAATACCTGAATATCTTGATCACTTATCCCTAACTCTGAGTACAGAACATGTTTTATCTTTTTTTCTGTATAGGTAAAGAGGTTATTCTTGGCAAAATCAACTGTAATATTTCTAGGGAATTTGTCATGACCACTTTCATAAAAACCATATAGTTTGTATGAAATATAGTTACTCGTAGATTTCCTTGAGGCGAAATCCTTGAACATCCATCTAATAGGTTTAGCAATAACAGAATGATTGTATTCTGTTTTGGAACAATATTTACACTGTACAGCCGTTAGTCCAGAGTCTGTTTCAACATCTACATCCTCAATACCTTCTATTGTTATCTGGTCAGTTTTATTTTTGCATTTCAGAAGTTGTAAAATGTAATAATCAAATTGATAGTAATACCCTGTAATCGTATCAATCGCATCTCTTGTATTAGCCATGCATACTCCTCTATTATTATAATTCGTTATAAGCACGCTCAATAAGTGCTTTTACTTTCTGGAAATCATTTTCCGTCTTAATTGACACTTCAAGATCTCCTGTTCCATAATGTCCGGTTCCACGCATATCTCGTGTAAATCCATCCACAATCTCTACTGAATCAGGATCCAATTTCAAACGAAGAATAATCTGTTTGTTATAAATCTCAATGCAGAAAATATTCTGTACTTTCTTATAAGCCAAGTAATACTTCAGCTGATTGGCCACAAGGTCATCACCAAGGGATTCGATATAATCGCAGAGCGACGCATAAAGTGTCTTAAAGTGACCGCTTGCCACTGCCAGTTTCTCAAGGTGCGTTTTCTGCGTATATGTAGTCGTTGTCGGTGTAACATTTACCTCTGCTACAGGTTTTACTATAGGCGCATTCAAATGTTCGAACAGTAACAGGTCGTCTCCATACTTGCGATATTTAACCAATTTAATATTTCTCTGCATCTGATTCACTGCATGAACATCATACTTAGTAAAGTCATTCGCAATACAGATTACACAAGGAACAGACCAATCAATCTGCTCTGCAACTTCCATTCCCAGTTTTTCGATCACAAGTAGTTTAAAGTCTGCTTTATGATCCAGAAGCCAATCCAGATAGAACAGTCCCTGGTTGATAACATTCTCACTCGTACTGCGTTTATATTCAAAAATTACTGGGCTGTTGTTCTCATCAATGCCTATACTGTCCATTCTGCCAGATGTAATCGCATACTCACTTTTCAGAAAACGAACGCCGAAAAACGTCTCCATATTCTGTTCTATGGTTGTTTAGAGCTGTTTTTCTAACAGCACCGTCGAAGAGGTACGTTCTTTTACAGCCAATCCTATTTCAAAGAGTTTAATTTCAGACATTCTATATTCTCCTTTTTGATGTCATACTGTTATTACGCTGCTAATGCGTTTGCATTTACCTGATCAATACATCTACGGATTCCCATCCAAACAGTTAAGTCTGTAAAAATCTCTACGATGCTTCCCTGATCCGTAAACGGTGTTTCCTGCAATACAGATAAGTCTCTCATCATGCCATTATGCACGATAAATTCAACGATCTGATTCACGAAATATATCTGTCTGCTATCAAGGTATGTTTCATCTAGATATTCTGCAAATGCAGTCTTTGCAGCATTCATATCCAGTCCTACGATTTCACGTACAAACTCACCAAGCGGCTTGTCGCCGTATTCAGCCTCATAATCCTGCTGAGTACCAATTTCACTCCAGAGAATATTTTCCAGTACATCGATATCGGAAGCTTTCAGCGGAATATTGTTTTTCAGTTTAGAGATAACCTCATTATCCTGATGCTGACGGACGTAATATTCTGCTTTCGCTTTATAATTCTTCAGATCATCATTTTCCAACTCTGATTCTTTCCACTCCATTGAAAGAATCTCATCATCAAAGTCAGTGTCATAACGAACTTTAACAATCGGAATGTATTTAATCAAATCACGCAGGCTTTCTCTGATATGCTCGAAATCATTGATATCGGCAGTATCCAGATAATCTGTATGCAGAATCTTATCGATCAGTTCTGCCTGCATCATAATCTCAGGGATGTTGGCAACACTTGCAACCGCAGATACTTTTTTCAACAGATCATGTCTGCCTCTGCTGTATTTCTTGCCAGCGAGATATGCCAACTCGATGCCATACATAAGCGCATCGAAACGCAATGCCTTTGCATCATCTTTTTCCGGTTCAATCAACGGTGCCAGTTCTTGTTTTACCATTAATGTATCTTCGTATGTTAATGTCTGATAGTTCTTCTCTGTTGAATACAGATCTACATACTTCAAATGCTGCCTTACAGCAAAATTATCTCTGTTCAGCTCTTGAACCTTTCCGGTCATATGCTCCACAAGTGCTTTTCGGTATGCAATCAGTCTTTCTGTCTGATACTGAAGGTCCTGCAGTTTAAAACTGATTTCAAACTGCAAACTGAAGATAGCACCCTGAAGAGCTATCATATTTGCAGTAGGTTTCCCCTTATTCATACGGAAGAATTCAAAGTTTCCACAAAAATCAAAGATGTAGAATTTCTGCTTATCTTCGCCATCCATTAGTCCAGGGCACAAACGTGTACCACGACCAATCATCTGCCAAAACTTTGCCTTACTCATAACCTTTTTGAAGAATACCAGGTTCAATACTTCCGGCACGTCTATACCGGTATCCAGCATATCAACCGAAATAGCAATCTGCGGCATCTTCTTCGGATCAGAGAATTCATCAATTGCGCTCTGTGCATAGGTCATGTAGTTATCAATAACCTTGGCATAGTTATTCAGATGAGGATATTCCTTGTTGAAAACCTCCAGAATCTTCTCTGCATGGGTATGGTTCTTTGCAAAGATAATCGTCTTACCGATCTTATTACCATAATCCACCTTAAGACCGTTAGTCATCAGCACATGCAATACTTCACGGATGGTATCCTCATTGAATATCCATTCGTTCAGAGCTGACGATGCAATACTTTCCGGAAGTTCACCGTTTTCATCTTCAAATGTATCTTCATATGTCTGCTTATCTGCCTCTGAAAGCTCGTCATAAACAATACCCTGCTGAATGAATTTCAAAGTAGTTTCAACAGACATGAAGTCCACAAGATACCCATCCTTTACAGCCTGTGCAAGCTCATAGCCGTAAGTAGGCACACCGTTTTCCAGTTCAAAGACTTCGTATGTATTCTTATCAATTTCATCCTTCGGTGTTGCGGTCAGACCGACTAACGGTGCATCAAAATAATTGAAGATGTCGCGGTATTTGTTGTAGATGGAACGATGAGCCTCATCGCATACCACTAGATCAAAGTGGCCACAGGTAAAGAGTTTACCATCCTCATCATGAATGTCATCAATACAATTCATCATGGTCTGGTAAGTAGAGAAAACGCAATGAGTCGTATAATTATCCTTCTCTTCACAGAGGTTTGTTACGCTAAGATCCGGAAGAAGATTAACAAAGCTTCTCTTGGCCTGTGTTACCAGTGAATTTCTGTCTGCCAAGAAGAGGATATTCTTCACCCAGCCCTGATCCAGCAATACTTTACAGAGTGCAATCACGGTTCTTGTCTTACCGGATCCAGTGGCCATAACAAGAAGTGCTTTACGGCGATTCTTAATACCAAAGCTGTCGCAGACTGCCTTAATAGCACCTTCCTGATAATATCTTCCTGCGATGTTCTTATCTACAGAGATGTATTTCAGGCTGCCACGCATACTCTGCAGGTTAAACAGTTTTTCAAGATCTCTTTTTGAATAGATTGTCGCACATTTGCGCTCCGGATACTGGTTATCAATAATACGTGTATCAAATCCATTGGTAAGGAACCCTACTGGTCTACGGTGCTGCTTCTGCTCAATCAGATCACAATACAGCTTTAACTGCTGACGACCCTTTGCAACATCCACGCAGGTACGTTTTGCTTCAATAACAGCCAGAATACGACCATCATCACCTATAAGTACATAGTCAGCGAATCCAACTTCAGACTTATTCGGCATGCCTGGGATTTCATACTCATTGATCCAGTTTTTATTTTCAATCCACCCTGCATCTTCCAGCATGGTGTCAATATATATCTTTCTTGTTTTATATTCTGAAATATCCAGAGGCTTTGGAACATAGGTCTGCTGCTGTTCTTCACGACGAGCAGTGAGTTCATCCTTCAGGGCAGCATTCTCTTTCACCAGCTGTTCCAGCTTCAGTGTTGTTTCCGGAGGAATTACCGGAATAACATTCGGCTTTTCTTCCAGAAGAGATGCATCAAAGGAACCTTCTTCATATGTATCAGCATAACAATATGCCACAAAATCCATGAAGATATAAAGGTTTTCCAGACAAAGAACTGCCTGCTCTTTTGTTATCTTTTTTCCTGCATGGGCAGCATTATTACCAGTCTTACGGATAAAGTCCATACGTTTGAGCAGATCTGCATCAACAATATCCCGGAATTCATCCGTACTCATCAGACTGACTAATTTATCATCCCAAGGCATCACAAGAGACCGATCAACGGAATACATCCACTTGATTGCAAACTCCATCGCCCTGCGACAGTTAATAGTCGATGCCGCAAAGTCTATTGACAGGATTTTTTCAGCAGATATGGCTACATCCGCAAAACTGCTGAACTTTGATTCTTTTTTTAGGAATTCAAAATTCGTTGTCATCTCTTGATCCTCCTAAACCTATTCATGCCGCTATATAGCCCGGCAAGTGGCTGACTATTGTTAATCGCCTACTGACGTTGTCTTCTATAACTTTTGATTTGTCGATCTGTTTAATGAACGCGGAGAAATGCTCCTGCTGTTCTACAGGAGGCATAATCATCTTGAATGTTTTTATATCCCCAACGTTTATATGTGGTGACGCAGAACCACTTTGTCCTTTCAGTGCATTCGCAAGGAATGAGTCACAATTCATTGCCGTACTTAAGAATTCTGGAGTACACTGCAAAACATCTGGAGATAGCAGCATAGAACGCTGTCCCAAAGCCACATTACACTCTCTATCTATCACTGCCGCAATGCCAAGAATCGCACCTTCTCGTGTATAAATAACATCTCCCTTTTCTGGTTTCTTTCTTTGAATTCGTTTGATGTATTCATCTTTTGGGATATACTCTATTTCATCCCACATGATACGATTCTTTTTTACAATCGATGTTCGTATGCACATAAAACCCGTATTTTCCGAAGTATAACTAGGAGTTGAATGCGGACAATCAACTATTATCCTACATGCCTCTTCAAGCGACTTCGTCGGCCAAGATTTCTCATTGGAAATTGGATCACCAAACATCTCGACAAATCGGGCTTTAATGAGTTCGTCTAATTTCTGAAGTTCTTGCTGACGCAACTGAATAACTGATGTGATTTCATCAAATAATGTGATTATTCTTTGTTGCTCTACTATGGTTGGGCACTCTATTTCAACTGCTTTCAAATCAGAAGTGTTAGCCCTCGGCATCTTTGCACCACTTGTTTTTTCGTTTATATATGCAACAAAGTGCGGTGAACGAAGAAAATAGGTGAGATATTCCCTCGTAATAATCTCCGTATTTGGCCTCATCGGAAGCATTTCAGATGTTGCATATCCTGGTTGATCTGGGAGAACCACTTTATTCAAATATGGCCTTAGTTTAGAATACAACACATTTTCTGTGTCAAACGTTACTGTAGATGCGCCGATTTCTTCTTCTGTCACATAAAGATAATCAATGATTCTTCCAGTATTACTCTCAACCATATCCAGATTTAGCAACCAGTATTTATCTTCAGTTGGCACTACTCCCTGCTTAATAGGCGCAATGTCATTCAATTTATATCTTGCCATCTCTTCATCCCTACAAATCCGAAGTTGTATTACGCGATATATCGCTGATGGGATGATTTGACGTTGTTCTGATTAACGATGGCGTACTGCATGGTCGTATCAATTTGGGAATGACCAAGTATTTTCTGTACCTGCTCAATCGGCATGCCTTTATCAATAGCCCGTGTTGCCATGGTCCTGCGAAACTTATGAGGATGAATTTTACTAAGGTTCAATTTTCTACCGAGTTCACGGATTCTTATTTCTACACCGCTTATTTTTAGCCTTGCATATGGTGAATCCAGCGTAACAAACAGCGCAGGATTATCATCGTTTCTTGATTGCAGATAATCCTGCAGGTGCAGTTTCGCCTTTGCATCAAAGTAAACGCGGCGCTCCTTATCGCCCTTGCCAAACACAACACATTCACGTGCTTCAAAGTTGATATCCGAAATATTCAGGTTCACCAGCTCACCAACTCGTATTCCGGTAGAATAAAGAAGATCTATCATTGCTAGATCTCGCGGACAGCAGCAACTGTCCCTCAGCCGCTCAATGGCTTCGTCAGATATGATTTCTTTTACCTGCTGTTTGGTCTTAATCTTATGAATCCGGCGCATCGGACTTTTGAGTATATAGTCTTCTTCTTCAAGCCAAGAAAAGAAGCTGGAAATATTTCTGCGGACATTGTCCACTGTGACTTTGCTGCAGTTATTGATTTGCTGATATTCCGATAGGTAAGCACGTATCTGCTCCGTACTGATTTTGCGGATCGGCACTTCAATCTGGTTCAGTAACTTTTCAATCGTCACGCGGTAGTATTGAAGCGTACGTTCTGAACACCCTTCAATTTTCTTTGCGTCAAGAAATAACTGCAAGTATTCCAGGTTACTTGTGGACTCATCCGGTGCTGCCGCTTCATTCAAATTCCGTAGCAGAACTTCCTGCAGTTTCTTCATCTGTGCGATAGACAGCACCTCTGCCATCTCATTTAAAATATTAACCAGTTTTTCTTCCATGTCGGTATACTCCTTTCAAGTATACCGACATCCTTCCCCGGCACCGTGCCTTGTATATAGTTACCCAAAATATTCTTGCATCAGACTATCAAATAACAGCTGTGCTTTATCCAATGCCGCCTGCACGACAACTTTTGATTTGTCGATTTGTTTGCAAAATACCATGAACTCTTTTTGCTGTTCTATTGGTGGCACAATAATCTGCAAACCTTCTACCTGCTGTTTAGTTATTGCCTCACGTGTTGCTCCACTTCCTGCAATACTCCAAAGCAAATCCTGATAATTGTCATCAATCAAAAGCTTATTCAGAAATTCAGGAATAATGCACTCTTTACATCTGATGATACAAACGTGCTGATTTACCCTTGCTGGTAACACTTCAGTCGGAACAACACAAGAACGCGCCACAGATGCACCTGTAATATTTAGCAGTACATCATTCTCCTCAATAGTGACGTTATCCAACCGCGCAGCTTGTTCATCTGAAATATGGGCCAAATCTTTATATTCAAATTGCCCATTATGAACATTCATGCTACGGATAAGCGTAATTCCCTCTTCTTGATATGCACCTTTTCCACCTTTGGGCGTAGCACCAGAACCAATTTTAGTAGTAATATCTCCTAATGCTCTCTGTTCCCAGCCTTTATCGTTTAATACTGGGTTGCCAAACATCTCGACAAATCGGGCTTTGATGAGTTCATCAAGATATTTCAATTCCTTTTTTCTGTCATCAATTATCTGCTGCAACCATGATAACACTTTAACTTGCTTTGCTTGTTCTGATAAAGACGGAATATTTATCACATAGTTTTCAAGATAAGCCTTCGGTACTCTTCGTTGTCCTGCACTTCCTGTCATGTGCTTTTCTGCTTCTTTCCGGAACCATCCCCAGGCAGTCAAATAATATATCCATTCAGACGTTGCTATTTCTTTATTCGGCCTTAAAACATGAAATTCAGAGCTTCCGCATCCTATACCATTCATCAAACCACGAGCTACTGCCCCTTTTCTATTCTCCATGCAAGGCGTAATTTTGGCAAACAGTACATCATTTTCTTGAAATACTGTATATCCCTTTTTCACATCCTGATAAATTCTAATATCTGATGTATCTATTTTTCCATCCTCTGAAACACTAGGCATAGGAACAAAGGATACTTCCGTGTTATCATCTATTCCTTGTGTCCTTGGATTGATTTCACATATATCTTTCAGTTTCATCTTTCATCCCTACAAATCCGAATTTTTCTTCTCTCTTGTTTTTCTTTTTGCCGTTTTCTCTACATCCTTTAACGTATCTAAATACGCTTGTTCTACAGGAGAAATTGTTTCGACCTGATATTTTCGATACTCTTCTTTGGCTTTCTTCAAAGCTTGCTCGTGACTTATAGTACCAGATCCAACCAATACACTTTCGCCTGTGCTTTCTAGAATCCGATCCAAATGTTTTATATAATCATCCATATACATCGGACTATGTCTCATTGCCTGAATTTCAGCGAAATCGAAATATCCAGAAACCAAATTATTCAGTATCTTCAATTCATCTTCTGTAAGATAATTCTTAGCAATACCAACTTCACTAAGAATAGGAACATCCCCCTTGAATGTTGTAAGTCCCATAAATGGTTTTGTTGCGTCCGCTCGCTGATATATTATTTCTGCAGCAGTATGCCCATGAGCAGCAAAATGTAGTTTATTCTGAACTATTTTAAAGAAACGAACAGATTCTTCGCTTCGTGGATTATAATCTACACTGGTAGCATATAGATCCAGCACCTGACGATACAACACTTTTTCAGACGAACGGATATCACGAATACGGTCAAGGAGTTCTTTCCAGTAGGATCCCCCACCCAACTGTTTTAAACGTTCATCATCCATTGTGAAGCCTTTAATGATATACTCTTTCAAGCGTTCAGTAGCCCAGCGTCTAAAATTGGTTGCAATTGAGGATTTCACGCGATAGCCAAGAGAAATAATCATATCCAAATTGTAATACACCATTTCACGGTTTACTGTACGATTTCCTTCCTGACGAACCTGTCGGAATTTCCGACAAGTTGAATCTTCATCTAATTCACCCTCCTGGAAAATATGGGCAATATGTTCTACTACATTTGTTCGCGAAGTCTGATACAAGTCTGCCATCTGTTGCTGAGTCAGCCAAACTGTCTCATCTTCCATTTTTACTTCAATATGAGTCAATCCATCCTCAGATTGATAAATAATGATCTCTCCATTTTGATCCATATCAGCCTCACATTCCCAGCAGTTCTTCCAATGCAGCCATTTCTTCACCAATCTTCATCTCAAGTTCGCGAAGATCAGTCATGATTTCCTGGCTTGATGGATATTCAACTGCTACATACTCTACCTTCTTATATTTATTGATACTCAAATCATAATCATTGTCGACAATTTCCTGTTTTGGTACGAAGAAGCTCTGCTCTGTACGTTCTCTGTCTGCTTCACCGGCAAGGTTATGGAAACGAGTGATGATATCAGGAATATCATTTTCCTTTGTTTCGCTGCGCTTATCATCCAGAGTGTAACCGTCTGCTTTCATGTCATAGAACCACACATTGTCGGTTCCACCATGACCGGTCTTGGTAAAGATCAGAATGGCTGTGGATACACCGGCATATGGTTTAAATACTCCGGAAGGCATAGAAATGACTGCTTCCAGTCTCTGATTCTCAACAATTTCTTTTCTTATTGCCTTATGAGCAGTACTGCTTCCGAAGAGAACACCATCAGGAGCGATACATGCACAACGGCCACCTACCTTCAGCATACGAACGAAAAGTGTCAGGAACAAAAGCTCCGTCTTCTTTGTTTTACACACCTTAAGAAGATCTGCAGAAACCGTATCGTAATCAAGACTTCCCTTAAATGGAGGATTTGCCAGAACCAGTGAGAATTTCTCTTTATCCGGGTTCTGATCAGATAAGCTGTCTCTGTATTCGATAAATGGATTATCTACGCCGTGAGTCATCATATTCATAGCACCGATACGAAGCATAGTTCTGTCCATATCAAAGCCGTGGAACATATGATTCATGTAGTGATCTTTGTTCTTACGATTGAAGAATACTTCTTGTTTGCGGTTCTCCTTCATATAATCGCTGACAGCTACAAGGAAACCGGAAGTACCACAAGCAGGATCACAGATTAATTCATCTGCCTTAGGCTCCATCAGATCAACCATCATACGGATAATATGACGTGGTGTTCTGAACTGACCATTTACACCTGCAGTTGCAATCTTAGAAAGCAGATACTCATATACATCGCCTCTGGTATC
>JAZLLO010000101.1:0-23229 GCA_045598185.1 Marvinbryantia sp.
AAGCGGCATGACCGCCATAATTAACAGGTTTCAATGAAACGCACCTCCAATCAAAAAGTTCAGCCCGGCGCCGCCGGAACAATATGTCTTATTAATTAAGAGGCGCGTAGCGCCGCATTTTTTAGGCGATATGTCAAGTGCTTTTTGAAAAAAGGTGGAGAAAATATAAAAAAAGGAATCTTAAAAACCTTATAAATTAAAGGGTCAGAGATTCCGAGAGACTATCGTGATAATTAAGGAGAACACTATGATGCCAATACTATTTGCTATTTTAGCAGGCATATCTGTAACCATGCAAAACAGTCTGAACGGCCTTATGACCCCAATCGTTGGTGCTATGGGGGTATCCCTTGCAGGATTTACTATCCAGACCATCCTTATGACCGGTTTTCAACTGGGGACGGAAAAGAATCTTTCCTGCTTAAAGAAAATACCTGTTATTTATTACAGCAGTGGACTGATCAGCACTTTCGTTGTTGGAATTCTTGGAATCTGTGTTGCCCGGATGGGAAGTACCGTAACACAGTGCTGTTCCGTAGCCGGACAGATTCTGATGTCCACTATTGTTGATCATTTCGGTCTCTTTGGAAATAAGAAGCATTACTTTACCGTAACAAGACTGCCTGGTTTTGCGCTGATTTTAGGTGGGGTACTTGCTATGAACCTGATTGGCAATAACACTTCTTCTAATCTGCCATTGCCGCTTCTTTTAATTGGTATCTGTCTGGGTGCATGTGCAGTTATGGCACGTACAATGAACTCCAGAGCATCTCAGTATGCAGACTCTGCAGTTGGAGGTGGCATTACAAATAGTGTCGGTGGTATGGCCAGTGGTCTGATTTTCTTCCTGTTCATGACAGGCTTTCATCCAGATTTCAGCTCCTTTGCACAGGTTCCGCTGCAGTACTATCTTGCCGGTGCCTTTGGAACCGCCTGCTGTCTATGCAATATCGCAGCATACAAGAATTCTGATATCTTTTATTCAACAATCTTTATGCTGATGGGCCAGGTTGTAACCGGAATCCTGATGGATATCTGTGTATTCCACACACTCTCCTTTGGACGCTGTATTGGAATCTCTATTGTATTTGCGGGAATCCTAATGGATAAATTTCTTACACGTAAAAACAATTCATAATAATGTATGTAGGGCATGTGAATTACACACGCCCTACATAGTTAATCATATTCTTTTTCGATTTTATAAATTACACTATTAACCAGATTAGCACGATTATCTCAAGAACAGCTCCAACCACCATCGTTATTTTATCTATTTTCTGATTGATCTCATCATTTTGATGAACTTGCGTCAGCGAGTAAAAACCTCCCCAGAAGATCATCATTCCAAGTACAGCTAATATAATTTTTATTACTATCATTATTAACAATTAATCCTTTCCTCATTTAATAGGATTGTACCACTCGGCTTCGTTATCAGCCAGTAGGTTTTTTTCGAAACAAATCTTTTAAAATCTTTTCCGGTGTCATCTTGCGATATCCATCCGGATCGGACATGACATTACTTTTTAAATTCCAGCGGAATTTATGATAATCCGTTAGATAACTTGTTCCTCTGGAACAGTTTGGGAATTTTTTGTAATATGAAGGATAATAAGTTCTCATATATTTTCTTGCAAGTTTTACTGCCATGCTGTTAGAGTTTCCTTTTGGTGTTGAAGTACCGCATAGCTGAACTCCTGGTGGGCTGGAATGAAGTAGAACAACACTTCCGTCGGTACATGTTCCGACAACAATATACACGTGTCCGGAAGAACTCATGATATCTCCGGCATTGTGAGTTTTCACTCGTTTTTTATCATAATATTTTCCCCAACCGCGGTTTGCAAAATTTCTGGCCATGTTCTGTGCAAGCATAACATAACCTTTCTTCCCGTTTTTCGTCTCCATCACATTGTAGATAACCCAACCCACATAGCCAGAGCAATCCAGACCATTATGGATTTGGTATCGGGTATTTC
Organism: Marvinbryantia sp.; assembly: GCA_045598185.1. Lineage (GTDB taxonomy): Bacteria > Bacillota > Clostridia > Lachnospirales > Lachnospiraceae > Marvinbryantia. The sequence continues at coordinate 1,983 of JAZLLO010000101.1, forward strand.
TGTAATCATAATTCTTCGTTTGTTTTTTAAAAAATGCTTTCCAGGTTGGACTGACACCGATAGTTCTGGCTTCGATGCCGGCACCGGTATCTGCTTTATTCTATCCACCGCCCCAGACATAGACAGTACTGCCCACAGGCATCAATGCAGTCTGAAGAAGCTTTTTGATAGTTGTTTTCGATGATGTTTTATCAGCAGCTTCAGCAGAAAGGCTTGTTAATGTACAGAAACATAACAAAACCAAAAGAATGCGAATATTTCTACAAGAGAGTTTTTTCATTGCGCGGCCTCCATTTCGAAATCGCTATGTGTTACAGTGTTATTATATACGATACAGCGAATAATACCAATCCAAATTGATTGCGCCCATACAGCCAGAGAAAAATATATAAAAGAATAATTAGAAATTTGCAAACTGAATATGGGAATTAAATTTGTGCAATACTACAGTATGAACTGATGATAATGTAAGGTATAATGTGTATATACAAGAAATCTCAGGAGGATGAAGGTTATGAAATGCAGAATACTTGTATGCTTGCTGGCAGGGGCGATGATATTATCAAATTCTGCTTTTGTATTTGCTGCAGAGGAAGTAAATGATAATTCAGACGCTATCTCAGTTGAAGTTGCAGAAGATGTTATTGTTGAATATGATGACTGCTTGGAAGTAGAAAATCAGGATATTGACATCATTGTAGAAGTTCAAGATGGACAGAATACAGAGGATATTGAGGATATCATTCTTGTTAATGATGAGTATACAGCCGAAGATACGGTAAAATATGAAGAAGAGTTAACATTAAATGAAGTGTCTGAAGTGGCGTATCCTACAGCTGAGTTTGGGTATAGAATTTTGTATAATCAAACCGTTGAAATTACTGAATATACTGGAGAATCAGGGCAGGTTGCTATACCAGATGTTATTGAAGGAAAAATAGTAACGGGAATTGGAAGCGAAGCGTTTAAATGGTGTACAAATCTGAAAAGCATATCTATTCCATCGACGGTAACCACTATTGGCTATTCTGCGTTCTATGGATGTACGAATCTGACAAGTATTAAGATTCCATCGAGCGTATCCAGCATTGGCAGCTCTGCGTTTCAGGAGTGTACAAGTCTGAAAAGTGTAGAACTTCCATCAGGCATAACAAGCATTCAGGGAAGTACGTTCTATAAGTGTATAAGTTTGACAGATATAGAACTCCCATCAAGTGTAACCAGTATTGGCAGTCAGGCATTCATGAGATGTAATAGTCTTACAAGGATAAATATACCATCTGGTGTGAAAAGTATTGGGTCATATGCATTTTATGAGTGTACAAGCCTGAAAAGTACGAATATACCGCTTAATGTAAAAAGCGTAGAGAGATATACATTTTATGATTGTAGAAGCCTGGTAAATATAGATATATCACCTAATGTAAGGAGTATTGAAGAATCAGCATTTTCTTATTGCAAAAGTCTGACAAGTATAGAACTACCAGTAGGCGTAACGAGTATCGGGAGCAATGCGTTTTGTGAGTGTTCAGCCTTAAAAAGGATAGAGCTTCCACCAGGATTAACTGCTATTGAGTATCAAATGCTTTATGGCTGCAGAAGTCTGACAAGTATAGAGATACCGTCTGGCGTGACGAGTATAAAGGATGGTGCCTTTTGGGAGTGTACGGGTCTGACAAGTATGAATATCCCATCTAGTGTAAAGAGCGTTGGGGGATATGCATTTTATGGTTGTAAAAATCTGGCAAATATATATTTTTATGGAAATGCGCCTACTTTGGGTGAGCATATGTGGATGTACGATAAACTTAATGCATACTATCCGGTCAATAATCTGACATGGACAGAAGAAATGCGTTTACAATATGATGGCACTGTCAGATGGATTCCGTGGGATCTTACTCATTATCATATAGAAGTAATTGATCAGGCAATTCCACCAACATGCACGGAAACAGGAAAAACGGAAGGAAGCCACTGCTCAATATGTAAAATAGTGATAAATGAACAGAAGGTTGTTCCAGCATTAGGACATAAAGCAGTGATAGACAGAGCAGTGAACGCAACCTGTACAGAAGCTGGTTTGACAGAAGGCAGTCATTGTTTTGTATGTAATACAATTCTTGTGAGACAGGCAGAAGTTGAAAAGAAATCTCACAGACCAGCACTGCCAGTTCAGGAATCAGTAACAGAAGCAACTTGTACAAAGATGGGAAGATATGATTTAGTGACTTATTGTTCCGTATGTAACAGCGAAATTACCAGAACCAGAATTACTGTTTCAAAGGGCGAGCATAATCCGGTATTACTGAAAGCAGTGGAAGCGACATGTATAACAGGTGGACTGAAAGCAGGAATTGAATGTTCTATTTGTAAGAATATACTAATGCCACAAGATGTTATTCCGGCACTTGGTCATAACTGGTCAGATTGGAAAACTATGAGAGCTGCAACAGTTCTTAAAAAAGGTGTCAGAACAAGAACATGTTTAAGATGTAAAAAATCTGAAACAAAGGATATTGCAAAACTGAAAGCAACTATCAAGCTTTCTGCAGCAAAGAAAACGATCAAGGTTAAGAAATCTTATAAATTAAAAATCTCTGGACTTGCAAAAGGAGATAGTGTTAAATCAGTTACTACATCAAAGAAAATGGTAGCTGCAGTTACGAAGTCTAAAACAAATCAGTATAAGATTACTGCTAAGAAGAAAGGATCATCTACCATTACGGTAACATTAATATCAGGTAAAAAAGCAACCTGCAAGATTACAGTTAAATAATAACGTAAAAAGAAGACCTTTGGGAGTAATCCCAAAGGTCGTTTTGTATACAGACATATCAAAAACTTGCCTGATTTTTACATCTCTTCAATCAACATCAGTCGTTTCGATCCATCAGATCCTGCTTCATATACAATGGAGGCATAGAGACCATTATGAAGTCCGGAAGTTGGACAGTTGATATCTGCGTCACTTCTGTCTAGGACGAGAGTTTTTCCATTATTGCATGCGACAGTAATTGTATTTATACCCAGATTAGTTACAACGCCGTAAGTCTGCTTTATATCATAAGTTACTTTCTCAGGTTTGGTTTTGGAATCATCAGAATCATCCTTAGCAGAAGCAAGTGGATCTTCCCATGAGAGAAGATTAGCGTAGATGTAACCTGTCTTGCCATTATAGTTTACACGTATCCAGTTATTGCCGGTATAGCCGGTTACGCTTACAGTATCGCCTTGAGTCAGAGTTCCTAAGATATCACCATCGGTAGACTGGAAGCTTCTTACATTCGCAAGTTCACCTGCTACGAACATAATTCCGCCCATTGCAGTTACAGGAGAATCCCAGGTGAGATAATCACGACAGATATATGCCGTCTGATTCTTGTACTTCACACGGATCCAGTTATTGTTCGTATAACCGGTTACGACGATAGGATCACCAGCGTTAAGCCCTCCAAGAAGAGTACCTTCAGAAGAAGCTTTATCACGGATATTTACAATTGTGGTTGCATACATGGTGCCTGACATTGGTGTAGTAATGACAGGCTTTGTATCAGTTACATAGTCGGCAGAAACATAAGCAGGTGTACCATTATAGTCAATTTTAATCCAGCCATCAGAAGTCTTGCCAACCTGACGAATCTCACCGCCGGCAGGGATACCACCAAGAACAGCAGAAGAAACATCGTTTGCGGCGCGTACATTCAGGTCAGCGGTTGCATAAACGGTCTTAACTTCTTTAGTAACCTCTACAATATTATCTTTTAAAGTCTTATCTGCATATGCTTTTAAAGAAGGATAAGTAACAGTTACCGGAGTACCAGGATCATGGAAGGTAGAAACAGAATTCACAGTACATGTAGTCGGTTCATCGCCAGAATAGATGGTATAAACTGTCTGGATTCTTCTTCTTGTAATATTATTATGATCATCAACCGTGGTATTACCCTGAAGTGCAAGAAGACGAACTTTATGTTCATTCTGTACACCTTCTAAAGTATGATCCAGAAGATCACCGAGAGTAGAACTGGTTGCAGTATAAGTATAGGTGTTATTCTTCTTATCCAGAGACTCCAATAAAGAAGAGTTCAGATCAAGATATACATAATTGTTCAGAATCTCCAGCATCTCTTCCGGTTTCATACGGTACTTTGATTTACTGCCGTTTTCATCGGTGTAATAGTATCCATCCAGATAATATTGATGCTTGATACCTTCGTCTGTTTTGGTACGGATATTCACCTGAAGATCGTCAAGATCTTCAAGTCCGCTTACCATCAGATGGATATCCTTTACAGCATTGGACTGAATATCCGGAATGATTGTTGTTTCTTTGATTGTAATATCATAACTGTCAAGTTTTTCTGTCATATTGGAGATTTTGTCGTATTTTTTCGTTAATGCCGATTTAGGAACTGCAGCAGCTACATTGGTTGAAAATGCAAGTGTACTGATCGCAAGTCCCGTAAACATTGCTAAGAGTTTTCGCTTCATCATCAAGCTCCTCCTTCTGGTAATTCTATAGATAAATTATAACAATTCTGGTAATGCGATAGCAAGAGAAAGCTGGTTTTACAACATTGCATAAAATGGGAAATGATATAAATACAGCGATATATCATTAAATATTGATATATCGCTGTATTTACTATATAATATTCCGTAAGTAATAGATGTAATGTTGAGTATAAGGAGCTGATTGTATGAAGACATGCAAAGAATTGGCAGGCGAATGGGGAATTTCAGAAAGAACAATCACGGATTTATGCAAAGATGGGAAGATACCAGGTGCGGAAAAAATAGGGAAAAGCTGGCAGATTCCTGATGATGCAGAAAAGCCGGATGATGCACGTGTAAAAACCGGTGCATATAAAAAAGGGACTAAGGCATTGCCTATAGGAGTATCAGACTATGTAAGGGCACAGTCTGAATATTACTATGTTGATAAGACTTTATTGATAAAGGAATTCCTGGATCAAAAACCTATCGTATCTTTGTTTACGAGACCACGAAGATTTGGCAAAACATTGAACATGGATATGCTCAGAGTATATTTTGAAATGTCTTCAGAAGATACTAGTGTATATTTTCAGGATAAGGCTATCTGGAAATGTGGGGAAAGATATCAGGTACACCAAGGGAAATATCCGGTGATTTTTCTGACCTTCAAGGATGTTAAATTTGCAACATGGGAGGGCACACTTGATAAAATTAAAGCATTGCTGCAGACGGAGTTCGCAAGACATTCGGCACTTTTAAAAAGTGACAACGTACAAGAGTACGAGAAAGTATATTTTAATAAGATCCTGAATGGAACAGCCTCGGAGGTAGAACTGACCTTAGCACTTGAAACATTGTCCAGAATGTTATTTGAAGAATATGCAATTGCACCAATTATTATTATTGACGAATATGATACGCCGATTCAGGAAGGGTATTCTAAAGATTTTTATGATGAAATAATTGAATTCATGCGTAATTTTTTCTCGAGTGCCTTCAAAGACAATAAAAATCTTTCTTATGGATTCCTTACAGGAATCCTTCGAATAGCACAGGAGAGTATCTTTAGTGGACTTAATAATCTTGCTGTGAATACAGTTCTGGATAAGCAGTATGATAAGTTTTTTGGCTTTACTCATGCAGAGGTCAGAAAGATGCTTACCTATTATGGTGTGAGGAGGAAAGAAAGCGAATTAAAAACATGGTATGACGGTTATCTGTTCGGAGATACCGAAATCTATAATCCATGGTCAGTTATCAATTATATCGCTAGAGGATGTGAGCCGCAGGCGTATTGGGTTCATACTGGAAGGAATGAAATCCTTGAAGAAGTATTGAGAATAGCAACGGATGATATCACAGAACGGCTATTTGCATTGTTAAGTGGAGAAAAGGTTATTGCACGCATAGATCAGAATGTACTATATCGAGTCCTTACCGAAGAACCTGCAAGTATCTACAGTTTGTTACTTGTTGCGGGTTATTTAAAAGCTGAAAACAAGAAGTTGATGTCAGATGGAACCTGGTTGTGTGAGGTGAAGATACCGAATCAGGAAATTGCTTCTGTATACACGAGTGAGATTTTATCCCATTTACTACAGATTGGTGCGGCTTCTCAGACGACGGCTGACAAGATCGCCGAAAGTTTGTATTTTAATGATTATGTAAAATTGCAACAGGCTATCACTGAATATATGGATAGATCGATCAGTTTTTATGATGCTGGAGCAGAAGGCTTTTATCATGGTCTGCTACTTGGCCTGATTGCATTGATGGATAATCAGTATAAAATAAAGTCAAACAGGGAATCTGGGGATGGACGATATGATATCAGTCTGTTTCCGAAAGATAACAAACATCCTGGAATTATCATGGAACTTAAGTGGGAGAGCGGCTTGGGTGAAGAGAAACTTTCGTCCCTTGCTGATGATGCATTATCTCAGATTAATAAGAAGAGGTATGATATTGAAATGAAAGAGGATGGAATTCCGAATATTCTAAAATTTGGAATAGCATTTTCTGGAAAGAGAGTCATTGTAAAAACAGAATAACAGAACATAATTGTTATTTCGCAAATACATATCCCCAGATCAGAATCAAAAAACGCAGATTTTCTTATCCAGAAAACAGTAGAGATATCAAATTCACACCGAAATGTGTTTATTGCTATGTTTTTCAGCCTATGGTATTATTACAGTGTAAAGTAATATTGTGCGTAGGATTGGAGGTAAAGTATGATTCGACAGACTTCTATAGCACAGACTTTGGACTTTACAGCAGATAGGGCAAGATATGATCAATGCGCTAAAAAGCTATTGTCGTACACGGCAGTAGTAGCATGGATCCTGAAATCTTGTACGAACGAATTTTCCCAGTACAGCGTGAAATATATCATGGACAACTGTATTGTGGACCAACCGCAGATTTCTACGAATGCTGTCCATCAGGATGAACCAGACTTTTTTCGGTGATGGATGGGAACAGAAGATTGGAGGCTTTGAATTCAGAAGCGAACGCTATTTCTGAGCAATCGGTGTACTATGATATGCTTCAAAAGGTATATTCCATCTGGATATGTCCAGATCCAGCAAAGAAGCGAAGGAATGGTATCTTCAGGTATCATACGATGGAAGAAATTGTATATGGTACTCCGTATGCGGTAGCGGAACAGTATGATCTGACAGAAGTGATTGTCATTAATCTTGGAGAAGCAGAAAAGTCATCAGAGAATGAGATATTGGATTTGTTGAATGTTCTTTTTTCATCAACAATTTTTTCGGATGAAAAGAAGAAGAGACTTTCAACAGACTACAATATCTCAATGACAGAAGAATTTGAAAGCGAGGTGACAGAGATGTGTAATTTAAGTGATGCAGTATTCGAATTGGGTGAAGAGAGAGGAAAGGAAATAGGTAAGGAAATAGGACAAAATAATATTCTTATGTTGATGCAGAAATTATTTACTGCTGGTAGATTTGACGATGCACAGAGAGCAACAGTAGATGGTGAATTCTGTGTTGGATTATTACAGGAATTTAATCTTGTTTAGAAAATTATTTTAAATCAATATATGTAAAAAGAATGCCCCCTTCAGTTGAAATGAAGGGGGCGAATCTTTTCTTAGGACATTTTCTATACCAGATAATTGCTGTTTACGAAGCCTATCTGTTCGATTGATGGTACATATACATACCATAGGTTCCGTAAATTTCTTTGAAGTTAACTACATCACCTGTGTGAAGCTATGCGATTTCTAGTGCTTTTGAAAATGGTTGTCCTATGGCGGACCTGTTAGATGCTATTGATACAGATAAACCTATGGTAATACAGTCTGCAGATTGTCACAGTTGCTGGGTGAATTCTGCTATGCTGAAATATGCTAATATAACAAAAGATATCATGGATCCAAATGGAGGAAAGATCGAGCGTTATACGGATGGTGTTCCGACTACCTCGAAATAATTACAAATGAAGAGGCGAAATCTATAATTGTGATTTAACAGAGAAAGGGGGATCCGAGTAATCGAATCCCCCTTTCTCTGTTGTGTTGTTATGGCATCCATGTGCAGGAAAATACTTTAATGCTGTGAAAGTTTAGTTTGATAAAGTAAAGACGAAAGACCTATATAGTATAGTCGGAAATAAGAATAACATTTTATTTGATTCTACATGTAATAATAAATCGTATCCGGGAATATATGAAATAGACAACTCTGATACATCAAGATAATTTCTGAATGTCCAAAGATTAGTGAATTATAAGAAAAGAACCAATTGAAGTAAAGATGTCTGTATTTGATGAAATCATGTCTCCTGGTTATCAGATTCATCATTAGATTCTGTTGGTGCATCTGCGGAAAGCTTTGATTCAAGCCGCGAGATTCTGCTATTCAGGTTTTGATAATCTGTAATTATCTGTCGTAAACGACCAATCTGAGATTCTGAAAGATTGTCGGTTTTAAATATTATGTCATTACTGGAAGAAAAATCTAATAAGTAATCAACAGAACATGAAAAGTAAGTGGCTATAGAGCACAGCTTGTCTACGGAAGGAAGAACATTATTGTTTTCCCAATTACTTACAGTCTGTTTGCTTACATGTAGCTTTTTACCTAACGATTGCTGATTCATATCTTGTTCTTCGCGTAATTGTCTAACTTTATCACCAAACATCTACAATCCACCTTTCTTTATTAGATAGTATTGTAATATTTGCTGCACATTATTCACAAAATACATAAGTATTATTATAATGGATTTCTATTAATCAGTGTAGAAAGCTTGTTTTATAAAAATTGTATAAAATATTAAAACTGGAAATAACTGGTATAATTGTACAAAATATTGTTATAATAATAGTATTCAGATGTCAGGGAAGTTTTGTGTGGCGTGTGGCGCAAAACAGTAAGACAATTTCTGATCTAATACCCAAAGTTAAATGTATGAAAAGAGGATTATAATATGTTTCAGGAAAATAAACTTCGTAAGTTATTAAATGAAGGAAAACCAACATTAGGAACAAGACTTCATTCTATGTCACCACTTATCACAGAGACAGTTGGTTGTCTTGGCAAGTATGATTATGTAGAATTTGTTGCTGAATTTGCCCCATATGATCAGTATGGAATGGAGAATCTGGTTCGTGCGTCAGAGCTTCACCAGATGGGAAGTATGATGAAGGTAGACTTCCAGAATCGTGCATGGGCTGCACAGAAGGCATTGGCTTCCGGATTTCAGGCGATTTTGTTTACAGATCATACTACACCGGAACAGGTAGAAGAGAGTATCAAGATGGTTACCCCAATGTGTCCGGAAAAGGGCGGTCATATGGGATTCGCGAACCGTCGCTGGATCGGCTATCAGCAGGCAAAAGGAATCAGCGAGTACGTTGAGATGGCAAGCCAGCCGGTTAAGGCATTCATGGTAGAGAAGAAAGAAGTTGTTGATAATATCGATGAATTCCTTTCTGTTCCTGGTATCGACATGGTACAGTTTGGCGGCAATGACTTCGAGATGAGTGCCGGATACTATATTGGTGACCACAAAGGAGAAGTTAAGGCAGCTGAGAAGAAAGTGATCGAAGCATGTTTAGCTCATGGCATTCGTCCAAGATGTGAGATTGGCAACGCAGCAGCTGCTGAATACTATCTGGATCTTGGAGTAAAAGACTTTGCAGTTGGAATCGAGATGAAGATCCTTCAGAACTTCCTGAGTAAAGAAGGAGATGCTATGTTAGAGATGCTCGCGAAGAAGGGTATTATCTAAGATATCACTTAGGAAATATCAGCAGAACGTTGTAATAGAATATAAAGAGCCTGGATAAGTGTGTTTCTGCATTTCATCCAGGCTTTCTGATATGTTGAAGGAGGGTTTAATATGGCACAGATATTGATCATGGGAGAACTTCTGGTGGAGATCATGCGTCCGTCAGAGGATATTCCACTGAATAAAACAGATTACTTCCGGGGGCCGTTCCCAAGTGGTGCACCTGGAATCTTTATATCGACAACGGCACGTCTGGGGCATAAAAGCGCCATCATCAGCGGTGTAGGAAAGGATGACTTTGGAGAGAATGTCCTGAACCGACTGAAAAAGGATGGTGTTGATGTCAGCAGAGTACTGGTAAGTGAAGAAGGGCATACCGGAATTGCATTTGTTACATACTTTGGGAATGGAGACAGAAAGTTTCTCTTTTATATGGATAATTCTCCGTGTGTTATGGCAAAGGCACCAGAAGATCTCGAAGGCTTAACAGATGTACGCTATATGCATGTTATGGGATGTTCTCTGATGTCTTCAGTGACATTTGCAGAAGAAATATTAAAAACGATTGACATGATGCAGAAGAATGGAGCCTGTATCAGCTTTGACCCGAATGTGCGACTTGAGATGATGCGAGATCCAAAGGTACTGGAACTTTTACATGAAGTCTTCCGGAAGTCTGAGATCTTCCTTCCAGGAGTGGCGGAATTAAAGATGCTGACAGGAGAAGATAGCATAGAAAAGGCAATTATGAAGGCATTTGAGAACCCGAAGCTTAAGATTCTTGCATTAAAGAATGGTTCAAAAGGATCTTCCATCTATACAAGAGAAGGACTTGTTGTGGAACAGCCGGTATTTGAAGTAGAACAGATTGATGCAACCGGTGCAGGAGACTGCTATGATGCAGCTTTCATCTGCGGACTTGCAGAAGGAAAGACTTTACAGGAGGCTGCACGCATGGGTGCAGCAGCAGGCGCAATTAATGCAGCGGCATTTGGTCCGATGGAAGGGGATATTACACCAGAGACGTTAAGTAAAGTAATCGGAGAAAAGTAATGAGAAGAAAATCAATCGTTGCTCAGACCGTTTGGCGTGTATCTCTGTTTTTTATCATATTGATCGCACTTCTGGCGTTTGGATTTACCTATTTCATATCTACCTATATGAAGAACAGCATTCTGGAGACAAAACGATCCCAGGTTGAGACCGTGGCAAATGTCTGCGAGAATAAGCTGGATAATATGATGGGACCAATTATATCCCTGGCAGAATATACGCCTACAATCAGACTGGTTACCGGATATTATCCGGAATATAGTTCTGATTGGATGAATGCGATTCGAAATGTAGATGCTTACCTGCAGAATGTAAGTATGTTTACGAATTATATTGTGGATATCAATCTGGTGAAGAAGAATTCGGAATGTGTGTATAGCCTGAATGATATTCTGCGCAAGGATTATGGATATTGTGATGCAGAGTGGTTTACAAGTGCGATGCAGCAGAAAACTATCGTAAAGTATGCACCTCCCCATGGAACAGATCATCTGTACCGGGATAATGTAGGGGAGACATTCTCCATGATCTATCCGATCAAGTCTGTGAATACAATATGCGGATATATTGTAGTAGAGTGTAAACTGCTGGAGGTGGCGGATTTTCTGAAGGAAAGTTATGATGATTCCGAGCAGTTCCTGATTCTTGATCCAGAGAATAAGCGGATCTATCCGAATTCTTCCGGTGATAATGAGCTATACAATCTATCATCTGAGATGCAGCAGATTACTTATGAGAATAACAAGGTCTACATCACCGAACAGCTGGATGTGAATGGATGGAAGATTGTGCTTGAAAGTAATCTGGAATTTATGCTAAAGCCGATTCAGCAGTTGGTGATATCGATTCTGGTAATGGCAGTACTTGCATTTGTATTCTTAATTACACTGACTGCATATAATGCGAAAGTGCTGAAAAAGCCTTTTGATGTGCTGATCAATCGAATCAGTTCCTATGATGGTAGTGGGGCAAGGGAAATCGTGGAATATGGGGATGCACCGCAGGAAGTAGCAGTGATCGGAGAACGGTTCGAGCTTATGGCTGATAAGATGAATGATCTGATCCAGGATGTGTATGTGGCAGAGCTGGAGAAAAAGGAGGCAGAACTGGAAGCGTTGATGAACCAGATCAATCCACATTTCCTTTACAATGTATTTCAGCTGATCCAGACAAAAGCGGTGCTTTCTGATAACAGAGAGATCGAAGACATGATCCAGGCACTTAGTCAGATGATGCGTTACACGATGGAACGTAAAGTAGATAAGGTACGGATATCAGAGGAACTGGCTTATATTCAGAATTATCTGATGTTTTATAAGACAAGATTCCCGAAGCTTTTCGAATACGAAATTGATTGCCCGAAGGAATGTGAGAATTATTACATTATCAAATTCATCCTACAGCCGGTTGTGGAAAACTGCTTTAAACATGCATTTGACAGGCAAAAGAGCGGAGGGCTCCTGAAGATTACTATCCGGCCAGCGGGAGAGGATCTGGTTCTTGAAGTATATGACAATGGACGAGGCATGACTCTGGAACGTCTGGAAGAGATATCAAAGAGATTGACAAATGACAAGTACGATGGCGGAATCGGCGTTGTGAATACGAATGCGAGAATTCGGCTCTGTTATGGCGACAACTATGGTATTACATTTAAAAGTGAAATAGATCAATTTACCTGTGTGACTTTGCGAGTAAGAATCGAGGAAATGTAGATGTATAAAGTGTTGCTTGTAGATGATGAAACTATTAATTACCAGCTTTTTGAAAAGATGGTTGACTGGGAGGCAAAAGGATTTATCATAGCCGGAACTGCATCTGATGGTCAGGAGGCGCTTCAGAAATATGAAGAGATCTATCCGGATCTGATATTTATGGATATTCAGCTTCCGCTGATGGATGGGTTGGAATGTGTCCGCTGTATCCGGGAAGAAGATAAGGAAGTTAAGATTGTCATTGTCAGCGCATACGGGGAATTCTCTTATGCACAGAGAGCTATCCGTTATGGAGTAGACGACTTTTTGTTAAAACCGGTAAGTCGTATGATGTTGAATCAATTGGTTGATAAGATTGCGTCAGACCTGAACGAACACCCAATCAAAAGAGAGAAGTCTTCCGGATTTTATGGAGCAGAGAAAGAAGAGTACGCAGACAGTGGACTTTCGATTGCGGATCTGGATGGGTGTATCATGACTGCTTTTGTGAATAATGATCAGAAGGAAATCCTGAGAGTTGTAACAGATACTTTTGCAAAAGCAAAAACACAGAAGATAAAACCTGATATCCTGAAGGATTCCATGATGGATCTTCTGGTGCGAATGAAGTATACACTGACAAGATTAGAACCTGACAGTACATTTTCCATGATGAGAAATATCCACATGGAAGATATTCAAAAACACAATTCCTGTGACAGCCTGGAAAAATATGTGAAGGAACAGCTGACCGACACTTTCCGTGAAATCGATGAGAATTTCTATGCAAAAGAAAGATCACTTGTTTTCCGAAGCAATGCATTTGCAGAACTTCACTATATGGAATCTTCTTTTTCCGTACAGGAAGCTGCAGATCACAATGGTCTGAGTAAGAATTACTTTGCGGGGCTTTACAAGGAGCAGGCGGGCATAAGCTTCTGGGAATATGTAACACAGCTTCGCATCAATCGTGCGAAGGAACTGCTGATCTCGACAGATGAATTGGTAAGCTCTATCAGCAGCACGATTGGATATGAGAGTGAATATCATTTTTCAAGAAAATTTAAAGAGGTTGCAGGAGAATCGCCAAATCACTATCGAAAAAGGAATCATTCGGTAAAATGAGCAATTTCAGAGGATTATACAGCAAAAAGTAAAGACGTTTAGCGGAAAAAGTGGCAAAAATCGCAAAATCTCAGACATTCAAGAAGGATACCTTCAAAGTTTATAATAAAACCATCAAAAAGATCGAAAAAGAAATGATCGAACAGGAGGAATAAAATGAACAAGGTATTAGCAAGAACAATGGGTGTAACACTTGCAGCAGCAACAATTCTTGGATGCAGCACTGTAGCACTGGCAGACGATTCAGAAACAATCAGCTTACTTTCATGGTATTCAGAAGAGTACATGGGAGAATTTATGGATGCATTCGAAGTAGAAAATCCAAACATCAAGATTGACCTTCAGTATGTTCCACCAGTACAGCAGTATGTTGATAAGTTCAGCGTTCTGGTAGCATCCGGACAGATGACAGATATGTTCTTCACTGCAGCAGAGAACAAACAGGAAGTAATCGCACAGGGACTTGCAAAAGACTTAAGCGGTATGGACATCTTTTCACGTATCGATGCCAATACAGCGGCTACTTATGGAAATGATGGTGAAGTTTATGCATACTCACCAGATGCATGGATCGGTGGTATCTTTTATAATAAGGCAATCTTTGAAGAAGCTGGAATTACAGCAGAACCTGCAACATGGGAAGAATTCCTGGAAGATTGTCAGAAGATTAAGGATTTAGGCTATGAACCTTACATGGATGATTCTGATAATGTACACAATCTGGCACAGGATCTTTACCAGAGTACAGTAATCAGCCAGACACCGGATGCTGATATTCAGATCAACAATGGAGAAGCAACATATGTTGATTATTATACAGAGCCAATGAAAAAATGGTACGAAGGCATGATTGCAAGTGGTCTTTACAGCCCAGCTTGTCTTGGTATGAATTCTGATCAGGTAATCGATATGTTTGCGAATGGACAGGTTGCAATGACTCATGGTGGTCCATGGACAGTATCTACAATCGAAGCTAAGAATCCGGATCTTAACTATGATATCTTCGGTCTTTCAGATTCTGATGGAAACAAAGTACTTCCAGGTGCTGTAAATGTTGGTTTATCTATCAGCACAACAACAGAACACGAAGATGCATGTGTTGCATTCCTTGAGTTTATGCAGCGTGATGAAAATATCCTGAAATGGCAGGCAATCACAAACAATGCAATCATCGTTGAGGGTGTAGACTACGAAATGAACAGTGTATTTGAAAAGTTCAAAGGTGATGCTGTAGATGGTAACTTCTATCTTCCACAGATTGCATGGAAAAACTCATCCGGTATCTACAAAGAATTCCTGACAGGTATCCAGGATGTTATCACAGGAGCTGACTCTGTTGAAAATATTCCGGTTCGTCTTGATGAAAAGCAGGCTGAACTGAGCAAATAAGGAATACTTATAGTATAAAAAAGGGACGTGTTTTTATACGTTCCTTTTTTGTACCCAAAATCAGACAAAATTGAGAAAGAGAAAGGGAAGAAGTGATGAAAAAAGGATTTAATCTGAAAAAGGAATTGCCTTATCTTGGTTTTATCCTTCCTGCATTTATATGCTATACGATCCTGACAGCGATTCCATTGGTTCAGACATTGGGACTGTCTTTTACGGATTGGGATGGATATGCACTTAGCAATCTGAATTTTATTGGATTTGACAACTTTAAACTTGTATTTACAGACAGAACGATGAGAACTGCCCTGTTTAATACGATTGGTTACAGTATTATTTTCCCGGTAATTACGACAATTTTTGCTATCCCGTTATCATTGGCACTGAATTCGAGAATGAAGACCAAGAATCTGCAAAGAGCCGTATTTTTCTTCCCATCTGTACCAAGTGCGATTATTCTTGGTTATTTATGGGCATATATTCTGGCTCCGACTGCGACCGGTCTTTTTAATAAATTCTTTGGTTTATTTGGAATCAAACCAATCTTCTGGCTGGCAACTCCGGCATGGGCAAAGTTTTCTGTAATGCTGGTTAACTTATGGAGTGTTGTAGGCTGGCATGCATGTATCTATCTTGCCCAGCTGCAGAGTATCTCTCCGGAATATTATGAGGCAGCAACGATTGATGGGGCAACTCCATTCCAGAGCTTCCGTTATATCACTTTGCCGCTTCTGTCATCTGCAATGACAACAAGTGTTATGCTGCTTTTGTTAAATTCTATGAAGCTGTACGATCTTCCATTTGCACTGACAAGTGGCGGACCTGGAACATCAACTACGATGGTATCTCATAACATTATCAAGAGTGCTTTTGTGGAACATCAGTATGGTAAAGCAACAGCTATGTCCGCAGTATTCTTTGTATTCATCGCAGTTATCAGTATCCTTCAGCTGAAATTGATGAAATCTAAGGAGGTAGACTAATGGTTAGAAGTAAAAGAACCTGGCAGAGTTATCTTGGCGAAGCATTGATGTTAGTTCTTTGCGTAATCTTTTTTATCCCATTTTACTATCTGCTTGTAAATACATTTAAGCCTGCACAGGCGGCGTCACAGTCTCCACTGTCTCTTCCAATCGGAAACTTTACACTGGAACACTACAAAGATGCATTTGCAATGATCAACTTCTGGAGCAGTTTAAAGAACTCTCTTTTGATTACCATCGTATCCGTAGCGGTGATTATCGTAATCGGTTCCATGGCAGCTTATGCACTGACAAGAAGAAAGAATATCGTAACAAAGATTCTTTCTATCTATTTCCTCGCTGGTTTTATGGTACCTGCACAGACAACCTTGATTCCATTATTTAACCTGATGAGCAAGCTGCATCTTCAGAACTCTGTGTTTGGTATGATCGTCCTTTACAGTAGCTGGTGTAATTTCGCTATCTTTATGTATCAGGGATTTATCGGAAATGTACCAAAGGATCTGGAGGAAGCTGCTTTTATTGATGGATGTAACTTATGGACCATGTACTGGAAGATTGCATTCCCTCTGTTAAAGCCGGTTACAACAACAATTATGATCTTCGATGTTATGTGGATCTGGAATGATTTCATGATGCCATATCTTTTTATCAGTTCTTCTGAGAACTTTACTCTGATCATGGAAGTGTATAAGGGAGTAGGTCAGTTCTCTAACAATTGGACAGTTATGCTCTGTACTATGGTTATCGTTCTTGTTCCAATCGTTATCTTCTATGTTACTATGCAGAAGCACATCATCGGTGGTATCACAGCTGGAGCAGTAAAAGGATAAGAGAATGAAAGTAATACCGGATGCACCACTTTTTCGTGATCCAATCTATGACGGGGCAGCTGACCCCGTCATTGTCTGGAATAAACAGGAAGAGCAGTGGTGGATATTTTATACGAATCGAAGAGCCTATGGTGTAAAACATGGAGTAGGTTATCTTCATGGAACGGATATTGGAATTGCCAGCTCTGTGGATGGGAAGTCATGGCTTTACCGGGGAATTGCAGAAGGCCTTCATTATGAACCGGGCAGGAATACTTACTGGGCACCGGAGATACTGGAAGAAGATGGGATTTATCACATGTACGTCAGTTATGTAAGAGGGATTCCAAAAACCTGGAGTGGTGACAGATATATTCTTCACTACACAAGTACTGATCTCTGGCACTGGGAATTCCAAAGTAAATTGTCGCTTTCTTCTGACAAAGTGATCGATGCATGTGTGATAAAGCTTGGAACAGAGCAGTATAAGATGTGGTATAAAGATGAAGTACATGGTAGTCATAGCTATACGGCATACAGTGGCGATCTGTACCACTGGGAAGCAGGGGAAGCTGAGATCACAGACTGCCCACATGAAGGTCCGAATGTATTCTTCTTTAAAGACAGGTACTGGATGATTACAGATATCTGGAAGGGACTTGGAGTGTATTCTTCGGAAGATGCAAGTACATGGACTCGGCGTATGGATATTCTCTATGAAGGAGGGGAACGTCCAGATGACGGGACTATGGCGAATCATGCAGATGTACTGGTTCATAAGGGAAGAGCATATATCTTCTACTTTACCCATCCGGAAGTAAGCTATAAACAAAGACATGATGAGAACTTCACCTGGGAGTATCGTCACCGGAGGAGTTCACTTCAGGTGGCAGAACTGAAGGTAGAGGGGGAGAATCTGATCTGTGACCGAAATCATGTGGAATTGGATCTTGAATAAAAAAGGGCGCGTGAAAAACTAATGTTTTTTACGCACCCTTTTATAAAAGATTACAGTAATTCCTTATATTCATCAAAATCGATCTTAAGTTCTCCGTCATAGATCTTTACAGGAATTTTCCCAGCAAGTGGAAGTGTCTGTGCCCATTCATTGGTAGTAAAATCATATATCACCACTACCTTCTTTATAGGATCTGCAATCCAGTATTCTTTAACGCCTGACTCGAGATATTTGTTAGCTTTTCGAAGATAATCTCTCATGATAGAGGACGGAGAAACTACTTCCATTACAAAGTCCGGACCACCATCAATGATACGTTCCTGGATGCGGCTTCTATCACAAACAACTACAACATCAGGCTGGACCATAGTTTTGTTGTCTGCACCGAGCTTTACATCCACCGGAGAGACAAGTGGTACACAAGGACCTTTCTTTTTACGGATATATTCTAAGAACTGAGAATAAACTGAACCTATAATAAGCTGGTGTTCCACGGATGGCGCTGCCATATCATAGAATACTCCATTGATTAATTCCACTCTTCGGTCATCCGGAATCTCATAGTAGTCATCGATCGTAAACTCTCCCGGACGTTTCTTGCGCTTTCCATTCGCATCGTAATCAACAGCTTCCTCTTTTAACATATATGGTGCTGCTGAAACATATCCATACTGATAAGTTGTATCCTGTAAAACCTTTTCCAGTGCTTCGATGTTCTCTGGTCTGGGATTTTTCGTTGCACCGCTTAGAATCTTGTTCAACGTACCAAGTGGTATGTCTGTCAGATTAGAAAGCTGAGCATTGCTGTAGCCAAGTTGCTTCTTTCGTTTACGCATCTGTTCTATCGTCATATCAATCCCTCCTTGTTTACCATAATATTACCATGTTTACCTTTTGGGGTCAATATGAAATTACCATAATAACCGCTTGCATGACCAAAATTACCATTTGCATTAATAACCGTACTTCTTTTTTAATTTCATTAACTTGGTTCCACAGTGAATGAAGAGATAGATATATAAGAAAGCCAGAACGAAGAATAAACCGGTAATGATATAATCAGCAGTGTCGCCTTCTCTGATATGAAGCAGGTTTGGAACGATACAGCATAAGAAGATCACCATGAGAGGCAGCATTCTGGTCATTATGATCTTCTGAAGCATCTCAAGCTTTGAAGGATTGTCTGAGAAGATCTCACTGTCTTCTTCAGTGTCGATATCTGAAGCTGACTTACGGAAGTAATTCCAGCCAATGCACTTTCCTGCATATTCCCATCCAAAGTCTGCGTATAACTGCTTGCAGTCATCATCTGCAACCTTATTCTGATAATCCAGACGATATACGATATCCTCTGGAGCTGTTTCTTCAAAGGTATAGAAGCAAGGTGGTGTCATCTTCACGAAACGAAGCCCTTTCTTTGACTGTTCTCTCAGCCATTGTTCTTCTTCTTCATAATCTGCAATTGTAAACACACGGATGAATAACTTACTCATTGATCCATTCTCCTTTACTGTTTCGGTACAAACGTTCAATACGCTTGATCTCAATGTCTAAAACTTCTTTTCCAAGTTCCGTTATTGTGTATAGCTTCTTTTTCTCCACTTCGGAAACGAAGCGGATCAGCCCATCCTTTTCCATCTTGGAAAGGCTGCCGTACATAGTTCCCGGGCTGATGCTGATGGCATTCGCTGTCATCTGCTTCACCTGCTGGCTGATGCCGTATCCATGCTGCGGCTGTTGAAGACAAAAGAGAATGTAGAACCCACTCTCTGTCATAGGGCAATATACTTTTCTTATCTTATCATTCATATCGTAATCCTCTTTATTATTTCGAATCTCGATGTATCTTGATTCGATACATCGTACCTCGATGTATATAATATATCGAAGTGCGATATATTTGTCAATACATTTTCATAAAATATTTTTCTATCATTTCAATGTTCGTGCTATACTGAAAAGCATGACATAATTGGATGAAAGGCGATAATAATGAGACTTGATAAGAATGCTATGATTCGTTTGATCGTTCCTATGCTACTGGAACAGATTTTAATCGTTACGATGGGGTTTGCTGATACCTTTATGGTGGCAGGAGTGGGAGAGGCTGCTGTATCCGGGGTAAGTCTGGTGGATTCTCTTAATGTACTGGTGCAGCAGATTCTGGTAGCGCTGGCAGCAGGAGGCGCTGTTGTAACAAGTCAGTATATCGGAAAGCAGAATAAGAAGCAGGCAGCAAAAAGTGCAGCACAGCTCTATCTTGTTGTTATGATTTCAACCATTACCCTTATGCTTATCGGGATGCTATTCAGTCGTTCTATCCTACGTTTTATTTTCGGTAAGATAGACAGTGATGTTATGCACTATTCCACCATTTATTTTCTGATCAGTACCATTTCATTTCCATTTATGGGAATCTATTCTTCCGGTACAGCATTGTTCCGTGCGCAGGGGAACAGTAAGATCAGTATGTTCAGCAGTCTTGTAATGAATGTGATCAACCTTACCGGGAATGCTATTCTAATCTACGGCTTTCATATGGGAGTGCTTGGCGCAGCGCTTGCAACACTAACGGGAAGGATTTTTGCCGCACTCTGGGTTGCTTATGCATGGCAGAAAAAGCAGAATGAATTTCGAATTAATAATTTATCAGATATGAAACCGGATGGTGGAATGTTGAAAAAGATATTGAGACTTGGCATCCCTGCCGGACTTGAGAATGGTATGTTTCATATTGGAAAGATCTGTGTGATCAGTCTTGTGTCAACACTGGGAACGGCATCAATAGCAGCAGATGCGGTAGCGAATTCCCTTGCCGGTATTGCTCATGTTCCAGGCAATACGATAAGTATGGCAACGATTCCAATTATCGGACAGCTCCTCGGTGCAGGAGATAAAGAAGGAGCCAGAAAATATGCAAAAGGGCTGATGCTTACAGCAGTGATCGGACTTGCCATAAGCAACAGCATAATGTTTATTGGAATTCCATATATCACACGTCTCTACACGTTATCACCAGAAGCAACCAGTATATGCATCAAGGTATTCCGTTGGTTTAACATCTTCTCCATCTTCGCATGGGTTGGAAGCTTTGCAGTACCGAATATCATCCGAGCAGGCGGGGATGCAAAGTTTACCATGACAGCAAGTATTCTAAGTATGTGGGTCTGTCGTGTATGTGTAAGTTATCTCCTTGTAAAACATTTTCATATGGGACTGCTTGGGGTGTGGTTTGGAATGTTCTCTGACTGGTGTGTACGCTCGATGGCATTTATTGTTCGATTTTGCGGAAATAAGTGGATGGAGCATAAAGTAATATAAAGCTACAGTGAAAAATTATATTTCAGATTCTTATCCGTTACTATACGGGTAGTAAAATGTATAAGAAGCAAGATTTCAGGGGTATAAAGGTTACGGCACTGGTAATAGGAACGTATAAGAAGCAAGATTTCAGAGCTTTAACCGTTA
>JAZLLO010000102.1:0-2443 GCA_045598185.1 Marvinbryantia sp.
CCAGGGAATTCCTGTTGGCGGATATACAAAAATGGTTTGTAATATAATTGGAGATATTCCTGTTGTTACAGGTGTTGGTTACCTTCACGAAAGAAACGCTTATCAGAAAACAGGCAAGCCTGATCTGCTTATTGACTACTATGACAATGACTCTGAATGTTCCGCTGGACTCGGTATTGCACGAAAAGTAATCTATACTGGTCCTATCGACGAGTATTTCGGATACAGTTTAGGTGCCCTTCAGTACCGCTCTGTAAGATTTGAAACAGAACTTCTTGATTTGGATAATTATCAGGGAAATGCGGTTGTAAATTATACAGATAGTGAAACTCCTTATACCAGAATCATTGAACATAAACATTTTGAATTTGGAAAAGATGAAAACGGAAACGATCTTCCTAAGACAGTTATTTCAAGAGAATATTCTCAGGAATGGCATTTAGGAGATGAACCATACTACCCAGTTAATGATGCCGAAAACGGTGCTTTATACATTAAATATAAAGAGCTTGCAGACAAAGAAGAAAATGTAATATTTGGCGGAAGACTCGGAGAGTACAAATATTATGATATGGATCAGGTAATTGCAGCTTCTCTGGAAAAAGCAAAAAAAGAATTACAGTAATAATGTAGGGCGTGTGAAGAGAGTGTGAAATTCTTTCTGTAAAAAGCCTTCTATGACTTTGAATTATAGAGCCGGCGAGCAGTTTGCTGCTTGTCGGCTCTTGATTTACTATTATCAAACCAGAAGATGTATGTCAAGGGCACCGGCGGAATGCCGGTGTTCATTTTACCCTTGATATGCTTCTGATGGTTTGTTATTCAGGCATTCTGCCTTCGTACATTATCGCCATTTCTCCATAAACTTTGCCCCAGTTACGGATAGGCAGAGTCCATTTCTTTGTCGCTTCAAAAGTGGCCAGATACAGGGCTTTGAGCAGGGCCTGATCACTTGGAAATACGCTGCGTTGACGATTCAGCTTACGATAGGTCGAGTTCAGACTTTCAATTGCATTTGTTGTATAGATTACGGCTCTGACATCAGATGAGAACTTGAATATCGGAGTAATTGCATCCCAGTTGACAGTCCAGGATTTCATAGCATTTGGATATTTTTCGGACCATTTTTCAGTGACTTTATCTCTGATTTCGGCCGCCTGATCTGCATTTGCTGCTCCATAAATCTTTTTGAGGTCTGCTGCAAAAGGTTTACGATCTTTGTCTGCCACATATTTCAAGGTGTTTCGGACCTGATGAACAATACAACGCTGATATTCCGTATCAGGAAATGCAGTATTTATTGCTTCTTTGATTCCGGTAAGGCCATCTGCACAAATGATCATTATATCTTTAACGCCTCTGTTTTTAAGAGTATTAAGAACAGAAAGCCAGTACTTTGCACTTTCATTCTGGCCGACTTCGATTGTAAGCACATCTTTTCTGCCTTCCAGGTTGATTCCAAGAATCACATATGCAGCAAGCTTTTTGATGATACCGTTATCTCTTACAGAATAGTGGATTGCATCGATGAAGATTACTGGATAAATCTCATCCAGCGGTCTGTTCTGCCATTCTTCAATCTGTGGGATAAGTTTATCCGTAACATCAGAAATAAACCCCTCTGATGCCTCAAAACCATAAATATCCTGCAAAGTATCAGAAATCTGTCTGGTAGTCATTCCTTTCGCATACATGGAAATGATTTTCTGATCGATGTTGGAAATATCTTTTTGACGTTTTTTAACTACTTGTGGTTCGAAGGTCGAATTACGATCCTGAGGTACATCGATAGAAAATGTGCCGTAGCTGGAGTTGACTTGCTTGCGTTTCGTGCCATTGCGATAATCTGGCTGATCTTCACGGTTTACGCGTTCAGATTTTCCATATCCCAGATGATCATCCATTTCAACTTCCATCATTTCCTTGATAGTTCCACCTAGAAGATCTTTCAGGGCATCCTGGATGTCTTCTGCTGTTTCAATATCGTATTCCTGGAACAGCTGCTGGATGATATTTTTCTTACCTTCGGTCATTTGTACGTGATGTACGGGTTGTTTTGCTTTTCTTGCCATAATTTTAGGCCTCCTATGATTTAGTTTATCATAGAAGGCCTATGTTATTTAACTTTTACAGACTTTTTTTCACAGTCTCCGTGTGAAAAAACATAAGTTTTTTCACCGTCCTTTCTCTTTATTATCCTAATATACTTGATCATCGATTTAGAATAAAACATCACTCAGCCTGTTTTGCCTATTCATCCAATCTTCCTAATCAAGCTAACCGATTGTTTAGCCTATCTATAGAAACCGATTAATAAAGCTAACCATTTCCCCTTAAATCACTCCAAATAATTAGCCTAAACATAAAAAACATCGAATCAGGCTAAACATTTCGTTAGCCTAATTCGATGTTTACCAAAAATCCGTAAAATAATCTGCTCTTT
>JAZLLO010000103.1:0-8397 GCA_045598185.1 Marvinbryantia sp.
TTTATACCCCTGAAATCTTGCTTCTTATACATTTTACTACCCGTATAGTAACGGATAAGAATCTGAAATATAATTTTTCACTACAGACCTCTGGTTTTGCTTGGCAAAATACCTCGCGGAACATTGGCACCTGAACAGTAACAATTAACAGTCGGAACCGTCCCAATAGTTCAATGGTTCATGGCTTTTTTCTTCTGGATATGTTATTATAATGAAAAAGACAACAGGAGGTTGCGCGATATGTATTTAGATGAAATTTTTGGTTTAACCGGTAAAACAGCAGTTGTAACTGGTGGTGGTCAGGGTATCGGCCAGGTAGTTGCAGTTGGTCTTGCAAAAGCAGGTGCGGAAGTTGTTATTGTCTGCAGAAGTGGTGCAGATAAGACGATTCAGCAAATTGAAGAAGCTGGTGGAAAAGCTTACTTTGTAAAAGCTGATGTTACAGATAAGGATTCTGTGAAAGCTGCAGTTGCTGAGATCATTGAAAAGTCAGGTAAGATCGATGTGCTCTTTAACAATGCAGGTATCTGCTATCATAAGAAAGCTATCGTTCTGGACGGTGAAGACCTTGGCGGATTAAATGATGGCGAAGCATCTTACGAAGAATGGAATGAAGTTCTGAATGTTAATCTGACAGGTGAATATATCATGTCTGTAGAAGTTGCAAAGACTATGATCGCAAAGAAGATCAAAGGTTCTATCATTAACATGGCATCTATGTCTGGTACCATCGTTAATATTCCACAGTGTCAGGCTGCTTACAACGCTTCCAAAGCAGGTGTAATGCATATGACAAAGTCACTTGCCATTGAATGGGCAGATTATGGAATTCGTGTAAACTCCCTTAGCCCTGGATATGTTGGAACACCAATGTCACAGCCACCTTTCGTTCATCAGGAGCTTCTTGATGCATGGCAGCCACTGTTCCCACTTCATCGTATGGCAAAACCGGAAGAACTGATTCCAGCAGTGTTATATCTGGCATCTCCAGCTGCAGGTTACACAACCGGAAGTGATCTGATTGTAGACGGCGGATATTCTTGTATTTAAGAAACAGAATGAAATAAAAGAATAAAAAGTGGAAGTTCGTTTGAGGAGAAAAAACGAACTTCCACTTTTTATTCTTCTATGGCTCAATAGCTTTTACAAAAGGAGACGTATCACTGAACACCCTGGTTTTCTGGTGTTGTTAATGCTGGTGCGCTGTACTTTTCTGTACGTTCATCCTGGATTACTCCGCTCCAGTTCATACCATATGCGAAGTCATAGGTATTTCCGTCAGCATCAGTGTAGCATACCATATCACGTGGTGTATCTTCACTCTGCTTTTCAACTTCAAGCATATCAAGTGGCATCTGCATTGGAAGAAGACCGGATGGTTCAACTTCACCTGTAACGATCTTTAATGCAGCTGCTGGACAGCTTGACATACTTACTAAGATTGCATCCAATTCGCTTTCGAATTCATGAACACACATTGGCTGTGTAATATTTTTTGTCTGCGCAACTGTCACCACACATTTGAAGTCGTCTGCCTGCATATCAAGCCTCCTTTTCATTCCAGTCTATCGCAAAATATCTCCACTTTTTATAGCTTCCATCCAGGTCAGAACAAAATCGTGAAAAAGCTTGATTTCCGGAACGGGTTTTATACTGCGTCTTGTCAGCATGAAGGTCTCCCAGTAGAATGGTCTTCCTTCAAATGGAAGCATAACGGTATCGCCTTTATGCATATCATCAAAGATAAAATCTACAGTTACTGCAATTCCTTTGTTTTTCTCTACCATCTTGTGGCAGAGACTGAAGCCGGAAGCTTCAAAAGCAATCTGTGGCTCAATTCCACACTTCACGCATTCATCAAGAATCATATCATGGATATGGAATTCCGGGCTTTCAATATAAAGTGGTGCAGCAGCAAGATCTGACAGTGTTGCAAATTCCTTTTTTGCCAGTGGGTTATCCTTATGTACAAGAAGCTTGATCTCGAATCGTTCCATTGGTTCATAATCCACGTGTTTTAACACATCATTACCAATAGTGAATGCAACGTTTCCATCTCCACCTAAAAATAACCGTTCTACGATATGATCCGGATATTCTTTGTAGTTTACATGGATATCCGGATATTTCTCATGAAATGCGTTCAGACATTCCGGAGTCACCAAGCGTAAAATGCCATATGCACTTAAAAGATTGATCTCATGGGTCTCTCTGGTCTTGATACACTGAATATCATTCCGCATACGTTGAAAGTCGTGAATGAATCCTGGCAAATGCTCTTTTAAGTATTCCCCGCTCTCAGTCAATACGATTCCACCTGTTTCACGCACAAACAGTGTGGTCTCCAATTCTCCTTCCAACTTCTGAATCTGTTTACTCAATGCCTGAGGTGAAATAAACAGTCTTTTTGATGCTTTTGTAATACTTCCGCATCTCGCAACTTCCAGAAAATATTCCAAATTACTCATATCCATAAAAAAATACCCCCTAAGCGGCAGCCGCCTCTTAGGGGTATTATACTATAAAAAAAGATAAATTACTATAACAGGGATTATTCCGTGCCTATGGCGCCCTCTGTGCAAACCAAGGTGTCCTGCCGACTTTTCTAACCTGTTATAATTACATCATTGGTTCCATTGTAAGACAAGGATGACCCTTTTCTTCCAGGAATGCGTATAATGTTTCGCAATCTTCAGCGACTGTTTCGTCACCGATCATATCACAGAAGTTGTCGATTCCATAAAGTTCTTTTGCTGTAACGTTTACACGGTCAGCTACCTGATCCTTAAGATCCTTTGGCATCCATACGATTCTTGCGATACCGCCTTCTGCCTTCATGAACTTCTTGGAAGCAATGAAGTGTTTACCATGACCCATGAAACCTGGTGTCTGAACACCACCACCTGTCATAGATGCAAGTTCTGGGAATGTCATACCGATTGGAGTCATACCAGCGTATTCACGGTTAGCGATAGCTACACCACCTGACATTGGCTCAAGACCACAGATACATTCGAAACATCCACAGGATGTCATTGGGTCTTCGATGATAGAGTAAAGTGTTACGCTTTCAAGAGCACCCTGAGAGAACATCTTAACTGCTTCGTTAACGTCTTCGTATGCACCTGTTCTTTCGTCGATACATCTTTCCTTTGTGATGATCTGACATGGTCCCTGAGGATCAAGCTGGTGTGTTGCTTTTGCATCAAGCCATGAAACGGCACCGCAAAGACCAAGACGTTCTGGTGTAACTACACAAACGTGGCTTGGAGAGAATGCCTGGCACATGATACAGCTGTAGTAAACATCAACACCTTCAACTGTAAGGGTAAGAAGTCTTTCATCACGCTTGTCAAACATTGGTGTTGCAAGGTTGTGACGAAGCTCTGTACACTGTGCAGCATCTGTGTAGATCTTAACCTGACACTTGTCAACTACAGCAGCGAATTCGCTCTTAACCTTAGCGTAAAGAACTTCACCGATGTGTTTTGCACGGAAGCCTGCATTAAATGTATCTTTGCTTACACGGATACGGATCATGTCACGCTGTCCTGTATGCATCATACCTTCTACACAGTTAAGGTAAGCATGGAATTTACGTTCGAATACAGATTCGAAGTCAGACTGCATGTTCTTACCGGCTACTTCTACTACGTAACCGATAGACTGCTTAGAGCCTACTGGCATTTCGTCGATATCCGGTCCGATAACTTCGATCTTGTGATCTTCGATCTCAGAAGCATCTTTTGTAAGTACAAGTTCGAAACAGTCAACACGGGAACCATCGAACTCAACCTGCATATCACCACGACGGATGATCTCACCTTCGAATGCAGATGCGAATGCAACCGGGATATCGATATTTGTGATCTTGATCTTGATATCACGGGCTTCGAGAGATGTAGCATTGAACTTGCTTACGTCTGGCTGTCCGATAAGGCTCTTAGGTACGTTAGCATGAACAGCAGCTAATGTATCGCAGTCGTTTGTTACTACTGGGAAACCAAGTGCGATTGCACCGGCACCACATGCAACGATAACCGGATCAAGTGGAGCAAATGCATTAACGAATGCAGGTACACGTTCGAATGTATACTTCATAAGACCTGCAGCATCGCCTGGCTGGATGTTACCGAAGATCAGAGCTGCTCTTACAGCAACAGATACTACATGGATAACAGATGTAACATCTTTTCCAAGAGGGATAACACGTACGTTAGCGCCTGTCTTGTAGCCAAGTTCTTCACACTGGTCAATGATTCCGCCAACAAGTGTAACTAAGATACCCTGTGCCTGGTAAGATTTAACAAGTGCAACACCTTCTTCAGCTGTCGGAGCTGCGCCAAGGATAACTGCAACACCTGGGATATCTCCTGTTACCAGTGGAACACCAAGTTCACGAATGATAGCATCACCAAGGTGACCGTAGCATGGTGCTTCGTAAGGTGCTGCCCCATCCATATATTTTAAACATTCGATGAATTCTGCGCAGAGTGCTGTAGCAACACCACTCATGAATACATCATTTAATCTCTTGTTTCTTGTCTGAAGTGATTTCACAACTTCAAGGGCCACTTTCATATCGCCAAGATTAGCGATTTTTGTTCCTGTTACGCCATAGTAACATGGAAGGCTGTAAGCAGTATCAGGAAAAGCAACAGCTTTGTCCGCACCGTTTGCAGCAATTGCATCGTCGATAGCCTTTTCTGTAAGACCATAAACCGCATCATTTCCGCTAAATACAACATCAAATAATGTCATTTCTTTATACCTCCCGGAGAATCCTTAAATGCCAAGGGCATCTCTCTTCTGTTCAATACGTTCGATCATCATATCGCCCATCTTTTCGATATCAAGTTCTACTGTGTAAGTTGCTTCTACCCAGTCCTTAATACCTTCTGTCAGCCAGTAAGCTACTTCTGAAGAACCGCTTACATATGGATCTACACCAAGGAATGTATCAATACCTGTCGCAACAACGTAGTTACCAATAGATACCGCTTTTTCAGACATATATTCAGGTGCACAACCAACAACCGGAAGCTGAGAAATATTTACGCCGGCATCTTTTGCAAGTTCAGATGCAAGGATCATCATACGGGAAATATCTACGCAGGATCCCATGTGAAGTACCGGTGGAATGTCAGCCAGTTCACATACTCTCTTAAGACCAACGCCGCAAAGATCCTTAGCTTCTTTTGCCATCAGACCTGCCTTAGCTGCTGCCTGTGCAGAACATCCGGATGCAATGATTACGATATCATTTGCGATCAGCTTCTTCATCAGTTCAACATGTGCCCAGTCAGGACGTACCTTTGGATTGTTACATCCAACCATAGCAACTGCACCACGGATAACACCGGAAGTGATACAATCTACAAGTGGTTTTGTTGTTCCGGTTACATCTACCTGTGAGTTTGTAACTCCATCAAGAGTCTTCACGATTGCTTCTACTGAGAAACCAACAGTTGCTTTTGTCTTGATATCAGGAATGTGTACCAGTTCCTGTTTTCTGTTCTTGAAGTTCTCAACTGCCATCTTAACGATTGCTTTTGCCTTTTCTTCTGCTGTTTCTGCGTCGAATCTGATAAATTCAGAATCTGGTTGCTGGCAGATTGGGCTTGTTGTGATGAATTTTGTATGGAAACATTTTGCAAGAGGACCAACTGCAGGGAAGATACACTGTACGTCAACGATCATCGCTTCACAGGCACCTGTTAAGATAACATTTTCCTGCTGCAGGAAGTTACCTGCCATAGGAATACCACGACGCATTGTTACTTCATTTGCTGTACAGCAAACACCGGATACTGTAATGCCCTGCGCGCCCATCTGTTTTGCAAGAGCGATCATCTCAGGACTATCGGAATATTCACAGATCAGTTCTGACAGTGAAGGGTCATGTCCATGAACAACGATGTTAACATTTTCTTTTTTCATAACGCCAAGGTTTGCCTCTGTCTCGATTGGCATTGGTGTTCCAAACATGATATCTGAGAACTCTGTTCCTGTCATGGAACCGCCCCATCCATCAGCCATACCCATACGAAGTGACTGACGAATCAGAGCTTCTGCCTTAGAAGAGTTACCCATATGTGTCATATGCATACAAGTAGAAACTTCACGGTCTACGGCACGTGGTGCAACCTCTGCATCCATCCACAGCTTCTGTGTATGTTCCGGTGCTCTCTTCAGCCAGTTCTGGTAGCCTCTTACCTTACCATATTCTTCAAGGGCAAGTGTCGCCAGTTCATGGGCAAGATCGTAGATATCCTTGCCTTCTGTCTCGATATCCCATTCTTTTGCAATACGTAATAACTTACCTGGATCTTTTACCTTGTATGGACCTTCTGGTTTTGAATGTAACAGTGTATGGCAGATTTCACGGCCGTGGTCAGAATGTGTAGCTCCACCACCTGCTGTAAATCTTACAAAGTTACGACCTACGATACCATGTGCATCACAACCACAGATTCCTCTTGGTGCCTTTGGTGTGATTCGGCATGGACCCATAGTACAGATACGGCAGCAGATACCCTGCTCACCAAATTTACAATGTGGAGTCTGATTCTTAACACGTAACTGGTAAGTATCAGCGCCAACCTTTTCTGCTGTCTCGAGCAGTCTGGCAGTAGCAGCTTCACACTCTTCCTGTGTGATAAATTTGAATTCACTCATTTTTATACCTCCTTCTTGAAGACACATTCTGCAAGGCAGAGCATGTCTCATTTACAACATCATAGAAATATTGTAAGGGATGTAGTCAGCATAGAGGTATCAACAAATGATTGAGGGGCATCAAATTAAAAAATGGTATGTAAAAAGACCTGATAAACCGGCGTCTACTCCCACCAGCTTATCAGGTCCTCAAAGTAAAAATTATGGGCATCTATATGGTATCACATGCCGCAAAAGAAAATCCATCAACTATTCGTTGCCGCCCATCAACTAATCATAGAGGAACTGTCAGTGTTTCTTTAGAGATTCTTTAACGTCTCTCCATCAATCCTGTATACAGTCCAGTCCTGCATTGGTTTTGCTCCGAGCGACAGGTAGAAGTCAATACTTGGCCTGTTCCAGTCAAGGCACCACCATTCCAATCGTCCGCATCCACGCTCTACCGCGATCTTTGCCAATGTCTTTATCAGTCCTTTTCCATATCCCTTTCCACGATACTCAGGCTTCACATACAGGTCCTCCAGATAAATTCCAGAGCGACCAAGAAAAGTTGAAAAATTATGGAAGAACAATGCGAAACCAGCTTCCTGATCCTGATCAAGTGCAAAGATAACCTCTGCCTTCTGTTTGTCAAAAAGCCACTCTTCCAGCGTTTCTTCGTCAGCCACAACTTCGTCCAACATCTCTTCATACGCAGCCAGTTCCTTGATAAAATAAAGGATCAATGGAACGTCTTCCCTTGTTGCAAATCGATAATTCATATCAAGTTCATCTCCAGATAACACATTTTAATAGTACATATCAAAACCGTTTTCCAATCTCTCTACATACGTTTCTCCCGCCATAGCTAAAGTCGGAAGCATATAGTCTTTATTATAGCGATTTACCGGAATTCTGTCATAAGCACGCATTCCCATATGTGTAAGGGCAATTTCCATATTCTGTAAGCACTCTACAGTACCACGTCCTGTTCCGCCAGCACATGCTACCAGAACGCATCTCTTGTCTGCAAGGAAATGATTGTGTGCAGCCTCACATCGACGAAGTCTGTCGATAAAAGCCTTCATGCATTCTGTCAGATCTGACCAGTATACCGCTGACACAAGTACGATTCCGTCTGCCTCGATCATACTCTGATATACTGACTGGAAATCGTCCTGTAAAACACATTTTCCACTTCTGCTGCATCCTCCCCAGCCATTTCCACAAGCATTACAATGCTTCATCGATAATGCATTCATATGAATATCCACTACCTCTGCACCTGCTTTTTTAAGTCCTTCTTCAAACTGATTCTTTGCTCCTGCGGTCAGTCCATCTTTATTCGGGCTGGACCAGACTACTGCTACTTTTTTCATCTTGTTGTCCTTTCTATCTAGTCAAAGTATACCATTGAGTATCACTGGGTACGTGTGCCGTTGGGTGCCATTGGCACTCAGTGGCACGCGCTTTCTATTTCAGTGCTGTATCAAAAGCTTTCTTTACATTCTCCAGGATGAACTCATCGCTGTCTCCCGGATGTGCTTCATAAAGCTTCTTCTCTTCATAATAAATCGTTGGTACATAATAATAATTACACTAATACTTTCCCAATTCTTCGTACTATAGAAAACACCCTATAAATTCGATATTCAGGGAATATTTACAGTTATTTACATCGAAATCAGGAATCTGACCTCAAAATGTCAGGAAAACCGCCTGTTTCAGATGATTTTTCAG
>JAZLLO010000104.1:0-219288 GCA_045598185.1 Marvinbryantia sp.
AACCTTACAAAAAAATGTAAGCTTGCCTTCTTAATCAAAACAGATGATTTTAATCTAATGGATCTGATATAAACATAGCCACCAGAACCAATCTGGTGGCTATACTTTAATACTAATATACCCAAAATTCAGAAAGAACCCGAAAAAAGGGGGTACCTTTTTATCTCCTGATTTTATCTTTTTCCGGAATACCATATAACTCATAGATTGTTGCCGCAACAGCTTCGGCAGTCTCACATTTATCATTCTCCTCCCACATCAGAAAACAGTTAAGAAGACCTCCTGCGTAGGAATATCTCTTATAGATTGAAACCGGTACCTCTGTCTGCATGTGCTCCGCAAGAAACTGATTCACACTATCAATGAGGATAGAATAAAGCCCCTGTTCCTTCATCACAAGAAAAAAGGAACGATACTGGTCAAAAAAAAGTAATGCCGCAAGAATATGTTCGTAGGTTAGAAATGCGCCAGCTTCTTCTGCTTTAATCTCTTCCAGATATCCTTTGATAATAATACGAAGATAATCCTCAAGTGCTGCTCTTGGTGATGTATAGTATTTATAAAAGGTCATATGAGAAAAACCAGCTTTTTTTACAATGCTGAGAATCTTAAGATGCTTAATATCTGTTTCTTTCAAGAGCTCAATGATTGCTTCTCCTATACACATTCTTGTAAATCTGCTCTTCTCATTCTTCGTTACGCTCATATTCCGCTTCGTCCTTCAAATTCTATCCAAAAGTTTACAATTTACGCCTTTTTATAAATTGTAACACGCATTAGCCTTCTTTACAATAATATGTAGTTTTTAAAACTACATATTAAGATATGAAAAGGAGTTTATTATGTATCATATAGTTGCCGATTCCGGATGTGATATTTTTGAATTAGAAGGAAGCTCGTTTGCCACAGTACCGCTTATCATCAGCACAGAAACCCATCATTTTATCGATGATGAAAAGCTCGATACTGCCGCTTTACTCGAATTATTACTTGCTTATAAAGGACGATCCTATACCGCATGCCCATCAACAGAAGTCTGGTTAAAAGCCTTTGACCTTTCAGATGGATCTGCTCCGGATGAACTTTATATCGTAACACTTACAAGCGGTCTTTCCGGTACCTATAATAGTGCGGTAGTTGCCATGAATCTCTATCTGGAAAAGCACCCACAGACAAAAGCAACTGTTATTGATTCTTTAAGTGTCGGACCGGAGATGCGTCTTCTTCTCGAACAGATTGTTGTTTTAAAACAGCAGGGAGCAAGCTTTGAAAAAGTCTGTGAAGAAATGAAAGCCTACAGTTTAAGAACAAGACTTTTCTTTGCATTCAAATCCCTCCATAATCTTGCTCAGAATGGTCGTGTGAACAAAATTGTTGCTGCTGCTGCCGGAGTACTTGGAATCAGTGTGTATGGTACTGCAAGTCCAGCGGGACAGATTGAACAGCTAGGTAAGGCACGTGGTGATAAGAAAGTACTCGCATCCCTGATTCAGGAGATGCGAAGAGCCGGATATCGTGGTGGAAAAGTCCGTATTTCACATACAGAGAACGAAGCCCTGGCAGAAAAATTAAAAACTACTATTCAGGAATATTTCCCTGATGTTGATATTCTGACTTATCCGGTACGTGGACTTTGCAGTTACTACTGTGAACGTGGAGGAATCTGTATCGCGCTGGAAACAGAACCTGAAGAATAACACCTCTCTTTTTTCAAGGATAGCAGACATATTTAATAGAAATAAAAAGAGATAGAAAAGATATTAGATAGATATTTCAGATATTAAAAGATATTGATAAGTCAATGTTTGAAAAAGCCTGTAGTTATAACGATTACAGGCTTGTTTTTATTTTGAATTTTTCTGACAAACGTAAAATTATTTTTTGATTTTGTGTGGATAATTACGTTTAACCAATAAAATCTTCTGAACTTAATACAGAATTTATCAACATCAGATGAAAAATGTTTTAATTAGGTTGTAAAGATTCTATATCTGTTGAGAAATTTTATATTAGGTAGATATTTTTCCAAATGCAGGTAAAAATAAAAGGATTCCGTTCTTTTCAGAATCCTGTACAAATAAAAATGAAATATAATGAATGGAAAAAGTAAATAATTGTAGCGGTAAAAAATGAAGAAAAACGTGATTTTGGAAAAAAGGGTACAAAAAATAAGCTATCTGCTATGCAGCACATAACGAGCCTTCAATAGAAATTCGCACATATTCTCCATAATGACCGGAAAGGGAAGAAAAACTTCTTTCTTTTTTCAGTACTGTCTGAAGATGAATCAACATACGTTCATATCCATACTGTACAGATAACTGGAGAAGGTCTTCCATATCCTTATCGGAAAGATGAAAATGAATCTTACTATTCTGAACTTTTGCAGTAACAACATGATGAACCAGGTGATCCGGTAAAGCGGTGATACTGCTCTTGCGGTCAAAAAAGGTTTCAAGTACCTGATTCCAGCTGGATAACTGCTCTTCTAATAAGACTTTGCAGTCATCCTTATAAGAATTCTTCTGTAACTCGCCAAAATAATTCTGATTCAGAGAATAAATAACAGCGCCTTCATCCTGTCTCACTGTAAAGACACTGGAAATCTTTCGAATCATGTCCCTGACATGCACAGGCTTCACATAATGTGGAAAATACCGGCAGATATCCGTAATCTTTCTGCTGTCTGTAAGGTAAGAATACGGCTGTATCGGATAATATTTCTTTTCATCAATGTTCAGATACATACGAATAGAAAGCCGAAGTTCATTGACAGTTGTGGCCTTAGCGATCACATCATGGAAAAAGTCGCGGCTGAAGATCAGATATCCTCTTCCACCCTCATTTGCTTTTTTGAAATAGTCTTCGAACTGATTCAGAACGACAAAATAAGAGCCAGGATAATTCTTCTGATAAACGATATAGTCATTTTGCTGGAGATATTTTAAGGAATTATGAATACTGCGTGATGACATATGAAGCTTTTCGGCAGCTTCACGAATCTGAAGATCTTCGATTACACCGGAACCGGTAACGAAAAAATGAAGATAGGTAAAAAGTTTAATGGAACACATGGATAAAGAAGGCTGGTAACCATAACGATTCTTCTCATTCACATAGGCATCATCTTTGAATTTACGGTTTGGACAGGCAGAACACTTTGCGCATGTTGGCTGCTTCAAAGAAGCTTTCAGATTCGGACACGAAAAACAGCCGGATGCTTTTCGATCCAGCTCGTGCGAAATCTTATAATTGTCCTGAATACCAATTGCATGGATCAAGACACTTTTCCCGATAGATGCAAAGTTGTTCTCTAACATAATTTCCCCTTAATAAACAGATTAATCTCCCAAATAACCTGTTATTCACATTCTCTGAAGTCTCCCCAGATTCAGAGACGTAATACTCCCTAATAGCTATCATTATATGTAGGTTATCCACCAAAATCAAATGCTCCGGATATCGAAAAAATGGGGATTTATTACCAAAATACTGATTTTTCAGCTATATATTCTTGTCGAAAAATCAGGTGCTATTCAGTTTTTACCAGAAAATAAAGTATTTATAATAAAATGAAAAATTTTAATGATAAAAATATCGAATAAATGGGACCACTATTGATAGATGTCGAAGTAATAGGGGATATAAATAGGTTATGTCGAATAAATTGGATACTATATAGATACTTTGTAATGAAATAGCTTATAAAAGTTAAAAAATATTTAAAATTTATCATTAATAAATATCGAATAAATCGGGTATTGCAAGGTATAACGGTAATATTTCGAAGAAATAGGGGATATTAATTGATAATATCGAATATATTGGGGAATTTCTGAAATTGAGAGAATAATAATACTTAAAAATATCGAAAAAATGGGATACCTTTTCAAAAGCAAATGTTGACTTAAAGTAAACATTCCATTTTGGAATAGCAAAAAAATATCGAAAAAATGGGTACCTTTTTTATGATTATAAAAGAAGAATTTTGCTTCTTTATGTAAATCTAAGATTGTATGAAAAATAAAGATGTTATGATATATGAAAGAAATATCGAATAAATGGGATACCTAGTATTAAAATATCGAAAAAATGGGGTATATTATTTGGTTTTATCGAAAAATTCGGATACCTTTTTATAAGACACAGGATTGTGACAGCATTTAAGAGGAGGAACATGATATAATCTGTTGATTCTATAGGCTTTTCCATGGTTTGTATAAGAAGCTAATTGTATATCGAAGATTACGGTACCCTATTTTAGGGTTTTCATGGAATAAAGAAAGGGAGGTCATCAGACCTCCCAAAGGATTTCATCATTCAATAAAAAGTGTTTTTCCTGATTTATCTTCTGATAACAGGAAGTAACCATCATCTCCGACCAGCTGTTCTTTATCATATTCACTCAGTGGAATGAAGGTAAGGGTAAAGATATCATTCTTTACAGTATAACTTTCAATGACAAGATTATTGGCTACACATTCCTTCAGAGCTTCTTCGATCAGGGACATGTTCTTTCGGATCTGTTTGGTTCTGATCAGGAGCTTCTGCTTAAAGAACATATACTGATACTCTTTTGTAAGTGATTCATGATTCAGTGCAAGCTTTAAACGTTCCAGCTGAAGGATACAGTAGATAGATTTACTATACGTATTCTCAAGCTGATCATAAATAAAAGAGGATACTTTGATGACACGTCCCCGGATGATGGCATCGGATACTACCGAGCCAAGTACATATTCCACGTCTTTGATACCGGTACTTCCATCCTCTTTGGCACGAGGGACGATGGAAACCGTACTTAGGAGTGTCCAGTTATAGGTTGAATTCTCTGTACGGATCTGGATTGGATTCACCATCTTATTCAGTCGGGCTTCCACATCTTCCATCTGTTTGCTGCTGGTGTTCTTGGATTTATAAATAGCAGATGCAATGGAATTTAAGGTTACGGTTTCTTTTTGCGATAAAAGGGATGGATTCCTTGGATCAAACTTTACACTGTTGATAAGATAAGAAAGAATCTCACGGTCTTTTGCATCAAATACAGGAATCTTTCCACCCATTGTCATCTTTGGATCGGTAACTTCCATATGAAGTTCATATCCATTGGATAGGAAAAGTGCTACCAGCTGCGATTCCTTATCATCACCGACCGGAGTAATCTGAACTCTTCCTTTTTCAACAGAAAAGATACCATTCTCATATAAGACAGCAGGATTACTAATATTGAAGTTGTTCATGTTGCCATTATACTTTACGATGATATACTTGCAGATGCAGACAAAGATATCACTTCGGAAGATATCAACCGTATGGATACGGCCAACATTCGGAAAATTTGGGAACTCTACCAGATATTTGCCGGATTTTTTCCATTCGGCTATCTCCTTTTCACAGATGATAGATATGATATCTTCGATTCTTGAGGTACCATACTTTTCACGATAGATTTCACTGTTTCTGTAAAACTCCAGACGCATACTGTAAAAATAACTTTTCGGATCATTGGAAGGATACTTCTGTGCATTCTCAATGGTCTTACTTGCCCATACAGTTCGCTTCTTTTTTCTTGCATTTCGTTCTTTTTCATACCAGAAACGGACATCTGCATTCACTGTTTCGAACTTGTCATTCAGAACAGATTCAACAACATCACGGATATCCTCACTACCATAATCATTGAGATACTTATCGGTATTAAAATAATTGATCAGTACCTCATCGATATTTGCAGTTAATTCATCCAGTATCTCCTGTGAAAAATTGCTCATGATTTCTTTTCCTTTGGTTTATGCATTTATTCTATAAATCTTAGCATGAATATCATTTTTTTAAAAGATTAATTTTTTACACAAAAAAGAGATTTGTGGTAAAATAGGTTGAAAATAGCTCATTGGAAAGCTTTTAGGGGAAGATAGTATGAGAGAAGGATTTGAAAAGTTAAGTGAACAGTTACAGCAAAATGGACATGTTGTTCTTAGAAAGATGAAACAGCTGAAAACAGAGACGGAAAAGCTTATGGACGAAGCGGTATCACTCATGGACGCCCGTGACAAAAAGAAAGTCTGGTCAGGGGCAGATTCTATTCATTGTGCACAGGCACCGGATACGGTTATTCCGGGGTGTATCGTTCTGGAGGGTGGATCATTTCGTGGATGTTACACAACAGGAGTTCTTGATGTGCTGATGGAGAATGGTATCAATATGCAGACTACCATAGGAACTTCTGCAGGTGCGTTAAATGGATATAATTATGTAGCCGGTGAAATCGGACGTGCTGCCAAGATCAATCTGTGTTATCGTCATGATCATCGCTATATCAGTGCACAGTCTACGGCAAAAAATCACAGCGTTATTGGGTTTGACTTCCTTATGAACGAAATTGAGAATGAGATTCCCTTTAATAATGAGCGTTTCTATAATCCGGAGCGCAGATTCCTGGTAACTGTTACAAACTGTGAAACCGGTGAAGTTTGTTACTGTGAGAAAGGTGGTTCTTTAAACATCAAGAAGGCAGTTCAGGCGAGTGCATCTATGCCATTTGTATCAGAGATGATCGATATTGATGGAATGCCTTGTCTGGATGGTGGATGTACAGTGAAGATACCATATCAGTGGGCTCTTGATAATGGATTTGAAAAGATTCTGGTTATTCGTACCCGGACAGTAGATTTCCGTCGACCAAAGGATAGTGAACGTATGGCAGAATTATCAGACCGTATCTATAAGAACTATCCGAAGCTGACACCTCTCTTAATGGAACAGTCGCAGCGTTATAATGAAGCTTGTGAGGAACTGGAGAGACTGGATAAAGAAGGACGAATCAAGATGATCTGTCCGTCCGGTTCCATCAGTGTATCAACAATTGAGGGAGATATGGAAAAACTGGGTGCATTATATCTGCTTGGAAGATGCGATGCAAAGCTGATGTTACCAGAAATTAAACAATATCTTCAAATGTAAGAGCGGGACGGCTAATGCCGTCCCGTTTTTATTACCAGAGAACTTTTGTACTTTCTTCAGCTGTTGCGAATGGACCAGGAATAACTTTTGTTCCACGATGTGTTCCAAAGTAGTCCTGATCAAATGTGATAGCTGTTCCATCTGCATTCTCAAAACGCTGTTCCGGTTCAAATGCATATCCAAGGATATCACTGTTGATGATTCCGTTTTCAACATCAGTAAGGAATTCGTAAACGTTTGTTTTCAGTACAGGTTTTGCTTCTTCGATTCCGAGGAGCTCTACGCTGATATGATGTTCATTGTCTACTACTGCCTTCTCTTCTTTTTTCCATGCTTTTGCACCATTAAAGTAAACATTCCCTTTAGACCATACTGGCAGATGTGAGAAATGATATACTGCCTTTTCACTCATGTTTACAAATGGTTTGTCCATTTCGAACCAGCCAATCCATTCATCATAGGATGGGTAATCGTCAAAGACTGCAGTACCTGCTTCAGTATTCTCGGCTTCAGTGGTTCTGTATTCAGAAGCATCATAAGCCTGTACAAAAATGTTGTTGTAGAAACGGTCATCACCATGGAGAATGGTCATAAATCCTGCTACTTCTGTACGATGTGGAATGTGGTATGGAGTGTAACGTGGCTGTGTTCCCATACCTGGATGGTCTGTATGACATCCTATCGCAGTAATAGAGCCAAGCATAAGGTTATGAACCACTGCTACACCTTCTGTTGGAAGACGCAGTGAAACCTGTGACAGCATGATATTATTATCGATCAGTGTTGGACCATGGCTAACTTCAATGAAGATATCCTGACTGCACATACCATACTTAGAAGGGATAGAGCCTTCCGGTACATGATTATCATGAAGAAGATTTTGTGTGATACGTGTACCCTGTGCTTCCCAGTCACACCAGATACCCATTGTAGTATGGTGGATATAATTGCGTCGGAATACAACGTCGATGGCTGCGTGAAGTTTGATACCAGCGATCTCAGCACCTGCAAGCTGCATCATGTTGTTAATATGGTGGATATGGTTATCTTCAATAATGCTGAATACACAGCCCATACGTCCTACGATACCAGTCTGTTCGCAGTCATGAATGTTACAGCGACGCACGATATGGCTTCCGATGTTTTCTTTGAGCCAGCCATGATACTGACCACGGCATACAGCGTCACGTTCCATCTGTGTAGGATTCTTTACATGTTTAAATGTAAAATAATGATCATATCCTTCATCGTAGTATTTACCAAGGGAGATACCGCAACAACGGCTTCCCCATACTTCACAATCCTCAATGATCCATCCCTTACTCCAGTGTGGACCGATCATACCATCCTGGTAAGCTGCAGGTGGTGCCCAGGTAGTAGCTGCTTTATTTACATTAAATCCTCTTAAAGTGATATAATTTACCCCATTTTTTGAAGGCATGAAACAATTACGGCGAACATTGATCTCTACAGTTTCAACATTAGGATCGGCACCCTGGAAGTTCGCATAGATGATAGTCTGATTCTTTTCAGTATCCTGTTCTGTATACCATTTGTAGATAGAATTTTTCTGATCCCAGGATGGAAGGTGTACTTCCCCTTTTATGCACTCCTCAAGAGTCACTGCTTCATAAAGCTGCTGGTCATTGAGATAAACCATACCGGTATGATAAATGAAATCTCCACCATACCAGTCACCCATGATCAGTGTTGTATAAGGATTGTAGTCTCCAAAAATTCCATTATCAATTCGACATACCCATACATTGCCATCATACTGTTCCCAGCCTTTTACAATTTCACCACCGGTGATAATTGCACCAAGTGGTTCTTCACTAACATATGTGATACGTGCATCTTCTTCTCCTGCGTTTACAGGATCTACATATTCACGGTAAATACCGGGAGCAACACTTACAACATCTCCTGGCTTAGCAATCTTTGCTGCCTGAGTAATGCTGCGAAATGGTGCTTCTTTAGTTCCGTTTCCGTCACGGTTCGCCTGAACATTTACATAAATATTCATGTGAGTACTCCTTTCAAATTTGGGTTTTATACATAAGGATTTAGTTTCCATCTCCGATTGTACCAAGCAGATGGTTAATAAACTGCTGTGCAGTTCTGCCTGAGATTCCGCCATGAGAAAGCTCCCACTTATTCGCCTCAAGCTTTAACTGATCCTCCGGCATCTGGATTCCTGCACGGTGTGCAAGAGTAATAACGATCTCAAAGAATTCTTTCTGGGCTGGTTTTGAGTAGCTGATGGTAACACCAAAACGGCTAACCAGCGATAACTTTTCTTCGACAGTATCTGAATGATGAATATCAGACTGGTTGGTGAAATCGTTCTTATCATTCCAGCTTTCCTTGATCAGATGTCTTCGGTTAGAGGTCGCATAGATCAGGATATTATCCGGTTTTGTCTCTACACCACCTTCAATAACAGCCTTTAAGAACTTGTATTCAATTTCATTCTCTTCGAAAGAAAGGTCATCCATGTAGATGATGAACTTGTAGTTACGGTTTTTGATCGTAGAGATGATAGAAGAAAGATACTTAAACTGATGTTTATAGATCTCTATCATACGAAGTCCCTGATCATAGTACTGATTTACGATAGCTTTGATACTTGTAGACTTACCGGTTCCACTGTCACCAAAAAGCAGAACATTATTCGCTTTGTACCCTTTTACAAATGCTTCTGTATTATCTATCAGTTTCTTTTTCTGGATCTGATATCCTACAAGATCATCAAGGGTTACCATATCCATGTTGTTGATCGCACGGAAGTCAAACTGTCCCTGCCCTTTTTCTTCGATACGGAATGCTTTATTCAGACCGAAAAGACCAACACCATAATCCTGATAGAAGTCAAGGATCGCCTCATAGAAAGCATCATCATCTGCAGCTTCTTCAAGTCGCAGAGATAACGCCTGAACCTTCTGGCTTACATTCCAGTTGTAGATCTGTTTTTTCTTTTCTACAGCCTGATAGTTAGAAAGTCTTAAAAAGTTGTTAATGCCAAGCTTTTCTTCAATTATGGAAAAGTCATAGTTAAAGATTCTGCGTACTAGTGCAAAGTCTTCTTTTACCAGGGTCGTTACAGTACCATCTGTAATTCTGTTTTTTTCGCAGACCAGAGAGAATGGATTCTCATTGGTCATAACAAAAAATGCAATGTAATTATGCCAGAGATTTTTATCAAATCCATAATCAGTTGCAACTACGAGAAGACGCTTTAACTGTGTATTGATATCGCGAATCAGTTTCTGTTTGTTGTAATCACCATTGTCAAATTCTTCAAATAATTCTCCGAGTCTGTAAAGGATACTGTCCTCATCCAGACCACCATACATAAATAATTTTGCAATCTCTTTGTACATAATGTCTCCTTATAAATTGTTGGTTTCTATTTTAAATCTGTCAGATTATACGCGATATTCGTTCTGAGAGAGCTGTTCCGCTTACGGTCTTTTCTGTCAGATGAACATCAATGATACTGACACATTCCTGATCTTCTCCATATGGCAGCACCTGAATCAGTGTGCCATCACTATCATAGGCTATAGAATTGCCGATTGCTTTCCATCCGGCCCAGGATCCTTTCGTTACTTCTCCGACATTGCTGACTCCCACTACCGGGATAGAAAAAGCAGTGGAGATTTTTTTATAAGGGCGATGCCATTCATCCCCATAAGGTGAAATAGCTGCATTGTAATCCGGATGTACTGCCCAGGCACAAGGAGAAAGCAAAATATCTGCGCCCATTCTTCCAAGTGTCATCCCAATAGAAAGACTGTTATCCGCATTATCAGCACAGATATCTACAGCAATTTTTCCAAGAGTTGTCTGGGTAACAAGAAGACGATCACCGACAGTGTAGATATCTTCTACGCCACTTAGTATATTGATCTTTCGATGTTTATTCAGAATGATGCCTTCATCGGATATCAACAGCGCAGTATTATAGAGCAGATTCCCTTCCCGTTCAGTCATTCCGGCAACCAGATAGACTTTGTTTTCCCTGGCAATCAGGCATAAACGATCACTTATCTTTCCCGGAATTGCTTCCGCGAGCTGTAATGCATCAGGATTGCCCCAGCCAAGATCAAGACATTCCGGAAGTACACAGATCTGACTTCCCTGCTCTTTTGCTTTTTTTACGAGATCAGCTGCACGCGAAAGGTTTTCCTGTGGACTTGAAAAGATTACTTTCATCTGGATCATACCGACCTTTAATGCCGTCTTTTCTGCTTTTTCCTGTCTTTTTTTCATCAGCAGTTCTTCCTGAAGGTTCTTCAGTTTTACTGCCTCGCAGTAGTCGGCAGATGGAAGATAATCGTAATCAACGACAACATCCCCTTCTTCCATGAGATAGATGATGCGGTTCTCGCCCATTAACTCGATATCATCTTCGATACAGCTTAGCAATTCATCAATTGTTTTCATCTATAGAATCCTTTCGTTTCTTATCGTTTAAAGAATTCGATCATCTTCTGGATCGCATCATCCATATAATCAGGAT
This sequence comes from Marvinbryantia sp., assembly GCA_045598185.1. GTDB lineage: Bacteria > Bacillota > Clostridia > Lachnospirales > Lachnospiraceae > Marvinbryantia. Next base: position 11,489 of record JAZLLO010000104.1, read on the forward strand.
TGGAGAATGGATGATCTGCATTCTGTACGATATATAATTCTATTACATTATTTTCAGAGAATTCTTCTGCTACGGAAATCGGAATAGCCTCATCTTTTGTTCCATGGATCATCAGTATATCCTCCGCATAATCCAGATAGTCATTCTTTGTTACATCATGTGCTTCTAATTCATCTAAAAAATCCTGTGATATCCTGATCTTTCGATCATGTCCACGTAAGATTTCTTTTCCTTTTTTCAGAAGATTCCACTCATCTTCTGTTATATGTCTTGTAAGTGCATCATACATTTTAACGGCTGCGCAGCGAAAAGTAATTCTGTGAAATGGATTACTCTGCTTTTCGTTCAGATAACGAAGCGTAATGTATGCTCCAAAGCTGGAAGAATAGTTGTAGATTCTTTCGGCTTTCAGGGAATTTTGAACATAGCCGATTACAAGATCCATATACTGTACACATTCATCCAGGATCAGTTTATTACGGGCATCAACACCGTGACATGGCCAGTCAAAGGTAACTACAACATAACCTTTGTACTTAGTAGTGATACGATCTGCAAACTTCTCAATAGCTTTGTTATCTTTATTGCCGCCGAATCCGTATGTTGCGATAACTACATCTGTATGATTGTGAATATCCTTATTATAATAGATCTTACAGCGGATGCTGAATCCCTGTTCATTGATGTCAAAATATTTGTTCATATCAATTCTCTTTTCCTGCAGTTACATATTGTCAAGTATCTCTTCTGCAAATTCATCCAGATCTTCCGGGACGCCCTGTTTTAAGATTCCACATTTCGGACAGGAAAGAACAGTAAGCATCTTTCTGTGTTTCTGAAGGAAGCTCTGCTGAAAATTCCATAAGACGATACTATCCCAGATCTTCTTTGGAGTTGGAGGATAGCCAACATGCTGGTCAAGAAGCATGGCATGATTCCAGTCAAAACGACAGAGACTGTATGTGCAATCGGAATTGATGCACATCTCATAAAAGACATAAGGACATACGCTGACTTCTGCCGATTTTCCGCCAAGAAGTGTGGTAGTTTCATCATAATCAACCTGCATCTCATCAAACTTTGGCCAGTATTCTATGGTGTGTTCCACCGATATTCCGTCTGTAATATCACCAAATGTGTCATAAAAGAGCTGTTCCTGTTCTTTTGTCAGGATATCTCCATTTATCTTTAAGTTCACCTGACATTGTTTTCTGTGCTCATAAAAGAACGTAATCTGATCTACAAATTTTTGATAATCCATACGATAGCCCGAAAAGTCAAGATATTGTTCTTCTGTGATCCCTTCTACTGATATATTCAGACGGTCAAGTCCTGCATCGATAAGAGAAAGACTCATTTCCGGTGTCAGTAACGATGCATTGGTGGTCGTATCTACTTTTTCAACCATCGGGGATGCTTTTGCATAACGAACCATCTCCGGGAGATTACGGTTCACCAGAGGCTCTCCTTCTTTGTATAGACGAACGACACGGATCTTATCCGGAAATTCCTCCAGACTGTCTATGATTTTTTTATAAGCGTCCAGGTCCATCGGTCCATGACCACGTCCTTTTGTTGTCTTCATCAATGCATGGTTACCGGAAGGACAGAACTTGCAGCGGAAATTGCAGGTATCAGAAGGATCAATATGAATCACATAAGGAGTGCGAAGTGGAAGTGCATCTTTCAGTTCGTAACGATCATGAATATCAATGCGTGGTATCAGTTTAGCTTTCATGCGTCTCGTTGCGCTCCTTAACTCGAATAGGATGTATCAGACTTATTGTTCTGTAAGATGTTATCTGAAAAACACTTTGCAGCAATACTATATTCCAGATCATCTTCAATATATAATACTATTGGATTCTGCTCCTCATCTTCTTCTACGCGATAGAGCATATAACCCTGTGAAAAATCAAAATTCTTATCCTCTGTAAGAGGTAACAATGCAAAATACTTATTATCGTTTACTTCAAAGTAAGAGAAAACGCCACATTCTAGCTCTGTTCCGTCTGCCATAGGAAGTGTAACAACGATTTTCTCCAGATCTTTTCCCATAAATTCCATGTGATAGACTCCTTTAGTAGGTTATGTATATATAATTATGATTCGGTTGTCAAAATAACCCATTCTATTTATTATACATCTGAAATTACAAAATGAAAAGCATAGTTGACAAGATATACCTGTGCGAATTATCTTGAAAACAGATATATTTTAATATGAATGAGAAGGAGAAGGTTATGCAATTTATAATTACCGCTTATGATGGAACTGATGAAGGTGCTTTTGACAGACGTATGGCAGCAAGACCTGATCATCTGGCGAACATTAAAAAAGTACAGGAATATGGAAGTGTTGTCTGCGCTGGCGGACTGACGAATGAAGAGGGGAAACCAATCGGGTCTTTCCTTGTTATGGAATTCGATACAAAGGAATTGTTTGAACGGTATATGGAAAGTGAACCATATATAGAGCACAAAGTGTGGCAGAATATTAAGGTTGAGACCTGCAATGTGGTTATCATGAATGATGAGAAGGTAGGAAAATAAAAGTGTTTGGGCTGTTGAGCCAATGGCTCAACAGCCCTTTTAGATATCTTAATGAACTACGACAGGTATTCCGATCTCTGTATTCTCATAAAAATACTGAACATCTTCGTACTTCATATTGACGCATCCGTGTGAACCGTCATATAGATAGATATCTCCACCAAATGCATTTCTCCAGGTGGCATCATGTAATCCATAGGTGCTTCCAATGAAGGCCATCCAGTAGTTTACATATGCATTATATTTCTGAAGCGTGATATTCCTGTATTTCGAATTAATATAGCAGACCCCTTTTGGAGTATCGTGTGCTGTATTAACACATCCGGTTACACAGTCTGCAGTATATTCAATCTCTCCATCACGGATCAGGTATACTTTCTGATCATCAATAGATACATCAATAAATGTATTACCGATACCAGCATTATCATCCATACTGACAACATATTCCGGATAACGATCTTCTTTGATACCAGCTTTTATTTCAGAAATAAGCCTTGCAGATTCTTTTTCTTTATCTACTGTGCCGTAGAAGACACCATCTCCCTGAATAAAGGTACCTGTTGCAGGTGATGTGATTTCTCGTTCAATTCCCTGTGTTTTGAAATTATATGTATCTATAAATGCCAGAACAGCTTCTTCATTAATGCTTCCGTCTCTAGTAATCATACCTTTTTGCATAATAGTATCTTTATTCACTGTAACCTGCTGTACAGTATCTGAAATTGTAACATCTGTCTGAAGCATATGGTTAACAGTGTCCAATTCTTCTTTCAGATCCTCTTCTACTGTCTCTGGCATCAGACGATAATCATCTGCAGATATCCAGAATCTCCATCCGTCTTTAAGTTCTTTCTCAATAATCTTATCCGGTATCAGAAATTGCTCACTGACAGATACCCAGAATGGCCATCCTTTTTCCAGTTCTTTTTGAATCTCTTCTGCAATTGCTTCTTCATTAACTGCAGTTCCTTCTACTTCTTTACTGATAATAAAGACTCCGTTTCCTTCATCATAAACAAGTTTTGCATCCTGAGGAAGGTTTTGTTCCTGCGTACTGAACAAGGAATGAATAGAAGCCATCAGTTTTTCTGAATCATATTCAGGTAATATCGTTGCTGAATTGTTCTTTTGTGAATAGACAGTTTTTATCTGTTCTTCTGTATATTCTGCGCCGATAGATCTGGCACTAAATTTTTCTATAGAGTCGGCGATTCTGATACTAATCTGTGGTACGCACATTTCGTTTAATGCAGAGGTGGCTTCTGATATCGTCATTCCAGCTACATTAATGCCATTGATAGTAACATTATTAAATTGATCTTCTGCCTGTGCACAAAATGGTATGGTAAAGGTTAACAGTAATCCTGCAAGTAATTTTTTCATTATCGTCTCTTTCCTTTTCCGACATTTTCTATCCAAAATTATATTATACCATAGAATTTCGAATTCATACATATTTTTATAAAAAAGAAAACGGGAAATCCTGTAAGGATTTCCCGTCATTTCACTCTTATACAAGATACTGCTTAAGCTCCAAATGTAACAGAAGTAAGGAATACCAGTAATGGAGTAAAGTCTACTGGGGCAAGATCTGCTTCATAACTGCTCCAGATCAGATCAGCATCATTCCATGATTCATCTGCTGATGTTGCTGAGAAAAGTGTTGCTTTGAATTCTCCACAAAGGTTCTTTTCAGATCTTTCAATGATACGTTTTCCTGTTCCGTCAGGACCAGCGTAATCGCCGTAAGTTAATGTTGCTACATTCGCAAGACTGCCATCAACCATACTATAGTAATAGATAAATGAAGGGTTGATTGTCCATGTCTGTGCAAGCTTTCCAGTTTCCTTTGACATATAAAGATCATATGTTGGAACAGACAAAGAACCAACCTGTTCTACTGTTCCATCTTCGAAGTGCTTGTAGATATAGAACTGACCAAGTGTTGTAAAGTCATCCTGAGAATATGCTTCTCTGAGGATCAATTCTTCAACATTATCGTTGTCAAGGTCTACAAAGCTGATATCGTATGGAATCAGTTCTTCGAAGTTGTAATCTGTCTTATATACATCAAGAATCTCCGCATACATTTCAGCAAGTTCTGCCGGATCTGTAGATGGAATCATCTCTTCTGCTTCTTCAAGGATTACTTCTGTTTCTTCGACAATCTCTTCCGTGATGGCTTCGGTCTCGATCTCAGTTTCAACTTCAGTCACTTCTTCAATCATCTCTGTTTCAGGTTCTACCGCTTCTGTTTCAACTTCTGCTACTTCCGTCTCTGGTTCAACAACTTCTGTCTCAACTTCAACTGCTGCTTCTGTTTCTGTCTCTGCTTCAAGTGCAGCTAATTCTGCTTCAGCTGCTTCAGATTCAGCTTTTGCTTTTTCTTCCGCCTGTTTTAATGCATCATTCACATTACCAAATGTCTGTCCTTTTCCAGTGCTTGGTAACTTTCCGATACTTGATGCCTGACTGCCAGCGTTGGCAGTTGCCAAAGAATCAGAAATATTGAATGAATTAGCTGCTGCGGATGCACAGAATGCTCCAGAAAATGTGGAAAGTGTTAAAGATAAAACGATGATAAGCGCTTTCTTCTTCATAAAGGGTCCTCCTTTCCCGTATTATATAATTCTACAATAACATAACTGCATAAAAAAAGCAAAAGTATAGTGAAAAATTCGGCAATTTTTTATAAAATTCAAGCACGCCTTGACATATCTGGTATTAATTGTTTATCAGAAACTGGAAATACATTTCCAAAAAGGAAACGATATAATAAAGAACAGGCTATCAGATATAGAAAAAGAGGAGTTATTTATGTTAAATGAAATAAAAAAACAGGCAGAAGCTGTTGCAAGAGAATTATGTGAGAAGGCAAATCTGCATAAAGGACAGATACTTGTGGTTGGGTGTTCTTCATCTGAGGTTTGCGGGGAAAAGATCGGAAGTCATTCCAGTCTGGAAACAGCACAGGCTGTTTTTGCAGGAATCTATGAAGTGACACAGGAACTTGGAATCTATCTTGCAGCGCAGTGCTGTGAACATCTCAATAGAGCTATTATTGTGGAGAGAGAGGCTGTTCCTTTAGCCGAAATTGTGAATGTAGTACCACAGCCAAAAGCAGGCGGCTCTTTTGCTACTACTGCTTACAGAAGTTTTCAGGATCCAGTTGCACTTGAGGAAATTAAGGCCGATGCAGGAATTGATATCGGAGATACATTTATCGGAATGCATCTTAAGAAAGTTGCTGTTCCGGTACGTTTGGAAAGCCGTGTTATCGGAGAAGCACATATCACAGCTGCAAGGGTAAGACCAAAGTTTATCGGAGGAATCCGCGCACAGTATGATGAGAGCCTTTTATGAGCAAGAAGATAAAGAAAAACCATGGAAGATATTTTTATCTTCCATGGTTTATATATCACCATTCCAGACTGTCAGATTCCTGCTTTCTATCACGAATCATCAGATCCATAACAGCTTCTTTGGCACTCTTATTCTCAAATAATACTTTATTCACCTGTTCGACAATAGGCATCTCAACCTTGTACTTGCGGGAAAGTGCAAGTGCTGCTTTTGCAGAGTAAACACCTTCAACAACCATCTTTACTTCATTCATCGCTTCTTCCATGCTTAGTCCCTGCCCCATAAGAAAACCGGCTTTTCGATTCCGGCTATGTATGGAGGCACAGGTAACGATCAGGTCACCAACACCGGTTAGACCATAAAAGGTTTCAGGATTTCCTCCCATCACAATACCAAGTTTGGTAATCTCACCCATTCCGCGTGTAATAAGTGCAGCTTTCAGATTATCTCCATAACCGATACCATCGGATGCACCGGCGGCCAGGGCTATTACATTCTTAAGTGCACCGCCAAGTTCTACTCCAAGCATATCAGAGGATGTGTAAACACGAAATACAGGGCTGCTGAATATATTCTGAAGGTAAAGAGCTGTCTTTTTATAATTAGAGCTTACTACACAGGTAGTAGGAAGTCCACGACTTACTTCTTCTGCATGGCTTGGACCAGATAAAATACAGGCATCAACAAACGGCAGCTCCTCTTCTATGATCATTGACATAGTATAGAGGGTATCTTCTTCGATTCCTTTTGCGACATTCACAATAATCTGACCTGCACGGATATAAGGCTTCATCTTCCTACATGTGCTTCTTACATGGAGAGATGGGACTGCAAGGATGAGAACATCCTTATCAGACATAGTTGCCTTCAGATCAGAACTATAAATCAATGCATCCGGAATTACAACTCCAGGAAGCTTGGATGCATGTCTTTTTGTTTCATTGATAAGTCTGGCTTCTTCTTCGCGATGAGACCAGACAATAACTTCGTGTCCATTATTAGTCAGCAGGATCGCAAGTGCTGAGCCCCAGCTTCCGGCGCCAATAACTCCTATTCTGGCCATAAATAAGCCCCCTTCATATTATTTATCACTCTTCTTTGTCAGGTAAGTCTTTCTTTCATTGCCTTTCAGAAGACGCTGGATATTGCTTCTGTGTTTGGTAATAGCCATGCCAGCAAGGAGGACAAGGACAATATACATCTCTGTCAGATGTACCTGATCCATACCAAACTGTCCCATCTGACCGAGAACGATCATCTCGATAACAAGACCGACATATACGCAGATCGAACCCAGTGATACATAATGTGTCGTAAAAAAGATCAGCAGGAATATAGTTAATTCACAGGCAAGAACGATTGGATGGATTGCAAGAATCAGACCTGCTGTGGCAGCAATTCCTTTTCCACCCTTAAAGTTCAGATAAAATGGGAAATTATGGCCAAGGATAACACCTGCTGCTGTATACACAGCAAGGAGCGGCAGAATATCACCGCAGCTATTACGGAAAATCAGGCGTGTTGCTATAATTGCAAAAACACACTTAAATGCATCTCCGACAAGGGTGATAAGACCAGCCTTCGTTCCAAGGGTACGAAGCGTATTGGTAGTTCCTGCATTGCCGCTGCCATGATTTCGGATATCGATTCCATTCATCTTGCCGATAACATAACCTGTCTGAAAAAGTCCAAATACATATCCGATTACAATACATATAAGACGGGTAATCATGATTACTTCTCTTCCTTTCGCTCTCTTATGATAAACTTCAGTGCAGTTCCTTTAAATCCAAATGTATCACGAATCTTGTTTTCAAGATATCGGGTATATGAGAAATGCATCAGTTCTTTATCATTCACAAAGATAACAAATGTAGGCGGCTTAACAGCAACCTGTGTAATATAAAAGATCTTCAGGCGACGTCCTTTATCTGAAGGTGGCTGCTGTAATGCAACTGCTTCGGAAAGGATCTCGTTAAGAACACCGGTAGAGATACGCATTGACTGATTCTCAATGATCATATCGATCTTTTCAAACAGCTTTGGAAGGCGCTGTCCGGTCTCTGCAGATACAAAAAGGATCTCAGCGTAAGGAATAAAGGAAAGAACCTCTTTGATCTTGTTGGTGTGTTCATAGATAGTCTTATCTGTCTTTTCAATGGCATCCCACTTATTCACAACAACAAGAAGTCCTTTTCCTCTGTCGTGGGCGATACCGGCAATCTTTGCATCTTGCTCGGTTACGCCTTCTGTTGCATCAATGACAACAACGACGACATCCGCACGTTCCACGGCTGTAACGGTACGGATAATGCTGTATCGCTCCAGTTCTTCTTTGATCTTGCTCTTACGACGAAGACCTGCTGTATCAATAAAGATATAATCTCTTCCGTCAAATGTAATCTCGGTATCAATAGCATCACGTGTTGTACCTGCAATGTTGGAAACAATAACACGGTTCTCACCAAGAAGTTTATTGATCAGTGAGGACTTGCCTACATTTGGTTTACCAACTACTGCGATACGTGGTCTTTCATCTTCTTCCTCTTCCACATCATCTTCAGGGAAATATGCAACGACCTGGTCAAGCATATCACCAAGACCCTGACGGTTTACAGAAGAAATAGGATATGGATCACCGATACCAAGGTTATAAAACTCATATACATCTGCCTGATATTTTGCAAAGCTATCCACCTTATTAACGGTTAAAACTACCGGTTTGTGGGATCTTCTGAGCATATCAGCAACTTTGGAATCAGAGTCTACAAGTCCTTGCTTTACGTCTACGATAAAAATAATAACATCTGCTGTATCAATGGCAATCTGAGCCTGTTCTCTCATCTGTGAGAGAATGATATCATGGGATTCTGGTTCAATACCACCGGTATCGATCAGAGTAAAATTGTAATTCAGCCACTCGATATCAGCATAGATACGGTCTCTTGTTACACCAGGGGTATCTTTTACGATAGAGATATCCTCACCGGCTAATGCATTAAATAAAGTAGATTTACCGACATTCGGTCTGCCTACGATTGCTACGATTGGTTTACTCATTCTTTCACCTCATATGGCTGCTTATTGCGTCCTGAAGTATCTTCTTCAAGAAGAACAGCACGCACAAAATCCTTTCCGTCTGATTTTACAATACATGTCTGTATTTGTAAAGTTGTCTCAAGTTCACTTACAGTTATGTCATCTAAAAATACAGTTTCTCCGTCTCTCAGCAGATTACAGGTTAAAAGAAGCCGTTCACCAAGCTCTTTTCCCTTTAACTGAGCAATAATATCCTGTCCGGTTAAAAGTCCTGCAACGGTAATATTCTCTCCAAAAAAGTCATTTCTGATCGGATAAACATGCAATTCTACATTCGGATACTTCTGTCTGATCATGGAGAAGCCTTTTTCGATATATGGAGCTGCCAGTTTTCCGGTTACACAGGATACAGTGTGGGTCCTGTTATCTCCGTCAAGGCTATCCATCGCTTCTTCTATCTCTGTCAGAAACAGTCGGATCATTCCAACTCCATTCTCAAGCTGAGGATATCCATCATAATTATCTTCCTGAGGGAGTTCTCTTCCTGCAAGAATATACCATTCATCCGATGCGTGGATGAAGTGATTTCCATATTCCGGATAGATCCGTTCCTGCCAGCTGTGGATCTGGTCGAGGACCTTAATAGCATCTTCTTTTGTGAAGGGTTCAAGAGGGTAAAGACCGTCACGAAATCTGGAAAGTCCGACAGGAACAACAGAAACACTTCCAAGATTCGGAAGGTAGCGGGTCAGCTGTTCGATGGAATAATCCAGTTCCTTTCCGTCATTTACGCCCTTGCAGAGAACGATCTGGCCATTCATCTCAATGCCAGCTTCCATAAGCAGATCTACTTTTTTCAAAGCTTCTCCTGCAAAACGGTTATTCAGCATCTTGCACCGAAGCTCCGGATTCATAGTCTGAAATGAGATATTAATAGGGGAAAGATGATAACGGATGATCTGATTGATCTCCTTTTCCTTCATATTAGTAAGTGTTACATAATTCCCCTGAAGGAAGGAAAGTCTGGAATCATCATCTTTAAAATAAAGAGTCTCTCTCATTCCCGGTGGCATCTGATCGATAAAACAGAAGATACACTTATTATGACAGGAACGGTACTGATCCATCATTCCATTCTCAAATTCCATTCCAAGGTCTTCTTCGAATTCTTTTTCAATATCCATCTCCCATTCTTCCCCGTTTCCTTTACGGATCACCAGGGTAAGGAATTCTTCGTTACATAAAAAACGATAATCCAGGATATCGCCAACTTCTGTATCATTTATCGAAATTAATTCATCGCCAGGTTCAATCTCTAGTTCTTCTGCAATACTTCCAGGAAGAACTTTACTGACGATATGCTTTGTTTCTCTACTACTCTTCATAAAAACTGCTCCAATTACAACAGATAATTGATATATAGAATGATACCATCATACTAAAAGAGCCGTTAAAAAGCAATCTATAACTTTTTGTACTTTTTCCTGAACCACTCATGTTGCTCTTGACTTGTATATTTGAAACCTCTATACTCAAGTTGCTATAAAATATTATATGGAGGTAACTATGTCAACACAAATTGAAATGCTTCGAAACGCACTCCCTACTGCTCCGCTTAAGATTGCCGCGTTAGATGGTTGTCGTGAATTAGCAACCCGAGTGAATGAGCATCTTGTAGAATATCGACATAACAATCCAACGCAGGATATCTCGAATGCACATTTTCAGGGATATGCTGAAGACACTTACATGATTGATTGTAATTGTCCTCGTTTTGGAACCGGTGAAGGTAAAGCTGTTATCAACGAATCCATTCGAGGAACTGACTTATATATTTTTGCGGATATTACCAATTATAGCCTTACTTACAAGGTATGTGGTATTACTAACCATATGTCTCCGGATAATCATTTTCAGGATATAAAGAGAATTATCTCTGCTACAGATGGTAAGGCAAAGCGTATTACGGTTATTATGCCATTCTTATATGAAGGACGTCAGCATAAGCGTTCCGGTCGTGAATCTCTTGACTGTGCACTTGCACTTAGAGAACTTGCAGATCTTGGTGTAAGCAATGTTGTTACTTTTGATGCGCATGATCCACGTGTACAGAATGCTATTCCACTGACCGGTTTTGACAGTTATATGCCAACATATCAGTTCTTAAAGGCAATTGTGAAATCAACTCCTGACTTTAAGATCGATAAGGATAGTCTGATGATCATCAGTCCGGACGAAGGTGCGATGGAACGTGCCGTATATTTCTCAACACTTCTTGGTGTTGATATGGGTATGTTCTACAAGCGTCGTGATTACACTAAGGTTGTGAATGGAAAGAATCCTATCGTTGCACATGAGTTCCTTGGGGATTCTGTAGAGGGTAAGGATGTTATCATCGTAGACGATATGATCTCTTCCGGTGAAAGTATGCTTGATACAGCAAAGAAGCTGAAAGAATACAAGGCAAAACGTGTATTTATCTGTACAACCTTTGGTCTTTTTACAGATGGATTTGCAAAGTTTGATGAATTCCACAAGAATGGATATATTCATAAGGTTATCACTACCAACCTGAACTATCGAGATCCTGAGATTTTCACAAAACCATATTATGTGGAAGCTGATATGTCCAAGTTCCTGGCAAGCATTATGGATTGTCTTAATCATGATGTTTCTACAGAGCATATCATTACTCCGACCGATAAGATTAAGGTACTGGTAGATCAGCTGAAGAAATAAGATAGAATAATAAAACGTCGTGACTGTATATGGTCACGACGTTTTTTACTTAGTTTACTGGGATATACCCAAAAATGCAGCCAGATTACCGCGTTTTCCATGAGATGCGCGATGAGAATATAGAAGGTCCGGATTGCAGCAGGTACAGATATCTGTGATCGAGATATGCTCGTCCAGGATACCTGCCTCCAGCATAATCTTATGATTCGCTTCCCATAGATTCAGCTGATACTTTTCATTCTCTTTTTTATAAAAGAGAGCATCCCAGTCTTTCTCTTCAAAAACCTTCTGAAATTCTTCGATTACATCTGCACTTACTTCGTAGCAGTCCTGACAGATCGATGGACCGATAGCGGCAATAATATCTGACGGATCAGTTCCATATTCCTGAGTCATCTTCTGTACCGTTACTTTTCCAATCTTCTGTACGGTTCCACGCCAGCCGGAGTGAGAAAGACCGATAGCTTTATGGACCGGATCAATAAAGTACAGTGGAACACAGTCTGCATAGAAGGTTGCAAGAACAAGACCAGGCTCATTGGTGATCATTCCATCAACATCGGTGTAATCACGAACTCTTGTAATACCTTTTCCACGATCTTCCGATGTGACTTTTCGCACATTGTTTGTGTGTGTCTGATCAGAGAATACAAGATCTTTTTCAGAAAAACCAATTGCAGCGGCAATTCGGCGATAATTCTCATCCACATTTGCAGGTTCATCTCCTCTGGAATAGCTAAGATTCATGGAAAAGAGGTGTTCTTTACTGACTCCGCCAAGTCTTGTGGAAAATCCATGGATAAAGCCAGATTGTTCTTCCAGCATTGGATAGGTGAGATATATCAGTTCATCTTTTTTATGAATATTGATTACAGGGGCATTCCCCTTTCGCTTCCAGTTCAAATCATCCATGTTTCTACCTCGAATGCATTTTCTATATGATTGATATGGTTATCCTCAACTGCGATAACATCAAATCTGCAGGGAGTATCTGTCCGATAGCCATTTGCCAACAGAAAATGCATAGCAGTTCGTACAATCTTTTGCTGCTTCTTTCTGTTAACAGCCTCAGCAGCAGCTCCCATTTTATTGTTCTTTCTATATTTTACTTCTGTGAATACCAGATAGTTTCCATCCTTTGTAATAAGATCAACCTCTCCTGTCCGGATACGATAGTTCATGACAACAAGTTCATGTCCTTTATCCATCAGGTAACTAAGGGCGATTGTTTCATAATCAGTTCCGATACTTCTTCGATTCACACAGATTCCTCATTATTCATCAATAAAGTTTTTAATAAAAGTTGCCCTGTGAATTGGCGTTGCACCATATGTTTTAAGAGCTTCTATATGTGCTGCTGAACCATATCCTTTGTGGCCTGCAAAACCATACTGCGGATAGATAGCATCATATTCTTTCATCATACGATCCCTGGTTACTTTGGCGATGATACTGGCTGCAGCGATGGAAAGGCTTCTGGCATCTCCGTGAACGATCGGAACCTGTACAAAGTCAACATCCGGGATGGTAACAGCATCATTAAGTAGTATATCCGGATGGAATTTAAGACCGGATATAGCCATACGCATTGATTCATAAGTTGCCTGAAGAATATTGATCTCATCGATTCGCTGAGGAGAAGCCATACCAATGCCAACTGCAAGGGCTTTTTCCATGATTTCATCATAGAGCTCTTCTCTCTTCTTTTCAGATACCTGTTTGGAATCGTTAAGATAACGAATCTTACATCCTTTTGGAAGGATAACAGCACCGGCAACAACAGGACCGGCAAGAGGTCCTCTTCCTGCTTCATCGATACCACAGATATAATCCAGCATGTCATACTGTCGTTCAAAGACGAGCATCTCTTCGAGCCTTGCATCTTCTTTTTTATCTGCTTCCAGTTTTTTACGATATTTTTTACAGACAGACTGTACACCTGCACGGGAATCCTCCTGATATGCCACGCACAGTGCTTCTATCGCTTCGGATGGAGCCTGTTCAAATTCTGCTTTTATCTGTGCAATAGATTTACTCATAAGGATGCCTCAGGTCTTTCCAGGGAAATCTTACCAATCTTACCGCCACGGAATTCATCGATCAGGATATTCGATGCCTTCTCAAGATTCAGTTCGCCGCCCTTTAAAAGGCAGCCACGTTTTTTTGCAATCAGCTGTAAAATGGCTAATGCATCTGTTTCTTCTCCAGTATCAAAACGATCTTTTAAGAGAGCGTCATAATTAGCCAGCAGATATTTGATCAGTTCCAGAGCAAGTTCCTCTACATTCAGGATCTCATCATTCATAGAACCAATCAGAGCAAGTTTTAATCCGACCATCTGGTCATCGAATTTAGGCCAGAGGATACCTGGGGTATCCAGAAGTTCAAGATTCTTATTCAGTCGGATCCACTGCTTTCCTTTGGTTACACCAGGCTTATTCCCTGTTTTCGCACAGGCTTTTCCTGCGTAGCTGTTTATAAAGGTAGACTTTCCTACGTTCGGGATACCAACAACCATAGCACGAACCGGCCGATTCATGATTCCGCGTTTCCTGTCGCGTTCAATCTTCTCCTTGCAGGCATCCTGTACGATCTGAGAGATTGCCTTCATACCGGCACCGCTTCTGGAATCAATCTCAATGACAAAATACCCTTTTTGCTCAAAGAAAGCCATCCATTCTTTATTCACACGTTTATCAGAAAGATCTGCTTTATTCAGAAGGATCAATCTTGCTTTATTCTTGCCAAGCTCATCAATATCCGGATTGCGGCTGGATAAAGGGATACGGGCATCCACAAGCTCGATAACCAGATCTATCAGTTTTATATCTTCCTGCATCATACGTTTGGCTTTTGTCATATGACCAGGATACCATTGATAATTCATTGTTTACCACCTTTCAAGTCTAATGGATCAGGGAAATCTGATCTCTTGGATAGATGCGAAGCCATACACGACCTTCCACATAATCAGATGTTACGATACCAATATCAGGATGACGACTGTCTTCGCTGTTGTTACGATTATCACCCAGTACAAAATATTCTTTTACATCCAGCGTGATAGGTTCGGATGCCAGACCGGCATTCATGATCTTAGGAAAATCGTGCTTCTCCAGATATGTAGTACCATTAATGTAGATCAGACCATCCTTTATCTGTACGGTATCACCAGGAACTCCGATAACACGCTTAATATTTGTATGTGAACTTTCACTACCGTTTGGCTTAAATGCAATGATATCATTCTGTTTTGGACTACCGACACGATAAGAGAAAGTATCGATCAGAACCTGATTACCATCTGTTAATGTCATATCCATGGATTGTCCGACATTTGTACGAATCTGTCCAAAGAAATAGACAAGTACAAATGCAAAAAGAATGACGACAAGAATCTCAAATATCCAGAGAAGAATTCCTGTAATTCTCTCTTTCATGGAGAGCTTTTCCTTCTGACGCTTTCGGGGAGCTCTCTTTGGTTTTTCTTTACTCATGTTTATCACCTCTAAATATTTCACAGGAAGAGATAACTTCCTGTATAGAAAAAAAGACTGTCTAAAAAGACAGCCTCTTTCGCTTATTATTTAACTAACTCTTTAACCTTTGCACTCTTACCGCTGCGTTCTCTTAAGTAATTAAGTTTAGCACGTCTTACTTTACCTTTTCTAATTACCTCAACTTTTTCAACGTTTGGAGAATGTAATGGCCATGTCTTTTCAACGCCGATACCGTTAGAGTTCTTTCTTACAGTGAATGTAGCACGTGTGCTTCCACCCTGTTTCTTTAATACAGTACCTTCAAAGATCTGGATACGTTCACGGTTTCCTTCTTTGATCTTACCATAAACTTTAACTGTATCACCTACGTTAAATTCTGGTACATTCTCTCTTAACTGAGCTGCTTCGATGTTCTTAATAATTTCCTGCATTGTGTTCCTCCTTATATTCTCAGATGTTCATAATACATTATCGTAACAGAGGACCATCTCTTTCTCACAACGTAAAGTATCTTATCATACTAAAATGTAAAAATCAAGAGAAACTTAGTTCTTTTCCTCGGTAATTTCTTCAGATACGTCCTCAACATCTTCCTCAGTAGCTTCTTCAGTTGCTTCCTCAGCATCTTCTTCGATAACTTCTTCAGTTGCTTCCTCAGCTTGTTCTTCAGATAACTCTTCAGTAACTTCCTCAACAGTTTCCTCAGCGGATTCTTCCGCTGTTTCTTCTTCTGTCATGTCATCTATAAAATCAGGCGCGATCTTTAATGGATCATCATCCGGATACTCTTCCATAACATCTTCATCTGCTGTGGCTAAAGGAAGATCTTCCTCTTCAGCGGCGGTTTCATCCGGTACTTCTTCCACTGCTTCTTCCGGAAATTTTTCTTTGACTTCTTTGATCTCAACTTCGAGTGCTTCAATTTCAGCAAAAAGATTATTGATCATTTCAATTCTGGAAGAGAATTCTTCAGAGTTGTCTTTATGTGCTTCGTAGAATTCTTTTCCTAACTTGTAATATGCTTCGGAAATATTCTTTTTCTTACTAAGTACCTTTGCCTTCAGAGATGCAAGTTCTGCTACTTCACCAGTCTTCTTTAAAGCATGAACTCCGAATCCCTGGAGCTTTTTCGTTAAATCTTCAAACATGTTCACGTTCCCCCTTTAAAAACTGCACTTCCTTTTTCGTCAGTTCTGCTTTTTCAAGCAGATCAGGACGCCACTTCGCAGTACGAAGTAAGGACTGTTCCCTGCGCCAACGTTCTACATTAGCATGATGACCGGATAAAAGGATTGCCGGTACCTTTTTTCCACGCCATTCCTCCGGGCGACTATACTGAGGATATTCCAACAGGTTATCCTGGAAGGTCTCTGTCTCGGCAGATACCTTGTTATTAAGAACACCTTCTACAAGTCTTGAGATCGTATCGATCATGACCATAGCAGGAAGTTCGCCGCCGGTAAGGACATAATCACCAATAGATACATAATCTGTGACGATCTCCTCAAGTACACGTTCATCAATGCCCTCATAATGTCCACAAAGAAAAACAAGTTCCTCTTCTTTTGCAAAGTCTTCCGCCATCTTCTGATGGAAGGTCTTTCCCTGTGGGGTAAGATAGATACATCTGAGTTTATGACCGGCTTTTTCTTCTAATGATTTATAGGAGGCATAGACAGGCTCTGCCTGCATTACCATCCCGGCACCACCACCATAAGGATAGTCATCTACCTTCATATGCTTATTCGTAGAAAAGTCTCTGATATTCACGGTATTTAAAGAAATCAGACCTTTTTCCATGGCACGTCCCGTAATACTGGTATGTAAGCCTTGTTCTATCATATCGGGAAAAAGAGTTAAAACATGAAATTTCACAGTAAGCCCTCCAGTAAATGAACTGTCATAAGATTATCTTCTAAAGATATTTTCATAATACATTCTTTTATATTCGGTATCAAGACTTCTTTTTCGTTTTCCATCTTAACAACATAGACATCATTGGCTCCGGTCTGCAGAATCTCGGTAAGTGTTCCAAGGAAATTGCCATCTTCTGTCTCAACATTCAGTCCGATAAGGTCACAGAGAAAATATTCACCCGGTTTTAACTTCACAGCATTTTCTCTGGTTACAAGAAGTGGAGTGTTTTTGAGCTTTTCTGCGTCATTCATGGTATCAATGCCTTTCAGCTTTAAGATCACCATATTTTTAAAGAACTTAACTCCTTCCACGGATACTGTTGTATTCTCTCTTTTGCCTTCCAGAATGACTTCTTTCAGTTTTTTAAATCGATTCACATCATCAGTAGTCGGGAAAACCTTCACTTCCCCTTTGATTCCATGTGCAGATGTAATGATACCTACCTGTAAATACTGTTCCATATAGTCCTTTCTAAAAAAAGAGGCTGTCTCTTTTGAGACAGCCCATTTAATTACTGTGTTATATCAACAATCACTTTTTTATCGCCCTTGGAAGCAGCTGCCTTAACAACAGAACGGATAGCTTTTGCGATTCTTCCCTGTTTGCCAATGACTTTTCCCATATCTGACTGTGCAACCTTTAATTCGATAACAGTAGATTTACCGCTCTCTTTCTCAGTTACAACAACTTCTTCCGGATGCTCCACGAGAGATTTAGCGATTACTTCCACTAACTCTTTCATTTCAGCCACCTCGATCTTATTTTTCGATGCCAGCTAATTTGAAAAGTTTTGCTACAACGTCTGTAGGCTGAGCTCCATTAGAAAGCCATTTCTGAGCAGCTTCTGTATCAATCTTGAATTCGCTTGGATCTGTATTTGGATTGTATGTTCCGATTTCATCGATACATCTTCCATCTCTTGGAGATCTTGAATCTGCTACGATAATTCTGTAGATTGGTGCCTTCTTCTGTCCCATTCTTCTTAATCTGATTTTAACTGCCATTTTAAATTTCCTCCTTAAATTTCATATCAACCTGTGGTCAGGTAATTGACTTATATTATTTATTAAAAAGGAAGTTTGAATCTTCCTCTTTTGCCACCTAAGCCTCCCATCATACCAGGGAGCTGTTTCATCATCTTTTTCGACTGCTCGAACTGTTTCACCAGCCTGTTAACTTCGCTGATGTCTACGCCTGCGCCTGCTGCAATTCGTTTCTTTCTGGATGGATTCAGGATATCCGGATTACTTCTTTCCTTTGGTGTCATGGAAAGGATGATTGCTTCTGTTCTCGCAAGAGCTTTCTCATCGATCATACCTTCGATATCTTTCATCTTGCTTCCGCCAAAACCTGGCATCATGCTTAAGATGCTAGAGATACCACCCATGTTCTTCATCTGGTTCATACTCTCCAGATAATCATCAAATCCGAAGTTAGCTTTCTTGAACTTCTGTTCCATCTCTTTTGCCTTGGCTTCATCCAGGTTCGCCTGAGCTTTCTCTATGAGGGACATTACATCACCCATACCAAGAATTCTGGAAGCCATACGATCCGGATAAAACTGCTCCAGATCTGTGAGCTTTTCGCCCATACCGGCATAAAGAATAGGCTTTCCGCAGGTAGCTCTGATGGAAAGAGCTGCACCACCACGGGTATCACCGTCAAGCTTTGTAAGAACGACACCATCGATGCCGATCTTATTATTGAACATCTCTGAAACATTCACGGCATCCTGACCGGTCATAGCATCTACAACCAGAAGTGTCTGATCAACCTTTACTGCTTCCTTGATATTCACAAGCTCGTTCATCATATCTTCATCTACATGAAGACGTCCGGCTGTATCAAGAAATACTACATTCTTGTTCGTTGCCTTTGCGTGTGCAATCGCTGCCTTTGCGATATTCACAGGATTCTCTTTATCTCCCATGGAGAAGACTTCCACACCAACTTTATCACCGTTGATCTGTAACTGCTGGATCGCTGCAGGTCTGTACACGTCACAGGCTGCAAGAAGAGGTACTCTTCCTTTTGACTTGATCTTAGCGGCAAGCTTGGCTGTGGTAGTTGTTTTACCAGCACCCTGAAGACCTACCATCATGATAACAGTAATATCACTTGCAGGCTTTAAGGCAATCTCCTTCATCTCAGAACCCATGAGACTGATCATCTCTTCATTAACGATCTTGATTACCATCTGGCCAGGATTCAGACCGTTCATGACTTCGTTTCCGACTGCTTTTTCCTGTACTGCTTTGATAAACTGCTTAACTACTTTAAAACTTACATCTGCTTCGAGTAAAGCCATCTTTACTTCTTTTAATGCGGCTTTAACATCTGCCTCTGTCAGTTTTCCCTTGCTGCGCAGGTTTTTGAAAACATTCTGCAGCTTATCGGAAAGGCTTTCAAATGCCATCTATAATTCCTCCAATATCTCACTACAAATCTGTTCAATCTCTGACTGCCCCTTTGCCAGCGAATGAATGTCCAAAACCTTTTCTTTAATGGAAATGAACTTCTGTACCAGATGAAGCTGTTCTTCGTAATTCGTCAGGATCTTATCGCATCTCTTTACAAGTTCGTGGACACCCTGCCGACTGATCTCATATTCTTTTGCTACTTCGGAGTAAGAATAATCATTCAATACAACATCTTCATAAATCTGTCGCTGTCTTTCTGTTAACAATTCTCCATAAAAATCATATAACAATGTCTTTTCTACAAATTGTTCCATTTCCATCACCTTAGCCATAATATATCAAAACAAAGAGGTTGTCAAGTAAAAAATATTGACAACCTTCTTTGCGTTTTGTATTAAATTAAATACTTGTACGGATAACTCTTGGTTTATAACCATTCTCTTCCAGAACACGGACAAGCTGATTCTTGTGTTTGGTTCCAAATGCCTCCATGGTGATCTTAAGCTCAACCGCTTTGGTACGATTGGTACTTACGAACTGGTTATGATCCAGTTTGATAACGTTACCCTGCAGCTGTGCAAGCAGTTCTGACACTTTTGCAAGCTGTCCAGGTGTATCTGGAAGAAGTACAGATACAGTAAAGATTCTGTCTCTCTGGATCAGACCAAATTGTACAACAGATGACATTGTGATAACATCCATATTGCCGCCGCTAAGGATAGATACCACTTTCTTATTGCGAAATGGCAGATGCTTTAAAGCTGCAACAGTAAGAAGACCGGAGTTCTCCACGATCATCTTGTGATTCTCAACCATATCAAGGAATGACACAATAAGTTCATCGTCCTGGATTGTAATGATATCATCCAAATACTTCTGAAGATATGGGAATAACTTATCACCAGGTGTCTTTACCGCAGTACCGTCTGCAATTGTATTAATAGAATCCAGTGATACAACTTCTCCGGCTTCCAGAGACGCCTGAAGACAATTGGCACCTGCCGGTTCAACACCGATAACTTTAATATTCGGATTCAGCATCTTGGCAAGTGCGGATACACCAGTTGCCAATCCGCCGCCGCCAATTGGTACCAGAATATAATCTACCATTGGAAGATCCTTTATGATCTCCATAGCGATACTTCCCTGGCCGGTTGCAACTGTAAGGTCATTAAATGGATGGATAAAGCACATACCGTTTTCAGATGCAAGATTCATGGCATATTCACATGCTTCATCATAAACATCACCATGAAGAATAACATTAGCACCGTAGCTCTTTGTACGTTCCACTTTCATAAGAGGTGTAGTAACAGGCATTACGATGGTTGCTTCAAGACCAAGTTCCTTAGCTGCATAAGCAACGCCTTGTGCATGATTGCCGGCGGATGCAGTAATAAGTCCATGTTCTCTTTCTTCTTTTGAGAGAGTAGCAATCTTATAATAAGCACCACGAATCTTATATGCACCGGTTGTCTGCATATTCTCTGGTTTCAGATATACCTTATTACCAGTCTGTTCGCTGAAATACTTACTGTAGACCAGCTTTGTCTTCTGAGTTACGCTTTTTACAAGTTCCGAAGCTTCTTCAAACTTCTCAAGCTCTAATACTTCCTGTTCCATAAATTAGTTATAGCCTTTCTTTCGGTTTTATTCTTTCTCATTCAGGAATAATGCGTTAACGAATTCGTCTGCATTAAACTTCTGAAGATCATCAATGCTTTCCCCAACACCTATATATTTAACCGGAATACCAAGCTCTGAATGAATCGCGATTGCGATACCACCCTTTGCAGTACCATCCAGTTTAGTCAGAATGATACCTGTGATGTTCGCTACATCGGCAAATTCACGTGCCTGTACGAGTGCATTCTGTCCGGTAGTACCATCCAGAACGACCAGAGTCTCACGGAATGCTTCCGGATACTCCTTCTCGAGGATACGATTGATCTTGCCAAGTTCGTTCATCAGATTCTTTTTATTATGAAGACGTCCTGCTGTATCACAGATCAGTACATCTGCATTCCTTGCTTTTGCTGCTGCGATTGCATCATATACAACAGAGGCAGGATCTGATCCGTCCTGTCCGGAGATGATATCCACATCAGCACGTTTTGCCCACTCTGTGAGCTGTTCTCCTGCTGCTGCGCGGAAGGTATCAGCTGCAGCAAGGATTACCTTCTTGCCCTGATCCTTCAGCTTGCCTGCAAGCTTTCCAACACTTGTAGTCTTTCCTACACCATTGACACCGATGATCAGGATGACGGACTTGCGATTCTCGAATTCATAAGCAGTCTCGCCCACATACATCTGCTGCTTAATACTGTCAATCAGGTACTTCTTACATTCTTCCGGTTCACGGATATTGTTATCTTTCACCTTTTTCTTCAGATCTTCAATAATCGCAGTTGTAGCATTAATTCCAAGATCACCCATTACGAGTGTTTCTTCGATCTCTTCATAAAAATCATCATCAATGCTGGAATATCCATTAAAGATATTGTCAATACCAGCTACAATGTTATCTCTTGTTTTCGAAAGCCCTTCGGCCAGTCTTCTGAAAAACCCTTTTTTTTCTTCCATAACCCCATCTCACTTTCTGATCTGTATTGATCCGGAATATCTTTACTGATCCAGCTCTCCTTCAACCATATTGACGGAAACCTGGGTAGATACACCCTTCTCCTGCATAGTGATACCATAAAGTCTGTCTGCAACAGCCATGGTGCCTCTTCTATGTGTAATGATAATAAACTGTGTATTTTTTGTCAACTTATGAAGATAATTCGCATATCTTGATACGTTGTTCTCATCAAGAGCAGCCTCAATTTCATCCAGAAGACAGAATGGAGATGGTTTCATGTTCTGGATTGCAAATAAAAGTGCGATTGCAGTCAGCGCTTTTTCCCCGCCGGACATCTGCATCATATTGATTAGTTTCTTTCCAGGAGGCTGTGCGATGATACGAATACCTGCTTCCAGAATATCCTCATCTTCAATCAGTTCCAAAGATCCTTTTCCACCGCCGAAAAGTTCTTTGAAGGCTTTTGAAAACTCTCTCTGGATGATGGCAAACTGATCCTGGAACTGCTTTCTCATGCCTGCGTCAAGCTCTACGATGATCTTACGAAGAGCTTCTTCTCCTTCACACAGATCCTTATGCTGTCTGGAGAGGAATTCATGTCGTTCTGAAACTTCCTTATATTCTTCGATAGCATTGACATTAACAGAACCAAGATTTTTAATCTCTGCTTTCATGGAAAGAACCTGCTTTTTTAACACAGAAAGCTCTTCTGATTCTTCAGTCTGCATCTCTTCTGCCTGGCTGCGTGTGAGTTCATATTCTTCCCACATATAATTAATCTGGCGTTCCAGGTAATCGCTAAGTCGTTCTTTCTGTGTATCCAGTCGTACTCGTTCACGATCCAGCTCATTCATTAAGGAAGACAGTGTTTCTCTCTTTTCAAAGAACTCTTTCTGAGAACTGTTCTTTTCTTTTCTGTTATTGCGAAGCTCTTCCAGTTCTGCTTTACGTGCATTCTCTTCTTTTTTGGCGATTGCTATGGTCTCAGAGATGGAAGTGATCTGTGCTTCCTTTTCCAGAACATCGTCTTTACCGCCAATGGCATTGGTCTTCAAGGTTTGCTTTTCCTGTTCGCTGCGACGAATCTCCTCCTCGATACGTCTTGCGGTCTGCATCTGGAATTCCTTTTTCTGACGAAGGCTCTCTGTTTCGATACGAAGATCGGAAACCGTTTTTGTCGATGCATCATGGAGTTGTTTTTGCTCTTCCAGCGTCTTCTGCCAGCCAAGAATCGCACTCTCCAGTTCCCTTTCTTTTTCCTGGGACTGGGATAATTCAGTAGAAATGATATCCTGATTGGACTGAATCTCAGCTAACTGCTGATCCAGTTCATTCATCTCATTTTCAATCTGTGTACGTCCGGAAAGAGACTTCTTCATGTTGGATTCCATCTCTTCCATCTTCAATCTTATGGTATTCTGCTTCAGATACTCCTGCTGCATCATTTCCGTATGCTTTACAAGTGATTCACGCAGACCGGTACGTTCATCACGATACTTTTCAATCTGCTGCTGAAGAGATTGGATAGCTTCCTTCTTCTGACGGATCTCTTCGGTAAGATCATCCATCTCACGCCTTCTTCCCAGAAGGTTGCTGGAATTCTTAAATGCACCACCGGACATAGAACCGCCGGGACTTAATAGATCACCGTCTAAGGTGACGATACGAATCGTCTGTTTGTATTTTCGCGATATGGCAATTGCATGATCAATATGATCAACGATGAGCGTTTTGCCAAGTAAATATTCAATAAGTTCTTCATAAGCATCGTCAATGTCGACTAATGTACTGGCAACTCCGATTGCACCAGGTTCATAAAGTGCGGAGGTATTACCGATACCTGCCTTTGCATGGATAGCAGATAATGGCAGGAAGGTTGCACGGCCATACTTATTCTGTTTCAGAAATTGAATCATATTCTTGGCAGTATTCTCATTATCGGTAACGATATTCTGAATACTGCCGCCAAGTGCAGTCTCAATTGCACTTTCGTACTTTTTGTCC
Organism: Marvinbryantia sp.; assembly: GCA_045598185.1. Lineage (GTDB taxonomy): Bacteria > Bacillota > Clostridia > Lachnospirales > Lachnospiraceae > Marvinbryantia. The sequence goes on from JAZLLO010000104.1 coordinate 35,610, forward strand.
GTCTTGATCAGATCAGCAACAACACCATGAATTCCTTTTATATAATCCTTTCGTTCCATAACGCGGCGAATACTATTTCCATAACCATCATAGCGTTCGGTCATGTTACGTAAAGATTCCAGACGGGATTCGTCACGGTGATACTGGGCTTTCTGCTCTTCCAGTTCATTCGTTGCAGTATAGATCTTTTTCTGAATCTGATTAATATTATCTTCAAGAGCAGCATTCTTTCGAATGATATTCTGGATATCTTCACCGATGGCGTCATATTCTTTCTGAAAACCAGCCTTAATCTCTTCCAGTTTTACTTCGTCGCTTTTTGATGAGAGTATCTGTTGGACCAGAGTGGCTTTACGGATCTGGATCTGTTCCACCAATGTTTCATTACGCTGAAGTCTGGCCTTTGTAGAACTTCTTCCATTTAAAAGATCAATAAGATCCGTCTGTCCGCCTGCAATCTTTTCATCCAGTTCTGCAATTGCCTGCCCAAGTATGAGATATTCCTGTTCTTTTTCTTCCTGTAATTCTCTTGCGCGGTTAAGTTCTTCTTCGCTGTCGGCGAATTTCTCTTTTTCCTTCTGAATCAGTTCCTGTTTCTGACGAATCTCGCTATCGAGTGCCTGGATTCGCTGTTCGTATAATTCATCATTTGCCTTTGCAGATCGTATCTGTTCCTGCAGAAGCGTAACCTGACTTTCCAGGGACTGACACTGGTAGATGCCCTGATTAAGTAGCTCCTGTTTTTCCTGGATTACCTGGTCCAGATGTTCAATCTCCTGTTCCACTCTGGAATATTCTGCCTTAATGACTTCTTCTTTCTGTGCAACATCAGCAAGATCATGCTGAGAAATCACAATCTTATCTTCTACCTGATTTAATTGAGATGTCAGTTTTCCTGTATCGGCCACGAAGACGTTGATTTCTTTCTGACGTAATTCTTCTCTCTTTTTCAGATATACTCTGGCCTTCTCAGATTGGCGCTGAAGAGGACCGATCTGCCTTGTTAATTCTGAGAGAATATCTGTGATACGTGTAAGGTTATTGTGTTCATCATCAAGCTTTTTCTGAGCAGCAAGTTTTCGTCTTTTAAACTTTACGATACCTGCAGCTTCATCAAAGAGTTCTCGTCTGTCCTCTGGTTTTCCACTTAAGATTTTGTCAATCTGACCCTGACCGATAATAGAATATCCTTCTTTTCCGATACCGGTATCATAGAATAATTCCTTGATATCTCTTAATCGACATGCAGTTCCATTGATCAGATATTCACTTTCACCGGAACGATAAAGTCTTCTTGTTACGGTTACTTCATTATAATCGACCGGAAGCTTATGATCTGAATTATCCAGAGTAATGGCAACCATGGCAAAACCCATTGGTTTTCGGTTCTCTGTTCCGGAGAAGATGACATCACTCATATTGGAGCCTCGAAGCTGTTTTACACTTTGCTCTCCAAGTACCCAGCGCACAGCGTCGCCAACATTGCTTTTTCCACTTCCGTTCGGACCAACGATTCCGGTTATACCATTATGGAACTGAAACTTCATTCGATTGGCGAAAGACTTAAACCCTTGTACTTCAATACTTTTTACATACATTCTGTTTATTTGATTCCTTTCAGCTGCATGATCGTCAGATATGCAGCATGTTGCTCTGCGCGCTTCTTGGTACGTCCGGTTCCGATACAGAAGCCCTTCTCACCAACGATGATCTGTACGGTAAATATCTTATCATGATCAGGACCTTCTTCACCGATCAGTTCATAAGTAATGGTGTCTCCCTTATATCGTGCCTGGACGAGCTCCTGAAGAATAGTCTTGCTATCATAAAAGAGTTTCTTATTTTCAATATCATTCAGAATAAATCGATTAACAAATTCTTTTGCATTAGCAAAACCACTATCGAGGTAAATAGCTCCTATAAGTGCTTCCATAGCATCTGATGTAATAGATTCGCGAAATCTCCCTCCAGTCTGTTCTTCCCCTTTACCGAGTCGTAAGAAAGAGCCCAGTTCTATATCTGCTGCACACTGTGCCAGGGTAGGCTCACAGACGATGCTTGCTCGATACTTGGACATGTCGCCTTCCGGCATATTCGGATACTTAAGGAAGATAAATTCACTGCTGGTAAGCTCAAGAACGGCATCCCCAAGAAATTCCAGGCGTTCATTATCTTTTTCCTTTCGTTTATTCTCATTCGCATAAGAACTATGTCTCACAGCATTTTCAAGAAGGGACTTGTTTCGAAAAATATATTGAATTTTTTCTTCCAGTTCCTTTAAATCTCTTTGCATTGTATTCTCCATTTCTTTAACAAAAAGAAAGGGTGCTTTATGAGGCACCCTCTAATCTTCAATAAAAACCAATTCTTAGATCGCGTTTCTGATGGCTTCTACAGCATCGCCTACAGTGACGATCTTTTCAAGCTTCTCATCTGGAATCTCGATGTCATATTCTTCTTCAATACCTACAATAATCTGGTAAACATCAAGAGAATCTGCACCAAGATCATCTACAAATGTTGTGTCCATAGAGATGCTGTCTGGTTCGATATTCATGATTTCACTAATGATATCCTGCAGTTTTTCGAATTCCATAAAAAGTTCCTCCCGTTTAAAATATTATACATTATCTGATGGGATTAAATGTTCTTTAATCTTCTCATTAATATTCTGCTTTGAAAATTCAACACACTGGTATATCGCGTTCTTCTGTTCTACATAGGTTGCACTTCCATGTGTCTTGACAACCAGTCCTTTTAATCCAAGCATTGGAGCTCCTCCATGTTCGCTTGCATCAAAGGATTTCAAGGTTTCCTTTAGTGCTGGTTTTACAAGCAATGCACCGATCTTAGACTTCAGACTTCCCATGAGTCCCTTCTTGATAACCTTTACAAGAGTTGATGCAGTACCTTCGTATAGCTTTAAGATAACATTACCGACAAATGCTTCTGTTACAATAACATCGCACACGCCTGATGGAATATCTCTTGCCTCTACATTGCCAATGAAGTTTATATCTTTACACTCTTTTAACAGAGGAAAAGTCTCTTTTACTAAGGCGTTGCCTTTTTCTTCTTCTGCACCGATATTCACAAGACCTACACGTGGATTTTTGATCCCGACAACATTCTCCATGTAGATAGAACCCATCTTGGCAAACTGAATCAGATGAGAAGGTCTGGCATCTACATTAGCGCCACAGTCAATTAAAAGAGAAACGCCCTTTTCTGTAGGAATCAATGGTGCAAGAGGTGGTCTTTCGATACCGCGGATCCTGCCAATAATCAGCTGTCCACCTACAAGAACAGCACCGGTACTTCCGGATGAAACAAAAGCATCTGCCTCCTGACGCTTTACAAGATTCATACCAACAGTAATGGAAGAATCCTTTTTCTTACGAATTGCACTAACCGGAGGTTCCCCTGTCTCGATTACTTCAGATGCATGTACGACCTCAATAGAACCTTCTTTATAAGTATACTTCTGAAGTTCTTTTTTGATCACATCTTCTATTCCAACAAGAATGACTGTAATATCATCTCTGTCTTTTACTGCTTCCACAGCTGCTTTTACTGGTTCTGCCGGTGCGAAATCTCCGCCCATGGCATCAAGTACAACACGAACTTTTTCCTGCATTTCAATCACTCCTTATTTTCTAATGACATAATACAAGACATCTATTGAAAAATCAAGAACAAAGACGTCCATATATCTGCTGAATCGGCAGAAAAAAAGAACTCTTCTAAGAAGAGTTCTTTTTGATGCTTATTAGTCCTGAGCGATAATCTCTTTTTTATTGTAAGTTCCGCAGTTCTTGCAAACTCTGTGTGGCATCATAAGCTCTCCACACTTGCTGCACTTAACAAGATTCATAGCAGACATTTTCCAGTTTGCTCTTCTCTTGTCTCTTCTACCTTTGGAAGATTTATTCTTTGGACAGATTGACATGGTTTACACCTCCTTAAATTTGTTAAAGATTTCCTGGATCTGTGCCATCCGGGGATCCAAATCTGTTGGCTCGCAGTTGCAAGTCTTCAGATTCAAATTGGTCCCGCAGGTAGGACAAAGACCTTTACAGTCTTCCTTACACAATACCTTCGACGGCCAACTCACCGTAATCTCTGAACAGACAAGCTCATCCACATCCAGATTGTATCCTTCAATAAATATTTGTTCATCCAATGCCTTTACGCGATCTGTTGCGGAATCTTTAAAATCAACTTCTTTCTCAAAGTCAAGTTCAAGTTCTGTATCAACATCCTCCAGACATCGGTCACAGGGAATTCTTAGCACAATCTTGGCACTCCCTTTTATCTGCAGCTCCTTATTGCCCTTATTACGAATAACAAGAGAAATCGGTGTACTGTCAACGATAGGAACCTTTCCCTGAGCAGATACATAAGTATCAAATCCCAGCTCAGCATCGAACCGTTTAACTTTTCCGTCTATTCTCAAAACTTCATTCAAATCAAACAACATAATGCTCTCCTATCCATACCCTAGAATTATAACTATACAAAAAACGTTTGTCAATCAGTTTTTTTAAGATTTACAAAATTATGTAGACCAAAACAGACCAGAAAGGAAGCAAAAGCCGTGGCAAAGGAATTGCCACGGCTCTGATTGAGCACTTTATAACGAATTATACTAATGCTACTGTTTCACGGCAGATTGCAAGTTCTTCGTTTGTAGGAATAACTGCAACTTTAACCTTAGAATCAGCTGTAGAGATAACGATGTCATCACCACGTTTTCCGTTAGCTTCTTCGTTTACTTCGATACCAAGGTAACCAAGGTATGCAAGAACTTTAGAACGAACAAGTGGAGCGTTTTCACCGATACCAGCTGTGAATGCGATTGCATCAACACCGTTCATAGCTGCTACGTAAGAACCGATATACTTAGCAACACGGTAAGCAAATACGTCGATTGCTGCTGCACAACGAGCATTGCCATTCTTCATGCCATCTTCAAGATCACGGAAGTCAGAAGATACACCGGAGATACCCTGTACACCAGACTTCTTATTAAGTACATTCATAACACCTGCGATGTCAAGACCTTCTTTCTTAGCGATGAATTCCATGATAGCTGGATCCATATCACCAGAACGTGTACCCATTACAAGACCTTCAAGTGGTGTAAGACCCATAGAAGTATCTACACACTTGCCATTTAATACTGCTGAGATAGAAGCACCGTTACCAAGGTGAGCAACAACGATCTTAGATGCAGCAAGGTCAAGACCAAGGAATTCTGCAGCATGTTTAGAAACGAAGCTGTGGCTTGTTCCGTGGAAGCCGTAACGACGTACTGCATACTTCTCATAGTATTCATATGGAAGACCATAGAGGTAAGCTTTTTCTGGCATTGTCTGATGGAAAGCTGTATCAAATACTGCAACCATTGGTACACCTGGCATAAGTTCTGCACAAGCGTTGATACCGATCAGGTTAGCTGGGTTATGAAGAGGTGCAAGGTCATTACATTCTTCGATAGCTGCTAATACATCAGCGTTGATAACTACAGAGCTTGCAAACTTTTCTCCACCATGTACTACACGATGTCCAACTGCATTAACTTCGCTAAGATCCTTGATTGCACCTGTTGCTTCATTAGTAAGAGCTGCAAGTACAAGAGCGATTGCTTCTTTATGTGTTGGCATAGCTGGTGATGTAACTTCTTTATCACATCCAGCCTTCTGGTATGTAAGTCTTCCGTCAATACCGATTCTTTCGCAGAGACCTTTTGCAAGAACTGCTTCTGATTCTGAGTTGATCAGCTGGTATTTCAGAGATGAACTACCACAGTTAATAACTAATACGTTCATTGGTTTTTCCTCCGTATAATAAATATCTAATGTTTTATGACCGGGTGTTTTACCACCCGTGTCATATTATTATTATCCTGAATCTTATTTGTCGTCAGCCTGGCACTGTACAGCTGTAATAGCTACTACACCAACGATATCATCAGCTGAACATCCACGAGAAAGGTCATTAACTGGCTTAGCGATACCCTGTGTTACAGGACCGTATGCTTCTGCTTTACCAAGTCTCTGTGTAAGCTTGTAACCGATGTTACCAGCATCAAGGTTAGGGAAGATAAGAACGTTAGCTTCACCTGCTACCTTGCTGTTTGGAGCTTTAGACTTACCAACAGATGGAACGATAGCTGCATCAAGCTGCATTTCACCATCAAGTTTGAGTTCTGGATATGTTTCTTTTGCGATCTTTGTAGCTTCTACTACTTTGTCAACAAGTGCGTGCTTTGCGCTACCCATTGTAGAGTGAGAAAGCATAGCAACTTTAGCTTCTTCTCCAACAAGAAGTTCGAATGATTCAGCAGAAGATGCAGCGATTGCAGCAAGTTCTTCTGGATTTGGATCCTGGCAAAGACCAGAGTCAGCGAATACGAATGCACCATTTGCGCCGTATTCACAGTCAGGAACTACCATAAGGAAGAATGCTGATACAAGTTTTGTACCTGGTTTTGTCTTAAGAATCTGGAGACATGGTCTTAATGTATCAGCTGTAGAGTGGCAAGCACCTGATACCATACCATCAGCATCACCCATCTTAACCATCATTACACCGTAGTAAAGATACTGGTTGAGAAGGATCTCTTTTGCCTGTTCTGGTGTCATACCTTTTTTGCTTCTTAATTCAACAAGTTTGTCGATATAAGCTGCTGTCTTTGGATTAGTAGCTGGGTCTACACAGATAGCTTTTGAAATGTCAAGACCTTCGCTGCCTTTTTTGATTGCTTCTTCAGAACCAACAAGAACGATATCAGCGATATCCTCTGCTAAAATCTTAGCAGCAGCTTCAAATGTTCTGCGGTCTTCTGTCTCTGGAAGAACGATTGTCTTCTTATTGTTTCTTGCTCTTTCTTTGATAATGTCAATAAATCCCATGATTCCATGACTCCTTTCATTTATAATCCGCACTGATGAAGGTCATAGCACGGCTATTTTCTCTTTAAGACTTGTACAGTCTCTCATAAATATCATTATATTATTTCAATTTTTATTTTTCAATAATTATTCCGAAATAGATTGTATTTTTTCGCAAAATGTATGAAACGAAAAAGGACACCACACAATATCGTGTGGTGTCCTGCTTATTAAGCAATCAAATATACAATCTGATTAATTAAGCTTTTCCGTTTGATCCAAGAACGTTAACGATCTTATGAGCAACCATATCCTTAACAGCCTGACGAGCTGGTTTCAGATACTGACGTGGATCGAAGTGTGATGGATTGTCATTGAAGTACTTTCTCATAACACCTGTCATAGCAAGACGGATATCAGAGTCAATGTTGATCTTACATACAGCAAGTGTAGCAGCTTTTCTAAGCTGTTCTTCTGGAATACCTACTGCATCTGGCATATTTCCGCCGTTTTCGTTGATCATCTTTACGAATTCCTGTGGAACTGAAGATGAGCCGTGAAGAACGATTGGGAAACCTGGAAGTTTCTTAACGATCTCTTCAAGTACGTCGAAACGAAGTGGAGGTGGAACAAGGATACCCTTTTCATTTCTTGTACACTGAGCTGCTGTGAACTTGTAAGCACCATGAGAAGTACCGATAGCGATTGCAAGAGAGTCACAACCTGTCTTATCAACGAATTCTTCTACTTCTTCTGGACGTGTATAGCTTTCTTTACCAGCTTCTACAACTACTTCGTCTTCGATACCAGCAAGAGTACCAAGTTCAGCTTCTACTACTACGCCATGAGCGTGAGCATATTCTACAACCTGTTTTGTAAGAGCGATGTTGTCCTGGAAAGACTTAGAAGAAGCATCGATCATAACAGATGTGAAACCACCATCGATACATGATTTACAAAGCTCGAAGCTATCACCATGATCAAGATGAAGTGCAATTGGGATCTGTGGATTTTCTGCAACAGCTGCTTCTACCAATTTAACAAGGTATGTATGATTAGCGTAAGCTCTTGCACCTTTGGAAACCTGAAGGATTACAGGGCTGTTAAGTTCGCCAGCTGCTTCTGTAATACCCTGAACGATTTCCATGTTGTTTACGTTAAAAGCACCAACAGCATATCCGCCGTCATAAGCTTTTTTGAACATTTCAGTCGTAGTAACTAATGCCATAACTATTCTCCTTTTAATGTTTATTAGTCGTCTTTGGACGACTTTCATATTCTATTATATAAATTTTTTTCAATTTATCAACTGTATTATTTATTTTTTTCTTTTTTCACTTCGTTTGTTGAATATAATGGCTTTTGATGATAAACTTTTTTGGCAAATAGAAATACTTATACAGGATAATGTGACAGGAAAAAGGGCGGAAACTATGGGAACTTTGATTAATGTTGGTGCAGTTATATTAGGCGGTATTCTTGGGAAATTTATTAATGGAAGCAATATCAGGAAGTATGAGCAGACGCTTATGAGTGCGCTTGGATTATGTACTTTGTTTATTGGTATCAGCGGTGTACTGACACAGATGTTTCAGGTAAGCGGAGAACATCTGTCAGCAAACGGTACCATGCTTATGATCTTCTCCATGATCTTTGGAAGCATAATAGGAGAATTCCTCTGTATTGAAGACCGTCTTGTATCTCTGGGAGAATCGATCAAAAAGGCAGTTCATGCAACGAATGATACAAAATTTGTTGATAGTTTTATGGCAAACACACTTGTAATCTGTATCGGGGCAATGGCTATTGTAGGATCCCTTCAGGATGGTCTTACAGGGGATTATTCCATGTTGACAGCAAAGGCAGCCCTTGACTGTGTTATTACACTGATCTTTGTATCTACCATGGGAATCGGTGCGGCTTTTGCGGCTGTTCCGCTTGGAATCTATCAGGGAGCGATTACATTGTTTGCACGTTTTATAGAGCCGTTTTTATCAGATGCGCTGATAGGAGATCTTTCGTTTGTTGGTTCTGTTCTTATTACCGGAGTAGGTATTAATCTGATCTTTAACAAAGGGATCAAGGTTGCGAATATGCTTCCCGCTATCCTGATTCCGATCATTTATTATATGTTTCAGCTGATTTTTTAAGATCACCGGGAGGATATATGAAGGTTACTGGTATTATCGCGGAATATAATCCGTTTCATAATGGACATGCTTATCAGATTCGACAGATTAAGGAAGAACATGGAAGTGACTATGTGGTCGTTGTCATGAGCGGTGATTTTGTGCAGCGTGGAGAATGTGCACTTGTGGATAAGTATGCAAGGGCGAAGATGGCAGTTTTATCCGGGGCAGACCTGGTATTAGAGCTGCCGGTATTTTATTCTACTGCAAGTGCTCCGAATTTTGCGCTTGGCGGTGTGGCGATTCTTCATGCACTGGGATGTGTGGATGAACTGTGTTTTGGCTCTGAATCAGGAGAGATATCACATTTTTATGAGGTTGCTTCTATATTAAAGGATGAGCCGGATGATTATCGCAGGGGATTGAGCGAATGCCTGAAAAAAGGTATGTCATTCCCGGCGGCAAGAGCACAGGCACTGGCAGAGTGCGGTATAGACAGTGAATTTTTGTCTGCTCCGAACAATATACTTGGAATTGAATATACGAAAGCACTTCTTTCTGTCAATAGTAAGATGAAGATACATCCGATAAGCAGAAAAGGCGAAGGATATCATAGTGATGCTTTGAAGAGTTTTTCCTCTGCTTCAGCTATTCGCAGTGCCTGCAGAAAAGAGAATGGTTTCTCTGCTGTAAAAGAAGCAGATACTGTTCCGGAAAATGTCTTACCGATTCTGGAAACTGAATTTGAACATGAAAGATATTTATTTACAGATGCGTTCTCTTCTATTCTGGGGTATCAGTTATTGGATATGGAATCTCCGGAAGAACTGGCCGGATATTTTGATGTGGGACAGTTCCTGGCAAACAGAATCTGGCAGAATCGTTTTTTATATCGTAATATTGATCAGTTTGCAGATATTCTAAAGACGAAGAATGAAACGATGATGCATATTAAAAGAAGTCTTCTTCATATCCTGCTTTCGATAAAAGAACCAGATAAGAAGAATATTCTTCCTGCTTATACAAGAATCCTTTCTATGAATAAGGAGGCATCGGAGTTATTGAAATCTGTAAAAAGGAAGGCATCGATTTCGGTGATCAGCAAGATGGCCGGAAGCAATGAGGTTATAGATGCTTTTTATAATGAGAAAAAGATACAGGAACTTGCAAAGGAACAACTCATGAAGACGAGTTATGCATCTAATCTCTATCAGATGCAGCTCAGCGTAAGAAATGGGAAAGCATTTCAGCATGAGAATACTAGAAGAATTTTTATAAGATAAAAGAATCCGGATCAGACGCTTTATAACTTGAAACGTTTGATCCGGCTTTTGATTTTGTTAGTTTTTAAAGCTATGGATTGGAGCAGGGATTCTTCCGCCACGATTTACGAATGCTGCACATGAGAACGGATTCACCGGCATAATAGGAGCATATCCTAAAAGACCGCCGAACTGTACGATCTCACCGACACCTTTTCCGATAACCGGAATCAGTCGTACGGCTGTAGTTTTCTGATTTACCATACCAATTGCCATCTCGTCGGCAATGATACCAGAGATTGTTGTTGCTGGTGTATCACCTGGAATTGCGATCATATCAAGACCAACGGAGCAGACACAGGTCATAGCTTCCAGTTTTTCCAAGGTTAATGCATTCGCCTGTACAGCATCAATCATTCCCTGATCCTCACTGACTGGAATGAATGCACCGCTTAAACCGCCTACATAAGAAGAAGCCATTACACCACCTTTTTTAACCTGGTCATTTAACAGTGCAAGAGCTGCTGTAGTACCAGGTGCACCTGCATACTCAAGACCAATTTCACAAAGGATATCTGCAACACTGTCTCCGATAGCAGGTGTTGGTGCAAGTGACAGATCGATGATACCAAAAGGAATATTCAGTTTTCTGGATGCTTCCTGCGCTACAAGCTGACCCACACGGGTTACCTTAAAGGCTGTCTTCTTGATCGTTTCACAGAGAACTTCGAAGTTCTCGCCGCGAACCTTTTCAAGAGCATGCTTTACAACACCCGGTCCGCTGACACCAACATTAATAACAGCATCTCCTTCTGTTACACCATGGAAGGCTCCTGCCATAAATGGATTATCATCCGGTGCATTACAGAATACGACCAGCTTTGCACAGCCAAGAGAATCGTTCTCTTTGGTATATTCTGCTGTCTCAAGGATTACATCTCCAAGGAGACGTACAGCATCCATATCGATTCCTGTTTTGGTAGAACCTACATTGACAGAACTGCATACACGCTCTGTGGTAGCAAGTGCCTTTGGAATAGAACGAATCAGATACTCGTCTGCCTTAGTCATGCCTTTGCTTACAAGTGCAGAATATCCACCGATAAAGTTAACGCCAACTACCTTTGCAGCACGATCCAGTGTCTGGGCAAGTGTTACGAAATCATCCGGACACTTACACGCACTTCCGCCTATAAGGGCGATCGGGGTAACTGAGATACGTTTATTCACGATCGGAATACCATATTCATTTTCAATCTCTTCCCCTGTTTTTACAAGATCTTTTGCTAAGGTAGTGATCTTTTCATAGACTTTTCGGTTGCATTCTGCAAGATCTGCATCGATACAGTCTAACAAACTGATACCAAGAGTAATAGTACGAACATCCAGATTATCATGAGCGATCATCTGATTTGTTTCATTTACTTCAAATATATTGATCATCTGTTGTCACCTCTTATCATTAGATTCTGTGCATCTTATTAAAGATATCTTCATGCTGACAACGAATCACAACACCGATGTCTTCTCCAAGTTCTTTTAATTCTTTCTGGATCATACCAAATTCCTTGGTTGCTGCAGTAGCGTCTGTTACCATCATCATATTAAAGAAGCCATCTACGATTGTCTGGCTGATATCCAGAATATTCACATTATTTGCTGATAAATAAGTACATACCTTGGCGATAATACCCACTGCATCTTTTCCGACTACTGTGATAATTGTCTTTTTCATAATTTTCTCCTCTTACACTGTTACAAAATCAGATATTTCTGTTCTGGAAGCCACACGAATGTGGAAATCATCTGATTTATATTCATTGTCTCCCATGGTTACTTCCATGCATACTGTCTCATAAGCAAGCTTGTCATAATTGTTCTCTTTGCTGAGATGCCCCAGAAAGATATGTTTCAGATTGTCGTGTACGATTCTGGATAGCAGTCTTCCGGCATTCTCATTGGAGAGATGCCCGCAGGTTCCAAGAATTCGCTGCTTCAGATAATAGGGATATGGACCTGCCTGAAGCATTCGTACATCATGGTTCGCTTCAAGAAGAAGTGCATCCAGATGTGTCAGGTTTTCAACAATGTATTCATTAAAGATACCCAGATCAGTAGCAACAGCTACTTTTTTATCTTCATGTTCGATACGGTACGCACAAGGCTGTGCGGCATCATGAGGAATCTCAAATGGATGAATGTTCAGATCTCCAATCTGGAAATCTTCATCCACAGTGATCGGGTGATAAAGTGAAGGATCGATCTTCCCAAGGGAGGATGTACCGGAAATAGCCAGAAGAGTCCCTTTTGTTCCATAAATCGGGATACCATATCTGCGGGCAAGAACTCCAATCCCCTTGATATGATCGGAATGCTCATGTGTGACAAGGATACCGCTTATCTCCTTTGCCTGATGGCCGATCTCATTTAATCCTTTTTCAATTGATTTTGCACTGATACCGGAATCGATCAGGATACCTGTCGAATCAGAACCGGTATAGATACAGTTTCCGCTGCTTCCACTGGCAATACTACAAAAATCCATGCTCTGTTAAACCTCTGTCAATCTGTTCATATGTATTTTCCATAATCTCATTATTATTGTCAATAATAAATTGGCATTCGCTGCGAAATTCTATATCTGCTTTCTGGTTCTTCAGGATGGCCTGTACCTTTTCTTCCGTATAACCACGGCTATGAATGAGACGTTTTACACGGTTCTCGTAGTTTACATAAATGTACCAGATCTCATCGCAGATCTCATCGTAATGATCCTCTAGCAGCAGAGCTGCTTCAAGAACAAGGAACGGTTTTTCCTGTTTGGCATCTTCCTGACGTATCTGCTCGATGATATATTCTTTTACTGCAGGATGAACGATTCTGTTCAGTTTTTCCATCTCTATGGAATTGCCGAAGGTTTTGGAACCGAGAATTCGTCTGTCGATCTCCTGATTCGGAGAAAGAATCTCTTCACCGAATTCGGTTACGATCCTTCGATAACATTCCATACCAGGTTTCATCAGAAGGTGTGCTACCTGGTCAAGCTGGATCACCCGTACCTGATAAGTTTTTTGCAGGTAATCCAGAACCGTGCTTTTACCGGCTCCAACACCGCCGGTAATACCAAGAACTTTAATGTGCTTCATACCAATCACTTCCACTGTTTACATCTATTTCCATTGCGACGGAAAAGTCTGTCACGCTTGTCATCTCTTCTTTTAGAATATCAATTACTCTCTGTTCTTCTTCTTTCGGTGTTTCGATGAGGAGTTCATCGTGTACCTGAAGGATTAATCTTGCAGCTAAACCTTCTTTTCGAAGTCTCTGGTCTACACGAACCATAGCGATCTTAATAATATCAGCTGCAGTTCCCTGAATCGGACTGTTCATTGCTACACGCTCGCCAAAGGAACGCTGCATAAAATTACTGGAGGATAACTCTGGAACAGGACGTATTCTGTGATAATAAGTTTCCACTTCACCTTTTTCCTTTGCTATCTGAACGCAGTTATCCAGAAATTCCTTGATCTTCGGATAAGTTGCAAAGTAGGTCTCTATATAGTCGGAAGCTTCTTTTCTGGAAATCTTAAGATCCTGACTTAAGCCAAAGGCGCTGATTCCATAAACAATACCAAAGTTAACTGCTTTTGCATTACGTCTCTGAAGGGAAGTAACTTCATCAAATGGAACATGAAATACTTCTGATGCCGTCAAAGTATGGATATCGACATGATTTCTAAAAGCAGTGATCAGGGCTTCATCCTGTGAAAGAGCTGCAAGAACGCGTAGCTCGATCTGAGAATAATCAGCATCGATAAAAACGTGTCCATCTTTTGGAATGAATACTTTACGGAATCTCCTTCCGGCTTCTGTACGAATCGGGATATTCTGAAGATTCGGATCCGTACTGCTGATTCTTCCGGTGGCGGTAATGGTCTGATTAAAGGTTCCATGAATTCTGCCATCCTTTTGAATGAAGGCAGTAAGACCATCTGCGTATGTGGATTTCAGCTTTGATACCTGACGATAATCCAGAATCTTTTCTACAATTGGATACTGCGGTGCAAGATTCTCAAGAATATCAGCCGCGGTAGAATAACCACTTTTTGTCTTTTTGCTTCCAGGAAGTTTCAATTTTTCAAAAAGGATAACACCGAGCTGTTTTGGAGAATTGATATTAAACTCTTCTCCTGCTTCTTCATATATTTTTGCTTCCAGTTCGGTGATCTGTTCTTGTAATTCTGCAGAATACAGCTTAAGAGTTTCTGCATTTGCACGAATACCCTCCCGCTGCATATGAAATAAAGTAGAAACAAGTGGAAGTTCAACTTCTTCATAGAGCTTTTTCATTCCCTGTTCCTCTAACTTTTTCATCAGTACCGGGAATGATAAAAATGGAATATAGGAAAGATAAGTACAGTATTCAAAAGCTTTTTTTCCTTCCGGATAGCCTTTTTCCAATTCCTTTTTCAGTTTTTCTTTTCCAAGAAGTTCACCTTTTCCAGGGATCATGATACCGCAATAGGTATTGGCAAGATCTTCATATGGATAATCTCCCTTCAGAGGATTAAGAAGATAAGAAGCGATGACTACATCATCAATTCCTTCTTCCATCTCAAGGAAGGAAAGTTCTTCTTTCAGGTTCATGGTTACTTTTCTGGATACTGTTTTTAATGTATCATTTAACAGGCTGCAAAGATAATCTCCTGTGAGAAAGCCTTCTGCAGGAATATAACAGGCCTCATCTTTGGAAAGGGTAAGGGAGATACCAAGAATAGAATTCTCTTCTGCAATAACTGCAAAGCCGAGGAACTCTGCAGTTTTTGCCTTTTCAAAGATCTCTTCTGCCTCAGAGAAATCTGTGATGACACGGAAATGATCAGAGACAGAACTCTCCTCTTCTTTTGTCTCGAATCTGGAAAGCATGTTTTTGAATTCCAGTCTTTTACAAAGTTTATAGGCTTCTGGTGTATAGAGATCATCCATACGTGCTGCATCATAATCAAGGGTGAAAGGACTCTGGATGTTAATGGTAGCAAGCACCTTGCTAAGCTGTGCCAGGTCATAGTGTTCACGCATGGCTTCTTTTGCTTTGTTAGGTTTGATCTCTTCAAGGTGCTCATAGGCATTCTCGATGCTGCCGTATTCTACGATAAGCTTTGTTGCAGTCTTTTCTCCAACGCCGGGAAGACCTGGAATATTATCTGATGTATCGCCCATAAGAGCCTTTAATTCAATAATCTGTAAAGGCGTTACCTGATACTTTTCAAGAACATCTTTTGTTTTGTAATCTTCGATCTCTGTACCACCTTTTTTGGTCTTAGGAATACGGATCATAATATGGTCAGAGGCTAACTGCAGCAGGTCACGGTCACCTGATACAACTACTACTTCCATCTGGTCTGCTTCGGCTTTTTTTGCGACTGTTCCCAGAAGATCATCTGCTTCATATCCTTCCATCATCATTAATGGAACATTCATAGCAGTTAACATCTCTTTCATTACAGGAACCTGCTGACGCAGCTCTTCCTGCATCGGTTTTCTGGTTCCTTTATAGGCATCATACATCTTATGACGGAAGGTTGGGGCCTTCAGGTCAAAGGCTACAGCAAAATAATCTGGTTTTTCTTCATCCAGGATCTTAAACATAATATTCAGAAAACCGTAGATTGCATTCGTATGCAAGCCTTCGGAATTTGTCAGATCCGGTACTCCAAAGTATGCTCTGTTTAAGATGCTATGTCCGTCTATCAGTACTATCTTTTCCATCTTTTTTCCCCTTGTTTTATGGTTCATCCGGAATAAATCCAGGTATTTTATATTCTTCTGTTTCCGGTATGCGTAAAATCAGTTCCTTTTTATGGTTTGTCTCTGGTTCGAGTTCACTTTCTACAGCTGTTTCCGGTTCTATCTCAAGGACAATGGCATCTGGTTGAAGAATATGAACAAGTTTCGACTTCTGGAAACCGCCATAATAACGAATCTCCAGAGTGACTGCCAGAAAGAAAAAAAGTACCAGCATAGCAAGCAGACCGAGAAATCGTTCCAGAAACTGCCTGTCATCTTCTGATTGCAGATATGATTTGGCAGATATAATGTCTTTTCTCAACAATTCCTTCATATCAAAGGAATCGTCATCTTCATTATTCAACTGTTTGAGCGCGTAGTAGATAGAGAAATTAACTTCCAGTTCTTCACTGCAGGATGGACAATGTTCCACATGCTCCAGAAATTCTTCCAGCACTTCGCCATCCAGTTCACGCTTTACGTATAGGTGTATCAGTTTTTCAGCAGTATTGCAATCCATATGAAATCCCTTTTCGATCTAATATAGTATCCCCGAAATCTAAAAAAGTCGAAAGGATTGTAGATACAATTCTTTCGACGATGATAATGCCGGCAGTGGGACTTGAACCCACACGTAGTCACCCACAACAGATTTTGAGTCTGCCTCGTCTGCCATTCCGACATGCCGGCTTCTGGAGTCATTTGACTTTCATATTATATAACGAGATATATTCTTTTGCAAGTCTTTTTTAACTCCACTTATTGCATTCTAATCTCTCCTAATGAAAGAACTCCCACTTTTTATCTTTCTTATTACAAAGACTTTCGTAAGAAAGACATGCATATTTATTTAATTCTTCTTCTCCAAGATCGTAGTTAAGAAGCTTGCCACGTGAATCCCGAAGCTGATTAGCAGTAATAACAGGATATTTCTGATACAGTTCTTTTTCGAAAGACTGATATCCGGTAAGTGGAATTCCTGCCTTTTCCATAAGAAGTGTATTCATATAATTCAGACTCAGATTGCCAAAAGGAGATGTACCTGTATCATAATTGCTCCACATAATATATGGAACAACATATCCAAGATCTAAAGTCTCTTCATCCTGTGGGTCTTTGTGATTCAGCCTTACCATTACATTGGTGATGTAATCAGATGGCTGATGATCCCCAAACATCAGAATAATCGTTTTTTCCTCTTGCTGTTCAAAGTATTGCACAAGATTCATAAATGCAGTATCTGTCTTTTGCATGAGTGTGAGGTACTTTTCCACAGCACGATTTTGTGTAGTCTTATCCGGAAGATCCGTGATAAGAACTTCTTCTTCAAGGTCTGGATATTCTTTGCTATAGCCTCCATGATTCTGCATCGTTACCTCAAAAAGGAAACATGGCTGTCCTTCTGTCTTTCCTTCATAGAGTTCAATGAGCTTTTGAAATGCTTCTTCATCCGTAATATATCCGCGTAAGGTGTCAGGGGATGAAAAAGAACTTTTGAAATATTGTTCTTCAAATCCGAGAAGCGGATATACGGTATTGCGATTCCATCCGCTTGCGTTATATGGATGTATCGCTGCTGTATAATATCCCTTGTTCTTCAGGCTGCTGGCAAGTGTAGGAATCTCACTTTTTATATATTGCTGATAAGGAACACTTCCTGCAGGGACAAAAGCCATGGAATTCCCGGTCAGGAATTCATATTCAGAATTCGCAGTATTCCCACCTTTTACGGATACGTAACAGTTTCCCTTCCAGGTGTTCTCTGTGAGAGAATGAATAAATGGCATATAGTCCATATTCGTATGAAGATCACCGTATACGGAAAGATCAGAAAATGCTTCATTCATTATAACAATGATATTCGGAAGTTGTTCTGTCTGCTTCTCTTCTGCTTTTGGTTTTATCTCTACTTCATCCATGATCTCGCGGATGAACTGTTCGGAATAGTGATCAGGCTTATCTACAACAAGGTACTTCAGTATTCCAAGGAATCCGGTTACAAGTCCGTTATTACGATATAGTACATTCGGTGTAAAAAGGATTGTATCAAGCCCTACAGCATTAATTACAGGTGCAGAACTGATTGCAGTAGTATATAGAAAGATTCCTACGGCACTTATAACAGTTCCGATGATCCTTACCGGAAGGATAAAGGGCTTTTTCCTTAATTTACTGCAAAGAAAAAGAACTACAAGAAATCCCAGAAGGGATATTATCATGTGAGAATTTAATTCCAGTTTATAATTGCCGGCAACTGACATTGCAGTACGGACCGAATAGATATCCCAGGGAACGATAGGTGCAGACCGAAAACTTACAACAATGCTGTTTGCAAAGCTGAAAACCAGAAAAATAAGCGTACCAAGCCCATACCCGATATCCGTTCTTCCGGTAAAAAACATACAGGCCAGATATATAAGATAATAAACACACAGATTTACAACAAAAATGGGTGGAGTAAGATCTGATGGCACGTGTGTAAAATATTCTACAAGCAGCAGCGAGATAACGGGTAAGATAACAGCGAATATAAGATTTGTGTACCTGGAACGAAACTTATATGTCAGAATATGTTTCATCTTAATCCTTTACCTTTTAAATTCTTATTCTAAATAATTATTCACCCTTTGTTACATGGGTGTGAGTATAGATGTGTTCACTACAGTATTCGTAATTACCGTCACACTTTGTACAGAAACGAAATTCAATATTCGGATCGTCAAGTTCGGTTCTTCCA
The DNA here is from genome assembly GCA_045598185.1 of Marvinbryantia sp. Classification (GTDB taxonomy): domain Bacteria; phylum Bacillota; class Clostridia; order Lachnospirales; family Lachnospiraceae; genus Marvinbryantia. Next base: position 54,421 of record JAZLLO010000104.1, read on the forward strand.
CATACAGCGCACTTATGTCTTGTAATGACATGATTCTTTGTACGTGTCGTTTCTTCTTCTTTCATCTTCTGCTCATGAGCAGCTTTTGCTTTCTGGAAATTGTAATTGATCTTCTGCGCGCTGCGTCTGTAGGAACCTTTTCTTGAGAAAATGAAATAGATAATAAAGTTCAGCATAGAAAGCAGCATAACGAACTTTCCAACCCAGTTCATGGAGAAGAACTCAAAAATCATCAGAGCTGCATCAATGAGTGCAAGCCATTTCATCTTAATCGGAATGAAGAAGTAAAGATATACTGATATATCCGGATAAGTAGCAGCAAATGCAAAAAAGATAGTCATATTCACGTAGTAAGTTGTGAAGATACCACCCATAGTTATTCTTCCACCACCAAGGAAGAAGTAAAGGGCAAAAGCACCGATTATATTGATCAGGATTCCAGAGAAGATATAAACATTATAACGGAATGCTCCCCAGGTTCTCTCCAGAAGATTACCTACTGAATAGTAGAAATAGAGCATAATAATCGTAAAAAAGCTGAAAGAACCTGGCGGTAAAAGAATCCATGAAATCAGTCTCCATACCTGTCCATGAAGAATATAGTATGGATCGAGTGTGATGTAATAGATCATTTGCGGTGCGATGAGACTGATGAGATATCCAGCTGCATAACCGGCAATGATGAATGTAGACAGATTGTGGATCGCGTATCTGCCGAACTTTCTTTCCAGTTTATTTAATAAATTCATAGCGATAATCCTTTCTTATTAGTCATGGTTTATTATAATTTTCTGACATAAATTTGTCAACGAAAGCAAATTACTTTACATTTTTTTCACAATTCGGTATACTTATCTGCGATGTAATGAAGCTTTAGATAATGAGGAGAAAAATTTATGTCTGGATCAGTTTATGGAAGATATTTTCAAATAAGTACATGGGGAGAATCCCATGGAAAGGCACTTGGAGTTGTAGTGGATGGATGTCCGGCTGGCGTTCCTTTAACAGAGCAGGATATACAGATTTTTCTGAATCGTAGAAAACCGGGAACTAATAAGTATTCTACTCCGCGTAAGGAGGATGATGCTGTTGAGATCCTTTCCGGAGTTTTTAATGGAAAAACAACAGGTACTCCTATCTCACTTGTTGTATTTAATAAACAGCAGCGTTCTGCCGATTATTCAGAGATCGCTTCTTATTATCGTCCAGGGCATGCTGATTTTACCTTCGATGAAAAGTATGGCTTCCGCGATTATCGTGGCGGTGGACGTTCTTCCGGGAGAGAGACGATAGGACGTGTTGCAGCAGGTGCGATAGCAATGAAAGTTCTGGAGACACTTGGAATTCAGATTACAGGTTATGTACAGGCAATTGGGCCTGTAAGCATATCAGAAGATCGATTTGATCTTTCCTGTCGTGACCAGAATCCACTGAATATGCCGGATGAACAGGCGGCACTGAAAGCTTCTGCATATCTCGATGAATGCAGAGAGAATGGTGATTCCAGTGGTGGTGTTGTAAAGTGTATCGTATCAGGCGTTCCTGCAGGTATCGGGGATCCGGTATTTGAGAAGATATCCGCTAATCTTGCTAAGGCAATGTTCTCGATCGGTGCTGTAAAGTCATTTGAACTTGGTGATGGACTTCTTGCTGCAAAAGCGTTAGGGTCACAGAATAATGATCCGTTTACCTGTGGAGAAGATGGTAAGATATATAAGACTACAAACCATTCCGGTGGTACGTTAGGTGGTATTACAGATGGAAGTGATCTTATCCTTACGGTTGGATTTAAACCTACTCCATCTATTTTTTCAACACAGCAGACAGTGAATCAGTCAGGGGAAGTCATTGATATCAATGTAAAAGGTCGCCATGATCCGATTATTGTTCCGCGTGCTGTTGTTGTTGTGGAGTCCATGGCAGCTATCACGATTCTGGATGGTATGTTCGCCAATATGCACGCAACTTTATCCGGACTTCAGGAATTTTATAAGAGATAAAATGTAAATAGGTGAGCCAATGGCTCACCTATTGTTTTGTACTATGACTGCATGCCTAGTACTTTGATATTCTTTTTAATATAATCGATCAGTGATACAATGGTAAGAATCAGTGCAATCCAGATGAAAGCCTGTTCCAGCACATCAAAGATACCGCCAAAATCTGCAATCAGAAGGATAATCATGATCATCTGGGAAACTGTTTTAAACTTACCCCACCAGCTTGCAGCGATAACAATACCGTTATCAGCGGCAATTAAACGGAATCCGCTGATAGCAAATTCACGGCTGATAATGACAATTACAATCCATGCAGGAAGCTTACCCATGCCAACCAGGCATACAAAAGCAGCGCTTACAAGAAGCTTGTCTGCAAGTGGATCCATGAATTTACCAAAATTTGTTACAAGATGATTCTTTCTTGCAAGATAACCATCAAAGTAATCGGTCAGGCTTGCAATAATGAAAATGGCAAGAGCTATAAATCTTCCATTCCCGGATGGGTACAGTTGCATTATAAAAACGAATGGTACGATGAGGATCATTCGTGCGGTTGTAAGAATATTAGGCACGTTCATCATCAATCTCTCCTATCAAATCATACTCAAGAGCGCCGGTAATCTTTACTTTTACAAAATCACCGGACATTAACGTTTCATCAGTATTAATAAAAACATATCCGTCAATTCCAGGCGCATCTCCATAAGTTCTTGCTACGAATGCATTCTCGTCAGAAAGGAAACCTTCTACCATAGCATAGATACTGCTTCCGACTTTCATCTCATTCTTGTCATAAGAAACTTCCTGCTGAAGTTCCATCAGTTCTTCCTGACGATCAAGCTTTACTTCCTCTGGAATCTGATCAGGCATCTCAGCTGCGGGAGTATCTTCTTCCTGAGAATAGGTAAATACACCAAGACGATCAAATTCCATCTCATCGACGAAAGCCATCAACTCTTCATGATCCTCCTGTGTTTCACCAGGAAATCCGGTAATAAGAGAAGTTCTTAATACAATATCAGGAATCTCAGTTCGAAGCTTTTCAATGATGTCTTCAAGCTGGGCGTGCGATGTTCTTCGTCCCATGCGTTTCAGGATACGATCACTTGCATGCTGGATTGGAAGATCCAGATAATGACAGATCTTTTTCTCATCACGGATCGTTTCGATCAATTCATCATAGATCTCTTCCGGATAACAATATAATACGCGGATCCATCTGATACCGGATATCTTACAGAGCTCCTTTAACAGTATATGCAGACTCTTTTTGCCATAAAGATCGACACCATAAATAGTAGTTTCCTGTGCAACAATAATAAGTTCTTTTACACCAGACTCGGCAAGAACAGTCGCTTCTGCGATCAGTTCTTCCATAGGAACACTACGATAGTTACCTCGAATCTTTGGGATAATACAATAGGTACAATGCTTATTACAGCCTTCTGCAATCTTCAGATGGGCATAATGACCACCTGTTGTGACGATACGCTTTGTAGTGATACGTTCCGGTTTGTCAAGTTCCTGAAAGCTGGTAAACTTTTCACCTTCCAGTATCTCTTCAATAGCTTTTAAAATCTCATCGGTTGATGTTGTACCAAGTACAGCATCTACTTCTGTGATCTCATCAATAATCTCCTGCTTATATCTCTGTGCAAGACAACCAGTAACGATCAGGGCTTTACAGCTGCCTTCCTTGCGGTATTCCGCCATCTCAAGAATAGTATTGATACTTTCTTCCTTGGCATCATGGATAAAACAGCAGGTGTTAACAACGATAACGTCAGCCTGTGTTTCATCGTCTGTGATCTCGAATCCTCGATCAGTCAGGTATCCAAGCATGTGTTCAGAATCTACCAGATTCTTGTCACAGCCAAGTGAAATAAACAGTATTCTCATAATACGTTACGCCTCCTCAGACGATGTATGTTCATTTATGACCTCAGGATAAAGAGGAGCTGTCTCGCTAACTTCATCTTCGTCAAGTACATCGATTACATCTACTGAATCATATGCATCTGGTCTTTCTTCTTTCTTTACTTTAGTGTTATCGACACGTTTTAAATGCTTAAACACAAATCCAATCCAGAAGATACCGATCAGATTGGTAATGCCATCTAATAACAGTGTAATGCCGATCAGAAGAATGACGATCTTTGTCTGTTCGTCAAAAGGATTAATAATCAAAACCAATCCTGTCAGGAATAATATCACTGAGAAGATCAGCATCAGATACCATCTTTTAGATGCGAGACGCTTCAGATCAAGAGAATTCTGTATCTTTACGATACAGCCAAGAAGAGAGACGATTCCCATAGCAAATGGAATGATCTCCAGCATATATTCCATCTTGATCAGTATATATAATCCTGTGGACACGGTAACAACACCGATAACCAGCTCCGGCTGCATGACACTGCTCATCCGACTCTTTGTAAAATACATGATTAGATGTGCACCACCATAGATGATCATTGCCAGACCAAAAACATAACAAAATGTACGAACAGAGATATCAGGCCAGATCAGAAGAACAGTACCGATAACGATATACGCAACGGATAAAAGAGAAAATCCTTTTTTGACCTCTCGAATCTGTTCCATTATGCTTCCACTTCCACTTCTTCTGCTGGTGCTTCTTCTACTGCAGCAATCTCTTCTGCTTTTGGCTCCTCGCCCTGAATCTTTAACAGACCCTTCTGAAGTTCATCAACTGCGATACTAAGTGGCTTATTCACCTTAGGCATAGACATTGGTTCCTGTCCGTCGATTATCTGACGAGCACGTTTTGCTGTTGCAAGTACGATAGAATAACGGCTGTTAACAACAGGAGTATCCCCGTCTTCAACCTCGCTGTTTACTACCTGGATCAGTTCTGTGTATGATGGATGTAACATAAATAATTCCTCCTAAATTAACTTAATCTAAATTGTTTTAAATCTTCTTTCAGAAAATTGATAAGCTCCTGATTACGAGATGTACGATAACGTTCTGATGTGATCATCTGGTGGATTCTCTCAACACAGCTATCAATATCATCGTTCACGATAACACAATCATACTTATCGATGGCAGCAGCTTCATCATTAGCTCTGTCAAGTCTCTTAAGAATAGACTCTTCGGTATCAGTACCTCTGCCGCGAAGACGTTGTTCCAGAGTAGCTGCATCTTTGGTAACCAGAAAGATGAGAAATGTATCTGGGAACTTTTCTTTTACCTTTAAGGCACCCTGCATCTCGATCTCAAGAATTACATTCTTTCCTTCATCAAGCTTTCTCTGTACATATTCTTTTGGTGTTCCATAATAATTGCCTACATAGTTGGCGTATTCGATAAGTTGATCGTCGTTGATCATCTGTTCAAACTCTTCCACTGTCTTAAAAAAGTATTCTACACCATCCTGTTCTGTACCACGAGGTGCTCGTGTTGTTGCGGAAATAGACAATGCATAATCATCGTAATCAGACATCAGTCTCCCTACAACGGTTCCTTTTCCTGCGCCTGCAAAGCCAGACAGTACAAGTAATATTCCTTTTGATCTCATCTATATCTCCTTGTTAAACATCTGCGTTTATATAAACGCTTATTCAATATTCTGAATCTGTTCACGAACCTTCTCAATCTCAGTCTTCAGGTCGATAGCAATATTAGATGTTGCAAGATCATTGGCCTTTGAGAGAATCGTGTTCGCTTCACGGTTCATCTCCTGTGCGATGAAATCAAGCTTACGTCCAATACTTCCACCTGCAATGAGTTCGGCTCTCATGCTTTCAATATGACTGCGAAGTCTTACAGTCTCTTCATCTGTGCAGATCTTGTCAGCAAAAAGGATAACTTCTGTTGCAATGCGGTTCTCATCGATCTGCGTATCGCCAAGAATATCACGAATCTTGGTAAGAAGCTTCTCTCGATACTCCTTCATGATCTCAGGATAACGAACTTCAATGGAATCAACATTGGAAAGCATACCATTGAGTTTTTCAATAATATCATTCTTGAGATTCTCTCCTTCGCGGATTCTTGTTGTTACAAACTGTTCACAGGCATCTCTTAATGCCTTCTCAAGAGTTACCCATAATTCCTTCTCATCCATTGTCTGTTCTTCCATAGATAAGACATCCGGGCATCTTCCAAGAGAGGATGCAGTGATATCGTCCTTCAGCTGGAAGACTTCAGCCATCTGCTTATAATACTTCAGATACTGTGCAGCAAGTGTTTCATTATACTTTAATGCCATATTCTCTTCTGCGAAATCTTCATATGTAATAAAGATATCGATCTTACCGCGCTGCATATATTCTTTCAGCAGATTACGGATAGCGGATTCAAAAAAAACTAATTTCTTAGGCATCTTGATATTGACATCAAAATATCTGTGATTAACGGCTTTCATCTCAACCGTAAATTTATGGTTATCCTGCAGAACTTCACCTCTGCCAAAACCAGTCATACTCTTTATCATGTTATTATATCTACCTTTATGTATATTGTGGCACACGAATCCACGTTAAGTTATTATAAAGCATTTGCAGAAAACCGTCAACAAGCAGAAGCGGACTTAACAAAAGAAAAAATGTTTGTTATAATAAATGACTGAAATATTTTGACTTGAGGTGAATATATGGCATTAGATGGAATTGTCATCTCTGCAGTGGTAAAAGAATTAAATGATACCCTGATCGGCGGCAGAATCAATAAGATTGCCCAGCCGGAACCGGATGAACTGATATTTACAATTAAAAGTGAAAGACGCCAGCAATATCGTCTGTTGATTTCAGCAGGTGCTTCTCTTCCATTGATCTATTTTACGGAAACCAATAAACCAAGTCCTCTGACTGCACCGAATTTCTGTATGCTGCTTCGAAAACATATAGGAAGCGGAAAGTTCACCAGAATCTGGCAGCCTGGTATGGAACGTATCATCAATTTTGAAATCGAACATCTGAATGAACTTGGTGATGTCTGTCATAAGCTTCTGATCGTTGAACTTATGGGAAAACATAGTAATATCATCTTCTGTAATGAGGAAGGAATGATTATTGACAGTATCAAGCATATCTCTTCTGCAGTAAGTTCTGTCAGAGAGGTGCTTCCTGGCAGGGATTACTTTATTCCGTTGACACAGGATAAGCTGAATCCTCTGGATTATACAAAAGAAGCTTTTCTGGTAACCATCGGTCATAAAGCGATGCCGTTGTCCAAGGCAATCTATACTACTTTTACCGGTATCAGTCCTCTTATTGCTGAGGAGATCTGTCATCGATCCTCTCTGGAATCAGACCGAATTGCAAACAGCTATGATGAGACTTCTCTGATACATCTGGAACATCAGTTTGCTCTTCTGATGGAGCAGATTCGTAATCAAACATATACGCCATGTATCATTTCTGAAAGTGATGCACCGGTTGATTTCAGTGTAATTCCGCTGACACAGTATTCCGATATGGAGGTTAAAAACTATGATACCGTATCTCAGATGCTGGAGGATTATTATGCAAAAAAGAATACAGTTACCCGTATTCGTCAAAGATCCGTTGATCTTCGTAAGATCGTTCAGACTGCACTTGATCGTAACCTGAAAAAGTATGAGCTGCAGCTGAAGCAACTCAAAGATACCGAAAAACGTGATAAGTTTCGTATCTATGGGGAACTTATCAATACTTATGGCTATGGATGTAAAGAGGGCGATAAGAAGTTAACCTGTCTGAATTACTATGATAATACAGAGATTACGATTCCACTGGATGAACATAAGACAGCACAGGAGAATGCCCAGAAGTACTTTGAAAAATATAACAAGCTGAAAAGAACTTATGAAGCATCCTTAAAGCTGGTAGAAGAAACGAGATCTGAGATTGATCATCTGGAATCCATCAGTACAGCACTTGATATCGCATTATCTGAGGAAGATCTTGTACAGATTAAAGAAGAACTTGTAGAATTCGGTTATATTAAGCGGCATAATACAGGCGGTAAAAAAGTGAAGATCACTTCCAAACCGTTCCATTACATCTCTTCTGATGGATATCATATCTATGTTGGAAAGAATAATTACCAGAATGAAGAGCTTACCTTCAAGGTGGCAACCGGTAATGACTGGTGGTTCCATGCAAAAGGAGCACCTGGATCCCATGTTATTGTAAAAGGGAATGGAGAGGAACTGCCGGACAGAACCTTTGAGGAAGCAGCAAGACTTGCGGCTTATTACTCAAAGAATCGTGGTTCTGAAAAAGCAGAGATCGATTATATTCAGAAAAAACATGTAAAGAAGGTAGCAGGAGCAAAACCGGGTTTTGTTATCTACCATACGAATTATTCCATGCTGATCGATGCTAATATTGATGGCATTCAACAGGTAAAGAATTAGTTAAAAAGGCGTTCCATATGGAACGCCTTTTTAAAGTGTCATTATTCATTATTTAACAACGATGTTGATAATTCTGTTTGGAACGTAGATCTCTTTTACTACCTTCTTACCAGCCATGAACTGCTGAACTTTTTCATCCTTCTTTGCAGCTGTGAGTGCAGTTTCCTGATCACATCCTGTTGGGATTACAACAGTTGCACGAAGTTTACCGTTAACCTGTACACCGATCTCGATTGTAGCATCAACAGTCTTTGCTTCATCATATACCGGCCACTGTGCAATAGAGCAGAAATCGTCATGTCCTAAGCTTTCCCAGATCTCTTCTGAAATATGTGGAGCAAATGGGCAAAGCAGTTTAACGAAGATCTCAAGCTGTTCTTTGCTCAGTTTTCCTGCATCATAAATCTTGTTAAGCAGAGTCATCAGAGCAGCGATTGCTGTATTGAACTTAACTTCCTCAATATCAGAAGATACTTTTTTGATTGTCTTATGGAAGCTTGATTCCAGTTCTGCTGTTGCAGGATCATCACTAACCATATCAGTGAGTGCAGCAACACGTTCAAGGAATCTCTTACAACCTCTTACGGAACTGTCATTCCATGGAGCAGCTGCACCGTAATCACCCATGAACAGTACATAAGTTCTTAATGTATCTGCACCATATTCTTCAACGATATCCAGTGGATCGATAACATTACCCTTAGACTTACTCATCTTCTCTCCGTCTGGTCCAAGAATAAGACCCTGGATAGAACGCTTAGCATAAGGTTCTGCAGTGTTAACTTCACCGATATCATATAAGAAGTGATGCCAGAAACGAGAATAGATCATATGTCTTGTAACATGTTCCATACCACCGTTATACCAGTCTACAGGCATCCAGTATTCCAGTTTCTTCTTATCTGCAAGTGCTTCATCATTGTTTGGATCAATATAACGTAAGAAATACCAGGAAGATCCTGCCCACTGTGGCATAGTATCAGTTTCACGCTTAGCAGCTTTACCACACTTTGGACATGTGCAGTTAACATAGCTGTCGATCTTAGCTAATGGCGATTCACCATCTGCACCTGGTTCGAAGTTTTCAACATCCGGAAGTCTCAGTGGAAGCTCTTCGTAAGGAACAGCCACAACTCCACAATCAGGACAATGAATCAGAGGAATTGGTTCGCCCCAGTATCTCTGACGGTTGAATGCCCAGTCTTTCATCTTGAACTGAACACCTGCTTCACCGATACCCATCTTCTTGATTTCTTCTACCATACGTTCGATGGATGTCTTTTTATTGGTATAACCATTCAGGAATTCAGAGTTGATCATCTCACCATCACCTGTGTAAGCGGCTTCTTCAATATTGCCGCCTTTGATAACCTGAATGATGTCTACACCGAACTTCTTAGCGAAGTCATAGTCTCTCTGGTCGTGTGCAGGAACTGCCATAATAGCACCTGTACCATAACCCATCATTACATAGTCAGCACAGAAAATAGGAATCTCCTTGCCGTTGATTGGGTTAATTGCTTTCAGACCATCGATCATAACACCAGTCTTATCTTTTACAAGCTGAGTACGTTCGAACTCAGTCTTCTTCATACATTCTGCACGGTAACTTTCAATCTGATCCATGTTAGCAATCTTATCTGCATACTTGTTGATCAGTGGATGTTCAGGTGCAATAACCATGAAAGTAACACCAAATAAAGTATCTGGTCTTGTTGTATAGATTTCAAGCTTTTCATCTGTTCCGGCTACATCAAACTTAACAAATGCACCAGTAGACTTACCAATCCAGTTCTCCTGCTGCTGCTTAACGTTACCTGGATAATCTACGTCATTCAGACCCTGAAGAAGCTTATCAGCATATTCTGTAATCTTCAGATACCATACAGTCTTAGACTTCTGTACAACATCACTATGACAGATATCACACTTACCACCCTGACTGTCTTCGTTAGAAAGAACTACCTTACAGCTTGGACAGTAGTTAACAAGTGCTGTATCACGGAATACAAGACCCTTTTCGAACATCTTTAAGAAGATGTACTGTGTCCATTTATAAAAGTTTTCATCTGTTGTATCGATAACTCTGCTCCAGTCAAAAGAAAAGCCAACGCTCTTTAACTGACTTGAGAACTTCTCGATATTTCTGTCAGTGATAATTCTTGGATGAGTAGATGTCTTGATTGCATAGTTTTCTGTTGGAAGACCGAATGCATCAAAACCAATTGGGAATAATACGTTATAACCTTCCATTCTACGTTTTCTGGAAACAACTTCGATACTGGAATAAGCCTTGATATGACCAACATGCATTCCGGCGCCACTTGGGTATGGGAACTCTACCAGACCATAAAACTTAGGCTTGTCGCTATAATCAACTGCTTCGAATATCTTACTCTTAGCCCATTTATCCTGCCACTTTTGTTCAATTAATTTATAAAGATGTCTCATGCAACATTCCTCCCTAATTTATCAGGTGACTGTAAAAATACACCTAATAATTTTATGCTCTTCTATTTTATTTGTCAAGAAACTATTGATACTCGCGAATTACAATCTGTATATTATCTATGCCACGATAGCTATTGATCTCTGGGTAGTAGATAACAGAAAGGGTGATTCGATTCTGGATTCCTGCAAACATATTCTCTACATCTTTAGCAGAAAACTTCTGTTTCAGATAGGTAAGGAAGATATCCGAGTCGCCAAAATAGATCGCATCCATAACACAGCCATATTCCGAACAGATACGAAGTTTACATATATTTCTATTCTTGCCGATAAGACGTGCCTCCAGTACAGAGAGATTCTTTGCGGCGAATACAGGCTTTTCATTTGCCTTTCCAAATGGTTCCAGAAGTTGAAGTTCATCGATCAGTTCTTTTCTTATGTAATCGATTGGCATCGGTACATCGATACGAATCTTTTCAATCAGATCATCATCTGTAAGAGTTGTTAATAAGTTGAGCTGTGTTCGTAACTGATTGATATTCGCTTCCTTTAATGAACAGCCTGCTGCCATAGGATGTCCGCCATATTTCAAAAACAATCCGTCACACTTTTGCATCTCTTCAAACATGGAATATTGTTCGATTGAACGACCGCTTCCTTTAATATCCACCTCTCCCTTTGTCAGAACAAAAACAGGACGATAGTAACGTTCCCGTATTCTTCCTGCGATAATACCAGCAAGGCTTTCATGACAGTCTGGAAGATATACTACAAGAACTTTATCATTCTTTAGACTACTTCCTTCAATGAGTTCAACAGCCTGTTCGTAACCGGAAAGAGTCATGTCTTTTCTTTCATTGTTCAAAATCAGGAGTTCTTCTGCCAGCTCGGTCGCTTCTGCTTCTGATTCTGTAAGAAAAAGCTGAAGAGCCTTTTTAGCGGTATCAAGTCTCCCACTTGCATTGATACAAGGACCAATGACAAATCCGATATGATAGGAATTGATATCTTTATCCAGCAATCCATTGACTGCAATCAGAGCTTTCAGACCAATATTTTGTGTCTGATTCAAAGAAAGAAGACCTTCTCGTACAAGGATACGATTCTCACCAGTTAGGTCACAGACATCTCCTACAGTAGCGATAGCAGCAAATTCAATGAATTGTTCTATCTCATAGGAAGGAATATGCATCGCTTCGTAGAGATTCTGGATTAGTTTATATGCTACCACTGCACCACAGATGTTCTTATAAGGATAATTACATCTTTGCTGATGAGGATCGATAATGACATCTGCATGTGGAAGCAATTCTCGTTTCTGACCGTTTATCGCTTCTGTTCTGATCTCATGATGGTCGGTGACGATCATTGTCATTCCAAGATCTTTTCCAAGACTGATCTGTTCAATGGCAGAGATCCCGTTATCACAGGTAAGAATCGTATCGATTCCATCTTCATAGGCTTCTCTGACAAGCGTCTCATTGATTCCATAGCCATCCTTCACGCGATCAGGTATCTCATAATCTACTACGGCACCACATCTTTCAAGACCTTTTTTCAGAATATAAGTAGCTGTTACACCATCAATATCATAATCACCAATGATGCGGATTCTTTTTTGCTCATCGATCTTATCCAGCAGGATCGAAACTGCACGGTCACAACCAGACAGCAGATGTGGAGAATGAAGGTTCAGAAGACTGCCGTTCAGATACTCTTCGATGGCTTCGTCACCGATGATGTCACGATTTCGGATAAGTCTTGCAGTCACCTGGTCTATGGAAAAACGTTGCGCAATTCCTTTAAAATCATCACGTTTTGCTGTAACGACCCATTTTTTCATTACTGCCTCCTTATAAAGAAATCCCCGGTAAAGATACCGGGGATTAAGTTTCTATTTTTTCTTCTTTGGCTGAACTTTAGCCTTCATGATATACCACAGTGGACCTGTAATACATACAGAAGAATAACCACCACAAAGGATACCAACCATCAGAGGAAGTGCGAATTCACGGATAGAACTTACACCCATCACATAAAGAATTGCAACCATTACTAATGTTGTGAATGAAGTATAGATACTTCGTGTTAATGTCTGAGTGATACTCTTATTAACAACATCTTTATATGTATCTCTCTTCTTCATAGATTTCAGATTCTCACGGATACGGTCGAAAATAACGATAGTTGCGTTGATTGAGTAACCAACCAGAGTCAGCATACATGCAATAAATGTATTACCAACACTGATCCAGAGTACAACGTAGCACATCAGAACAACCAATACGTCATGTACAAGGGCGATAACCGCACTTGTTGCAAAACGGATATCCTTGAAACGGAACCAGATATAGATCAGCATACAGATAGTAGCGATGATAACGGCTGAAATAGCATCAGACTTCATCTCACCACTGATTGTAGCGGAAATACTTTCTTCTGCAATAGTTGTAGGATCTACTGAGAAGTCACTTACCATTCGGTCTTCAAGTTCCTGTCTTTCATCAACAGTAAGTTCTCTTGTCTTGATAACGACCTGGTTACCACCAGTAACCTTCTGCATCATGATATTCGCATCACCGGTTACTTCCTGAACAACAGGCTTAACCTTTGCATCGAGTTCGTCGATATTGTAATCTTCATTAAATGTTACAGTTGTTGAAGTACCGCCCATGAATTCAAGGCTGTAGTTCAGGATCTTCGCATCCTTTGAATTATGGATCAGCATACCAGCAGGTCCGATCAGGATTACAAGGATAGATGCAATAAAGCAGATCTTTCTCTTGCCAACGAAATCGATTGGCTTGAGCTCTTTTGCTCTTCCGTAGTACTTTTCATCCTGAACACCAAGTTCATATACTGCTGTCATGATCAGTCTTGAAATAACAAGAGCTGTGAACATGGATAATACGATACCAAGTGCAAGAGTCTGTGCAAAACCCTGGATACTACCGGTTCCCTTGTAAGCAAGGATAGCGGCAGCAATTAATGTTGTGATATTACCATCGAGGATTGCAGAAAGTGCTTTCTGGAAACCAATCTTGATAGCACTCTTGATTGGTCTGTCCGCAGCAATCTCTTCTCTGATACGTGCATAGATAATAACGTTAGCATCCACCGCCATACCAATGGAAAGAATAATACCAGCGATACCGGCAAGTGTTAAAGTAAGGTCAAATGCATTCAGGCAAAGAAGTACAAGACCTGTATAGATTAAAAGTGAAACTGCTGCAACCATACCAGGAACCAGGTAAACGATAGCCATGAAGATCATTACGACTACAAGACCGATCGCACCGGCTTTTACACTGGTAGAGATAGCTTCCTGACCAAGCTGAGCACCTACTACATTAGAACGGAGCTCTTCAAGAGGAAGGGAAAGGGAACCGATACGAATAGATGATGCGAGGTTCTCTGCTTCTTCTCTGTTAGCCATACCTGTGATCTGAGCAGTACCACCTGTAATGTGTGCCTGTACAACAGGAGCACTGATAATCTGCTCATCATAAACGATCATAATACGTTTACCAATGTTTTCCTTAGTTGCATCTGCGAACTTCTTGCTTCCTTCATCGGTAAGAACAAGTTCTACAACGTTTTCTGTATTCTTCATATTGTCAGATGCTGTTGCTGCTCTTGCGGTGTCAACATCTGTACCTTCGAGTACGATTGTTCCATCTTCGAGCTGGAAGGAAAGTGATCCTGGTTTACCAAGTTCTTCCAGGATTGCGTTAGCGTCTGTTACACCAGGGATTTCGATATTGATACGGTCAGCACCTTCCTGGTAAACCTGTGCTTCTGTACTGTATCCGGAAACACGCTGCTGAAGTTTGTAAATAGTATCACTCATATCCTCAGCAGAAGGAGTGCCATCTGTTACAGCTCTGTAAGTGATACTGACACCACCGGAAAGATCAAGACCGGTGATAATGTTTCTTGCAGCACCAGTGCCAGTCGGACCCCATCCGATACCTACGGTAAAACCAAGCAGGACGGTGATCAGAACTGTGGCAATTACGACTGCAATTGATCTGTTCTTATTCATCTTTTTTTCCTCTTTTCTTTCTATCCTTATTAAGACAACGCTGCCTTAATCATGATCGCACATTCAACTCTTTTACGTTGCAATTCACAACCAATATCATAAGCATCATAGATGCTGCCATGGAAATTGTAAGAATTTGCAGCACAACCACCGCTACAATAGAACTTAGCAAAGCAATTCTTACACTTTTCCTTCGCATATACATTACAACACTTGAAGTCGTCACGTATATCATCCCTGATAATGCCTTCATCCACATTGCCCATAAGGAACTGTTCCTGACCAACAAACTGATGACATGGATAAAAATCACCCCATGGTGTTACTGCGAGATATTCTGTACCGGAACCGCAGCCGGATAATCGCTTGTAAACACAAGGACCTCCTGTAAGATCGATCATAAAATGGAAGAAGTTAAAACCTTTTCCTTCTTCTTCACGTCTGATCATCTCTTTCGCGAGTTTATCATACTCTGCACAAATCTGTGGTATATCTTCCTTGCGGATAGCATACTCCTCTTCTTCCGGTGCAACTACAGGCTCCACAGAGATCTGCTTGAATCCCATATCTGCAAGATGAAGAACATCTTCCGAAAAATCAAGATTATGATGTGTAAATGTTCCTCTGACGTAATAACGTTCCTGATTACGGCTGTCTGCAAACTTCTCAAACTTCGGCATGATGAGATCATAACTGCCTTTTCCGCCACGGAATGGTCTCATATAATTGTGGACTTCTTTTCTTCCATCTACGCTTAATACTACATTAGCCATCTCTTTATTGCAGAATTCCATAATCTCATCATTCAGCAATACGCCATTAGTAGTAAGTGTGAAACGGAACTTTTTATTATGAAGTTCTTCCTGTTCTCTTCCGTACTTCACAAGATCCTTAACAACCTGCCAGTTCATAAGTGGCTCGCCGCCAAAGAAGTCAACTTCCAGGTTTCGGCGGCTTCCGGAATTGGCAATAAGGAAATCAAGTGCTTTCTTTCCTACTTCAAAGCTCATAAGTGCTCTTCTGCCGTGATATTCACCCTCTTCTGCAAAACAATATCTGCAGGCAAGGTTACAGTCATGTGCGATATGAAGACATAAAGCTTTTACGACTGTCTGTCGCTTCTTGAAATCGATGATCGCATCCTGATAAATATCCTCGGTGAAAAGCTGTCCGAGTTTTTTCAGTTCTTCACATTCATCCAATGCTTCATTAATATCTGATGCAGCATAAGAAGACTGTAAAGAATCACATATTTCATCTCTGGTCTTACCGTCATTGAGGAGCCCGATCACATCATATACAAGGTCATCTACCACGTGTACTGCTCCACTGTTGGTGTCCAGCACGATGTTATAACCATTATTCTTATACTGATGAACCATCTTTTCTCCTTTTACTGTTACTTTTCTTACAACCTATAATAAGCAGCGAATGTAATATCCGCTGCTTACTATATGAAGCTTCTTTTTCTTATTTGTTGTTTTCGCAGGTCTGATTTCCTACTGTACAAGATGTCTTACAAGCTGACTGGCAAGATGTCTGGCATTCACCACATCCACCCTTCTTTAATGTGTTCTGTAAGCTCTGTGTATTTAATGTTTTAATATGTTTCATCATATTTTCCTCCAAAAAGATAAATTAGCAAATTGAGTATAGCATGCTTCGTTTTTAATCTCAATGATTTTTTTCATTTTCTGAAAAAATAAACATACTTTCTTCACAAATATATGATATGATTCTAAAGTCTGAAGAATTATAAATTGATGAAAGGAAACTAGATATGAAAAAGAAGATTATTTCGATTGCTATGTTACTTGGTATCACTGCTCTTCTTACTGCCTGCGGAAAGAAAGAAGCTTCGCCAGCTGACTATGTGAAATTGGGAGAATACACAAATCTTGTTGTTGATCGTATTGTATCTACTGTTACTGATGATGACATCCAGTATGAAATTGATAATGAACTGAGTCTCTACTCCGAGACAAAAGAGATAAAAGATCGTCCGGCAAAAAAGGGAGATACAGTTGTTGTGGATTTTGTCGGCTATCTTGGCGATGAAGAGATTGAAGGTGGTTCTGAGAATAACTGTGAGATTCTGCTTGGATCTGATGAATTTATTGATGGATTCGAAGATGGCATCGTTGGTATGAAGGTGAATGATACAAAAGATGTTAAAGTGACCTTCCCGGAAGAATATGATGGAGAACTGGATGGAAAAGAAGCTACATTCCGTATCACATTACATTCGATTACCGAAGTCATTACTCCGGAATTTGATGATGCTTTTGTAAAAGAGAATCTTGGATTTGATTCTGTAGAAGCATACAAAGCTTCTGTAAGAGATTCACTTCAGATGGATTATGATAATGATGCTTCTTATATGGCTGCATATGATGCTCTGGCAATTGCAGTTGATAATGCTGATATGCAGAAGTATCCGGAAAATCTTCTTGCAGATGCAATCAAGAAGATCGAAGAAGATGCAGCTTCTTTTGCAGAACAGTTTGGTATGACACTGGAAGATCTCTACGGTGAAGATTATGATCCGGAAGAAGATGCAAAGACACAGCTGAAAGAAAGATTTGTTGTAGAAGCAATAGCGAAAAAAGAAAACCTTCTGGTATCTGATAAGGAATACGATGAATATGTAGACAGTGTCTGGGAGATGTATGGTTACGAATCCAAAGAGGATTATGAACAGAATGTTAATAAAGAAGATGCAATCTACGAACTGGTTTATGAAAAGGTTCTTGATTTCCTGAAAGAACATAATAAATTTAACGATATTTCAGAAGAAGAATATTATGGTACGGAAGATGCAGTATTCGATTTTGACGAAGATGGATATGTAGTGGACGAAGTAGAGTTCCCGGAAGGCGATGAAGCTCTTTTCGATGCTGCAGAAGAGATTACATTTGATGATGAAGAGATGTTCGTACAGGATGTAGAATCTGCAGAAGATATCGACGAGGAAGATGAAGAATAAGCGGATATTGTGTTATGAATAGACAATTACCACGTGCATCTGTTACCGGAAGTACATTAAAGATTATGGCCATTGTCATAATGCTGATCGATCATACAGCTGCTGCTTTGATAAAACCTTTCAGGACAAGTTTAAAAGGATATGCAATAGGTCCTTTTTTAATAGAATTATATCCTGTTTTGCGTAATATCGGAAGACTGGCATTTCCTATCTTCTGCTTTCTGCTTGTGGAAGGATTCCTGCATACCAGGAATGTAAAGAAGTATGCAATGCGGCTTTTCCTCTTTGCTATAATATCAGAGCTGCCATTTGACTATGCGCTTTCAAAGAATTTATTTAACTGGCATCATCAGAATGTATATTTTACACTTCTGATCGGTCTGTTAGTTATGATAGGGATGTCCTATTTCGATTATAAGCCTGCGAAGAATAAGTACGAGCGTTATTTCTATTTTATTATGGAACTGGTTATTGCCGCTGTAGGTCTGTATATTGCGAAGTATATAGAGTGTGACTATCGATATAAAGGAGTATTTCTGATTGAAGTGCTGTACTTTTTAAGAAGTGACAGGAACCTGCAGGCTATATTCGGTGCCCTGACAATTTCCTGGGAAGCCACTGCTCCACTGGCGTTTATCCCTATCTGGTTCTATAACGGAGAACGTGGTTTAAAGTTAAAATATCTGTTTTACTGGTTCTATCCAGGACATCTGATCATACTTGGATTCATAAGACATATGATAATCCCCCTCATATTTTGAGGGGGATTTTTACTTGCAAGAAAGAGTCACTTTGTGATTCTTTCTTTTATGCAAAAGTCTTTTTATTGGACACCAATACTATTTTTTAAAAAGATATAATGACTAAAAAAGAACGGAGGAATTAAATATGAAGAAAAAAATCGGCACTCTATTAACTATGCTTCTCTTTTCTATTATTCTTTCTATGAATGTAGGAGCAGCATCTTCTGTAGCAAAGATTGGCTCAAAGACTTATTCTACACTTCCGAAAGCATTCTCTGCAGTTAAAAGCGGGCAGACAATTACACTGACAAAAAATGTTTCGATTAGTGGAGACCTGGCTATCTCTCTTGGTTCTAAAAAGGTTACTCTGAAGCTGAATAAGAAGACATTAAAGGTAAGTAAGAATCTGAACCTGAAAAAGGGATCGCTGACAATCGTTGGTTCTGGTACTATTAAGGCAAAAGAAATCAAGAATGCCGGTACACTTACTATTCAAAGTGGAACAATTACCGGTTCGGTATACAATACCGGAAAGTTTAACATGAAAGGCGGTACATTAAAGTATACTAAAGGAATCGACCATGCTATTAAAACAAAAGGCGGCAGTGTTACCATCAGTGGTGGTACTGTAAAATATCAGAAGCCTTTTGACTGGGAGGCGCCTGGAACAGAATATGGTGATGAGGGATTTGCAGAATTAAACAATGGTTCTGCTATTATTACAAGAGGAAAGGCAAAGGTTAGTATAACAGGCGGAAAGATCGTTTCTACTTCCTGTATCATCCTGACAGGTCATGATAGTAAGAGCACGATTTCTATTAGTGGTGGTACTATGGAAAATAATGGTGGATGTTTTGCTATCTTAGGTGCTGATAATATGACGATATCCGGTGGTAAGGTTAATAGTGGAGAAAGTATTGCTTACCTGCTTGGTGATGGAACTCTTCAGATTAAAGGCGGAACCTTCTCTTGTACATGGACTATGATAGAGTCCTTTGCAGAGGGTGCTTCCGTTACTATTTCAGGTGGTACATTTACTACAACAATGAATAGTGATCCTGGTAATGCTGCTATGTTCTGCGTACATAATAATAAGGCAAAGATCAATATTAAAGCTGGTACTTTTAAAGGAACAAACAATGCTTATGCATTCTGGACCTATGGTAAACCAAATAAGAAACTGATTGTTGTATCCGATAAAGCGGTTGTAAAAACCAAAAATGTCTGGAAGAATACACAGGATGTATGTGAATAATCAATCTTTTATGAAAAAGGGCAGGTTCTTCTGAACCTGCCCTTTTTCATTCCTATCTTATGTAGGACTGTCTTTTCCGGAGATATAACCTGACCGGAATGACATTGTGATCTCTTTTAATTCTTTTTTTCCGTAGATGTAGTCATCATACATATCGATAATCCCAATCTGACAGCTGTCGCAGAAACCATCTGTATATCCAAGCGATTCCTCTACAATCTGTCTTCTTTCCGCTTCGGTTGTGTCTTTGATTAATAAACTTCTCATCTCTATATTCCTTATTGTAACATTATAGCTGAAGATCAGCTTCTATAATCTTTATTTACTACTTGGGTGTGGCATATACTGATATAACTGCATAGCTGTTGATGCAATTGGCATACTCTGAATTATAAGCTTACCAGGTCCGTGAACAACAGTATTAAACAGACCTTCGCCGCCAAACAGTACATTCTTAACACCTTTTATAGTTTTTACTTCCAGCTGGCAGTTCTCTGACATTGCAGCTACATAACCGGTATCTACAATCTTGCAGGAACCGGAAGGAAGTTCATATTCGTGTGCAGAACCATCAATCTCAAGAAAGACGATACCATTACCAGTATACTTTCTCATAAGGAAACCTTCACCACCGAATAAACCTCCGCCTATCTTCTGCTGGATATATACTTCAGAATTAATCTGACCGTAAGAAGCAAGATAGGATCCTTTCTGGATAATGATTCCGTTTCCAGGTGTTACAGGAATAGCTACGATAGAACCAGGGAACTTTGAAGCGAATGCGATCTCCCCATCCTGCTGTGCATAGTAGGTATTCACAAAAGCATTTTCTTTTGTGAACATTCTTCCGAACATCTTACCGATACCACCGGCCTGTGTCTGCATCTCGATACCATCATCCATCCATGCCATTGCACCTGCTTCACATTCGATAGCCTCACCTCTGTTCAGAAAAATCTTTAAAACAGGAAGATTTCCACCATCAATTGTGTAATTCATAAACAACACCCTCCTTTTCATGAATAACAAAATGATCACTATATATAATTAAATTATATATCACTTCAAGAGCGTTTTCCAGTGTGAAACGATTTTGTCATTTGATGTCACCTCTTTATGATTTGGGAAAATAATTTACATTTTTCTATATATAGTGTATAATTTGCTTATAGAATGTGACTTTGACAAAGATTTTTTGTCAATTGTTCACATGAAACTGAACGTATTATTATATTTTTTAAAGGAGGAATTCTTATGAACTCTGCAAAGATCTATTCTGACAAACATTATCAGGTTGGTAAGATCGATGATAAGCTCTACTCTTCTTTCACTGAGCATCTTGGACGATGTATCTACTCAGGAATCTATGAACCAGGCCATCCAACAGCTGATGAAAAGGGATATCGTATGGACGTTGCTGCCCTGGTAAAAGAACTGAATGTTCCGGTTATCCGTTATCCAGGTGGTAACTTTGTATCCTGCTATGACTGGCATGATGGCATTGGTCCAAAAGAGAAACGACCAAAACGTATGGACTATGCATGGACTACGATTGAAACGAATGAATTTGGTATCGATGAATTCTGTCAGTGGGCAGAAAAAGTTGGAATTGAGCCAATGATCGCGGTTAACCTTGGTACTGGTTCTATCAAAGATGCCGGTGATCTCGTTGAATACTGTAACCATCCAGGCGGAACTTACTGGAGTGATCTTCGTGCACAGAATGGACATCCGGAACCTTATAATATCAAGTACTGGTGCCTTGGCAATGAGATGGAAGGAAGTTGGCAGGCTGGTCACCTTTCTGCTGAGGATTATACAAAGAAGGCTCTTGAAGCTGCAAAGATTATGCGCTGGGTTGATCCTTCTATTAAGCTTGTTGCATGCGGCAGCAGTTACGATATGCTTCCAACCTATCTTGAATGGGATCGTGTTATGCTGACAGATCTTTACAATCAGGTAGATTACCTGTCTACTCATAACTACACGATGAATGCTGGTCAGGGTACCATGAACTATATGGCTTCTTATCGTCAGTTAGATGAGCATATCAAGAATAGTGTTCGTGTTATTGACTATGTGAAAGCTAAGAATCGTTTTACAAAGGATCTGAAGATCTGTCTGGATGAATGGAATGTATGGAACTTCCAGGATATTAAGATGGACTCTTTAAATGATCTTGCAGGTGCAACTACATTTGAGATGACATCAGCAGGCAGATGGGAAACAGCACCTTCTATTCTTCAGGAAAAGTATTCTCTTCTTGATGCACTTGTTCTTGGTGGACTTGGAATCACTTTGCTTAATAATGTAGATACTGTTGAGATTGCATGTCTTGCACAGCTGATCAACGTTATCGCTCCTATTACAACAGCACGTAATGGCGGTGTATTCTGCCAGTCTACATATCATCCATTCCATATGATGAGTAAGTATGGACGTGGAACAACAATGAAGCCTGTTGTTGAAGCACCTACCTATTCTACAATGTTTGGTGAGCTTCCAATCGTAGAACCAGCCATCGTTTACAATGAAGAAAGCGATGAGGTTCGTGTATTCGTATTGAACTGCAGCGAAACAGAGGATACAGAATTAGAGATCGAATTAAATGGTTACGGTGACAAGAAGGTTGTAAAACATCTGGTACTGGCAGGTGATGATCTCTCTGTTATCAACACTATGGAAGAGCCGGACAATGTCGTTATGCAGGAACTTTCTATAGGAGAAAATACTACAAAGGTAACATTACCAAAGATGTCATGGAGCGTAATCATTCTCAAATAAAAAATGGAGTCGATTAGTCGGTAAGATAATCGGGGGCTGTGATTATATCATCACAGCCCCTTAGTTATTTACAGTATTTTAATTACTGATAATTTTTACACCCCATGCCGGTATCTCGAGGATATCGTTTTCATTCAGCATTGTTTCGGAAATGATTTCTTTACCTGCAGTGTTGATTACACTGGTAGTCTTTTCCGAATAATTCAGATAATAGGTAATCTGCTTACCTTCATCATTTCTTCCTTTACGGATGATCAGAGGGAATTGATAACAAGGAATTTCAATTCCTGCTTTTTTCAATATCTTTGTCAGAAGAAGTACCAGAGTATGATCATCAGTCTTACATCCAAGATAATAACCCATACCGGAACCATAGCTATGTTCTGTAATAGCGGCATATTCATTCCATGCACTATGTTCATAAGAAGCTAATATCTTAGCCTGATCTGCACGTACCAGTTCCATAAAGATATCGGCAAAACCTGTTTCCATATCCTGATACAGTTCACCGGATAATGAAACATCGGTCGGGAAAGTGAACTGATCATAACTGATTCCAAGGGCTTCACCGATGATACGAGGCTGTACAGAAGTACTAACTTTTACATTTTCATTGGTAAATCCTGTTTTAAAGGTTGCAATCAAGTGTCCGCCATTTTTAATGTAGTCTTTTAATCTTTCAAGAACATGATCTGAAACTGCATATAAAGCAGGGACGATTACAACGGAATAAGAAGATAAATCTTCTGTTTCCGGCCATATAAAGTCGCATTCAATATTCATTTTATAAAGAGTATTGTAGATCCAACGCATGATATCGTTATATCCTACATTTCCACTTCCCCCGGCAGTAGCCTGGATGCCAAACCACTTGAGTGCAGTAAGTGCTTCGTTGCTTACAAGGATAGCGACATCATTTTTCTTTTTCAGATTAACAAGCTGATTTCCAATTTTCTTCCATTCATTTCCGACAATCGATGCCTCACGGTAGACTTCATTTTCCTGGAAATCATGACTTAAGATTCCTTTCCAGTAAGTTTCCATCGAATTATGCAGAGAATGCCAGTGCCAATACATAACACAGTTTGCACCGGAAGCCAGGTGTCCGTAAGCGTTCAGGCGAAGCTGACCTTTGTACGGAGTCCAACAAGGGAAACCTTGTGCTTCTGTTTCGATGATCAGGTAGTTGTCTTGTTTCAAGGATCGTGTAAGATCACCACCCATTGCAATTTCAAGACCGGTAAGCTCGCTCTGGTTTGGATGATAAATATCGCAGCCTGCGATTGACAGACATCTGGAAGCCTTATAATGATCTACATCCGGCTGTACTCCATAACTATATCCTCTCCACTCAAAGTCAAAATTATGAGTAATGAACTGGTCATTGCGTTTATATTCTGATACGATCTTTGACTGCCAGGTGAGGAATTCTGTAACCAGTGAACGCTGGAACTTCTCAAATTCAGCGCCAAGACTACCATTAATCGTTCCTCTTACATCAGGGAAATCCTCCCACGCATTGATACGGTTGCTCCAGTAGTCAAGTCCAAATTCATGATTGAATGCATCAAGATCATCCTGGAATTTTTCTCTGATATATTTTACGAACTTATGCTGGACATTTTTACCAGCTGTTCCATAATACTTTGTTTCATTATCAAGCTGAAAGCCGATCACACATTTTCTATCTGCTGTCACCTTCATAAGTTCACGAATAACACGTTCTGCATAGAACAGATATGTCGGATTCGTGATATCCATGATCTGTCTTGGACCGTAGATCCCTTTACCATTTTTTGTAGTTGCAAGTACATCCGGGTATGCTTTTACCATCCAGGTAGGTACTGCATAGGTTGGTGTTCCGATGATAACATTGATACCTTCTCTTTCGCAAATGTCAATCACGCGTGTTACATGGGAAAAATCAAACACACCATCCTGTGGTTCACAGGTGCTCCAGGTTGATTCTGCGATTCGAATTGTATTGATACCTGCCTTTTTCATCATTGCAATATCTTTTTCTAATCGGTCATATGGCATATATTCATCATAATATGCTGCTCCGTATAATAATTGATTCATGTTTATTCCTCTTCTTTCTAAAAAAAGAAAACCTCTGTCAAAACAGAGGCTTTCTATCTGAGAATAGATACTAATCACAGGTAATTCCAAATACTTTTGTCTCAAATGGTGCAAGAAGGATCTCTCCTGACACAGTATCTTTTGTATCCATATCTATCATATCTTTTTTCAGAATAACCGTCTGTGTTTCTCTTGAGAAATTCAGAACAAAGAAATAATTCTTTCCATTTTTCTCTTTTACTGCAAGTTCACAATCTTTTGGTAATTCAATAAATTCTTTGTATGGTAATAAGATACCTGTATATTCCAGAAAGGCTTTTGTATTCTCTCTTGTAAAAGTGCCTCCAAAATGAAGAACCTTTCCTTTACCATAAGCATTCTCAATTAATGCTGCACGTTCCTGATAAAAATCATTGTCATAAGTTGCAAGGATTTTAGCATTGGTATCTGTAATGTCAAGAATGTCACTGAACACGCCTGTTTCTATCTTATTATCGCCCCAGTTCATAAACTGAGCTTCATCAGCTGGTCCGACGAAGGTAAATTCAGAAACATCACTACCTGTAATATCAGCAAGAAGTCCAGGCATTGGCACCATCACACACTGTCCATGAATATCTTTCTGTCCGGTTCGTGCACCGAGAATTAAAGTTCCGCCTTGTGCTACATAAGCTTTCAAAAGATCAGCACGTTTTTCTGTAAGGATCAGAGCATGTGGATAAATCAGTACAGGATATGCCGCAAGTTCTTCTACACTTGTACAGTCCTGAAGATAGAGATAATCAAGCGGAGTATGATTCACCTGGGCGGCATAGAAGATTTCCTCTTCACTCTTATATGCAAGTCTCTTATGCCATAAATCAAGGTCTGAATCCCAGATATTATCATAATCACGAACAAGTGCAACTTTTGCGACATATTTTGCAGAGGTAGTCTCTTCAATCGCTTTTATGCGATCCCATACTTTATGAACTTCTCTTAGCTTCCTGTTATCACGGTTATCATAATCAAGAATACCATGCCAATAGATCTCAGTTCCAAATGTACAGGTTCGCCAGCGGAAATAGCTGACATAATCTGCACCATGTGCAATACTCTGCATAGTCCAGAGCATTAACTGTCCAGGTTTTGGTGCCGGTGCTTCCATTCTTGTATTCCAGCCATTGGCACCAGACTGCTGTTCCATGATACCGAAATGTTTACAGATCGAACGAACTTCCGTCAGTTTACTGCTCCATTTACGGTCATTTAAACCTGTGCTATGAAGAGGATCTTCATTTAACAGGTGTGCAAAATTCGGATAAGAATCATAGGTATAAACGTCCAGGGATTCGTCTGTCATCTCATGATTATTCAGGTTCTGGAACATACCATTTGTTGTAATAAAATCGCCAGGTTTCAGGTATTTTCTTAAAATATCACTCTGCATCTTACAGAAATTACGGGCGCTTGCGGAAACAAAACGAACATAATCCAGACGATGATGTGGATTCACAAAATTGTTGATTGTCTGCCTCGGGATATGAATCTCTTCCCACTCCTGGTATGTCTGATTCCAGAAAACAGTTCCCCAAGCTTTATTAAGAGCTTCAATTGTCTGATATTTATCCTTCAGAAATACCTTAAAGGCAGCATCATCACTTGCAGAATAGAACTCATTGATCTCACAGTTAAATTCGTTATCAAGCTGCCAGCCGATAATACTAGGATGAGAACCATAATGTTCGCCAAGCTTTTCAACGATTCTTGATGTAAGCTTCTGATAGATTGGAGAATTATAATTATAATGTCTTCTCATACCGTGATGTGTCAGTGATCCATCAAGCTTTGCATTTAATACTTCCGGATACTTTTCGGTCAGCCATGCCGGTGGTGTTGCAGATGGAGTACTGAAGATCACCTTCATACCCATTTCTTTTGCCACTTCAAGGAATTCATCGAAAAATGTAAAAGTAAATTCATCCTCTCTTGGCTCAACTACGCTCCATGCAAATTCAGCAATACGGATCGTCTCGATTCCGTTCTCCAGCATTCTTCTAAGGTCATCTTTCCAAAGAGATCTGTCCCAATGCTCCGGATAATAACAGGTACCAAGCTGCAGCCTGTCCCATTTATAATTCTGTTCTTTTCTCATATGTCATTCCTTTTATAAAATAATATTAACCCTTAACAGCACCAGCAACCATACCTTCCATGATCTGTTTATGAAGTGCTACATAAACAATAATACTTGGGATGATAGTAAGAATAACAGCTGCGATCATTCCTACATAGTTTGTAGAATATTGAGCCTTAAAGTTCGTAAGACCAACAGGAAGAGTCATCTTCGCCTGGTTTGTTAAGAAAATACGTGGAAGTAATAAGTCATTCCATACATTTAAGAACTGTACTACCATTACGGTAACAACAGAAGACTTAGCGATCGGTACGATTACCTGGAAGAAACACTGAATAACGGTACATCCATCGATGATAGCTGCTTCTTCGAGTTCTCTAGGAATTCCCTGCATGAAACCACAGATAATGAAAATCGACATTGGAAAACCAAGTGCAATCTGAGGGATGATAACTGCAAGGTATGTATTCAGGATACCCATTCTTTTAAAGATAGAGAACATAGGAATGATCAGACCATAGATTGGAACCATCATACCTGCAAGGAATAAGGTATAGACAAGTTTTGAAAGCTTCCAGTCCATTCTTGTGATAGCATAAGAAACCATTGTAGCAAGAATGGCTGTAACGATAACAACACTTACTGCAATCAATACAGAATTGCCGAAATAACGCAGGATTCCACCGGTAAAGATGGCATCTTTATAGTTGACAAGGCTGAAAGAAGCAGGCATGCCCCAGGTATTGGTATATAATTCCTTATTGGTCTTAAAGGATGCCTGAAGAAGCCAGAATATTGGATAAAGGCAGGTGATTGTAAAAGAGATAAGCAAGATATACTTGATCACAAGCCAGATTTTTTCTGATGTTGAACGTTTCATAATCTTCTCCTCCCCTATTTCTCAGTCTTAAATACGATGTTTGAAATACCAACAGACATAAAGCAAAGAACCATCAGAATAACACCGATTGTAGCTGAATATCCATAACGAAGGATATTAAATGCCTGATAGTACATGTAGGTTGACATTACTTCTGTTGCATGGTTTGGTCCACCATTTGTCATTACTGCGATCAGATCGTAATACTTCAGAGATCCGGTAATAATAAGAACCGCATCGATCTGAAGGATAGGTTTGATCAGCGGGAATGTGATATTGGTAAACTGCTGCCACTGTGTAGCACCGTCGATATCAGCTGCTTCGAATAATTCTGCATCGATATTTCTCATGGCGGCAAGCTGGATGATCATATGGTAACCAACATACTGCCACATAACTACTATGATGATCATGAAAATGGCGATATCTTTATTAGAGAGCCATACCTGTGCATACTGTCCAAGGCCGATCAGCTTTAAGAAGCCATTTAAAAGACCGTACTGACCATTATATACAAAGGTCCAGATCAGACCAACTGCTACACCACAGATAACGGACGGAAGGAAAAATACTGTCTGGAAGAAAGATGCTCCTTTGATCTTTCTATGAATAGCATTTCCGAAGAACATAGCAAGTGGCATATGTGCGATCAGAGAACCAATTACCATTGTAATATTATTTCTCAGAGCTTTTAAAAATGTACCATCTTTAAATAAATCGATATAATTCTTAAAACCAATGAAATCATTTACTTCCATCAGGTTTGTATCAAAAAATGAAAGATAGATATTGTAAATAATCGGGATTAAAGCAAAACAAGAATAGATAATTAATGCCGGAAGTACGAATAAAGCAATCGTCTTTTTATTCCCAAAGGCTTTTTTCATCTTTTAGCCCCCCTGTTCTGTGAAAAATTGATAGAAGAATAGCCGCCTTCACAGCGGCTATTCCTAATGATATAAATTATCTCAAAAATTATTTAGATTCTACATAAGCCTGAAGTGCATCGAAGCAAGCCTGTGGATCTTCACCGTTAGCTACAGATACGCTCTGGTTGTTGAATTCGTTACCAAGGTCAGCATTAACACGGTCAAGCCATGGTGTCATGTTCTTCTGTTCTCCAAGGAGCTGAATAGCTTCAGCAAGAAGTGGAGAAACCTTGCTTTCATCAATTGCCCACTTTGTACATGGCATACGACCCCAGTCATAAGCAAGTGTTGTAGCGTTTTCTTCGTTTGTCCAGA
Organism: Marvinbryantia sp.; assembly: GCA_045598185.1. GTDB lineage: Bacteria > Bacillota > Clostridia > Lachnospirales > Lachnospiraceae > Marvinbryantia. Next base: position 83,374 of record JAZLLO010000104.1, read on the forward strand.
ATTTCAGGAATTCGATAGCTGCATCTGGGTTTTCACAATTCTGTGTAAGTGCGAAAGATGTATCAACAGAACCAAGTGTTACACCCTGGTTTTCAGCTTTCTGTTTTGGAACTACGAAACATCCGATATTAGCTGCTTCATCTGTTGCTGCCGGATCAGAAAGTGTAGATACTTCCCATGAACCATTATAGTACATAGCTGTCATACCCATCTGGAAGAACTGACGAGCTTCATCACCGCTTACACCTGTGAATCCATCTTCGTAGTAACCGTTGTTAACTTCGTTCTGGAACATTGTAGCTGCTTCAACGAATGCAGGATCATTCCATGCACCTGTTCCCTGTACCAGAGAATCGAACAGTTCATATCCACCGATACCGTTACTTGTTTCCTGGATGTACTGTGATACTAACCATGCATCAGCTGCTGTAGAAGCAAGAGAAATAGGAGTGATGCCGGCTGCCTTCAGAGTTTCACAGCAATTGAGGAATTCTTCGTATGTTGTTGGAACTTCAAGACCGTTATCTGCGAACATCTGCTTGTTATAGTACATAAGACCTACACACTGCTGTGTTGGAATACCATAAACCTGTCCATCATATGAAAGAAGATCTAATACACCATCATTAAAAGTACCTTTCCATTCGTCATCAAGATATGAATCAAGAGGTAAGATCTTTCCACCATTTACATAGTTTCCAAGGTAACCAAGTTCCCATGTAAAGATAATGCCTGGTTCAGAATCAGCAGCCATCATAGTAGATAATGCTGTCTTGTAATCTGAGTTAGCATAATATGTACATTCGATGGTTACACCAAGATCATTAGTTTCATTGAACTTCTGGATGATATCCTTGTAACCCTGAACCTGTGAATCTGATTCTGTACCATTCATCATCATTGTGATTGTTTCGCCTTCTGCCTGTGCTGCGATAGAAATACTTGCTAATGCTAAACCTGCAGCAAGAGCGGCTACGACTTTTTTCTTCATAAAAAATCCTCCTTAAAAGTAATGTTTTTTGCAGCATAAGCTGCCATTTATTGAGAGAATGTTCTGCGAACATTCATCTTTTCATATCTCTTACGGTTCCACCCTCCAGTATTCTGGATGGGATGCGAATCCTGTTATGTGTTTTGTTCCCTTCTATTACATCGATCAGAGTCTTTGCAAGAAGTTGTCCCTGATACTTGGGATTGCACGTGATACAGGTGAGTTCCGGATATACATATGTTCTTCTATAACTCCCATCAAAACTGATAAGAGATATGTCCTCCGGTACCTTTATATGAGCTCGTTGGAATCCCTGAAGCATTCCAAATGCAAACTCATCATTAAAACAGATAAAAGCAGTTGCATCTGTCCGCTTTTTGGCAAACAATTCTGCGGCAATGATTCCTTTCAGAAAGAATTCTTCCTCATACTGGAATCTGGTATCCTGATAGTCTGCAAGAAGTTCTGCAAGTTTCTCATTATCCTTTATCTCCTGATGGCAGATTCCATAATAGTATTCTCGTACATTTCGACCAAGGCTTTTACTCATTAATTGAATCCAGGATTTTGTACGAATATTCTCAGAATCAAATGGATAAGGACAGGCAAACGCGATACGGGAATGACCTCTTTTCTTCAGATAATCAATTGCCAGTTCCATGCCCTGATAGGTATCCCATTCAACTATTGGAATTCTGCGGCTCGTCTGATAGAAGTTCCCGTAGCCAGCAAGAACTACCGGAAGATAATAATTCTTTCCGCAATTCTGGTCGAACTCTACTGCAGAAATTTCATTCTGAAGGATAATACCATCAACCATCGCCGTGCGAAGCTGATTAAAAGTAAAGGATCCATTCATAAGAACCATATATCCTCTTTGTTCCGCTTCTTCCATCATCCCCTGATAAAGATCAATATTAAAGGCATTGTGAAGATCCTTACAATAAAACAAAATCTGTCGTACCTGTGTCTTCTGAAGAGCCATTGCGTATGGATTCGGTACATAATGATACTCTTCTGCAATCTTTATAATCTGATCCTTAATCTCTTTTTTTACATAACCGCTGTTATTCAAAGCTCTTGACACTACAGAAACAGATACTCCGACTTGTTCTGCAATGTCTTTACGTGTAATCTTCTTTTCCAAATGCTTAACCGCCTTTGTGAGTTATACACAAAATAAATGCTTAAATATAGTGCTTTTATCACTTTATGACTATATAATATCAGTATATAAAGAATTCTTCAACTATTTTATATGTGGACACGCGTCCACATATGTTCTATCTGTTCATTATGCCATATATGATGTATGATTAAAATTGAAAAAAGCTAGAATCGAAAGGAGTTATCTGACATGAATTTTAAGAATAATCGTTCATCTTTCCATTCTGTACCAGACTGGAAGGCTCTGGAAGTGACATCCATCAATCGCATTGCTGCTCATTCCAGATGGGGAGCATATGATACATTGGAAAGAGCTCTTTCCTGTGAGTATGGATCAAGCCCATATCTTTATAGCCTGAATGGTACATGGAAGTTCCATTTATATCCGGATGTAGAAATGGTAGATGATTTTTATACACTATCTTACACTGCTGATCAGTTTGTGAATATTCCGGTTCCATCAAACTGGGAAGTTGAAGGTCATGGTGAACCAATCTATACGAATGTTGTATATCCATTTAAGCAGGATGAGAAGGAATGTATGATTGAGGCTAAGAAAGGTGCCTGGAAGGTTCCGAATCCTCCATATATTCCAGAAGTGAATCCAACCGGATGTTATCGTAAGGTTTTTACTGTTCCAGAACAGTTTGACGGACGAGAAGTATTCCTTCGTTTTGAAGGCGTAGAGACTTCATTCTATTTATGGGTTAATGGACAGCCTGTAGGCTATTCTGAGGATAGTAAGCTGGCAGCTGAATTCTGTATCACAGAATACCTTCAGCCAGGTGAGAATCTTATTGCTCTTCAGGTTATGCGTTATGCAGACTCTACATATCTGGAGGACCAGGATTACTGGTATCTTTCCGGTATCTATCGTGATGTATGGCTTGTATCAAAACCAAAGCAGTATATCGAAGATGTACATTGGACTGCTATTCCGGACATTTACAGAGGCTGCGGAGCATTTTCCGCTGATATCCGTGTGAATCGTGTCCCTGGTTTTGCAGACTGTACTGTAAAAGTATCATTATTCGACCAGAATGAGAAGCTGATCGGATGTCAGGACTCTCCTATCCAGGCAGAAGCTGTTTACAGAACTGATGTTGTACCTACAGCGAATACCGGACGTGTAAAGATCGATGTTTCCGATGTTACGATGTGGTCACCGGAGAATCCTGTTTTATATACTATGGTTGCACAGCTTTATTCTCCTGATGGTGAACTGCTTGACACCGAAAGCTATCATTTTGGTTTTAAGTTAATTGAAGTTCGTTCAGGTGTTGTTTATCTGAACGGAAGACGTCTCCTGGTTCGCGGCGTTGACCGTCATGATTTCTGTTATGAACATGGACGTACGGTAAGCAGAGAATGGATGATGAAAGAGATCTGTCAGATGAAACGTCTGAATATCAATGCTGTGCGTACCTGTCACTATCCTGACAATCCAGTCTGGTACGAACTTTGTGATCAGTATGGTCTTCTGGTTATCTGTGAGACGAATCTGGAAACTCATGGTGTACAGGGAGCGCTCTCTCACAGCGCACGCTGGGCGAATGCATTCCTGGAACGTGCTGTACGTATGGTTGAGCAGTTAAAGAATCATGTCAGCATCTATTCCTGGTCTCTTGGTAATGAAAGTGGTACAGGTCCAAACCATGCAGCTATGTATGGATTCATTAAAGAGTATGATTCAACCAGATTATGTCAGTATGAAGCGGGTGAACCAGAAAAGAATATCTCAGATGTTCGCGGCAATATGTATGCAACCAAGGATTATATCCTGAAGATGTTAGCATCTCCTACTGATACACGCCCGATCATTCTGATTGAATATCTCTATCAGATCCGTAACAGTGGCGGTGGTATGGATGTTTTCCTTGACCTGATGCAGAAGTATCCACGTTTCCAGGGTGGTTATATCTGGGATTGGCAGGATAAGTGTCTGGTTGGTACTACCCCATCCGGTGAGAAGTTCTTTGCTTATGGTGGTGACTTCCAGGAATCTTTCGTAGAAGGACGTGACAATGGAGACAATCCGCCATTTATGACAAATAACGGTCTTGTTTTACCTGATCTTACACCTAAGCCTGTTGCACTTGAAGTACGAGCTGCATACTGTCCTGTAAGAATTACCTATCCAGAACAGTGGTCTGCATGGGATACTGTGAATATGCCGGATACCTACTGGATCTGGAATGATTGTCTGGAAGAAACACTTGCATCTTACTCATGTACTGCTTATCTTCGTGAAAACGGTATCGTTATTGCTGAAAAGGAAATTGCTCTTCCAGATCTGATGGCTGGCGAAAAGAAAGAGATGAAGATTGCTATCGAACATGAAAAGAAAGCCGGTGCTATCTATACAATAGAGTTTGCAATCTTCCGCAGAGCAGAAACCTTCTATGCAGAAGCTAATGCTGAGATCGGACTTTATCAGTTCCGTCTGGAAAGCGGCGCTGTTGTACGTTCTGAAGAAGCGATTACCGGAAAAGTTTCCTGCCAGAAGCAGGATGATCTTGTTGTGATGGAAGCTGCCGGAACGGTTCTTACACTTAACAGCACAACAGGTGCTTTTGTAAGCCTTAAAAAGAATGATACAACATATCTGTCTTCAGGAGTTAATCCATGCTTTGACCGTCCATATACAGGGCTTGACGCAAAGCCAGACTGGGGATGGTTCAACGAATATAAGAAGATCCGCGACCAGAAGATGGTGCCAGGCACTATTAAATTTTTATTAAATAATGAAGAAGTTCGTGCGGAAATTCCATTTATGCAGGAAGATGCTACTGTACCGGAAATATGCGGAAAGATCATCTATACATTAAATGGTAATGGGGAACTGAAACTGGAAGCTGATTTCCATATCGATTCATCATATCAGGCTGTTCCGCGTGTTGGTCTGGAAACGATTGTTCCATCAGGATTTGAAAAACTCTCCTACTTTGGACGCGGTAAAAATGAAAGCTATTGTGACAGAATATTGTCTGCACCATTAGCAGTTTATGAATCTACAGTAGGTGCAGAACATTTTGCCTTTGTTCCACCTTCTGAAAATGGTGGTCACGAAGAAACATACTGGCTGGCACTTTCAAATGAAGAAGGAAAACGCCTTAAGATTCAGGCAAAACAGCCGGTGCACTTTGATATCCATCATAATACTATTGAAGAGTATAAGACTTGTGGACATGATCATGAGTTACCAATTCATGAAGAAAGTATCCTTCATCTTGATGCGGTTCATGGACCGATCGGAAGTGAGATGTCATGGAGCACAAAGATAGCTGATAATCACGCATTAAAAGGCGGGGATTATCATATGGCAGTTGTAATTACTGCAGAATAAAATAGTCTAAAAAATGGCCAGCTACGAAAGTAGCTGGCTATACTTAACAATATGATAATCTAGATATATTCCAGTAACTGAAGTGGATGGGAAAGGATAACATCTGCACCTTCTGCACGAAGCTCCGGTTCTTCACGGAAGCCCCAGAGAACGCCGAAGGTTCTTAGTCCTGCGCCTTTTCCCGTACGCATATCGGTATTGGTATCTCCAAGATAACAGGTATCTTCTTTTTCAATAGAGAGGGTTTTCAGGATCTCATAGACACCATCTGGTGCAGGTTTTTTGGGAACATTGTCTCTTTGTCCAAGAATCATATCAAAGGTGTCTTTTCCAAAGATCGTTTCCACTATTTTAGTTGTCTGTGCATGTGGTTTATTGGAAAGAACGGCAAATTTAATGCCTCTGTCTTTTAAAGACTGAAGAAGTTCACGTACTTCTTCGTAAGGATGTAATTCGTACATACAGTTTTCTTTAAAGTACTGGCGGTAACGAGTGAATACCTCATCATATTTTTCCTGACTATGACAGCTGTTCTCAAGCATACGTCCAATCAGTGTAGCAGCCCCGTCTCCTACCATTTTTTTGTAGAGTTCCTTTGGCAGCGGATTATAGCCAAAATCCGCCAGTGCGAGATTACCACTGTACCAAAGAGATGCCAGGGAGTCGGTAAGTGTTCCATCAAGGTCAAAAATTACTAATTTAGTCATTTAAAATCTCCTTCCAGATTGTATCAGTTCCATTAAGGATATCCGTAAGTTGTGATCCACAGCGGGATACTTCTCCTAATACGATATTTCGTCCTTTTTCGGTTTCAAACCAGTTATCAGCGGAAATACCCTGAGTCACAGCAGGACAACATAAAAATGTAACATTTGGAAATACGTGTTGAAAATACATCAGGCTTCGCTTCGCATGAAAGGCCTGACAGACAAGAATCACTTTATAAGCATTATCAATGGAATATAATCCTTTCTCCTGCAGGAGCTTACGAAGATATAACGCATTCTCATAGGTAAAGGTTGCCTCTTCTTCTTTAATGATGGCATCTTCCGGAACGCCGTGATCCATTAATACATGACTGTGAAAGTCTGCTTCTGTCTGATAAACTTTTCCAATGTAACTTTCCGGAGAAATGGGACCTGCAAAGGTGGGGAGAAGCTTTGAAAATCTGCCTGACACCAGAATGGTTTTAGCATATCCCAGTCGGTATAGTCTTGCGGCTTCTATGGAAAGTTCGCCATGTCCGTTGCCGGGAATCATAATGAAATCAGCTTCTTCCGGTTCATCGTGCCGGAAGACAAATTCGGTATAATAATCGGTCAGCTTTTTCATGAAAAATCCTTTCTTTTTTATAATTAAACGCTTATGAATCATGCTTCAATGCTTGAAATCAATGAACCTCTTATGCTATAGTACCAATAGCTAAAAGGAGGACAACATTATATGAATCGGAAAACAATAAAAGCAGCTTTTCCACATACTATTCCGGTACTGACAGGTTATGTAGTTCTTGGAATAGGATTTGGAATTTTACTCCAGAGTAAGGGCTTTTCCTGGATCTGGTCTTTTTTTATGAGTATCTTTATCTTTGCAGGAAGTATGCAGTATGCATCAATTAATCTCCTTGCGAGCGGTGCAGACTATATTACCTGTGCTATTATGACTCTTGTGATCAACTTCCGCCATCTCTTTTATGGAATTGCGGTACTTACAAAGTATAAGAATGCAGGGAAGGCAAAACCACTTCTGATCCACGAACTGACAGATGAGACATTCTCACTAGTATGTTCTGCACAGCCGCCTGAAGATGTAGATCCGATTGCATTCTATCTTGCGATTTCTGTATTAGATCACCTGTACTGGATCTTCGGATGTACCTTTGGCGCCATCCTTGGTTCTGTTATCCACTTTAATACCATGGGTATAGACTTTGTAATGACTGCACTTTTCATTGTGATCTTTACAGAACAGTGGTTAAGTACTAAAGATCATCTTCCTGCTTGCACTGGGCTTGTGATTACTTTGATCTGTCTGGTTCTTTTTGGTTCATCAAAGTTTCTTATTCCTGCCTTGATTACGATTACCGCAATTTTAACTTTATTAAGAAATAAACTGGAAAAGGAGGAGGAACAATGATTAGCAGAATTCCTGATATGCAGGCTATCATTATGATCGCCATCTTTTCAATTGTTACGATTCTTCTTAGAGCGATCCCATTTATTCTTTTTCCTGGGAATAAGAAGACGCCCGCATATATCAATTACCTTGGAAAGGTACTTCCACCAGCCATTATCGGTATGCTGGTAATATACTGCATGAAAGATGTGGCCATATTAAGTGCTCCATTTGGTATTCCGGAAGCAATTGCCACAGTGGCCATTGTTCTTGTACATGTATGGAAGCGTAATACTCTTTTAAGTATTGGTGGAGGTACCGTACTTTACATGTTCCTTGTCCAGGTTATCTTCAGATAAAACAGAATACGTTCATTTATCCATGCAAAGAAAGCCGGAGATGATTCTCCGGCTTTTATCTTATTTATTCGGAAGTTTAAATGAACTCTTAAGGGAAACGATTCTGTTGAATACAGGAGCTCCTTCTTTTGAGTCATGAGAATCTGCGCAGAAGAATCCGTTTCTGACAAACTGGAAACTGTCATAAGCTTTTGCTTTTGCAACTTCAGGCTCAACGAAACAATTGTTAACAACTGTAAGGGAATTCGGGTTCAGGTTCAGAGAACCGTCTTCGTTGTATACACCCTTTTCTTCATCGATAATATTCTCATAAAGTCTTGCTTCTACCTGAACAGCGGTCTTAGCAGCTACCCAGTGGATAGTTCCTTTTACTTTACGACCATCAGGACTGTTGCCGCCCTTAGAAGCAGGATCATAAGTACAATGAATAACGGTAATATTGCCATCTTCATCCTTCTCAAATCCAGTACACTTTACAAAGTATGCATTCATAAGACGAACTTCATTGTCAGGGAAAAGACGGAAATACTTCTTAGGAGGAACTTCCATAAAATCTTCTCTTTCGATGTAGAGTTCCTTTGAAAATGGTACCTGACGACTTCCAAGTTCTGGATTCTCCAGATTGTTCATAACGTCAAGATATTCTACCTGATCATCCGGATAGTTATCAATTACAAGCTTCACAGGATCAAGAATAGCCATCACACGTGGTCTCTTAAGCTTTAAGTCTTCACGGATACAGTACTCAAGCATAGGATAATCTACAGAACTCTGAGACTTGGATACACCACAAAGTTCTACGAACATCTTGATAGATTCAGGTGTAAAACCTCTTCTTTTTAATGCTGCAATAGAAACAAGACGCGGATCATCCCAGCCATCTACAATCTTCTCTTCTACCAGTCTCTTAATATAACGTTTACCTGTTACAACATTGGTAAGGTAAAGCTTGGCAAACTCAATCTGTCTTGGTGGTCTTTCATAACCAATCTCGCGAACAACCCAGTCATATAAAGGTCTGTGATCTTCAAATTCAAGTGTACAGATAGAATGTGTAATACCCTCGATAGCATCTTCAATCGGATGAGCAAAATCGTACATAGGATAGATGCACCACTTGTCACCTGTATTATGATGTGTCATGTGAGCAACACGATAGATGATAGGGTCACGCATGTTGATATTAGGAGAAGCCATATCAATCTTAGCTCTTAATACCTTTTCGCCATCAGCATACTTGCCTTCACGCATCTCTTCAAATAACTGAAGGTTCTCTTCAACAGTTCTGTCACGGTATGGGCTGTTCTTACCTGGTTCTGTCAATGTACCACGGTATTCACGAATCTCATCTGCTGTAAGGTCACATACATATGCTTTTCCCTTTTTGATCAGAAGGATTGCTGCTTCATACATCTGATCAAAATAGTTGGATGCAAAAAATAATCTATCTTCCCAATCAGCACCAAGCCATGCTACATCTGCCTTAATAGACTCAACAAATTCAATCTTTTCCTTTGTTGGGTTGGTGTCGTCAAATCTTAAATTGAACTTTCCATTATATTTCTGTGAGAGACCATAGTTCAAAAGGATAGACTTTGCATGTCCGATATGAAGATATCCATTAGGTTCCGGTGGAAAACGGGTATATGCAGCATCGCACTTTCCTTCTTCAATATCCTTCTCAATAATCTGCTCTATAAAATTTCTGGAAACTACTTCTTTTTCCATATCCTTCCTCCGTTTCTCAACGTCATATTTATTATTTATATCATAAATTATACTTTAATTCAATGTATTTACATTTACTTTTTCAGATAACTATACTTATAAATTTATACATCTTATAACCTTCAAGAGTAGGTATTTATTTTTAAAATTGCGAATCGTAATATTGCTTTGATACTGATTTTTCATTGCGATATGAATGTAATTGATAGGTATCATGATAAGTCTATTCACCAGTACCTTAGCACCGCCCGTCAGCATATTCCCTACATAAGAATATATGATCGTTGCAGGCAGCTGCCCTATCCTTATAATCTTTTTTCTATAAAAAAATCAGCAAAAATGTAATCTTTTGCATAATTACATTTTTGCTGATTTATTCAATGAAAAACTTATATTCAGTCAAGGTTCATGAAACAACCTTAATTTCCACTACTACTTCTGCGACTCCACTTATTCTGTATATGTGTAATTATATACCTTACCATTTTCATCAGTTACGCGAACAAGAAAACTTTCGATATTCTTGTCAGAAGAAAAGCTGCTTCCCATGGTCCAGGTCATGCCGCCATTTGTAGAGTATTCTACAGTTTTAACAGTAGTTCCAACTACATCAGTAGTAATGGTTGCACGATAAAATGATTTCTTACGGTTCTTACTTTCTTTTGTCACGGTTGCACTGATAGTAACACTGCTCAGATCCGGATTATATGCACCACAGATACAGTATCCTGTTTCTTCATCATAAGAACATTCCTCAGTCTCAACACCTCCACAGGCTACACATGTACGTGTATGAGTTCCATCCTTCTGATTCTCAAAAGCAGTATAGGTATGAGTTGTTGCAAGTACTGTTTCATAAAGCTCTGCCTTCACAGATTCTGTAGAGACAGTAGTTGCAGAAGTAAGGTAATAGTAAGTTGTTATTGTTTTCTTACCCTTACTCTTTTTATTTCCATTGTCTGTAGTCTTTACTGTCTGGTAGAAAGAACCCTTCTGATATTCCCATGCAGCTGGCGTATCAGTATGAACCAGAACTCCATCTTTAACTGTCAGATAACCCTCGGCATCCTGAATAGCCCATCCGCCGTATACTGCTTCGAATGTGAAATATCCTGCATTCGTGCCATCAAGATAAAGTTCATAAGTACCTTCTTCTGGAGAAATTGCCTTTTCTCCCTTGCAAAGTACTTCTGGCTCTTCACTCTCAGGAATCTTATTCTCTACAATATCTTTTAAAGAAGCTCTCACAGATTCGATATCTTCACAGTTACTAATTTCATTTATCCAGTCAGAAACATGGTTATAGAATTCTTCAGAATGTTCCTGAGATTCAACAATCTCATTGATTGCATTATATGCATCTGTTTTTACATCATTAAGAGCTGCTTCCGGAAGTGCCTCACATGCTGTTTCAACGATCTGATCAAGAGTATCCTGATCATCAGCCTGATCGATAGAGTACAGCGTTGATTCATAAAGCTCTTCCATCTGTCTTCCATATACATCATAGTTCTCAGAATACTCGTCAAATGCTGTTTTTACAGCAGCTTTTGCATCGCTGCGTAATGAAGCGAGAAGTTCTTCTTTGCGTTCGTCGCTGATATGTCTACATACAGTACATGTATAGCCTGTTTCTTCATACTCATGTTTCTCACGCTCATTATAATCACATCCGAGTGTACACATACGATAATGTTCCTCAGAGTCAATTGAAGACCACTCGTTCATGCTATGGTTTTCTTTACTCTCAAGAATCTCGTAACATTCGCCGCAGATATGATTATGTTTCTGAGTTTCTTCATCATAGCGCCAATATGTATAGCCTGTGTGCTGGCAGCTTTCTTCTATCGCATCAGGAGATGTTGCTTTACATTGTTCACAAATGTTATTATCATCGTAAACACATTGATCTAACCAGAGTTTCGTATCACAGTCAGCACAGATTACCTGATGCATATCTGGATATTCATCACTCGGTTCATACTTATAGTTATCAGAGTCGTGGTAACACTTTACGGCACCACATATACACTCATTATCAAAGAAGTTATGTTCCTCTTTCAAAAGTGTCTCAGTACAATTTGAACAGCGAATATAATGTGTTCCATCATACATATCTTCATAATAACGCTCGTACTGTTCATGAGGACACCCCTCATATTCTGCTTTAATATTACCGCATTGTTTCTCACATTCACCATTTGAATCGAATGTACACGATTCCTCAGCGAAAGAAACATTGCATGTATCACAGATAAGAGAATGTTCGGATTCACCAGTCGATTTCCATGTTTTGCTTTCATGCTGACATTCCAATTCGCATAATAGACAGATGCCATTTGAATCCCATGAATGCTCACAGTCATCAGCGATTACAGGCTGTACCATGCTCAAGCAAAGTACCATACAAATAGTAAGAAGTTTATTCCATTTTTTCTTCATGTCCTTTTTTCCTTTCTGTTATCACATGTTTATAGTTTTCAGGTTTCCAGGCTTTTCAGTGCTTTCTGTAGCTTTGTCATTGTCACCGGACGAAGTAAAAATGCATTGGCGCCTGCCTGAAAAGACCATTTTCGGAATATCTCTTCTTCCGCACACAAGATAATCCCTGGTTTCTTTTCCCAGCATACCGCACTTGCAATATTGGCTCCCTCTGGTCCGCAGATCTGCTCTTCGATTCCCCACCAGTTTCCTAAAAACAAGTCAATCTCGGATGAATGATCCTGACACCAGAGCAGCGCGTCGTTTCCGTTCGTAAAACCTGTGACGACAGCCTCAGGAATCAGCTTGTGGATACAGGAAATCAGAACCATCAAATTGGCTTGCGTATTTTCCATAATCGCTACTCGCATCAGTAAACACCTCCTTAAATGCTTTTGATGTCATCATTGTATCAAAGCAATGTTTGATACTTGTATGATGATCATGAAATAATAGAAAGAATTAATCCCACTTCTGAAATCCTGCAAGAGTAATTTCTCCAAAGCTATACTGGGTCATATATTCCGACGGCTGCTTTTTGATTTTTCCATCTACATAATCAAAGTAATCGCAGGACACCTCATGCCGTTCTATGGCAAGAAAGCTTCTGGATACCCGGAGACAATTGCTGATTTCAAGATTTTCAAAGGTCTGAATCAAATCCTTTCGAAGCTGACTGAAATATGGGCGACTGATACATCCTTCGAATGCTCCCGCCATAATTTCCTGTGTTGAGACATCTACCCCATCTCTGTCTACCAGATAAGCCAGTAATTCTTTGGTTCTGTTAAAGGAAAAAACGATAGGTTTTCCGTCACAATAGATTTCAAAATTACCAAAGCAGTGGATGGAAACTCTTTTTTTCTCTTCCACAGGATATCTGAGATGGTTCAGAGCTTCTTTCAGCTTATCGACGCTGATTGGCTTCATCAGATAATCGCTGCAATGGAGCCGAAGTGCATCATATGCATAATCACTGTATCCAGTACAGAAGATGATATTCACATTTGGATGATATTCCTGAAGTTCCTTCGCCATCTCCAGACCACTTTTTACAAGCATATTAATATCCAGAAATGCAATATCCACAGTATGGTCCTTTGCATAAGCCATGGCTTTGCTTGCACGATCAAAGCTTTTAAATTCTGCATCAGGTAAGACCTCTGTCACTGCTTCTTCAAGAGCAGCAAGTGCTAACAGTTCATCATCTACTAAAATCAAATTCATGCTTTCTCCTCCAGGATAATAGTTGCTGTAGTTCCATCATTTTCCCTGCTTTCAATGATCAGTTTTCCACCGCACATAGTTTCAACTCTTGACCGGACATTTTGAATCCCCACATGTAATCGTCCATCATCCGGCAGATGTTCCGGATCAAATCCAACTCCATCGTCTGAAACAGAGATATAGATATAATTTTCCTCCCTGCGGGTAGAAATCATAACAGTACCGCCGTCTTCTCTGCTTCGGATACCGTATTTTACTGCATTTTCCACCAGTGGCTGAAGGCTGAGAGCCGGCAGGGTGAAATCCGTTTCTTTGATATCGTAGACCAGGTTGAGGATATTTCCAAATCGCACCAGTTCTATCTCAAGATATGTTTTGGTGTGCTCTAGCTCATTTTTAAAAGGAATTGGTTTTTCACTTTTCAGATTTTCCAGATTGACACGAAGATAATCAGAAAACCTAAGGATCATTTTTTGAGCCTTCGTTGCATCTTTTTTACACAGATAATAGATTGCATTCAGAGTATTATAAAGAAAATGTGGCTGAATCTGGGAAATCATGATCTGTGTCTGTTTTTCCACTAAAGCCTGCCGCTGTTCACTGATTTCCTTAATATACCGGATGCGTTCCAGACTGTTTTCCATCTGGATCGTGCCATGCATAAAAACCATCGTTATCATCAGAGCGACAAATTCGATACTATAATTTGGAAGCACTATAACAAAGAAAACAGATATAATAGGAAAAAGGTTAAAAATAGTCAGTGCCACACGAACTCGATTTGGCATATCTCTGTGAATATTACAATAGATATTCAGAAAAGCTACGATTATCGGAAAGATTAATAAGATTGGTTGTCCAAGGCCTGTAGCATACTTGTCTGATTCGTTGATGTAAAATATAAAACCCGACATAGTACCTATAATAATATAAACAATATTCAATAAAAGAAAAATTGATAAATAATTTGATATACGGCTTACGTTAATGTCTTTCGATGGATATAAGGCTTCCTGATAGAACCAGATAACAAAAACCAGCAGCTCTGATGCAAGAAAATCGATTACTACAAGAAGAATCGTTACATTCCCCATATCAGGCCTGTTTTCATACATCCAGACAAAATGATCTGTAAAAGCACCAATAACGATAATCCATAATAAGACATAAAATAATTTAGTGCTTTTATCAGGTGTTGATTGATCCATAGCGCAGACAAGCGCCAATAAAAATAAACTTGCTATGGTGACAATACCTGTCGCAATGTTAAAAGCTCCCTCTATAGAAAGTGTGGTTTTATCACAACTTGCAAACCAGCCGATACAAAAAATCAGGAAGACCAGCATACCGAATGAGGAGCATTTTCGATAATCAAAGATTTTATATACATTCATTTTTTCAGCAACCTTTTTGTATTAGATTTTTTACCAACTATACTTAAGTCATCAGGTTATTTTAATCATGTGCTTAATCGTCATCATAAACTTCTACCGCCCATTAGCGTCTACGGTTGTTTCTCAGTAAAAGTCATATTGCCAATGCAGGAATAAATACATAACAGCAAAAAGAAGCAACGGTTCAACACAAACCTTGCCCCCCTTTTAATATTAGAAGACTCTCTTTTGCGCCCTACATCTGGGTAACCTCTTACGCTTCTATCATAACACAATACTGAAAATACAAAAGTTCCTTTTGTGTTCAAACATTGCTATCTGGTGCTGATGATTATAAAGCAGCTTATTAATGAATGAGGCCACAATTTCGGTTACTTCAGCAGCATATAACCAGAATCTTTCTTTTTATGGGCACGGCAACTGTGAAGTAGTTTTGTGACTTCATATGTGTTTATAAATGAATTAATGGAATCAGTTGCCTATTGAGTAGCTGCCTGTGTCTGCGTTATAGTATTATTTATAGCATTTGTTGACAATGTTTATATACCTATACTATCATTAATACAAATGGGGAAGGAAGTGCTACAGAATGTATTATTTTATCGTGAACCCACTTGCCAGATCAGCAAAAGGCATTAAGATCTGGCAGACTGTCGAGAAAGAACTGAATAAGAATAATGTGCAGTACGAGATGTATTATACCAGCAGAAAAGGTCACGCAACTGAGCTGGCCAGAAAGATATCGTCGGAGCAGGCACCTTGTACGATAGTTGCAGTTGGTGGTGATGGAACTGCGAATGAAGTCATATGCGGACTTACCAATCTGGATAAGGTAACTTTCGGATATATTCCATCAGGTTCCGGTAATGACCTTGCAAGAGGACTTGGACTGCGCACAGAGACAAGTGTTGCTTTAAAAGCTATCCTGAATCCGGAAGTCATTCAGAAGATCAGTATTGGAGTGAATCAGATTAAGGAACGTAAGCATCGTTTCATTGTCAGCAGCGGAGTTGGATTTGATGCAGATGTGTGTAATGAAGCAATAGAATCTCCAATCAAAAAGATACTGAATCGTTTTGGTCTTGGAAAACTTACTTATCTTGGCATTGCGTTAAAACAGCTTATACTGTTAAAACCGGTTTCCATGACGATGATTCTTGATGACAGACGCCATATGGAATTCGACCGCATCTACTTTGCGGCATGCATGAATCTTAGATATGAAGGCGGAGGGTTTATGTTCTGTCCGGAAGCAATCGCCACGGATGAATATCTTGATATCTGTATTGTGGAAAAGATGTCGAAGCTTCGTATATTGACATTGCTGCCGACATGTTTTCATGGAAAACATATCAATTATAAAGGAGTACATATCTATCGATGCAAAACGGCGTCCTTCATTACCAAGTCACCGCTGCAGGTGCATACTGATGGAGAAGGCGCTGGGGTTGCCACGAAGATTAATATGTATCTGGAACCGGAACAAGTGAATATGATTATAGCGTAAAGAAATGCCAGGATCACATTACGATCCTGGCATTTTAGTAATTAGCTTAATTAGTTAAATCCGTAGAACTTCTGTGTGATCTTGTAGCCAAGTAAAGATATCTTTCTGCCGCCTTTTCCAGGAAGATTACATGCACGACCAAGAACGCCGTGACGAATGCTTAAATAAAGTCCAAGATCCGCATTCTTCAGATATTTCCAGAGATCCTGTTTCTTCGTAAAATTCTCTTCGGTACCGGAAAGTAAGGCAAGCATAGAGGATATGGTTGTGATAATATCCAGATAGCTTCTCATGTAATCTCTGCAGTTCTTATTCGGAACCTTTAAGTTAGCAAGAGTATCAATCATGATCTTATTCACGCGAATCTGCTGATCGATACGACCAATCATGACTTTTTCATTAACTGACTGGTCGGAACGTCCAATATAGTAGTGATATACCATCTCATCAAGATAATACATCTTTCTGACATATGGAAGCGGCTGGAATACAAATATATTGTCTACATAGAAGGTATGCTTCGGGAGCTCGAGTTTACACTGTTTAAGCATCTCTGTACGATAGATAACGGAATGCATCAGGATATACTTTCCAGGAGGCATCTTACGAAGCTTGTTCCAGTCAAATACCTCCCCTGTTGGCATATATTTTCTATACTGCATGATCTTCTTCTTCTTTGCATCTACTTTATCATACATAAAATTACTGATCATCATATCAACAGTATCAGGGCCGGCGATTAGCTTCTTTAATGTCTCCATTACCTTTGGAAGAGCGTCTGCATCGATCCAGTCATCACTGTCAACGACCTTGAAATACAGTCCGGTTGCATTACGAAGCCCGGCATTCACAGCTTCTCCATGACCACCATTCTCCTGATGAACAGCTTTTACGATCGTTGGATACTTTGCTGCATATTCATCGGCGATTGCTCCGGTGTTGTCTTTTGATCCATCATTCACAATGATAATCTCAATATCTTCTCCTGCAGGTAATAAGGACTCGATACACTTACTCATATAGTCCTGAGAATTGTAGCTTGGAATTGCTACGGATAAAACCTTCATTTCATTCCTCCTGGTATCGATCCTGGCCAATTCGAATCTGCATATATCTTGCATATGATTCAAAGGCTGCCGGAATCGGATACTTTTCTTCACTTTCTTTTTGTTCGACAAACATATATACAGGCATCTGTTCCTGTTCTTCTACAAGTATCAGAAATCCTGTCATATGCCATTCAACATGACTGAATATATGTTTTGCTTTTGGAAGTTCCTGGATTCGAATAGACAATAAGCCTTTTTCTTTTAAAAAATCCAATACCTCTTCCGCACTTTTTTGTCCGTCCATATTAGGTAATTCATATAAACCTGCAAGTAAGCCTTTTGAGGGCCTTTTATGAAGTGCCACACGATTCCCCTCTCTTATGACAAGAACTGTCTTCTCTTCTATACGTCTGGCTTTTGCAGGGGTTTTGTAAGGAATCTGATGAGTCAGCCTCCGTATATGAGCCTGGCAATATGTATTAAGTGGGCATTCGCTACAGTGGGGTTCTCCATTAGGAATACATATACATGCTCCTAATTCCATAAGAGACTGATTAAAAGCACCGGCATGTTCTTTTGGGATGATATCCTGTATCATAGAAGATATCCTCTTCTTTACCGATTGTTTCAGAATGTCTTCCCTGGATGCAAGAACCCTGGAGATGACACGAAGTACATTACCATCTACTGCAGGCACCGGGATTTTCATTGCAATGGATGCTATTGCACCGGCAGTATATTCTCCGATTCCTTTCAAGGATAAAAGTGTTCTGTAATCAGATGGAAGTTCTCCGTTATATTCTTCCATTATAGTTTTTGCAGCAATCTGCATATTCCTTACCCGATTATAATAACCCAAACCTTCCCATAATTTCAACAGTTCTTCTTCTTTACATGACGCAAGAGATGCAACATCCGGCAGGGCTTTCATAAATCGTTCATAATATGGTTTTACGGCTTCTACTCTGGTTTGCTGGAGCATGATCTCTGAGACCCATACACGATAAGGAGTAGGATCATTTCGCCACGGAAGGACTCTTGCATGCTGTTCAAACCAGGAAAGCAGCGGTTCTACAATAAAATCTAATCTATCATTCATAATATCTTCAAGTCAACACTGATGAAAAAGAGTGTATCTTTTATGATACACTCTCTATCGGTCACTGTTTAATAATAACATACTACAGGGTAACCTTCGTAAATATAATCATAAATCACACCGGCAACTTCAAGCGGAAGATTGATACATCCATGGGATCCGTCATACAGATAAAGATCGCCACCAAATACACCATATCTCCAAGTTGCATCATGAAGCCCGATACCACCATTAAATGGCATCCAGTATTGAACAAGGGTCTCATACTCCGCATTCTCACCACGCAGAATAGATGGAGACTCTTTATAATTAATAGTATAGATACCATCCGGTGTTCTCTTGGAGTCATCATATGCCATACCGGATACACAGTCAGAATCGATGATTAGCTCACCATTCATGAACATCCATACATGCTGTTCGCCCATATCGACTTCAACATAAGTGTCACCTACATCGGCGTTCTCATGGCTTCTTGCGGTATGAAGATAGGTAACGGCAACCTCTCCTTTTTTGCCACTTCGAATGTCATCGACAAAGGTTTTTGTAGTTGCTTCACAGTCCATCTCCCAGCCGTATTCATAGCCGACCAGTTGTACCGTAGTACCTCTGTGTGTATGGAACTCTCTTTCTTTTCCGTAGGTGTCATGTGTTGCTGCAAGACTGGAAACAAACTGGAAAACAGCATTCTCATCCAGAGATACATTCCCGTCTGAATCGTAAGAAAGCCACGCTTTCAGGATATCTCCCGTTACAGGTATCTCTTCTTTTCCGAAAGCAAACATCAGATCACATTTCAGATATTCATTAAGAGAATCACATGCTTTTTTCAGAATCTTATCATTACGGAAAATGGAAGCCTTTCGATATAATCCTTCCTCTTCCAGAACGATTTCTCTTCGTGCATAGTCAATAGATTCTGAGATATAACGTTTTGCTGCATCAGTGATCAGCCAGTTACCTTTTGTTTCCGGTTGGATCACATATGAACCATTCTTATACGTTAAAGTTGCATCTTTCGGCTTTTTAATCAGCTTTTTGTTAAAACAATCCAAAGAATTGATCTTATCATTCAGAAGTTCATCGTTATAGGATGCACTTGAAGTAAAAGTTTTAATTATCTCTTTTCCACTGTAAAAAGGCCAGAGAAATGCATTCTGTTCCGTCATAAAGTTCTGAACTTCACCTTTGGAAACATACTGATAATCAATATCAGTACCTTTAATGATTTCTGTTTTATCATCTCTTTCAACAATGTGAAGTTCATAAGTCGCAATCATATCTGCAATCTCATCTTCTACTTCGGCAACAGTTTTCTCGGAAGCATCAAATCCATTAATATTCGTGTGCTTAAAGAATTTTGACTGATATTTTACAACTCCGGATACATAAAAACCTAACAGAAAAACCGCAGCTACACCACCAGCAGCAATACCAATCCTTCTGGCAAGGTAAGCTGGTGTTGCACGCTTGGTGACAAGAAATTCTTCTGTCTCATTATTGATATAACCCTCATTATTATTGTCCAATTTTACTACCCCTTATTTTGTGTTATCGTTTCTTTTTTATATGTTTCTCATATAGATTGGTAATCGTCATAAAGATATCAGAAAGTCCTTTGCTTAATACGATTACCATAGAAATCATTGGTAACAGAAATAATCCTTCCCAGGTGGCTATCGGATGTACGCTGAAAAAGCCTGGAGCAATGATTATTCCAAGGAAAAATACCAGGGTCAGACCACTGCACAAAAACAGATGATATCTGTTCATAGGTAAGCATACACGATAAACAACGATCAAACTGGCAACTCCCCCAAGTACCAGATTGAACAGATAGGTAAGAGATGCCTCGGATTCCCAGAATGGTGACAGGTATAATACCATGAGAATAGAGACAATAATTGTAATAGCTGCAGGTAACGAGCGCATCATTACCTGTGTAAGAAAACCTTTTTCAGTTTTCTCATGATTGGTCTCCAATGCCAGAAGGAAACTTGGAACACCGATAGCGATTCCACTGATCCATGATAACTGGATTGGAATAAATGGATATTCTTTCTTTAAAAAGATAAATATAACACTTAATAAAATAGAATAAATCGTTTTGGTAAGATACAGGGCACTTACTTTTTCTATATTGCTGATGATCGTAATACCTTCAGACACGATATTCTTCATGCTGGCAAAGTTAGAATCCAGAAGTACAATGTGGGAAACTTCCTTTGCAGCATCACTTCCAGCTGCCATTGCAATACCACAATCTGCATCTTTAAGTGCAAGTACATCGTTAACGCCATCACCAACCATACCAACGCAATTACCATTAGACTGAAAAGCTTTGATAATACTTTGCTTCTGCTCTGGCTTTACACGACCAAAAACAGTGTACTTGCTGACGATATCTCTTAAAGCATGAGGATCATTAGCAGGAAGATATCTGGCATCGAAGAACTTCTCAGCACCTTCAAGACCTGCCTTTGCAGCGATACTTGATACTGTTTTCGGATTGTCGCCTGAGACGATCTTGATAGCTACGTTAGTTTCCTTGAAGAATCGGAAGGTATCAGCTGCTTCGCTGCGAATCTGATCTATGATCAGGATAAGCGCAAGCGGCTTGATATCAGATACAGTACTTTCTTCTGTATTAAGCTGACCTCTGGCTATAAGAAGAACACGATAACCTTCTTCGGAATAGGTGTTGACCTTTTCTATCAGCTGAATATTATCCGGTGCAAGAAATTCCGGTGCACCAAGTACAAAGCCGCCCTGCTCTTCAAACTGGATCGCACGAAACTTTCTCTCTGATGAAAAAGGAATTCTTTCGCTTACCTTCCAGTCTGTACGTTTCTTAAAGTAGTTACGTAATGCATCCTGTGTCGGGTTCACATCCTCAAATGCCCACGAAATCTCACGCATAACTTCATCAACAGAAAAATCATCCTCTTCTTCTAATTGGACAACTTCTGTCACTTCAAGTTTTCCGGTTGTAATGGTTCCTGTTTTATCCAGACATAGGACATTCACCCTGGCAAGGGCTTCAATTGCTTCCATTTCCTGCACAAGTGCCTTCTGGCGTGCCAGTCGACCTACTCCAAGAACGAAGGAGATACTGGTTAACAGTACAAGACCTTCTGGAATCATACCGATAACACCTGCTACCATACCTACGATAGCACTGGAATAGGTAGTACCTTCTACTCTTATCTGTGACAAGAATAATAACAGTCCGATTGGTACAAGAAGGGCACCATCTATCTTAATGATCTTTTTGATTATCTCCTGCATCTGAGAAGACGCTCTTTTTTTGTTGCGTGCCTTTTTGGCAAGGGAAACGGCATAATTAGCTTCCCCAATATGTGTTACTTTGGCAATCGCTGTTCCGGCGACAATAAAGCTTCCGGAATAAAGACGATCCCCTTTTTTTCTTTTTACCGGTTTTGATTCACCGGTAATCATGGATTCATTCACTTCCAGACCAGAACTGTCCAGAACCTTGCAGTCACAGCAGATCTGCTGACCTTGTTCCAGACAGATAATATCATCGCGCACAATCTGATCTACTGGGATGGATCGGCGTACCCCATCACGGATAACGTCTGTTCTTGAAACTGTGACTACTGATATCTGGTCGATCAGTTTTTTGACTTTAAATTCCTGATAGATACCGATTAAAGTATTAAAGAATATGACCCCAAGAAAGGTCATATTCTTAATCTGTCCGGTAGTTGCTACAAGAATACCTAAAAATAAATTCAAAAAGTTGAAGTAAGTAAAGGAATGTTCTCTTACAATTTCACTTCGCGTCTTTGAAATACTGATATTCATTTGGTTCGTGTAACCTAGTCGTACACGATCTTCTACTTCAGCAGTAGACAGGCCATGAAACTGTCGATCTTCCATGTATACTCCTTTGTATACTTTATTCAAAATAATAGTTATTCTTTACCGTTCCAACAATATGTACAAAGATGATCGCAATCAATACCAACGGACTTGATCATATCATCAAGACGATGATAACGAAGAGATGAGAACTTCATCTGCTTACCAATCTCTTTTACCATTGCATTGTACTGTTCTGTATCAGGGTTTGCATACTTCTGAAGGATCTCAGGATCCTGTTTTCCTTCGAACTGCTGTACTACTCTTCTTGCGATAAGATCCATATCAGATCTTGATCTTGAGAAATTCAGATACTTACATCCATACATAATTGGTGGACATGCAGGACGAATATGAACTTCTTTTGCACCGCTCTTATATAAAAATTCAGTTGTTTCACGAAGCTGTGTTCCACGTACAATAGAATCATCAATCAATAATAAACGTCTGTCTTTGATAAGATCATGTACAGGAATCAGTTTCATCTTTGCAATCTGGTCACGCTTGCTCTGCATAGTTGGCATAAAGGATCTTGGCCAGGTTGGTGTATATTTGATAAATGGTCTTGAGAATGGAATACCGGATGCATTCGCATAACCAACCGCATGTGCTGTACCGGAATCCGGAACACCTCCAACACAATCAACATCATCAATAGTTAGTTCATCACGTTTTGCAAGGAGCTCACCACAGTTATATCGCATCTTTTCTACACTGATACCTTCATAAGAAGATGATGGATAACCATAGTATACCCAAAGGAAAGTACAGATCTTCATCTTCTCGCCTGGTTTTTCCAGTGTGATAACAGCTTCCGGTGTCATAACTGCAATCTCACCAGGACCCAGCTCACGATAATCTTCATATCCAAGATTCAGATATGCAAAACTTTCAAAGGAAGCACAATAAGCATCTTCTCTCTTACCAAGTGTAATAGGGGTACGTCCCATAAGGTCTCTTGCAAGATAGATGCCCTTCTTTGAAAGAAGCATAAGACTTAAAGAACCGTCAATCTTCTCCTGTGCGTAACGAATACCTTCTACGATGCTCTCCTTCTGATTGATCAGAATAGCTACAAGTTCTGTAGCATTGATCTCGCCGGATGTCATCTCATTAAAATGTGTGGTACCAGAAGATAATAACTCATTTACCAGACTATCCATGTTATTGATCTTACTGATTGTTGTTAAAACAAAAGTACCATGATGAGATCTCATGAGTAATGGCTGTGGTTCATAATCAGAAATACAACCAATTCCCATATATCCTTTCATCTGATTAGCATCTTTTTCAAACTTAGTTCTAAATGGTGTGTTCTCGATGTTATGAATCGCACGGTCGAAACCTTCCTCACCATACACTGCCATACCACCTCTTCTTGTACCAAGATGAGAATGATAATCAGTTCCAAAAAACAAATCAAATACACAATCCTGCTTTGATGCTACCGCAAAAAAACCGCTCATAATATTACTCCTCCAAATAAACAAATGACTGCTGGAACAAAATAAGTATAAACATTCATTTATCTAAAAACAAGATGTTTTTAAAATTAAACAAAAACAAACAAAAAAAGAATCCTTTCGGATTCTTTTCAAAAATGAAAAAGAGCGCGAGACGGGACTCGAACCCGCGGCCTCGACCTTGGCAAGGTCGCGCTCCACCAACTGAGCCACTCGCGCATATATCATCACTTCCTGACGACTATTTAAGTATAATAAAAGTTATTCGGAATGTCAAGATATTATTTTAAAAATTTAAAATTTTAGAAATCAACAGCCTGGACGTTTAATATCCAGGCTGACCAATCTTCTATCCTCTGTACTTTATGATATAACAGATGCTGCCTTCTCTTTCATTCATGATGAATTCGTTGAGAACCTGATATTCATGATGTACCTTTAATGAATCCTGTAATATCTCTGGTACTGTAGTATATATAAGAAGGATTGCTGATTTTTTCAGAACTTCTCTGGATTTATCCAGAAACCTTCTATATAAATACATGATATCTTCTCTTGTTCTTGTCTTTCCTGGTGCCGGCATATTGGTAATGATCTCGTCAAAGAGATAATCATGACGGAAATCAAAATAATCACGATTGATGTAATGAATCGGAAGATGTGAAAGCTCTGTATTAAATCTGGCTTTTTCTACCGCTTCTTCCAGAATATCAAGACCATATACGGAATTGCATCTGGATAAACGACAACGTTCTATCAGCATCGTACCAGTTCCGCAGAAAGGATCCAGTACCTGTGCATCTTCCTTAAGATACTCTTTTGCAAGCTGCATCATAAGAGCTGCATTCACAGGCGCAATCGATGTAGGAAGTACTTCTTTTCGGTAATCAAAACGGGTATCAGGAATCGTAAAAAGCTTCAGAAGAGGGACATACTGTCCTTTTTTATTAGCAATCAAACGAATCTCTATCTCATACTCGGAGGTTGAATTCAGCAATGCGCGATTACTTTCCTTTTCAAGACTTGCTGAAAACTTTTTGATCATGCTAGTCTTCTTATCACGGTCTGTAATACCTTTTATCTCTACTCGGAAATAAAATGGTGCTTTTCCAGAATGATTCTTTGAAAGAAAAGCCAGAAGTTTGCCGGTCAGTGCTGATGCAAGTTCCTGATGGCCGCCTTCTAATGTGGTAATACCAGGAATTGGAAATAAGAGTTCAGAATAAGTACGGATGTTCAGGATGTCTTTCAGGTTCTCAGTTCTTAACCGAAGGCCTCCGGCAAGATACTTTACTTCTTCCTGACACGACATAGCGGTAACATCTCTGTGATTACGATTCGTAAGAAGAATTACATTCTGAGAATCCTCATAACCGGTAAAATGATGAATCTTCTTCTTTTCGTACTGATGAATAAGCTTCTGAAGTGCACCGATCTCTGCACCGACATGCTTATCCTCTTCTGTGCTGATCTGTTGGTTTGTTAATTCTTCCATACGGACCTGAAACTGTGGAAGGAGCTGCTTACATTGATAATGCTGGAGACTCTTCAGATAATCTGCTTTTACAAATAAAGTATCTTCTTTCTGATATGCATTCCAGATATCGACAATAAGATCCTCACATTCCATCTCTCCTAAGATCAGAACGGCATTCTTTCTTACCTTCGGATCCGAATGGGATAAAAGTTCTGTAAATACAGAGAAATCCCCTGCTAATTCATAAGCAAGGGCTTTCTTCTGATTATCATCTTTAATTGCATTCTTCAGATTAATAAGATTCTGTCTTACAGACTCGTTATTCTTAATTTGATCCAAAAAATTATTCATCAACACTATAGTTCGGTGCCTCTTTTGTAATGTGAATGTCATGTGGATGAGATTCCTTCAGAGATGCAGCGGAAATCTTTACAAATCTTGCAGTCTCTTTCAGATCCTCGATTGTTGGTGCGCCACAGTATCCCATACCGGAACGAAGACCACCAAGTAACTGGAAGATAGTATCTTCTACACTGCCCTTATAAGCTACACGTCCTTCAACGCCTTCTGGAACAAGTTTCTTAGCATTAGACTGGAAGTAACGGTCTTTGCTTCCGTTTTCCATTGCTGCGATAGAACCCATACCACGATATACTTTGTACTTTCTTCCCTGGAATAATTCATATGTTCCCGGACTTTCATCACATCCGGCAAACATGCTACCCATCATACAGGCATTAGCACCTGCAGCAATAGCTTTTGTGATATCACCGGAATACTTAATACCACCATCAGCGATAATTGGAATACCGTATTCTCTTGCTACATTGTAGCAATCCATAACTGCTGAAATCTGAGGAACACCTACACCTGATACGACACGTGTTGTACAGATAGAACCAGGTCCGATACCAACTTTAACTGCATCAGCGCCTGCTTCAATAAGTGCTCTTGTAGCTTCACCTGTTGCAACATTACCAGCGATAAGCTGAAGATCAGGGAAGGCTTCCTTGATCATCTTTACACACTTGATTACATTAGCAGAATGTCCGTGTGCACAGTCAAGTACTACAACGTCAACATGTGCCTTTACAAGAGCTTCTGTTCTTTCAAGGCAGTTTGCAGTAATTCCGATTGCTGCACCACAGAGAAGTCTTCCCTGTGCATCTTTTGCAGAATTAGGATACTTGATCTGCTTTTCGATATCTTTGATTGTAATAAGTCCCTTCAGATTGAAGTCGTCATCCACGATTGGAAGCTTTTCTTTTCTTGCCTGACCAAGAATTTTCTTTGCTTCTTCCAGGGTGATGCCAACTTTAGCAGTAACAAGATTCTCAGATGTCATACAATCTTTAATCTTCTTTGAGAAATCCTGTTCAAACTTAAGATCACGATTGGTAATAATACCAACAAGCTTTCCGTTCTCAGTAATAGGAACACCTGAGATACGGAACTTAGCCATCAGATCATCCGCATCTGTCAATGTATGTTCTGGAGATAAAAAGAATGGATCGGAAATAACACCGTTTTCTGAACGTTTTACCTTATCGACCTCATCAGCCTGCTGTTCAATCGACATGTTCTTATGAATGATACCTATACCACCCTGTCTTGCCATGGCAATAGCCATTCTATGTTCTGTAACAGTGTCCATACCGGCACTCATTAATGGAATATTCAGTTTAATCTTTTTGGTAAGATAGGTTCCAAGCTGAACCTGATTAGGGATGACTTCTGAATATGCTGGAACAAGAAGCACATCATCAAAAGTGATGCCATCTGAAATAATTGTACCCATTTCTTAATCTCCTTTTCTATTAGTTTAATCGACATTCTACCAAATATAATATTTGCTGTCAATGTGCGATTTTTGAAAAATTCACAAAGAAAAGGGAAGATTTTAGTATAATTTTACTTCACGTGGCTTTCTGTTTTTTAAGTCTTTCACGATGGTCTCGTTCGGTTCGAAGATCAGCATCTGTGTTCCTTTTTCACCTGGAAGAATAGCAGTATAGGTCTTTGCGTCTGCTTCCATAGATGAAAAATCAAGTCTCTGGAGATTCTTGTTATTCTTCTGATAATCGAGTTCATGGGAATTGCTTGGTGCCATAAGCTCTAACTTCTTAAGATCGCAGGAATATACTCTCTTTCTCTTCTGTCTTGACATGATCTTATCGATATCAAGTTCACCATTCACATAAAGATATTCATACTCTACGTCCAGTGTAGGCCATACAAAATAGTCCAGTAAACCTACAGCAAAAAGGATCAAGAGCGAAATCAGGCCAAGGAAACCAATGAATGCTCCAAGTACTGCCAATACTGTAAGAACTACAAGTCCTGCTTTGCAAAGAGTGTCTTTTGCAGTCTTTTTTCTTTTTACGATAACTTCTGTATATAAGTCGCTCATAAAAACCTCCTGTTCAATAATTAAATTAAAAGGATTATATCACATTTCGGAAGAGAAGCCAACAAGCAAAAAGAGTATTCGTCGTGAGGGACGAATACTCTCTTATATACAAATGATTCACTTTGCAAATGATTTACTTAAAATGAAACCAACGGATTGCTGCGTGCTGCGCACTCTCGCAATCCTGCACAATAATCGCATCTCGTGTCGCTTTGCGCCACTTATATGCTCATATTGTGGCGGGTCATGAAGTCATTCATCCCCTCTCATGCAAGCATGGAGTGTCTGATGACTTATGCCCCTTGTTTCATTACATCATACCTGGGTTCATTCCGCCTGCTGGCATAGCTGGTTCTGGTTCTTTGATGATAGCTACACAGCTTTCTGTTGTAAGGAATGTAGAAGCTACACTTGTTGCGTTCTGGAGTGCACTTCTTGTAACCTTAGCTGGGTCAAGGATACCAGCTTCGATCATGTTTACATATTCTTCCTTATATGCATCAAAACCATAACCTACTTCGGATTCCATAACTTTATTAACGATTACGGCACCTTCAAGACCAGCATTCTTAGCAATCTGTGTAAGTGGAGCTGTAAGAGCCTTAAGGATAACTTTAGCACCTGTCTTTTCATCGCCTTCAAGTTCCTGAACAAGTGCAGCTACCTTCTTTGCTGCATGGATGTATGCAGATCCACCACCGGAAACGATACCTTCTTCTACAGCAGCACGTGTTGCATTAAGAGCATCTTCCATACGAAGCTTAGCTTCTTTCATCTCTGTCTCTGTTGCAGCACCAACACGGATAACGGCTACGCCACCTGCAAGCTTAGCAAGTCTTTCATGAAGTTTTTCTTTATCGAATTCAGATGTTGTTACAGCGATTGCAGCCTTAATCTGTTCTACTCTTGCTGCAATTGCATTCTTATCGCCCATACCATCAACGATAACTGTATTTTCTTTGCCAACCTTTACAGACTTTGCACGGCCAAGCATTTCGATTGTAGTATCCTTAAGTTCAAGACCTAATTCTTCGGAGATTACCTGTCCGCCTGTAAGAATAGCGATATCCTTAAGCATCTCTTTTCTTCTGTCACCGTAACCAGGAGCCTTAACAGCAACAACACCGAATGTACCTCTTAACTTGTTAACGATCAGAGTTGTGAGAGCTTCACCTTCGATGTCTTCAGCAATAATAAGAAGCTTTCTTCCTGCCTGAACGATCTGTTCAAGAACTGGGAGAAGATCCTGGATTACAGAGATCTTTCTATCTGTAATAAGAACGAATGGATCATCAAGATTTGCTTCCATCTTTTCCATATCTGTTGCCATATAAGCTGAGATATATCCTCTGTCGAACTGCATACCTTCTACAAGGTCAAGTTCTGTCATCATTGTCTTTGATTCTTCGATAGTGATAACGCCATCAGCAGAAACTTTTTCCATAGCATCTGCTACCATGTTACCTACTTCTTCATCCCCTGCAGAGATAGCTGCAACTCTTGCCATCTGGTGCTTGCCGTTAACCTTGCTGCTCATATCAGCAATTGCCTTAACTGCAACATCTGTAGCTTTCTTCATACCTTTTCTGAGGACGATTGGGTTAGCGCCTGCTTCAAGGTTCTTCATACCTTCAAGGATCATAGCCTGTGCAAGCACTGTAGCTGTTGTTGTACCATCACCTGCTACATCGTTTGTCTTTGTAGCAACTTCTTTTACAAGCTGAGCACCCATGTTCTCAAAAGCATCTGGAAGTTCTACTTCTTTTGCAATTGTAACACCATCGTTTGTGATTAGTGGAGCACCATACTGCTTGTCAAGTACTACGTTTCTTCCTTTTGGACCTAATGTAACTTTTACTGTGTTTGCCAGCTTATTAACACCTTCTGCAAGTGCTGCTCTGGCTTCTGAACCATACTTAATCTCTTTTGCCATTTTTAACAATCCCTTTCAAACTTATACTACTATTCTACAATAGCAAGAATATCATTCTGTTTTACAATGATATATTCCTGACCATCTAATTTAACTTCATTGCCTGCATACTTAGAGTAGATAACTTTATCTCCAACCTTAACCTGCATAACAACTTCTTTACCATCAACTACGCCGCCTGGACCAACAGCGATTACCTCTGCTTCCTGTGGCTTTTCCTGTGATTTAGCTGTTAAGATAATGCCGGATTTTGTTGTTTCTTCTACTTCAACCTGCTTTAATACTACTC
Organism: Marvinbryantia sp.; assembly: GCA_045598185.1. Taxonomy (GTDB): domain Bacteria; phylum Bacillota; class Clostridia; order Lachnospirales; family Lachnospiraceae; genus Marvinbryantia. The sequence goes on from JAZLLO010000104.1 coordinate 113,294, forward strand.
TGTCACCTAATGGTACTAATCTCATAATAGGTTCCCTCCTTATAGATTCTATAATTAACCATTCTTTAGTATATTACATTTTTTCTAAAAATCTAGCACTTTCTTTATTTTTCATAAAAATTTCATAAAAAAACAGCCGTATATTTACAATAACGGCTGTTTCTGACATATATTCGTTAACCAAAAGCACGCTGGCGCTTGATTTCCTCAAGTTCATCAAAGATCATGTGGTTTACTACCTTGATATAAGTTCCTTTCATACCGGATGATCTGGACTCAATGACTCCTGCACTTTCAAACTTTCGAAGGGCATTGACAATAACAGATCTTGTAATGCCTACACGATCAGCAATCTTGCTAGCAACCAGAATTCCTTCACTTCCACCAAGCTCATCAAAGATATGAAGAATAGCTTCAAGTTCTGAGTAAGACAAGGTTCCAATCGCAGATTTCACAATCTGAATCTTTCTTGTCTCTTCTGCATTCTCTTCGTGGAGAGAACGCATCATCTCAAGTCCGACTACTGTTGTACCATATTCACTGAGGATAATATCATCAATCGTATATTCCAATTCCTTTTTGTACATGAACACGGTTCCAAGTCTTTCTCCTGCAATCTCGATAGGATTGATTACGGCGCGATAACCAGTGATATTATCACCCTCAAAACCAAGTGTCTGCAGATTGACATTCTCCTTTGTTGAAAGCACACCAAGAAGTCTTTCATTCAACATAGAATCAACAAACTTGCCAACTTTATTCTCAAGAAGATCACAGATCGGTTCGATATCCGGACTAAAACTAACACCAAGGATCTTTCCCTTTTTACTGAGTACAAGAACATTGGAACTTAGGATATCGGTAAGTACTTTACAGATATCATTAAAAACTACCTTACTGGAGCTGTTGTTGTGAAGAAGCTTATTAATCTTTCTGGTTTTATCTAAAAGTTGTACACTCATATCATTCCTCCGGATATTTATATTCAAAATACAAATTCATACTATCACAAATTGAGTAAATTTTCAAACAATACTTTACTTTTAGAACAAAAAAAGAGAATTGTATGAACTTTCTCATCAATTCTCTTTTTAACAATATAAAACAATATTCTTGCTATTCTTCTGAAACACTGCAGACATAGCCGCATTGACTATCTGAGCATATAAGCTTATTGCCTTTGATAAGCATATAGCTCTGACACTGTGGACATTTCTTGGTTGAAGGCTTCTGCCATTCCATGAAATCACATTCCGGATTCATCTCACATCCATAGTACTTTCTGCCTTTTTTTGTCTTACGGATAACAATGTCGTGTCCACATTTTGGACAGACAATTCCGATCTTCTCCAGATAGGTTTTCGTATTACGACATTCAGGGAAACCTGGGCAGGCAAGGAACTTACCATGAGGACCATACTTGATCACCATGTTTCTTCCACACTGATCACAGATTACATCAGAGATTTCATCTTCGACTTTTACTTCTGCCAGTTCTTTTTCTGCTGTCTCAACTGCTTCCTCAAGATCAGGGTAGAAGTTACTTACAACTGTCTTCCAGTTGACTTTTCCTTCTTCTACCATATCAAGAAGCATCTCCATATTAGCGGTGAATTCACTGTTTACAATACTCGGGAAAGCATCCTTCATAATCGTATTGACTACTTCACCAAGTTCGGTCATATAGATATTCTTATTCTCCTTCGTAACATATCTTCTTGCGAGAAGTGTTGTTATCGTTGGAGCGTAAGTACTTGGTCTTCCGATTCCAAGTTCCTCAAGAGTCTTAACAAGCGAAGCCTCTGTGTAATGTGCAGGCGGCTGAGTAAAATGCTGCTTCTCTTCCAGGTTTTCGAGAGTAAGTGCTGATTCTTTTGAAAGTTTTCCAAGAAGAGCATTGGTCTTTTCACTTGCATCTTCTTCCTGTGTATAAACAGACATAAATCCATCAAAAAGAACTCTTGATGTTGATGCTGTAAAGATATACTTATCTGCACTGATCTTAACGGAAGTGGTCTCATATCTTGCACTTGACATTCTGCTTGCTGCAAAACGTCTCCAGATCAGCTGATATAAACGGAACTGATCTCTGGAAAGGGATTCCTTAACAAGAACCGGTGTCCTTGTAATATCACTTGGACGGATCGCTTCATGTGCATCCTGGATCTTCTGATTCGCTTCCCTGGTTCTTGTCTGTTCTGCAACATAGATATCACCGTATTCTTTTCCGATATAGTTCCTTGCAGCAAGATCTGCCTCTTCTGCAATACGGGTTGAATCTGTACGCAGATAAGTTATAAGACCTACGGTTCCACTGCCTTTGATATCAATACCTTCATACAGCTGCTGTGCGATACGCATAGTTTTTTGCGTTGAGAAGTTCAATACCTTCGCTGCTTCCTGCTGGAGAGTACTGGTTGTAAAAGGAAGTGGTGCTTTTCTTGTTCTCTCTGATGTACGGATTTCCTTTACATTATAAGAGGCACCTTCAAGATCCTGTATGATCTGATTCAGCTGTTCCTTGTTATCAATGGATAACTTTTCGTCTTCTATACCATGGAATTTAGCATTCAGGAGTTTCTTCTCTCCTGCTACATGAAGATTCGCATCCAGAGTCCAGTATTCCTTTGGAATAAATGCATCGATCTCTTCTTCTCTGTCACAGATCAGACGAAGTACAACGGACTGTACTCGTCCTGCACTTAAGCCTCTTTTTACCTTTTCCCAAAGAAGGGGGCTGATTTTATAACCAACCATTCGGTCCAGCATACGTCTTGCCTGCTGGGCATCAACAAGATCCATATCGATCTGTCTTGGGTTCTTCAGAGAAGTCTTTACCGCATTCTTTGTAATCTCATTGAATGTGATACGATACATCTTCTTTTCTTCAAGTTTTAATGCGTAAGACAGATGCCAGCTGATAGCTTCTCCCTCACGGTCAGGGTCAGTTGCAAGAAAAACTTTATCGGCCTTCTTTACTTCTTTACGAAGACTTGCTAAAAGATCACCTTTTCCTCTGATAGTTATATACTTTGGTTCATAATCATGTTCCACATCAATACCAAACTGGCTCTTGGGGAAATCACGTACATGACCATTCGATGCAGCAACCGTATAATTCGCTCCCAAAAACTTCTTGATAGTCTTTACTTTTGTAGGAGATTCCACGATCACTAAATATTTTGCCATATTTCATCCTCCACAAAAAAATCGATAATTATGGTAATGCATACCGATTTTTTGATATTTCGACAGCAAGAGAATTTTGCCGTGAAAATCGAGACAAATATACACCATATTTTCACATATTGCAAGATTATTTTTTTTGATTTTTCGTCATTATCATTTCGAGATAGAAATATATGCGCTCAAAAGGTTCTGCTTATACAATTGCATAGCGGTTTTTGGATATTTCAACAACCATCTTTTTTAATTGCAGCTGCATCAGTGCAGTTAATACCTCACTTCGTGGATATTGAATGCAATCCGTGATTTCTTCCAGACTTTTCCCATGATAGTCAAGACATAGCAATATCATGTTTTCACATGTATTTAGTTCTACGGCAGTTTTCCTTTGTTTTTTTTCTTTTACTTCAAATCCCAGTGATTCGAGGAGCGATGAGATATCCGTTATCATACCGGCACCCTGTTGTATCAGATGGTTACATCCTTCACTTAACGGATCGCCGATTCTTCCAGGGATAGCGAAGACATCTCTTCCTTGTTCCAATGCCAGATCTGCTGTTATCAGGGATCCGCTTTTCTTTTTTGCCTCGATAACAATCACAGCGTCACATAACCCACTGATTATGCGATTTCTTTGAGGAAAATGCGAAGGCATCGGAACTGTACCAGGAGGGAATTCGCTGATGATACATCCTTTTTGTATCAGTGAATGGAATAATTCAATATGTTCCCTTGGATAACAGATATCACAGCCACTTCCTACTATTGCAATACTTGATCCATTTTGTTCCAATGCAGACATCTGAGCAATTCCATCGATTCCAAGAGCCATTCCACTTACGATGATAACGCCTCTCTTTGCAAGTTCTGATGAGATCAATGAAGCAAGTTTTCTGCCATAATTGGTACACATCCTTGCGCCAACAATGGCGACTGTTTTCCTGTTCGTATCGGGAAGGGTTCCGCGAACAAATATTCCATAAGGATAATCACAGATTGCTTTCAGCTTCTTCGGATAACACTTATGCTTGTGACTGTAAAAGGATATTCCTTTCTCCTGTAATATAGGAAGCAACTCAGTTAATGTCTTTTTCTGCCACTTAACTATGGTTTCCCTTTGCCTTTCTTTTAAATAGAAAGATTTATCTAATCTCTCTTTTGCTGCGGTTTTCAGTTCTGTTACAGTTGTATATTCTTCCAGAAGATTTTTTCTGTCAGAACGATAGAGACCTGGAATCATGCAAAACCACAACCACTCAAGTTCTTCTTCATTATTATTTAAAATATCTGCTTCTGCCATATCGATTTCCCTTTACCAGTAATTCATACGTATATTTCGATAAGAGAAAGCTTCTGCGATATGCTCTTCTCTGATTTCGTCCTCCCCGGCAAGATCAGCGATCGTTCTTGAAATCTTGATGATCTTATGTAAAGAACGCATGCTAAGATGCATTTGTTCGTAAGCGTTTTCCAGAAGCTTCTGATTCGTACCTGATAGATGACAATAAAGAGATATCTCTTTTACGGACAATTCAGAATTATAATGTCTGTTTATCTTATGATATCGCTCCTTTTGCATCATTCTTGCCAGTTCCACTTTTTCCTTCATATAAGCAGTCGTGATAAGATTCGTATCCTGAACAGACAGATCCTGATATTTAACTTCCGGCACCTCCACTGATAGATCCATACGATCCAATAAAGGATAACTGATACGGCTTAGATATTTACTGATCATATTTTTAGAGCAACTGCATCTGGACATATCCGGGTAGTATCCACACGGACATGGATTCGTTCCCACGTCGAAATTGATACAATCACACGATTGCACCCTGTCTGCACCCACCTGGTTAATATTAAGTTCAATTAAGTTATGGGAATTTTCATCCAGAACCGGATAACATAGAATTGAAAATAGGGCCTGTTCAAAACCAGCCCTACTTTTATAATGATTATTTCTATATTTGTAAATGTACTTATATATAGAAGAAACTCGGTTAGCATACGCTATCATCATTTGATATGTACGATATTCATGTTATATGAATATTTTTTGATTAAATTGTCTTAATCCAAATCCGGACATGGATCATATTCACTCCAGCATTCAATGAAATCATCAAGTTCTTCCTCTTTACCAAACGGGTAGCATTCCGGAAGCTGCATGTCCAGATTATCACAATAGAATTTCACCTCATTTAGCTTATCCCGACGGATTGCATCCGGACAGATACGTGTTGCAGCATCAAGCCAGTCGATCTCCACATATCTATCCGTGCCATTCATCTCAACAAAGAATTCATATACATTATCACGCATAAAAAGATGGTTCCCTGACTCCATGTAAAAATAATGGATTTCTCCATCATCAGAAACACCATTGGCGAACAGTTCTTCAAATGCGTCCTGACCTATATATTGAAACTCTTCTATAACTTTATCAATATTAAGTTTTCCGGTCACATAATTTCCGGAAATGAGCATTCCCTCATCGGAAACAATTATGATCTCACCCGCTCTGCCCATTGCTGCCGGTTCTGCATACCATACAAACTGAGCCTTTTCAAAAATACCGTCTTTTACCATTTTATTGGTGAGCGCTATTATTTCTCGCTCTCTCATACGGCACACCACCTTTCAACATATTATTCTGCCTGGAGATATGTGGATAACTCTTTTTCAAACGCCTTTAATTCTTCCAGCTTTTTATCTAATTGTTCATAGATCTTATCAATGTTAATTTCATCCCCAACTCTTGATGGCGCCTTAGTGGAATAATGAGTTCTCCACTGCCAATTAACTTTATTCTGCTTTGAAGGGAATTTTTCATTGATACGATCACAGATTGCTCTTAAATCGTCAGGAATATCCTTTGAGCTTACACAAAACTGGATGTTAAACTTCTCACCCTTATCGTTCAGGATCTCATAAAAATAATAATTTGGAGTTCCCCAACCACTTAATGATCCATCGGTTGCATCTGGAAGCAATTCTGACATGATCTTGGTTTTAAATCTCGTATAAGACTTTACACATTTATCCGCAACAATTTCAAGCTCACCGGCTTCTGTTTTCTCCGTACACCATTTACGAAGCACCGTAGCAAGTTCGGCTGCCTTATCAGGTTTATTCTCAAATATCAAATCCAAAGCTTTCTGATGCTTTGCATATATTTCTGCACAGATACGTGCTAATTCTTCATCGCCCACGATATCTCTCCTAATTGTATCTATATAATTCTGGATAAGTAGTTCTGCATCTGGAAGAAGCTTCACTTTAGATTTTGCCTTTTCAATGATCGCCAGAACTTCATCATATCCCATTGAGCACCAGTTATCTGTGTCCGTTGACTCTGCACCACTTGGAGATAGATAAACAAACATTTTATGATAGTCCGGGTAATAATCATCAATTAACTTCTTGTATCGATTAAGCTGGTTATCATGCTCTCCAGTATCTATTTTATTCTCTATGCAGAGAACAAACTTTTCTCGTGCAGACGTTACAAGAAGATCTATATTATGCCATTCACGCTGTACCACAAAGTCATGTGTGTCCATAAGCAGTAATGTGAACACATCTTGATCTCTGAATACTTCTACAACATACTGAATAAACCCTCGGATCACAGCATCATCTAAGCCGTGGTTCTCATTTGGATTCAACAACCACGCAAGCATGTTACTATGGCGAATCTCTGTTCTGGATATTTTTAATATATCAAACATGTTAAATGTGTTAGTCCACTTGGTCAGTGGATCCAAACACTCTATGTCTAATAAAAACTCTTTAAGAACAGTCACATCATCTTTTTCCTGTTTTATAGCAGAAAACGCGTCTGACATAACCCATGCTCTAAAACGTCTCAGGTGAGAAACATAACCACTCACAAGGTTGGTTACATTACCGGACGAATTATTTGTCAACGCTACTTCAACCGCATCTCTGGCTGTACTTTCAAAGTCATCGGAGCTTACAACATTCCAAAATAGCTCCTTGCTTCCATTGTTCCAAAGATAAAATGTATCTCCTGTCATCGTTCCTATCGTATTTCGTGAAAAATTTTCACCCAACAGATAGGATTTGTATTCACTTCGAATAGCATTATATGATAGTTTTTTTGCTTCAATAATGTTCTTCATCATATCACTCTTCTTTTGCCATATATTCCGCTCTCAGATCTGAAAGCGTTCTGCCTGTCTTCTTATGAACAGAGAAGGCATAGGTCTCAACAGATGACCAACCAGTAATGGATTTAAGCCATTTCTGAATAGAGGTTTTCTTTCCAGCATATTCGATCTGACCATCAGCGCAGAGTGTTGCTTCTTCTGTTGTGCCTTTTGCAATGATGATATCACCGGCCTTAACAATTCCCCACTCAAGCATTGCATTGATCTTAGGAAGTGATCGGCGGGTAATCATCGTATTGGTATTTTTCTTGGTATAAACAGCAGACTTCTTAGAAACAGCTACATAGAAATCTTCATACTCCGGAACCGGTAATATCTTATTCATATTAAACACTATATTATCACCGATCTTAAATGGGCAGATTTCATAGCAGCTGATATCCACCTTATTGCTGTTCAGCCAAGCTACTGCAGAAAGAGTCTGCTCGTCGAATTCACCTGCAACAAGAATAATACGCTGTTTCTGGTTAAACTCTGTCGCTCCATTATTCTTCAAAAATTCCAACAGATATCTAGTTGCGATCTCATCATCGGACATTCCCTTTTGATAATTAAATTCATCTCTATGCTTTGAAACATATGGAGAAAAAATACTCTGAACGAGTTCTTCTGTTGTCTGGATAGTTGCTATATTTGCAGCATATCTAATAGCCTGAAATTCGAAAGCTTCTTTTCTTCCCTCAATATCTTTCTTATCTCGTTTAATTTCAATAAGAACCATATTGCCTTTATTATCAATGGCGGTAAGATCACTGCGACCAAGCTTTTCATTCTTTACCTGCTGGCCAACAAGAAGCATAGATTCTTCATCGTCGCAAACAAGATCTACATTTTTACGCAACAACTCTTCAACATCGCTTTCTTTCATTTTTAAATCAGAAAACGTAACAGGTTCCACCTTTGCTGCGTCTGTTCCTTTCATGATATACATCTCTTTAGACCCGCCTTTATCAAGTTTTGGACATAATAATCCAAATATAATTATATCACGACTGTCAATATATCGCCAGAAAAAGAAAAAAGCGTCCAGGGCTTTTTACCTTGGACGCGGTCTGATGTTTTCAGTTTTAAACAGCTACTTCAATTCCTCCCTTCAAGGTAAAAACTACACTTCCTTCCGGTTGCACCGTCAGGAACTCAACAGTTCTTCCCCAAATGGTGTCATCGAACTCGGTGGCTTCTTCTTCCTCAAGGATTGAGATGAAATCCCGGAACCCTTCAGCTGCATTTTCTTTTGCGCTGATCTGATCTTCAATTTCTTCCAGGCGCTTACTCTTGATTTCGTAAAGGTCGATCAGTTGCTGCTCTTTTCTTGCATAGTCTTCCTGGTCCTGAGCAACACGAGCATTCTGGGTGATTAGCTCCTGAACCTTCTGGGCGATGGCCTCAACCTCGGTTTCAAGTGTCGCTTCTTCTTGTTCCAGAGTGCTTACGTCCGAAACCGTCTCAAGTAGCAGCTGCAGGTTTTCGATGTACTCTTCCTTCAGCTCCACCATGCTTCCGAGGGCTTTTAAAAAGTAGTTTTTCAGCTCTGGTTCCGTAAGGGTTGGCGTTCCACACACCTTTTTCTCCTTACCGTACTTATGGTTGCAGCGGTAAATGACCTTGCGGTACTTGTCGTTAGAATGCCAGACCTTAGATCCGTACCATCCACCGCAGCATCCACATTTGATCTTGTTTGAAAAGATGCTTACGCCGCTGTACTTGGTCATGGCTTCTCTTCGCTTAAGCTCTGCCTGAACTTCTGCAAACCGGCGCGGTGGAATGATGGCTTCGTGATGCCCTTCAACGTAGTACTGTTGAACTTCGCCCTCATTTTTCTTTCTTGTTTTCTCCAAGAAATCCACCGTAAACTCCTTTTGAAGAAGCGCATCTCCTTTGTACTTTTCGTTGGTAAGGATTGATCTCACTGAACTCACGTGCCATGTTTTTCCCCCAGCGGGTGCCTTAAGTCCCCTTCGTTCCAACTCCTGCTTGATGGCGTAAATGGAAAGGCCGCTGATGAAAAGATCGTAAATCAGCTCGACCGTTTTTGCCTCCTCAGGAATGATCTTGAAATCTTGACCGTACCCTAAGAAGGTGCTGTAGCCGACCGATGCCTTTCCATCAGCAAATTGCTTTCTCTTACCCCAGGTAGTGTTTTCTGAAATGCTTCGGCTTTCTTCCTGGGCCAGGGAACTCATGATGGTAATCAGCAGCTCTCCCTTGGAGTCCAGTGTCCAGATGTTTTCTTTCTCAAAGTAGATCTCCACACCCTTTTCTTTAAGTTTTCGCACTGTCGTCAGGGAATCAACTGTGTTTCTCGCAAATCGTGAAACCGACTTGGTCACGATCAAATCGATCTTACCTGCAAGGGCGTCTTCAATCATCTTGTTGAAGCCTTCTCGGTGTTTGGTGTTCGTTGCGCTGATGCCTTCGTCGGAGTACATTCCAACAAATTCCCAATCGTCTCTGGATCCGATGTACTCCTGATAGTAGCTCATCTGAGCTTCGTAACTGCTGGCCTGTTCCTCGCTGTCCGTTGAAACTCTGGCATAACCTGCAACACGCCTTTTTCTAACCTCGGTTACCGGCGCTGCTGTAAATCGGTTAAGTGTCGCCGGAATGGTTCTTACTTTCTTTGCCATGTGGTAACCGCTCCTTCCTTAAATTCAAATTCTAATCTGTCATCAAACAGGTGGATCTTACGAATGCGCTCTACAACCTTTGCCTGGAAGTTCTCACCGAAGATTGACTCGGCGGCTTCGTAAAGCTCCTGTTCCTGAACTCGCCTCAGGCTACAATGCCCTGGTGCGTCTGCGCATTTCCAAACCTTTGTACCTTTGCTCCAGTTGTCTCTCTCGCACATAGTTCCGCAGCATCCGCAGAAGACCTTGTCGGTAAAACCGTTGTTCCCTCGTTTCCCGCTGTAATGCCTTGCTGCTGTTCTGATGCGGCCATTCTGCAACTTGAACTCTACCCGGTCACCATAAAGAGTAACCAGCAAAATTTCTCTGCCCAAGATTTCTTCATCTGCAGTTCCGATGATCTCGACAGCACCTTTTTGAAGTTCACTCTCATCAATCGGCCTGCAGTCACAATATTCCATGCCTTTTCGCTCTCGGGTGTTGCAGCACCATCTTTTTTTAGCTCCGCTTGTCCTACGGCTTACCCCAAAGCCGCAATAGCCACATTTCACTTTTCCTGAAAAAGGTGTGAGCTTAGGATTCTTATTCGGCATCTCATCTGCGCGCTTCTTTCTGATCTCTGCAGCCTTCTCAAAATCTGCTTCTGAGACTAAGGGCTCAAACATTTCATCAACAACGTACATCGGAAGCTCTCCTTTGTTGTACTTACGCTTGTGACCCTCGGACATAAAGTTCCTTTGCAGAACCTGAATGCCAGTGTAAGACGGATTTGCAAGAATGAATTTTACTCTGGATTCATCGATCGGTACGGTCTTTGCAATGCTGTAGGCTGGTTCCCCTGCTAAGTACCGTTTGAAAATTTCTTTTACAACATCACCTTCTTCCGGGATGATCCGATACATCTCTCCGTCCCATCTGTAGCCGTAAGGTTCGCAAACGCCATTCTGGATTCCTTCTTGAAAGCGTTTTCTGATTCCCCATTTGACATTCTGAGAAATACTACGGCTTTCCTCTTGTGCAAATGATGCCAGAAGCGTAAGCATCAGTTCCCCATCTGCAGTGAGGGAGTTGATCTTTTCTCTTTCAAAGTAAACTGCAACACCGAGCTCTTTAAGTCTTCTGGTGGAATTCAAACAATCGACAGTGTCTCTGGCAAATCTGCTAATCGACTTCACGAGCACCATGTCAATCTTACCAGCTTCGCAATCGGCCATAAGTCGTTTGAACTCTTCTCGATGAGCAATACTTGTTCCGGTGATTCCCGCATCTGCATAAACCCCTGCAAACTCCCATTCCGGGTTGCTTTGGATCAGCTTGTTGTAGTGGCTCACTTGGTTTGAAAGGGAATGCATCAGAAGCTCTGTTTCTACAGAAACTCTGGCGTAGGCAGCCACACGCTTCTTTGGCACAATCTGCGGTAGCCTTGGTCTGATTTTCGTAATAGTCGCCATATGAAATCCTCCTTTCTCACTGTTATGATTGCTCTGAATTCCCACTATAGCAAGTTAATGATCCTGTTATAGCCCCCATAATGTGCCGAAAATCGGGGCGTATTTTTGTCTCATTTTGGTATCAAATTCATCGTACTCATCCTGGCTGATGAGGCCCTTTTCCAGCAGTTTTTTCGCATTACTCATGGTCATCTGGTATGCCAGTTCCTTCTTTCCTTCCTCACGTGTCATCGATAACCACCTCCAAAGCGGTCCTCGATATAACACTCATGAGAACAGTATTTTCTATTGGCATTACCGTATGCACTGAACTTCTTTTTGCAAACAGGACAGGTATATTCATAATTGGCTTTTCTGTTAATTCTGTCCGGATGGCTATTCCACCATTTCATTCTGCATCGATCTGAGCAAAATTTCTTTTCTTTACGTCCAGCGTTCTGCTCGACAGCAACTCCGCAGGTAAGACAAACATGTCCTGTCGCTTCGATGCGTTTTGCTGCAACACCACCGAGGCCATTTCTCTTGCAATAAGATTTCACGCATTCAAGTGAAAGGTCCATCAGCTTTGAGATCTGTGAATACCCATATCCCTGGTTACGGTATGAAGCAATAAGTGTTTTCTGCTTATCTGTCATCTGACTTCCTCCTTATCGTTGAAAGGTCGTCCTTTCTGACAGTCATGTAGCCAAAATTCTTATTTATCCGGTTTTTGTAGAGCAAACGAAAAAAAAGCCCGCAGGCATCCAAAGATGGAATACCCACGGGCAGTCATAAACTTATTTGATTTTTGCTTTAAGATCAGATACGTCTGCTTCCAAATTGGTAACACGTTCTTCGAGAGTCTTCTTCTCAGGCTCCTTGGCTGCAGTAGCACCGATTGTACAATAGGAAGGATTCTCCAGATAAATCCAACCAGCACCACTCTTAAGTCGGCCCCATCCATCCTTCACTTCTGTAATCGTAAATACTCCGATATCCGTCTGACCGTTGATCTTACCATTCATAGAAGGCTCGGAACGGTAGTTCAAATCCGGAATAATGACGCTGACATAGAAAGGCACAGAAGGGAAGTCCTTCACCAGCTTCTGCGGGGCCTGTTCATCATACTGTGTCAGGTTGAAACGCTCAATGATGGAACAGAGTTTTTCTACGTAGGTGGAGCTGGTTGCATAGCCGCCATCCTTGATGATCTGGATTGCTTTCTTGTAATCCTTCTCACCGGCAAGACCTGCATAACGCTTTTTACTTCCGTTCATAGCACCAAGAAGATATGCGCTGTGATCAGCTACGGAATCCTCCACGCACGGATACTTTCTAAAATCGGCTGTGATCATCTCAAACTTACCGACCTCATACTCTTCCTGGGTTTTCTTCGTGTATTTACTCTGGCCATCCCAGGTAGATCCGGCCCAAGTATTTCCTGACAAACTGCACTTCATACCGAAGCAGTTCTGGGCATTCTGAGCGAGCTCGCTCTTACCATATCCAGATTCCAGAATGAACTGTGCTGCAGATACAGAAGCCAGAATACCAGACTTCGCCATATCCTTCTTGCAGAGTTCACCGATCTTCTTTGCCGCATCAGCTTCAAAAAGATTCATAAATTCTGCCGCCTGCGTTCCGTTCGTTGGAGCGGAAGCGGCTCCACCAAGTGCTGCAGTAACCTTTGCTGCCACATCTCCCAGTCGTTCATACAACCAGTTTCCCGGGCATGACTTATTTGCAAACCACCGGTGAACGGTAATCAACATCTCATCGCTCTTCGGCTCATAGTTAAGGCTCTTGTCCTTATCTGCAAACCACAGAAGCTTCTTTTTACTATTTCTCTTGCAGATATCTGTACAGAGATTGATAAGGGTTTTATAAACCAGATCATTCATCCAGTATGGTTCCGCGGTGTCGGATGCACATTCAATCGTGACCGCTCTCTGGTCGTTGGCATTGCTGGAAGTACACCAGGAACGGTTCTTCTCTTCTACGTACAATCCGACGCGACCATTCTTGTCAATTCCATAGTTGGAAGAAGCCTGTGTGGAGGACTGATAAAACCAGTCTCCCAAACCTTCTACGGTACACTGGCCGACAACACAGTGCGGGCTAATTCGGTCAATAACGTGTGTTCTCTGTCCGGAATGGTTCGGAGAGAGTTTTGTATACGCCACAAGGCTGCTATTTGTATATCCCATAATGATCTCCTTTCAAAAATAGTGAAGGCCCTGGTTTCCCAGAGCCCCTGTGAAAATTATTCGTTTGTTTCATCGCCGCCATCATTGCCGCCAGAGCTGATGGATGCATAATCCACCAAGCCCTCTCCGATGATATATGCAACCACCGTGGCACCGGCCATGATGAGGGATGTGATCTGAACTGCCATGCTCTCAGAATATCCAAGTGCTACGATCAGCAAGGATACAAAGGAACCAACTGCAGTCCAGAGCTTTCTGGATGTCAGCTTTCTTACCCAGTCAATCTTGTTCATGATAAAAACCTCCTTAATCTCTGATATGGTCGAGTGCGAGCTCTTCCAAAAATCGTGTATATTCGCTATTGGCGGTTTCCACCGCCTGCAAGCCTTCTTCCACCTCACCGTTGGTATGGCCATGCTTAAGAGCCATGGCTACTCCGACGGTGAGTTTTGAATTCGCAGCGATCATCGCCAGCTGAAGTCTGGCTTCCTTGCTGCGCTGTAATGAATGTCTTTCGCTGCGCTCTTCATCCTTTTTCCTGGCTTTTTCCGCTTTCGCAGAAGTTGATGCAATCCAGGCACAGATGATTGTCGCAACAGCTGCCACCCCGGCACAGATAATCTCTGTCATGCTGCTTCTCCTTTCCAAAAATTAAGACCCGCAGATATCGGGATAATCCTCGATAGCTCGGATCTGTGTAGCATAGGTACTCCAGTTATTTGCCACCTTGAATGTAGCTTCTAAACTTTTGGGCACATAAACATATGCCGTTTTCTTAGAAATATTACAACTACTAAAGGTGCTGCTGGTTATGGTTGGAACAGAAGTAATCCCACTAAAAATCAGTGCCTGCAATGCAGTGGTACTGTTCAAAAACGCAGAGCTCATTTTGGTAACAGCTCCGCCGATATCTATTTTTTTCAGCTTTGTACAGTAGCTAAAAGCTCCCGAATTAATAGTGGTTACTTTCGGGAAATACACTTCTTCCAATGCAGAGCAGTAATAAAGCATCTGGTTAGGAATTGTCTGCAGCATTGGTGCTGAGAAACTTGTCATCGCACTACAATATGCAAAAGCTCCGTTTGTATTGTTTCCAAAGCCATTCTCAGTTTTTGTACTTCCCGTCCATAATGGAAGTGATACTGTTCTAATCTGTGTATTCCTTGCCGAGCTTGATCCCATAAAAGCTGCATTGTTCAAGACTGTTACTTTATTAAGATTCAAATTCTCTGGAATACCATCTGCTCCCATAAATGCTCCATAGCCAATAATTTCCAGCTTTTCCCAAGGAATGTCTAACGTACCGATATGTGTATTAGCGAATGACTGGTATCTCACCTCTCTCAAAGCTGGAAGGCTCACTTTGTTAAGATTCTGTGCTTCAAAAAAAGCCCCTGGCTTCACACTTGTTAGCACATCATCAATAAATTCTCCACCAATCCCAGTGAAGTCCTGCGTAAGCAGGCACTTCATGATCTGGGCATCTGTATATTTTGCAATTGTGTTTGCCATCTGTCATTCCTCCTTATCCATTACAGATCTCCGGAAAATCCTCTAACGCTTCAATCACGTCAGAATAAGCTCCCCATGCAGAATCTGCTTTATATCTTGCCACCATCCCTCTTGGAACAAGAATCTTTCCTTTTCCGGTTGCGATCGGTGATGATGCATAGAAAATCGGTGACGTATAAGGCGTTACCACATCTGTTTCATTTCTGATGATGATTGTACTTAAATTCACATAACTGCTGACCGCAAGTGACACTCCAATAACAGAAATAAGACCGATATCCAGTAACTGAAGTTTTGAACATACAGAAATCTGCTGGCCTTCAAATGAGGATGTATTTTTAGGCAGTCTGAGTTCCTTCAGTTCTTGCAAATAATTAAAGGAAGGAGGGATATTCATAAGAATCTGTTTCGGAAGCTTGATATACTCAATCTTTTCACAGTAGCTGAACGAAAGTTCATTCGTCGCAAGCACTTCTGGCAGGTTTACATTTATCAGTTCGTTACATCCACGGAAACCACTGAGTGGAATGGCTGTTAATGCTGTCATAGAAACAGACTTAAGATTGTTCTCGCCTGCAAAAGCAAACTGAGCAATCGTGGTAAGTTCACTGTCCTCATATTCCAGCAGAGTTCCATCCAAATAGTGTCTGTAGTAGAGACCTACAAACTGGTACTCAGCGAAACAATCCAGGTCAGAGGTAATGTTATCCAGGTTCTCACTCCAGCCATTGAATACGTAATCTCCAGGATTTCCGATGCCATCATATTCCGGTACTTCCTCGTAAACGAGTGAACTGCCATAGGCAACGCCCGTAAATGCCTGAAGAAGTGTCGTTCCATTGAAGAAACGAACCGTGAATGTCTTTTCTGTCAGTTTATAAATTGCATAAGCAGTTGTATCTGCACTGATATTCTGGAAGATCTTATTATCCACTTTTCCACCCGGAATCTTACTCCATCCGATGAACTCATAGTAATAGCGGTGGTCTTCTTTTTCTCCCAAGTTCGGAATGGTCGCCGGTGCTGCTCCATCCACGATTGTCTCTGTTCCGAGCAGTGTTCCATCATTATCCATAAAGGTAAGGATCGCCGTTACGTGGTCATAGTCGATCGTGATATCCGGATATCTGTTTTTTGCATGTGCAACCACATCACCGGTAACATTCGGAACAAAGATACGTCCATAAACCTGCGCAGATGGCATGTTATCGCCATTCTGGTCAAGACCACGCATCTCATCCAGCACATCGAACACATCAGAAATATCCGTTGCCTGCTCCAGGTTCCAGTTAAAACCAAAGAGTCTGACACGGGCTCCGCTTCGAAGCGCCCGCAGGATTGCCAGTGTATCCACGGTATTACCTACATTCTCAAGCCAGAGGGTTGAAATGTTAGAAAGTGATGGACAGCTAAAATCTGTCAGAGCATTTTGATTACGGATGATGAGTGATGTCAAAGTTGAAGGAACATGCAAGGTTCTGAGCACACCACCATTTGGAAGTGTCACACCAGTAATCTTTGTTCCATCAAAGTAGACTTCCTCAATTCCTGTACAGCCGGAAAGGTCAACCGTCTTCTGGTCCCCGGTACCAAGACCGGTACAGTTGCGGACATCCAGTGTCTTCAAGAGCTTATTCTGGCCCAGGTACAAGGTCTGCAGATTACCGTTTGTGTAATATCTGCTGGCATCACCGAGCTTCAAGTTCTGAAGTTTTGTCGCATAAACAAACTCCGCATAACCAACCTTCAGACCGGAAAGATCTCCTACGTCTGCAAGCTGGGAAGCGGAATAAATATAAATTTCAGTATCGTTTACGTTATCAAGCGGACATTCCATCAGGTAGGACTGATTTCTGGCTGCACGCTTCTGCACCAGGTATGATCCGTATTTGATGGTTGCATAGACGTCCGCGTAAGGTGTGATGGTAATATCTGACTTCGCATATCCACGAAGCGTAATAACATCGGTCAAAGAATCACCGGCGTTATACTTACTGTCGATATATTTGAAGCGGTTATATAACCACCACTTTCTCTGCTCTGCCTTGGACCCCTGCAGCATGGCAAGATAGGCAGCTGTGCCTTTTTCTTCGAGCGGAGCCAGGTACTTAAACCAGGCATCCTCATTGAAGATTGCCTCCGGCCATTTATCCTGGTGCTCTTCAAAGGCACGTTCTATCTTTTCATAGGAAATAACTCCTTTGGAGCGAAGATCCTGATACATGGCCTTCAGCTCTGCCGGGAACATTTCTCTTAAGTTCTTCCAGAGCACAGACTGCTGACCGTTAAATACGTCAGCACCACCTTCTGTCTGGTCGATGTCCTCCAGGTTATAGGAGAACACCAGAGAACCTTCGTTGTTGATTCCGATCGCCGTATCAAAGTCATACGGCAAGAATACAATTTTCTTTTTCATAGCATCCTCCTTAAGCTAAGTCCGTTCCAATAAAGGAAGGGAATGTGTTCTTTGCACGAGAGTCCACCATCAAAAACAGCTCTGTAAAAAGGTAATAGAAAAGAGCCGAATCAAGCTCCACGTAGTTGCTTAACTCTGCTCTGAATTTCGCCTTCCTGTAATCGGCTGTATCCTTATTAAATGTGGTGCTCTTTTCACCATCTACAAAAGTGACTGCTTCTGACAGGTTTTCATTTGTTGCCTGTTCCGGATCAACGCTAACCATCCAGGAAGCAAACTCGTGAAGCTGTGTACTGTCTGTATAAGCAGGGTCCGTATCCGGGTGACGGGCTTCAAAGTCGTTCAGCCAGTCATCGCCCTCGTAATCGTCGCTCTTCCAAAGGACACGGTTACCGGTGTTATTTAATACTTCCCAGGATTCATCCCCGTCACCAAGACCGAATACCTCCGGGGTACCCTTATCGTTGTTGAAGTTGTACTTTCCAAGGAAGGAAACCGTATCTGAAATCAGGTTTCTCCAGAAGATTACAATTGGGAATCCATCGATGCCCTGACGAACCTGCGCGTCTTTTTTCTGTGCCGGAGTCTTATAAGGACAGGCATCATTGTAAAGCCGGACAAGTTCTACGTTGTTGGCTCCTTCCGAAGAAGCAACGTCTGCCTTAAAGGTGAAAGTATTCGTTGCGATGGAGTCATCACGCATCTTGTATTTTGACTCAACTGCTCCTGCTGCATTTACAAAACCATTCTTGAACTTGATCTTGTAATTCTTTCTCTCATAGTACTGAGAAGAAGTACCCTGAACATCTGCCTGAGCGCCTGTAAAAGTGAAGGACTTTGAAGGATGCAGCGGATCGGTATAGGAACCACTGATTGTTTTCTTATCTCCCTTGTACTGAGGAAGCTCCTCTGCCTCCAGAATCATATATGGCAGGTCGTTTGGCAGCTGCGCAATAACGATATTTCCATAAGCATCACGCACGTTGTTGTGGTTATATCTTTCAAGAAGTAATGCTCCATCCTGAGTATCCGCGATCCAGTTATCTTCCATCTGCTTGGAAGTCAGGTCATTGTCATAGATACGGATACAGTAAACATCCATGGTACACTGGTTATTACCAATGGTGATGTCTGCCGGAATAACCTGGGAGAAATCATCATCTACCGGGTACTGCACAACGCCACTTAGCACACCATTGATGTAACAGTACATACGACGAAGTCCAGATCTTTTCTCTACGACAAACCCTACACGCACATGCTCTTCTTCTTTAAACTGCATGGAAATGGAGCTCTGCTCGGACGTGAGTAAACAAGTCTGTGCAGTAAGAGAAATGCCTCTTCCGGCATTTAAGCAAGAAAGGATTACAGCATCATAGTTTAAAACATCCCTAGTAGCAAACTCGATCTCGATGGTCTTACCTGTGGTACGGAAGTCCTGTGCAAATGGTTTAAACGGAATGGTAAGTCTTGCATCACCGGATACTCGCATAGCAGTTATACCCTCTTCATCAATCTGCCATCCATCAGAAGCCCAGTTAAAATTATCGAATCGGCAATGGATATCTCCAAACTCCCAGACAGCAGGATCTGCTTCATTATTCGATCGGGATGCAGAAGAAAGATAAAGTGACAGGTTCTCTGTTTCTGCATATACATCAATCTGCGCTGCATTAACCTGAAGAGTAATCGTTTTTGTTGTATCTTCGGTACTGATTTCTACCACATGCGTTCCGGCATTATTCATTCGGTAGGAGAAAACCTGTCTGGTTCTATCTACAGAAATCTCGCTGGTAACGACTCCATCCACCTTAATGACTACATCACTCATCTGGGATGAAGGTGTGTAAACCATATACGGAATGGTAACCGTAGCAAACTGCATGACGTCCGTTTCCCGGAAGCTCGATGCAATAACCGGCTCAGCATTTAAGGCTTCAATCCAGATGATCTCATAAAACAGATCATTAGAACGCACCACATTTCCGTTGATGTTAGCCTCAAAGTAAACCTGAAGCGTATGTGCTCCATGCGTCTGTTTTGGAATGATATAAGTCTGCTGCCTTCCGGATACCGATACACTCACCGTATCCTGCTCTACGCCATCCACTACGAAATGCATGGTTTTTGTAACAGCACCGATCGGTGTATACGGAAAAGCCAGAATTCCTGACTGCACTGTCGTATCATCAAAGGAACTGATAACAGAAATCTCAACTACTGTGATTGTGTAATTCTTTACTCGGCTGTTTCCATAAGAGTCCATAATCTGAAGAACCACCGTGTTAGAACCGGCGGATAAATATTCGCCAACATCTACCTGAACAAGACCCTGGGCTACATCCAGGATTGCCTTTACGACTCCGCCCACCTTGATGGTAAGAGAACCGTTTCCTGTAGAAAGCTCATCTTCAATGGAACTCCATGAAATCTTCAGTGTGCAAGACTGTCCAGATGCAAGCGTTGAGCTGACCCATCCGGTTTCATTGGTCATGGTAAGAACCGCCGTGTTTGTCGCACCGCCGCCTCCACCTCCAGATCCGCCGGAACCACCAAAACCGGTGAAAGGTCCGGCAACAACCTCTCCATTGGATGTCAGATATAAGCTGTCGTTTTCTACATAACCACCATCCACTTTGCCGCCGACTAAAGCTTCCAGCGTCTGGAAACCTCCTTCGATATCACGGATGGAGTTGGCCACGCTGGCAACTTCATTGATTGCGGTATTTGCCTGCTGAACTGCAAGGGCTGCTGTCGTATCCGCTTCGGTCTTGATATCTTCGATTTCCTTAGCAGCATTACCAATCGTGGTCATCGCTGCTGTTTTGCTCTCTTCAATCTGTCCAAGAACTGTACCAGAGATTGCTTCCACTGCATGAATGGCATCTGTTTTATCCGCATCCATCTGCTGCTTAGCTCCGGCAACCACACCGGTCGCATAGGCTTCGATGCCGTTCCCGGCTTCCTGGACTTTTGCGACCTGAGTTGCTCCTTCGCCTTGAACAGTTCCAACAGCTGCACTTGTAGCAGCATTGACCGTTTCATTAAAACCATTTACTGCTCCAACTGCTGTATCTTTGGCTGCCACGGATTCATTTCTGGCGCGTTTTGCTTCTTCCGCATCCGCTTCAGCTCCGGCAGCTGCACCTTCCGCTCTCTGCGTAAGAGCCGCCATGTTTTCCTGTGTGGTCTTTGAAACTTCCAGTGCTGCTATGATTCCATCCGCGTTACTAAGAATTGCAGAAATCTCCTGGATCTCCGATTTGGAAGCTAGGGTATCATAATCGAGTGCCGCTCTTTCCACCTCAAGATAGAAGTTTGCACTTGGAAGATCGAATTTGTTAGAGCCGCTCTGTGTAGAAAGAACCAGTTCGAAGGTGTTCTTTCCGGCGATGGCGGTCATCTGCTTTGTCACCTGAATGGTTACTGTCGGAACTGAATTCACAACAGAAAAAGTCCCCTCAGCTGAGATACCATTTCCATCAAGCTTGGTTCCTCGGATTTCTGCGGTCACACCGGATGATGGAATATTCAATTCACCCTGGCTGGCATAAAGCTCGAAAACAAGCTGCACATCCGAGTCATACTGTGAAAGATGAATGGACAGCGGAATGCCGCCTGGTACCATATCAAGTTCATAAGTCCTTTTTAGCATTAGCTATCCCTCCTTGCTTTTTCGTGAATAACGACCGTGAAAGGAAGCACGGTCAGAAAGTTGTAGTTTTTATATGTTTCTCTGTTTACTGAATTGCCAGTATCCAGCATCGTTAAGTTGCATTTATAGGTTCCTGCTACGCCTGCCAGTTTCTTCACATCAGAAGAAGTCAGCGTCACCTGAACTTTACTGTCACTGCTTCCCGAGAATGCAGTAAGAAATATCTCCTCACCATCTGCTCTTATTCCACGGATGACACATCGGATTCCTTTTGCACCAACGAGATCCTTGCTCCTAAGAACCAGAAGATTCACAGCCACATTGCTGCTTCCTTCTTTTAAATGAAGCTCCGGAGAAACACCACCAGGCAGCAAATCAAGATGTAGGGTGATTGTCAGCATTTCATTCGCCATCTGTTAAGTCCTCCTCTTCATTTTCTTCAGGTGCTTCCGCTTCCTCGCCAGTTTCCAGTGGCGGGTATATGACGCCGTTTTCTACTCTGGCCTGCACATAGCTGGTAACTACTCCATCCACGATCGTGGTAGGAAAATACAGGACAGGAATGTTCATGCCACCTTCAATCACACGGTCCCTTTGCATATGAAGTAGACCATCCTCACCAAGATAGAACCCTTCATCGTTTAGCTTCTGAAGAATCGCTTCCTGGTTGAGATTCGTATCATAAGCCTGAATTGCCGTGGAAAGCGCACCAGATACATCCGGCATGAGCTCTCCAACTAAGGTGGCGATGTTTTTTCCATCAAAGGATGTATCTGATGGCAGACTTACTTCACCATTATCTAGGTTCCAACCATTTCCGGCTGTATCTGAAATAAGGCCAACAAGAGCCTGGCCATTTACTTTTCCCTCCGGAGTTATAATGCAGGTCCAGGTTCCCCGCTCCATGCCGCCGGTTGTATAACATAGGCCCTGCTCATTCCAGCGCAGAAGTTTTTCCGCAGCTGTCAGAACTGGGCTGTCGATTAAAATATATAAACTATCCGTCTGCTTGTTTTCATCAATGGTGATGGCAACATACCCACCTAAAGATCCCGTGATCGCATTCTGAAAATCCTGCAGGTGAAAAATATCTCTCTGAGCATTACCAACTGCACCGGACATAGCATTAAAGGTTGTCTTTGTTACATAGTCTGCACTTGCCGCAGAAGAAGAAATCGCTACTGCTTTTTCAACAGCTGACTCCTGCGATGCTGCAAGTGTGGCCGATAAATAGGTCTGTACTGCACCGATCGTAATGCTGTCATAGCGATCAAGCAGTACGTTATAGACCGTTTTCACAACTTTGGCCTTGGTGCTAACATTTAAGGCGGGGAAGATGACCGTTACCGTATCACACAGATTGATATGATAAATTCTGGTCATGTCCGCATACTCCTGGGTCTGATGAAGTGCCACAAAGGATACGTCCAGGCTGACAGTTGGGGTTCCGATATCATTGGTTTCGATATATTTTTGTGCTCTGCTTCTAAGATCTGCGGTAGATGGCCGATCCTGAAACTCAGAAGAAAAGTCTACGATCTTCGTTCTCTGATATGGATAATTTGCAGCCGAAGTAGAATGCAGCACCTTTTCTGGAAGAAATACCACGATCTCGTTTCCGGCTTCATCCTGTCCCTTCCAGAAAGGACAGATGCCGGTATAGGTTGACTGGATATTTTCTTCCTGCTTTAGGTCCGTCAGGTTCTTGCCGTAACGGATCGTTACTCCATTATCCTTACCACGGCTCTTATGGAGGATCGCTTTGAAAGTATCAAACTCCCACTCCCCGCCAAAGGTATCGATGATGGAACCTTCCTGACCGAAAAGGAGAGACCTTAAGTTGTCTGGCTCCTTCAGCTTGAATGTGTTAGCCATAGCCGTACCAAACCCACCCTCCTTTTCAATCGTGAATGGATTGTTTTCTGCGCTATAGCTTTTTAGACCATTAAAGGTCGGGTCCATACCAGTTGCCGTAAATGGCATCACCGGGATGTGCATCATCTGATAGCTGATGTGCTCCGCATCAATTTCCACCACTCCGGAGAGCGGCTTGGTTATTCTGTAAATGCGAAAAGGCTGCGGCGTTTTCCCATCCGCAGGCGTCGCATAGATAATTCTCGAATACTTGATTTCTTCAATGATCTGTCCATCAATCGGATACTCCATATGAAGCTCATACTGTCCGTTTCTCTCTTCGGTTACAGTACAAGAGATTGCATCGGGGAGGCGTCCGATGCCGTTGGTTGTAAAAATGGTCTGACCCTCAGGAAATAGAATTGGTTTCATGAAGGCACCTCCTTAGACCGTCCACCAGTTAGGTGTAATCCAAATGGAATCGAGATATAACCCCGTACACTGGATCTTGTTCCTTCCCGGCTTCAATTCAAAAAACTCCCCAGTCGAAAGAACAAACTCATTGTTCATGTTCTTTCTGTTATCTCGCATATAAATATCCTGGCGGTCACAGTCAATGATAAAATCACCGCCGGAACCAGGACGCTGAATGGACATCGTAATGCCATTAATTGTGATACTTCCACCATCCTCTGAGTTTGGAAACGCAAATCTGAGGACTGGAGAAGATGGATAAGGTGTCGGATTATAAATATATCCGCCATCTCTGATCTTCTGCTCTACTTCACCAGACTTTAAGAAGAGCTGTGGTTTACAGTTGAATTTGATATCAACCTCTCCCGTCGTCGCCTTATTCTTGATATCCGGTTCCAGGGCAGACTCGAAAACAGCCATCCTGAAATACTCAGGATGATAACTGTCCTCAAGCCGATGATAGCCTGGATTATTTAGGAGGATGGCATTAAAGGCATCGAAGTTGGTCTGAAGATCTTTCACGATGCCTGCGTGGTACGTAATGTCCACGTTCTGAAAACGGTGTCCCAGCTGAATCAAATCACCATTTCTGCCAGGCACCTGGATTCGTGTAATATCAGGCTGTGGTCTTACCCAGGTATCTTCTCCAGAGATGCGCAGCCCGTAATCACGGGAGTTTAACCCGTTGTAAATAAATTCATGTCTCATGTTCCGAGTGCCGCCTTTCTCCTCATAACGTTGTTGTTAATTCGGTATTCGATTTCATCCGCAAGAGCACGGATATCCTGGTTTTCCTTTGCATAAACATTAATGTTCACGCCGCCATAGTTAATCGTTGTGCCGCCTGCCATGGATGCTACTGCATCACGGATCATTTCCATCAGGGATTTTGTACCCACAACGGTTTCACTTCCGGCTTCACCACCTGCGAGGAGCGTGTTGCCCTGCATACCAAAGATGGTTGGTGAATTTAGGATCATACCGTTATCCATAGCCTTTTTATACCAGCTAATGGAAAAGTGCGGTACCGATGGAGGGTTGATTGAGAAACGTCCGGAAATCGATACATGCGGCATCTTCAAATGTGGCAGTGACCATGAGAAATTGAACTTCTGCTTGATCGCGCTTATCGCATTGGAAACAGTATTCTTTGCATTGTTTAAGGCATTGGAAATACCATTTTTAATATTGCCAAAGATATTTGTTACACTGTTCTTTGCTGCATTAAATCCATTTGTGATGGTATTTTTCGCAGACTCCACAGCTCCACTGACATTGGACTTGATACCTTCCCATACAGAAGAAATCTTTGTCTTTACTGCATCCATCGCATTGCCCACATTGGTCTTAATCGTATCCCAAGCGGTAGTAATTCCTGTTTTTATACCATCAACGATCGGAGTAACGACCGACTTGATACCGTTCCATGCTGTAGTAAGGGCAGTTTTTAATGCATTAACTGCTCCGGTAACATTTGTCTTGATGGTTTCCCATGCTGTAGAGATACCGGTTTTTATGGTTTCCACGATCGGACTGATCACAGACCAGATGGCGTTCCATACAGTTTCCAGTGTATTTTTAATCGCATTGATTGCCGTAGAAACTGCTGTTTTGATTGATTCCCATGCGGCAGTAACTGCTTCTTTACAGTTTTCCCAGATAAATCTAAACGGAAGCGTCAGGATCTGGAATGCTGCAGAAAACAGCTCTTTTATAAACAGGATTCCAGTCTCCACCACGTTTTTGATGGTTCCCCATACGGAAGAAACCACTCCGGAAATTGCAGTCCATACAGTAGTAAAGGTTTCCTTGATACTATTCCAGGTGTTGACGAAGAAATTCTTGATCCCGTTCCAGGTATTCACGAAGAACTCTTTAATCTTGCCCCAGACGGTTTCCCAGTCGGTACCGAACCATCCAAGGAATACGTTTGCCAGGTTCTTTAAGCTTTCCAGTGTCGCGGAGAGAATTCCTTTTATGCCGTTCCAGATACCAAGGAAGACCTCTTTGATTCCGTTCCACACCATACCCCAGTCTCCGGTAAAGATACCGGCGAAGATATCAAAAAGGCCGATCAGAACATCGAGTACTGTTCCAAGGGTAGCGGATATGATCTTGAAGGTTGCTTCAAATGCAGGTGCCAAAATAGCACAGAACCCATTCCACACGGCTTTTAGTACTTCTGTAATATTCTTAAAGTCAAAGCCTAAGGCATTCAGCCTTTCTGTAATGGCCTGCCCGAAGGCTTCAAACTTCTGCTTGATACCATCCCAGATCGCAATCATCTTGTTTCGGAATTCTTCGTTGTTTTTCCAAAGAGATACGAAGGCTGCTGTCACCAGGGCGATTGCTGCAACAATAATCGCTCCGTATGGACCGATCGCTGCAAGTGCCGAGGCAAACTTACCTCCGGCTCCGACACCAAGCTTTGCCTGGTTCACAAAAGTCAGGATGCCTTTTCCCATAGAAGAGATCGCCTGGAGAGCCTTACCTGTTCCGGCAGTCAGCTTTCCGACGACAAGAAGTACCGGACCAATAGCTGCAGCAAAAGCCGCTATCTTGATGATCGTATTTCTTGTACCCTCATCCATGTTTTGGAGTTTTTCCACGAACTCCTGGATTTTACTAACGATGCTTCTTACAACCGGCATTAAGGCATCACCAATCTGAATGGCCAGTTCCTGAAGCGCTGACTTTAAGATGGTAAGCTGACCTGCCAGATTGTTCTGCATGGTATCCGCCATCGTAGCAGCAGAACCATCACAGTTATCAATAGCACCTGCAAGCTTCTCCACATCCGCTTCGGAAGCATTCATGATAGCAAGGAAACCGGACATGGCATTCTTGCCAACCAGTGCTTCTGCTGCAGACGCTTTCTCGGATTCTGTCAGATGGGAAAAGGCCTCACGGCAGTCCCCGATAATATCCGAAAAGTCCCTCATGGAACCATCTGCATTTGTGGTCTGGATGGTAACATCACCGAGAGCTTTACCGGAAAGTTTGATCTCTCCGGTAAGGTTTGTCATGATAGAACGAAGGGAAGTACCTGCCTGTGATCCCTTGATTCCGGCATTTGCCATAAGACCAATGGCAAGTGCGGTATCCTCAGCAGAGTAACCGAGGGCACCTGCGATTGGCGCAGCGTACTTGAAGGTTTCACCCATCATTCCAACATTGGTGTTTGCATTGGATGAAGCCGACGCTAAGATATCAGCAAAATGCCCTGAGTCCTTGGCGGATAAACCAAAGGCGGTCAGGGCATCTGTAACAATATCTGAAGTTGTACCAAGGTCCTCACCGGAAGCTGCTGCCAGGTTCATAACACCTTCGATACCATCCAGCATATCACCGGTCTTCCAACCGGCCATCGCCATGTACTCGAAAGCCTGTCCTGCTTCTGTTGCTGAGAACTTAGTTTTAGAACCCATCTCACGGGCTTTTCCACGCAGGTCATCAAACTCTTTTCCGGTTGCTCCGGAAATAGCCTGGACCTTACTCATCTGTGAATCGAAATCTGCCGTTGTTTTTACCGCCGCAGTTCCCAGTGCCACGATCGGTGCGGTTACGGTGGTGGTAAGCGTTCTACCAACACCGGCCATCTTGTTACCGACAGTCTCCATTGTTTTTCCAGCCGCTTCTATCTTATTCAGCGCAGTATTTGCATTGGCAGCTTCCTGGGCAAGTCGCTTTAATTCCTCTTCGGTCGCGATGATTTCGCGCTCCAAAGCTTGGTACTTGTCCTTTCCAAGGTCACCATTTTCTAACTGCTGCTTTGCCTGCTCCTGGGCGGTTTTCAAAGCATCCAGCTTTTCCTTTGTAGCTGTGATAGAGTCCTTCAGTAGGCCTTGTTTCTGCTGAAGCAGCTGGGTATGTGACGGGTCTAGCTTTAGGAGGCGTTCCACATCCTTAAGCTGGGTCTGTGTAATTTTGATGGTCGAGTTGACCGTTTTTAGGGCTTTATCAAGACCGGTGACGTCACCACCAATCTCAACGGTAATGCCTGCTATTCTACTCGCCATAGGTGTGTTCCTCCTTCCTCTTAGAATGAATCAAAATCGGACTGGTTAGCGACTACAGAGTATTCTTCAGAGTCATTACCTTTTTCAGTCCACATATCCAGAATTAATCCGATGGTAAGAAGGTCAAGATCGGCAATGCTGATCCCAACCTCTACGCATCGGATTAAAAATAAAGGTGTTGTTATTTCGCGGTCAGTTCCGCGATGTTTTTTTTAGCGGTCGCATCTGTAATCAGATTCGCTCCCCAGAGCTCTAAGATTTCCGGAAGAATCTGATAGATGGAAAACATCTCAAACTGGTCAAGCCACTCATCAATGGTTCCAGGGATAGTCGGATCCGCATGGTAGGCCATGATATACGCGACGTTTTCGAAGATCTCAAGATCCTCGATTTCCATATCCGTGCTGCCATCACCGTTATCCTTATAGGACTTTTCGAGCTTCGATAAATCCTTAAAAATATCCCTGCGGAACTTCACTCTGTATAAACGCGGAATTGTGGCCGAAGAACGGAATTTGACTTCCTTATCTCCGACCATCACAGTTTTCTGAATCATAGCGTCCTCCTTATGCCTGTCCACCTGTTACAGCAGGTGTATAAACAGCTTCATACCATTTCTGGTAAACAGTGCCTGTGGTATCGTCACTGGTTCTTGCCTTAACAAGACCATCCTCCCTCGGATCTGCAGAAAGAGACAAGGTCTCTGTTCCCGGTTCGATAGATGCCTCTTTTGTCTGAGAAGCAAGTGCCGGACGCTTGGAAACAGAACAATTATAAAGGACGTGACGAATTGCTTTAGCATCACCATCAAATTCAAAAAGTAATGCAAAATATACCTGTTCTGCACAGTCCGCTGTCTCAATAAACACTTTGTTAGTGTCAAGCTTTTCCTGGAGAACCTGTTCACGGAACCACTCTGGGATGAGTGCGATCTCAAGGTCGCCGGAATAACCGTTGTTTGCTGCTGAACGGAAATATACAATACCGTCAGCATAGAACGGAGAAGCTTCACCCTCTGCATCAAGTGACATCGAAACCGCTCCAGGGATAGCCTGAGGAGCTTCGTATTCGTAACCGTCATCTGTTTTCTTAAGGATGGCGGCATATACCTTCTTAAGGTTGTATTTAATCTTATTACCCATAGCTTTTAAGCCTCCATTTCAAACGTGTACAGGACTTCATATAACTTTTCTTCCTCGATCCAAACCTCGGATCGGTCATAAAAAATGCCATGCTCATCGAGCACAGCTTCCACTTTCTGTTCCACCGACAAGTCCTTTAAATCGGTGTACAGTTCGATATGCACCTGGTTCGCTTTGAAGTAAGCCATTCCATCAGCGGAAAAGTTGTCACTTCCGGGAAGCAGGTAACAGAGGAAAGGCGGATCGACCGCTTCGCCCTCTGCAAAATGGTCATAAGCAAAAGGAAGTCCGATTGCCATAATAATATTTAGTAACTTATCCACGCAGACACCTCTCAATATCTCTTTCCAACTGTTCGATACCGGCAGCCTCTGCAGCTGCGATATGAGGTTTAGCAGCAACCCTTCCGCCACCTCGTTTCGCATGACCGTGCTCCAAAAGATGAGCCAGCTGATATCGGTTCTTGGAATATACCGTGATTTCAAGCTTGCTGCTCGACTCAGCTGTATTCTTCGTAGCCCAGCTCTTTTTGTATTTTCCGGTCCTTGCAGGTGCGGTATCCTGGATCTGCTGTTTGACTGTTTTTGCAGCATCTTTGACAGCAGCTTTTACACCATCTGAGGCAAGCTCAGAATAGTTATCCAACTCCTTCATGATTGCATCAACCAGATTTCCCACAGAAACTTTTGTAACGGCCATCTTATCTCCTCACTTTCTCACACCAGAATTTCAGGCTCTTACGCTTGTTGTTCTGATGATCAATGCTGGTGATGTTATAAAGCTCACCGTTCCACATGATACGGTATCCCGTTTCCGTAACCGCAGCTGCTTCCGAACACCAGCGTACTGTAAAGGAGCATCTGACTTGTTCCAGAGTCTGTCCGGCAGACTGACCTTCTGATCCACTTTCACCACCAATGGTAGCTGCACAAGAATAATAATCTGCCCAGCCATTTTTATGGTTTCCAATGGCATCAACAATCACATCGTTTTTCTGGAAAGTGATCCGTGTATTTAGTAAAGCAGCATCCATCAAAAGCCCTCCTTCCTGACTCCAAAAAGTAAGGATCGGAGGGTTAATGTCAGTGCTTTGTGGTCTGCTTCCTCGCGATGCTCATATAAATATGCCACAGCATAAAGCACTGCAACGCGGGTTGTCGCTGTGGCTTCTGCAAATGCTTCCTCGTCCAGCCTTGTAATATCCCGGCACAGTGCTTCTGCTGTGGTAATCATATTTTCAATGAGTGCGTCGTCATCGGAGGAATCCACACGGAGATATCTTTTCATTTCATCAATCGTAACCATACGGATTTTGCCTCCAAATCATTAGTGCAGGTGATTTCCTAGCTCAATTAGCTCGCATGACTAGAATTCTGCTCTGCCTTAAGTTTCAGAATCTTAACTGCCTCTGGAAGGATAAGCTTACCATCGACACGTTCCTTAGCAACATAACCGATCATTCCGTTTCCTGCAAAAAGCTCATTAAGCTGCTTGAAAGAACGGCTGCCACGGTCACCGATGTTGTAATATTTATAGTCACCAAATGCAATTGCATCGGTAGGCGCATAAGCGGAAGTGTGAACAGCATAACCGAGAATTCGATCAGGCTCCCCTGCCTGGTAAGAAGGCTGCCAAATATATGCTCCGTTGTTATCCTTCAACTTACGAAGCTGAGCAAGAGTTGCGTCATTCATAATGAAAGATGCATTCTTTCTGTATGGACGCTTGAGACCATATACCAAATCAAGCATGTCATCGGATTTGATTGCTGCAGTAAGCTGAGGCAGGAATTCACCGCCCTTAGTAGCATGGAAAATACCGGTAGGCTTTCCTTCACCGCTACCATTTAAAAATGCATCTTCCTCAGCATTAGCAAGCGCTTTACCAAACTGTGTAATAATATAGTTCTCAAGACCAAATGCATTATCGTAAAGAAGTTCTTCTGTCACCTTAATTGCAACATGAAGCTTGAATGCATCCAGAAAAGTCTGATCGAAAGTAGCGTCACCGAAAGAAAGTGCACCGCCCTCCTCAATCCATGCTGCAGCTGGCTTAGTAGCGGCAATGTTAATCTTATGCTCACCAGATGTGGTGATCTTAGTTGCAAGACCACGCATAATATTCTCTTCTTCAAGAACATCGATGAGTCTACGGTCATACTCGATAGGAACAAGGTAACCGCCATCGGCATCAACGCCTTCCTGCAGAACATTAGCTACCTGACGGAAATTAGTACGCATTGCAGTAAGCATCGCGTTCTTATATTCATCGGAAGCACGTCCTTTCTTCTCTTCTTTCACTGCTCCAACTGTATATGGTTTGCCAGTAATAGGAGAATTTACAGGTTTTGCGAGTTCGGCTTCACGAGCTTCAGCTCTCTGAGCACGCGAAATAGAATCAGTAAGCTGATCAAACTCAGCTTCCATATTTGCATAGGTAGCTGCATCATCTGCGGAAAGCTTACCCTGCTTGTCCTCGTGGGTGTCAACAAAGTTACGCATCTGACCAAGTAAGTCAGCACGATTTTTAATCATCTCAGAAATGTTCATTTTTCTTCCTCCATTAAATATACTTTTCGATAAGATCCAGACGCTCTCTTAAAGATGCTGCTGTCGGACCTTGGTTCTCTGGTTCCGGGATATGCGCCTGCTCTACGACAGTTTTGCTATCCGGTTTGTACTTAGCTGCAATTTTATTGAACAGCGTATTGTTTATTGCTTTTCGAGAAAACATTGCTGCAGTAACAGCTGTCAGCTGTGTTTCTTCGTTATCTTCGGATTCCTCGGCTGCCTTATCACGCTCTAAGATGCCATCGGCAAGACCCAGTTCAACCGCCTTATTGGCATTCATCCAGGTCTCAGCATCCATAAGGTGCGAGAGCTTTGCACGGGAAAGTCCGCTTTTGATAACGTAGGCATTGATAATAGATTCTTTCACCTCGTCTAACATTTCGATTGCCTTTTGCATCTCTGCATGATCACCAAAGGCCATCGTTGCCGGGTTATGAATCATCATCATAGAAACTGGAGACATTAATACTTCATCCCCTGCCATTGCAATTACAGATGCCGCAGATGCAGCAAGACCATCGATCTTGACTGTTACATGTCCAGGATATTCCTTAAGCATGTTATAAATCTGCGCTGCTGCAATACAGTCGCCACCGGGTGAATTGATCCAAACGGAAATATCACCATCTCCTGATAGCAGGTCATTCATAAAAAGCTGAGGTGTAACATCATCGTCAAACCAGCTTTCCTCCGCGATCGTGCCGTTTAAGTAGAGTGTTCTCTCCGCCGGAGCTGTCACCGTCTCCGTCTGATTCTTCCACTGCCAGAACTTCTTCATTGGATTTTTCCTCCTTTCCATCTGATGCAAATAATCCCGCATCCTGGAGTTTACACATATTTCCGTTGATGAGATATAAGTCACCACCGAGCTCCTCGGGGATACGGTCCAGGTTCTCAAGTTCACGAATGTCATTTGCACTCATCCAGCCATTCTGTCTTCCAATGGCATATCCGTTCATACGGCTTTGATAGTCACCGCGAAGCAGACCGTCCACATTGAACTTGATACAAAATGTAGACTTTTCATTATCAGAGAATAAAGAACGCATCATATTTTGCTCCCACCTTGATACCCAAGGATCAAGCGTATACTTTACGAACTCTAAACTTTGTTGTTCTATATTGTTGAACGTTGATCGTTCCATCTGTCCAACCATATGTGGCGGCACTCTAAAAATCCTCGCGATCTCATCGATCTGGAATTTTCTGGTTTCCAGGAACTGAGCTTCATTTGGCGAAATACTTATCGGTGTGTATTTCATACCTTCTTCGAGAACTGCCACCTTATTTGAATTGGCACTGCCACCAAAGGTAGCCTGCCAAGATTCACGCACACGACTCGGGTCCTTTAAAGTTCCCGGATGTTCTAATACTCCTGACGGAGCTGCTCCATTTGCATAAAACTTAGAGCCATACTCTTCTGCAGCTATCGCGAGTCCGATTGCATTTTTTGCCATAGCAATCGGTGAATAACCAACCAGACCATCAAAACCCAAACCAGGAATATGAAGAACATCCTTTGGTTTAAGGATCACCGTGGACCCTTTCATGGTCTGGGCATCATCTGAACTGAGCATGTACTCATAATAAAGTTGACCCTTGTCATCGCGATCTACTGTCATTCGATCTGGCATTAGCGGATAAAGACCAATGACTTCACCCTTTCCATTTCGAATGATCTGAGCATAGGCATTTCCCCATAACAATAAATGCGTCATAAGTGTTTCCCTGAATGCGAACGATGTCATTTCCGGGTTCGGCTCGTCATGAAGTAAAAAATAAAGCGGATGGTCCAGAGCTTTCTCTTTTCCACCGCTTTCGTTATATTTATATACATGGATTGGCAGGCTTGCGACTGCCTCCGATAAAATTCTCACACAAGAATAGACCGTCGTCATCTGCATTGCAGATCTTTCATTTACTCTCTTTCCGGCGGTACTCGATCCCATAAAAAAGCTATATGCACTACCTGATGTTCTGTTCTGCGGTGCGTCCCTGGTTCGAAATAAACCACTAAATAATCCCATATATTTCTCCCTTCTTAGAATACAAGCAGTCCACGGGAATCGTAGACGCTCTCACTTGTGTCGTTGCCACAGCGGATTGCCCTATCCAGTGCCATGATCATAGCAATGGCACCGTCGATCTTTTCTGTAGATTTTGCCTTATCGGCTTTGATGTTTCCGGCAGGATCAGTTCGGATGAAGATGTTATCCATGTTCCATCTAAGGACCGGGTGCCCACCATGTGCGATTTTCTTTTCCAGCGTCAGCTTCATAAGCTCCTTTGTAGGAGGCGACATGGAAGCAAAACCCTGTCCCATTGGAACAACAGTAAATCCCATGTTCTCAAGATCCTGAGACATCTGTGTTGCTCCCCAACGGTCAAAAGCAATATCGCGTATATTGAATTTCTCTCCCAAACGTTCGATAAATTTCTCTATGTGCCCATAATGAATTACATTTCCTTCTGTTGTCTGAATGTATCCCTGCCGCTCCCACACGTCATATGGAACATGATCTCTTTTTACTCTAAGCTGCAGAGTTTCTTCAGGAACCCAGAAATATGGTAAGACGTAATAAGGCTCATCTTCATCTTCCGGCGGAAATACCAAACAAAAAGATGAAAGGTCAGTTGTGGAAGAAAGGTCAAGACCTCCATAACATACACGGCCTTCCAGCATGTCTTCTGTAAAAGGTACGGTACAGGCATCCCATTTATCCATTGGCATCCAGCGCACAGCCTGCTTTACCCACTGATTTAATCTTAACTGACGAAAGCTATTCTCTTCTGCCGGATTTTGCTTTGCAGATTCACATGCGGCTTGTACCTTATCAATGCCGATCGTTATTCCAAGACTAGGATTCGCCTTCTTCCAAACTTCCGGATCAGTCCAGTCATCGTCTTCAGCTGCACCATAGATTACCGGATAAAAAGTAGGATCAATCTTTCTTCCTTCAATGATATCCACCGCCTTTTGATGTAATTCATAGCAGATACTATTGGTATCATTTCCGGCGGTAGTAATAATAAAATGCAATGGATTTCTTCTGGCATCTGACGTACCTACAGTCATCATTTCATAAAATTTACGATCTTTTTGTACCCAGAGCTCATCGAACACAAGCGCACTCAAATTGACGCCACTCTTTCCCCCTACATCCCCACTGACTGCTTTATATACACTATTGGTAGGTCCAAAACTAATAGCTTTTCTACTTGGTCTGATATTGCAGCGTTTTTGTAATGCCGGACATAATCGAACCATGTCACAGGCAACATCAAAAACTAAAGATGCCTGATCACGGTCAGCCGCGCAACCATAAACCTCTGCTCTCTGTTCTCCATCGGCACACATCATATAAAGCGCAATTGCTGCTGCAAGTTCACTCTTTCCACATTTTTTTGGTACCTCTATATAGCATGTTGTAAACTGTCTATATCCATCCGGTTTTAGTGTACCGAAAATATCCCTCACTATTTTTTCCTGCCAATCAATCAAAAAAAAGGGTTGCCCAAAAAATTCACCTTTCGTATGCTTGAGCTGTTCAATAAAAGCAACAACGAAATCTGCAGCTTCCTTGTCATAGTGTGAAGTTTTAGCCATAAACTTTGTTGGCTTATATTTCTTAAGTTTTCGCATTTCTCCTCCACTAAAAAAGGAGCCTCCGAAGAAACTCCTTACAAAATTAATGAACTGTTTTATGGATGCTATCTAAGATCTTTTCCTGCTCCTCTGTATCTATTCCAATGGATGCCAGCGCTTGTCTGGTTCCACAGTCAGGACAAATAGGCGTTATGTTATCCAAACGACTGAGCGCCGGTCTTTCCTTGTATTGGTTTCCGCAGATCGGGCAAGTGCGTTCTCTCAAATCAATCGTTTTCATCAGCTCCCTCCTTCATTCCTTCGATACTGTCAAAAATTGCCCTTGTAAGATATCGCTCGTCAAATCCAAAATCACGGTACCCTTCTAGGCAGGTGAGCATGTATCTTTGCGATGGCTTGCCGCATTTGCGATCCTCATGCATGATGTAAACGAAGGCGTTTCTGGTGTAGTTTCTGCCAGTCTTAATACCGGTATATTTGACCTTCATTTCCTTCTTATAGTAGAAGGTTGGAAAACCCTCGTAGCGGTCGAGACTCTTCTCGTCATCCTCGGTAACTTCCCAAACTGCTACCGGAACTCTTGATCCTTCCTTCGGTTCAATTGTGAGATAAGCCCCCGTCTTGCTTCCCTTAAAAAGCAGGTGATAACCTTCGAGTTCTGCTATACCAAGTGGCCAAGCTCCTGGGCATCGCCAGAGCATTTGGTCTGTGTTCAAATTGCTTCCATAAGCTAAGTAGTATCTTTTCATTTTGGTTCATCCTTTCTGAAGGGTTTACCCTCCTACCGCCGAAAGCCCGCTCAAGGCGGGAGTCGGGGGCCTGAGGCTAAATCCTTCAAGCGGCGCGTCCACTTCTGAATGCTGCATCTCCGTCAAGTCTCTTGGTAAGAACTTCTCTGGCTGTTGCAAATTCCTCTCCGATCATTCCAAGGCGAAGGAGCCAGGTGCGCATCGCGTATTTAGGATTTTCTTTTTGCTGCTCCTTTGCGCTTGCATGTTTTACTTCTTTAGCCATCTGGTTAAGAAGGAGGCAAAGCTGAATGTAGGCTTTGAGCTGTCCGGCGTGAAGACCGTTTCTTTTTCCATTCTCCGGTGCGTCGAACTGGAAAAGTCTGAATTCAACCGTTGCTTTTGTAAAGGTTGCGTGAAGGTTCAACATGTGGTAGCGGCTATCGTTGTAGTGCTGGCTTCTGCCGTAGCTGGCGTTGTTCTCGGTGTACCAAATGTCTGCAAGTTCTGCCATGGTTTCTGGCTTTTTCTTGTTCACCGCTTTCAAGAAATCTGGATCAACCGGTCTGCAGTAGCGGCCTACTCGGTATTCGCTAAGTGCCAGGGCGTCTCTCAAAAGGCTTTCGTGGCTCGCCATGATGTTGGCCAGGTTTCTAAGGCTCTGTGGTGTGTGCCCCTTTGCTCCTATGTGGATGTGGACTCCGCATCCTCTGGTGTAGTCGCTCTTGGCTCCCGCGTGGCGAAGGCGTCTTACCAGCTCTTGCAATGTTTCGATGTCGGTGTAGGTAAGGATCGGTGTAACCAATTCGCATTTCTGGCTATCCGGTCCTGCGATGCTTACGTCCTTCTGGAATTTCCATTCTCTGCTCTGCTCATCCCAGGCGCTCCAGGTTTCGTATCCGTTTCTTCTTGCTGTGTACTCGTATCTGCCGGTTCCGAAAAAGTCTGCTGTGATCTTTGCTGCCTTTTCTCTTGTGATGCTGTTCATTTCGACCTCAACTCCGATGGTCTGTTCCTTTGCTCTTGCTACCTGGTTCATTGTTTTATCTGTCATGGCTGTATCTCCTTCGCTTTGTGTTTTTCCCTTTCGGTACTGTATATATCACTCTAAACGAGGGTAATAGCAAGACAATTCGATCCATATACTACACAAGATATTGTTGATTTGATTGTGTATATTTATAGTACGATACTATATCTAGTATTTATTCAATAAAAGGATACATAATAATCGGAGCATCTTCGCCAAAGTATGGAAGCGCCCTGATTGTGTTATAGTCGATCCACTCAGCAGCTTCTTCATAGGTCCAGCCTTCTGTTTCTACTAACCATTGCACCATTTTTTCATAGTCATAAACAGCACGATTATCATCGGTTACTCCTATCAGTGCATCATCATAGGAAAAGTCGGTAAGATACTTCACACCTTCATATCCGTTTTCCAGTAATTTTTCTTCTGCGGTCATACTTCCTCCTGTACGAGAGAAAGCAGCCCGCAGGCTACCTTCTCATAAGATTAGATTTTTTTACAGCGGTCCTCGCCAAAGACAACTCCCAGGGTTCTTCCATTATCCCAGTGAACATGAATTGTTCCGGTGTCATCAACTGCAACAACCGTGCCTTGAAGCCCCGGTTCCAATCGGCAGTAAGGGTCATTCATCTCGACAAGTTCCACTCTGGTTCCTTCCGGGTACTCAACTCGGATATGATCGACTATTTCTTTTTCAGGAAAATACATTACTGATCACCACCTTTCGCTCTGCTGCTCTTGAAAGCTGCAGAACCGGAAAGGTTACGAAGAAGTACCTTCCTTGTTGCCTTGAACTCATCTCCTATGAAACCTAGCCTCAGTAAGAAACATCGAAATTCGTATTTTTCGTTTACGATGTCTTTTTCCTTAGCCGATACCCGCTTCTGTTTGATGGCCATTTCTGAAAGAGCTGCTACAAATGCCGTGTAGGCCTGTATCTCCTCCGGGGCCTCTGCCTGCTTAAACCATGGAAAACTGATCTTTTCCTCATCCAGTTCAAGCGGAAGATCTGATGCCAGGAAGGCTTTCTTCATCAAGGTTCCTTTTGCCTCGATGAGTCTTCTAAGGTTGTCGAGCGCCTCTTCTGAGAACTTTTCTCTCGGCATGCTGATTGTTAAGTTCGTGTTCATTGTAAAATCCTCCTTTTTCCGGGCTACTTACCCTTTGTTAGTGACATATGATCGCTCTACCAAGTGCACATATCAACTCAATTCGAACCTGTAAATCCAACAAACATCTGCTGGAATATGTGTCACATTTAGTGCTATTCACACCCAGAAAAAGAGTAGAATTTATTCCCCATAATCGATTTCTTTTACCAGATCTTTATATGCAATCTGTTTTCCACCCCTGATAACAAAAACGCCATCGCTATCGCCGGTATCTTCTACATACCTACGAAGGATGACGGATGCATATTTTTCATCAAGTTCCATGGTACAGCAGATACGACCAGTCTTTTCACAAGCCATCAATGTTGAACCACTCCCACCGAAGGTATCAATTACCACAGCATTGGGCTGAGTAGAATTTCCGATCGGATATGCCAACAGGTCAAGTGGCTTACTGGTCGGATGATTCTTATTCCGCTTCGGTTTATCAAAATTCCAGATGGTGGTCTGCTTGCGGTCGGAATACCACGGATGTTTTCCATTTTTCAGGAACCCATAAAGTACCGGCTCATGCTGCCACTGATAATCTGATCGCCCAAGCACAAGAGAATTTTTCACCCAAATGCAACAGCCTGCCAGATGAAATCCGGCATCGACAAACGCCTTACGGAAATTAAGTCCCTCGGTATCAGCATGGAAAACATATGCGGAACCGCCCTTTGCAAGGTGCGCACCCATGTTCTGGAATGCGGATAATAGGAACTGGTAGAACTCTTCACCTTTGATGCTGTCATTCTGAATAGAAAGACCATCTGAGCTTTCAAAAGATACACCGTAAGGCGGATCAGTAAGAATTAAGTTTGCAGTCTTTCCATCCATCAGCTTATCTACGTCCTCTGCGCTTGTGGCGTCACCGCACATAAGTCTGTGCTGTCCGACAGTCCATACATCGCCACGTTCAACAAAGGCTGCTTTCTCAAGTGCCTCATTAAGATCGAAATCGTCATCTTCCGGACCTTCATCCTCATCCTTGAAAAGATCAGCGATTTCCTGATCTTCGAAGCCGGTAAGGCCAATATCGAACATTTCAGCCTGTAATGCTTCTATTTCGATACGTAAAAGTTCTTCATCCCATCCAGCATCCTGCGCATAACGATTGTCTGCTAAGATGTATGCTTTCTTCTGAGCTTCTGTCAGATAATCAACAAGCACACACGGCACTTCTGTGATTCCTTCCTCACGAGCTGCAAGCAGTCTGCCGTGACCGGCTATCACGCCATAGTCCTTATCAATAATGACAGGATTAATAAACCCGAACTCACGAAGGCTGGATCGCAGTTTGTTTACCTGCTCCGGCGAATGGGTTCGGGCGTTATTTACATATGGTATTAATTTGTCAATGGAGATCAGCTCCATTTGTGTAGTTGTTTTTGCCATATTACATTCCTTTTCTAGATCGAAGCAATCTCTCCATCACATCATCCTGTGGTGTTGCTCCGGAATATTCTGTAGAACAGTTTTCTTTTACAACCTGGAATATCTGATACCAGATCTGATTTACCTGTTTCATATATTGCTGGCTCATAGCTACATATGGGCTTGCAATAGCACTACCGGTTGTCGGATGCTTTGCCAGGAATCCATACTCACTAATGCAAGACTCACATTGAATCCATCTGGAAACGCTCATTGCATATTGTTCCAGCAATTGTGTACTTACTAATTTTTCACACCCACGTGCTTTCAACCAGATGTAGGTTTCCTTATAAATATCCTCAGCACAAAGATCCACACCGGATTTCTGCTTCGCTTTCATATATTCTTTTACCGGAGGTACATCTTCTCCAATAAAAGAGGCAGGCTCGGGGAGAACCATTGCTCCGTCGAGTCTGCCATCATTAATTTTATCTATAAGTGCTTTGGACTTTCGTCCCGATCCTACTCTCTGGCCTCCGCGGGCGGTTCCGTCTTTGGCCATCTGTATTTCCTCCCTTAATAGGTAGTAAAGTCATTTGTATTATAAATAAGGTTTTTTATTTTATCATAGATGTCATTTAGCGAATCCGTTTCCGGGTTTCTATGAACATCCCGCGCTAAGAACACATTCATTTGATTATCGGTTCCCGAAATCATCTCAGCTGCTGTATATACATTATCCCAATGTACATCGGCAAAAATAAATGTATCAGCTTCCATATTAAAGCTGTTATTCGTACCAACAGGGAAGCTGTCACCATATGCACGTCTTGTGAAATTACTGCTACCTACAATTCCACCAATGATATCATCATTGCTGTCTATAAAGAGTATTACCTTAGCATGCCACTCTGTTTGATTATGTAAATAAGCATGTATCTGTGGGCATATAGGTTGATTTTGATTAGCGTGAAGGGCCTGCATCTCAGCTCGCATGTCACTAACAAAGTTTTGATACCCTGGAAGATCGCCGCGTGCACCGATAATTGTAATATCCTCAACTTGATTATCATAAAGAAGTTCACACAAAGTCGCTGATTGTGCATACCCTTTGACTAAATGTGTTCCAACTTCATCCAGAACTTTATAGCTACTGTTCAGCGATCTTTCTTGAAAGTATCCCGAACTGATTATTATTTTCTTTGGTTCCAATGAATCGACCAAACTATATATCATCCGCTTAAACAAACTGTACTGAGAGCTTGTTCTCAAGCTTACCATAATTCCCATGATCAATACCCCATTTCACTTCTTTTAAAGGTATTATATCACTTCAGATTTATGCTCGTAAGCTAAGATTTGACCGCTTGCCTTAATACCCCGTTTGATTTCTGATTTATGCACACGCGACCCCGGCACCGTTGGCAGGTACCCCTTGTCGTAGGGATTTGCACCGCCCCTACCGTCCGAAGTAAAAAATCGCACCTTGTTCTTTTTAAAGTACAATCCAACTCATGTTGCTTATCTCTTGTCGAACCTTGTCGGTTCCTATCGAAACACGTCAGGTCTTGTAATTTCCTGTCGATTTTTGTCGAACGGTTCTAATTGCAGGATGAAATGTACTTGCATACAATGAGGTCATAATAAAAATCAAAGGAGAAAAACATATGACATACTTAAGTGAACTTTTCTTACAACTCATCGATGAAGACTTCTCATCCGACTCTCTTACCAGAGCTGTGGAAGGTTGCAACCAGGAGTACGAATCCAGGAAGGGGTCTGTTGATGTAGACGAATTTCGGGCCTTCTGGGATGTATTCGTGGACAGCCTTTCCGATTACAAAGGAGAACCACTTCCACTGCTGACTGCTGCCAGACAGGTTGCAGTCGAAACACACATGCGCTTAGGTTGACGTACTCTTGTGCCAGCGGTCACCACGTTCGGCATGGATCTTACTGTGGCAGCTCTTGCACAGGGATATCAGATTGTCCCGTGCATGGGTGCCGCTCTCTGCAAGGGGTACCTTGTGGTGGACTTCTTCCACCGGTACTATCACACCCTTCTCAAAGCAAAGCTCACAGAACGGATGGGACTTCACATAAGAATCACGGATACGTTTCCAGGCACGGCCATATCTACGGTGTACAGCAGGATCTCTGTCGTACTTCTCGTAGCGGGCGTTTTCCTGTTTCTGGTGGATTTCACAATAACGTCCTTCCGTCAGGTTCGGACAACCAGGAATCGCACAAGGCTTCTTCGGCTTTCTTGGCATCGGCTTCTCCTTTCCGGACGTAAAAAAGCTCCGGGAGTTATCAATCTCTCGAAGCTTCATCCTGTTTCGCTGATTATACTATATCATAAAGGCAACCCGGACATTGTTGGACATTTCCGGCGCATTTACAGTTTCGGTACCTTCACATGTGCCAGTGCCTTATTGTGCCAGCGTCTTACGGTACGCTCGTCCACATACAACTTATCACCAATCTGGCTCCAAGACATATTTTTCAGATAACGATATGTAAGTACCAGTCTCTCGTCCATATCGGACACTTCATCGATCACTCCCTGTATCTCTAACTGAAGTTTAATAAGAAGGTCGAATTCCGCCTGAACCTTCTCTTCCAGTTCCACGATTTTCATGATAGTCTTTACATACGGTGCATCGCTGGAACGGCTCGCATTAAATCGCTCTTCAAAACCAGGTGACCCAACATTCCCGGAGAGATCTCTTAACTCTTCGATTCTCTCCTTATGGAGTCGAATACGTTGTTCCAATCTATATGCTTGGTTCAGATATTCTTTTGCTGTCATCCAAACACCTCCTGATTTAATCTGTCGATGAGAAATTCCGGATCAATATTCGTAAGAATGCCAAACCACCCCGATCGAAAGAACCTCTCAATCTCATCTCGTTCAGAAGCCGCAATATTGCTTCGCGGATTCTTCTGTAGTTTTTTCAATGCAGAGCGGTAGTCTTTTACCGCCTGCATAATAATACCGTTTGCAAGTGCCTCATAAGAGTTTAATCCATCATTCTTCATAGGACCTCCTTACAGGACAGCCTTTACTGCCTCGATCAGTGCAGCCTGGGTGTTGTCCTTTTCAATCAGAGCCTTCATGATTCTCTCATCAATTGTGCCCTTCGTAACAATATGAATAACCGACACAGTGCCGGATTTCTGCCCCTGCCTGAAAAGGCGATCTACTGTTTGTACATAGAGCTCCAGGCTCCAATTCAAAGATGCCCATACCAGAATGTTTCCACCCTGCTGCAGGTTGAGACCATGCCCCGCTGATGCTGGGTGGATCAAACCAACAGCAAGCTTACCTTCATTCCACATACGGATACTCCCCTCAGAAGAAATACGGCCATAATCAATCTTCAGCTTATCCAGCCTTTTTGTAATTCTCTCCAAGTCGTGTTTGTACCAGTACGCTACAAGAACCGGTCTTCCATTTGCAGCTTCGATAATATCCTCTAAAGCATCCAGCTTCTTATCATGAATGTGGATTGTGGAACCATCATCGGCATACACCGCACCATTGGCCATCTGGGTAAGCTTCCCCGAAAGTGACGCAGCGTTGGCAGCAGTAATCTCGCTATCATTCAGCTGCAGTACCAGATCTTTTTTCATACCGTCATACTTTTTTTGCTCTGCTGGATCCAAAGTAACTGTGTATTCAGAATTGATCAGTTCAGGCATATCGAGATAATCAAGCTGCTTCATACTGATCGTAATATCCGAAATTCTGCGGTAAATCTCATCCTCCGCACCAGGTAACGGTTTATAGGAATACACCACAGGACCATTGAACCTGTCTGGCTTAAAGAAGGTTTCTCGGAACTGACCAATAAACCTGCCGAGCCTCTGGCCCATATCCAGGCAACGAAATTCTGCAAATAAATCCATCAAGCCGTTGCTGCTAGGGGTCCCGGTAAGCCCGATTACTCTTCTCACTTTAGGACGAACCTTCATAAAAGATTTGAATCTTTTTGACTGCCAGTTCTTAAACCCTGAGAGTTCGTCCAAACATATAAAATCGTAATCAAACGGCAGTCCGCTATCTTCTATGAGCCATGACAGGCACTCTCTGTTAATAATATAGATTTCCGCATCTGCCTGAAGCGCAGCCATTCGTTCCTTCTTGCTACCAACTGCAACAGAGTATTTCAGGTCTTTCAGGTGATCCCACTTCTGTATTTCATCCGGCCACGAAACCTTTGCGACACGAATGGGTGCAACGATGAGTGCTTTTCTGATTTCAAAGGTATCGTGCAGCATCTCTTCTATCGCCGTCAAAGCAATGCTGGTCTTACCCATACCACAGCCTAAGAAAACAGCTGCGATCGGATGGGTCTTCAAATAATTAATGGCGA
Organism: Marvinbryantia sp.; assembly: GCA_045598185.1. GTDB lineage: Bacteria > Bacillota > Clostridia > Lachnospirales > Lachnospiraceae > Marvinbryantia. The sequence continues at coordinate 156,851 of JAZLLO010000104.1, forward strand.
ACTCCTGATATTTATGTGGATTGAATTTCATCTAAAATGCCTCCGATCTGTCCTGCGTGATCCAGAACGTAAACTTTAAATCCAAGGGAACGAAGTAAGAAATGTCTGGCTTCCTGAAGCGGTCTCGGTTTCTTTCCTGGAGCCTTAACTTCCACAAAGCCCATACGACCTCTTGGCATCAGAACCAATCGATCCGGCATGCCATCAAAGCCGGGTGATGTAAACTTAGGACATATCCCACCTCTGTGTTTTACTTCTTTGACCAGGGCTTGCTCGATGGTTTTTTCACGAACCGCCCGGCTCTTATCATCAAATTTGCTTTGCAACCTGCGCACCTCCATCAGCAACGAATTTCATAAGGGTGACAGTCAGAGACACCCATTTCTAAAAACCCCCTTTAAGGCATTTTTTTTTTGAAAAAATACGCTATAGGGACTTTTTGTATATAACTGTCTCCGAGTGTCACCTTCAGAATTTCAACTAGAAAAAATTTTTAGCTATGACCGTCTTCGACTGCCACCCCATAAAAGGTGACAGTCGGTGACACTTATTCCAGAAAATCCTGTGCATCCTTTAACTTAAGACCGAGAACGAATCTGCCGTCTTTACGCTTCTTCTTCTCAAATCCTGCCTGTTCCAAAGCACCATAAAAGTCTGTTGTGCTGCGAACGAACTCACCATTCTGTACACTATACATGCGGTAAGCCGTATACAGATCACCGGACTTTTCCTTATATGATGGGTCGACGTCACAGTTGTCATCCAGGAACTGTCCCAGCCAGTCATTGTTGCAGCGGTAGGCTTCGATCGCGTCCTTTACGACCTTCGGAAGCTTAAAATGGAAATCCTCAGCGATTGCCATCTGAGCACCTTCAATAATCCACTTCATGATGGCACCACCCGCATTCTGGAAAAGATGATCAGCATAGTTCTTAATATCAGAACCGCCGACGATCTTTGCGTTGAACGGAATGACAATCAGACGCCTCCAGATACCATCGTCATTGGCACCGACCTTTGGCAGGTGGTTGGTATAAAGCACCAGCAGATGCGACGGTGTGAACTTGAACGGGTCCTTGTACTTCTTCTCCGCCTGAATCTCATCCGTGGAACTGAGCTGCTTTACCACACCTGTGTTAAGACGAGTACCTTCCTCTGTCTCCGATGCAATGATGAGACGCTTGCCTTTAAGCTCCGCCATTTCCGGCTTCACATTACGCTTGCATCCCATAGTCAGAGCTTCCGCTGATACCTTGCCGGAGTAGTCTCCGAGCACACGAGCAACGGTGTTCCAGAAAGTTGACTTACCATTTGCTCCACCGCCATATGCGATAATCATCTGCTCCTGAAAAACCTTACCGATGGCTGCCAGTCCAACCGTCTTCTGTACATACTCGATAAGCTCCGTGTCATTACAGAAGAATGTACCCAGTGCATCTGCCCAGATATCTGCTCCTTCATCTGATGGAGAACAGTTCGCCATCTTCGTAATAAGGTCTTCTGGATTATGTGGCTGCTCTCCTGCGACACCCAATTTCAGGTTGTAGGTGCAAAACGGTGTATTTAAAAGGAACTCATCTTTATCGAGATCGCTGACCTCGATCTGAAGCATCGGTTTTGCCGTGTTACTGGTTGAAATGATGTATTTGTAATCCCTGCGTTTCTGTACAAACTTGAGATAGGTCTGGGCTCCCATCAAGGCAAACATAAGTCCGAGCAGATCTTCCGGTACTGCCTTTTCCAGTGTTTTGCCACCAGCTCTTACGGCGGTCTCATCTACACCGGCACTGATCAGCGCCTGCATAGCACTTTCCACCTGGTCAAGAGCATCCTGAAGCTGTAAGTCCAAGAACTCCTCCACCGCACCGATGGCCAGCTGCTTGTTCTCTCTCCAGCAATCACCATCAAAACGCAGGTAGTCGGTTGCGGCTGTGTACTTAAGTTCAGAACCATATTCTCGAACCAGAACCTTGGCCTCACCGATATCGGAGTAGTCATCGGGTCTGAGGCCCTTACCACCAAACTCATCGTTATATTCGTCCGGTGGCACATAGCCATCCTGGGACTGAACCTTCTCCTGGAATCTCACCGCGCTGCTCCAGATCGTTTTCAGCTCACTCTCTGGAAGTGGCGGATCACACTGTGCTGCTCTTTGCCTGAAAAGCTGATATGCTTTATCACAGTTTCCGTATCTCATAAGTACACGACCAGCGAAACGGCTCATGGTATTGTTACGGCTACCTTCCTGAATAATGCCTCCGATGGTCTCGTCTTCTTCTGCGTCTTCGAATTCCTCGGCCAGATTATCAAACTCATCCAAGGTCTCATCAATCTGAAGGAAACCGTCGTGCCAGGTGATATCCTCTTCCGAACAATCCGAACCGAAAAAGAATCTGGCTGCATCTGTCGCATTATCATCAAAAAACGGATACTTCTTCTGCAGTGTTCTCTTCACTGCCACATACATAGCTGCTTCCTTATATGTCTTTACAGGGAACAGCATGTGGAGCTTCGGTCTTGCGGCTTTACCATTCTTAGAAACCATATTGTTACGGCTCGGAATGATGGCATATTCCACATCAGAGAAAATCTCTTCTAATTTAGAAATTGTGAGCCACTGTGCAGGGTCCTCTGAATGATCATTATCGATATCAAGCGGGATTACACACGACTCTTCAAAATTGGCATTGCTTCTGTAATCGTCTTTGTACTTTGCAAAGACCTGGTCACTGACTGCAGCTTCAGCAAGCTCAGCTGCACTTGTGACAATCTTCTTATTGGGATATAAGCAATTGCCCGGAACCCCGGAGCAATTCGCTGTATAGATCGTCAGCTCCATTAGTGCTCCTCCTTCATATCTTCCGTGAAATAACGGATTTTCATCTGTCGCTTCTTTGCCTTCTTAATTTCCACTTCCATACCAGGCGAGATGTCATGACCAAAAACCCAGACCTCTTCGCACTTGCTCATCAAGACCAGATCCATAAACATTGCGAGTTCACGTTCCGTCTTATCAGACATGTACTGTGGCAGAAGTAAATGCGGCGCCATCGGTATCGCTCCCTGGTCCACAGCAAACCTGCTGTAAGCTCTCGCCTTCGCTACGTTCTTCGTAACATCACCAGAATATGGAGAACATACATATATAAGTGGTCGCCACTTACGCTGTTCCTTCTCCATATGGTTCACAGCAGCAGCTGGAACTGGGTCATGATAACCTTCGCTGTTATACTTACTGACTCCCATCGGCTTTTCTCCTTTCGTTAAATGGTAAGAACTGGTACTCAGTTCTTTCAGGAGCTATGTAGCCGAATCTGGTAAAATTCCGGTTTTTAGGCCGGATCAGAAAAACTTTTTTCAAAAAAATGAGAAACTTCCTTATATAAAGCAAAAAATCGATCTTCAAAAACCGGAAAATCCCTCCGCCTGGCTACATGTCTGTTGTCAGGAAGAGGGATTTCTTTTTTCGAGATATTTTCTTAAAAACCGGAAAACCGGCGAACTTGGCTACATAGCTGTTGCAAGGAAGGCAAACACATTGGTTCAAAACTTTTTTAAGAAAGTTATTGAGAAAACCGGAAAATCCACTGAGTTGGCTACATAGCTATCAGAAAGGGACAAGCCTTTCGGAACGGAGGTAAACGTAATGCAGGATAAAACGATTGATGAAAGCAACTACGTCGATGAAGACCTGATCGATACTTTGATCGCTATCAGCGTGGTTGCCAAGAGACTCGCAGTGAAGTTAAGAGAACAAAATGAGGTAAGCGAAAATGAGCAAAATGAGTGAATTATCCCAGGTGCTCGATGACCTTATCACCTGCGGTGAAAACATGATCCGCACAGCAAATTCGATAAAGGCCATCTTCACCAACGAAGAAAAAGAGACTGAAGCACCGAATACAGAAGCTACTACTCCGGTTGCAACAAATGAACCGGAACCCGAGAAGACCTACTCCTTTACAGATGTAAGAAAAGCATTCTCAGCAAAATCCCATGAAGGTTTCACCGCAGAAGTAAAGGAACTGATCGCCAAGTATGGTGCTGACAGATTAAGTGGAGTTGATCCTTCCAAGTATACATCCTTGATGAAGGACCTGGAGGTGATTGGCAATGGCTAAGCATGCATTCCTCTCACCATCAGCCAGTCATCGATGGCTTATGTGTCCGCCCAGTGCAAAGAAGAATGCCGAGGTTAAAGATAAGCCGAGCCCATATGCTCAGGAAGGAACCGATGCTCATGAGCTTTGTGCCTACCTTGCAGAATCCGCACTTGGTGTAGAAACGAAGGACCCAACAGAGGATCTTTCCTATTACAACGCTGAGATGCAAAACTGCGCTGAAGAGTATCGCGACTACATCTTAGAGGTTCTTGCAAGAGCTAAAGAAACCTGTCCTGATCCGGAGGTGCTCATCGAACAGAAGGTTGACTTTTCACGTTGGGTTGAATCTGGAACTGGTACTGCAGACTGTATCATCGCATCCGATCACACCTTACATGTGATTGACTTCAAATACGGAGTCGGTGTTCCGGTCAGCGCTTCTTCAGAAGAGTTCGGCGGTAACCCTCAGATGATGTGCTACCTGCTCGGAGCCCTCCATCTTTATGATGGAATTTATGATTTCGACACCGTAGAGATGCATATCTTCCAGCCACGTTTAAATAACGTAAGCACCCATACCATGAGTAAGGAAGAATTGCTTCACTGGGCCGATACCATCCTGGCTCCAACTGCTCTTCTTGCAATGGAAGGTAAAGGTGACTACGCTGCCGGTGACCACTGTCGCTTCTGTAAGGTCAAAGCCACCTGCCGCAAACGTGCAGAACACAACCTGGAGCTTGCAAAGTACGACTTCGAGATGCCCAGTGAATTAGAGACACACGAGATCGAAGCCATCCTTGGTAAGGTAGACCAGCTCACATCCTGGGCCTCCGATGTAAAAGAATATGCTTTACAGCAGGCACTCCATGGAACGGAGTACGAATCATATAAGGTTGTGGAAGGACGCAGCAACCGAAAATATACATCCGAAGATGATGTCGCCCAGGCAGTCATCACAGCGGGCTTCGACCCATATGAGAAGAAGCTTCTCGGCATCACCGCAATGTCATCGCTTCTTGGCAAAAAGCGATTTGAAGAACTGCTCGGCAGCCTTACTTATAAGCCAGCCGGTAAACCGACATTAGTGCCAAAAACTGATAAAAGACCTGTAATGAAAAACACAGCTCAAGACGATTTTAACGAATAAGGAGATTTTAAATTATGGCTAAATTCAATAATCCAACAAAAGTAGTAACTGGTATCTGCACTTTCAGCTTTCTTCACTGCTGGGAACCTAAGGCTGTTCAGCCTGGCACCACACCTAAGTATTCTGTTTCATTGATTATCCCGAAGTCTGATACAAAGACCATCGCGAAGATCAACGCAGCAATCCAGGCAGCATATGAGGAAGGCCAGAGCAAGCTCAAGGGTAATGGTAAGTCTGTACCTGCTCTTTCTCTTCTGAAGACTCCTCTTCGTGACGGTGACCTTGAACGTCCGGATGATGAGAACTACAAGAATTCTTTCTTCATCAATGCTAACTCTGCAAATGCACCTGGCATCGTGGACGCGGATCGTAACCAGATCCTTGACCGTGCCGAGATGTACTCTGGTGTCAAAGGCCGTGCTTCCATCAACCTTTATGCCTACAACGTAAATGGAAACCGTGGTATCGCCTGCGGACTCAACAACCTCCAGAAGATTTCCGATGGCACTGTCCTTGGCGGCAGATCTCGTGCAGAGGATGACTTCGACACAGCTGACGAAGAAGATTTCCTTAACTAATTGATAACCCTGTGGGGACTCCGGTCCCCACCCACTTTTTTAAAGGAGAATATTATGAGCAGAATATACACATGCGAACAGGTATCCAAAGGTCATGTCGATAAGATTTGCGACCAGTACGCCGACGCGATCGTAACAGATGTACTTGCACACGACCCCGATGCCCGCGTGGCAGTCGAGTGTCTTTTTAAAGGCAGCAACCTGATTGTTGCTGGTGAGATCACAAGTGACTATGAGCCAGACTATGGAATGTTGCTTTGTGATGTCTTTAACCATATTGGCTGTGACAAACTTGTCTACGGAGAAATCCATATTAAGAATTTAATTACTGAACAGTCACCTGATATTGCAATGGGTGTTGATAAAGGTGGTGCCGGTGACCAGGGAATCATGTATGGCTACGCTACCAATGAAACTCCTGAGTTCTTACCAATCCCTTATGCAGTCGCTACCCGTTTCATTGATCTTCTTCAGGATCACCCTTCAAAAATGTTCCTGGCTGATGCAAAAGCACAGGTGTCTTTCGATTATGACACTGGCAAAATTACTACCTTCCTGTGCTCCGTGCAGCATAAAGCTGATGTTACCGTAGACGATATGCGTCCGCTGCTTGAGAGCTTGATGATCGTAGCTGCATCCGAATATGGCTTAAATGCAGACTTCGAAAAGCTCATCAACCCAACCGGTCAGTTCATCATTGGAGGCTCCGAAGCTGACACTGGAGTAACTGGCAGAAAACTTGCTTGTGATACCTATGGTGGCATCGGACATATTGGCGGTGGTGCTCTCTCAGGTAAGGACCCAACAAAGGTTGATCGTTCTGCTGCTTACATGGCACGAAAGATTGCTCTTGATCTAGTCCGCGGTGGCTACTGTGATAAGTGTGAAGTGCAGCTTGCATATGCAATCGGCAAAGCAGAACCGGTATCCGTTGTGGTTGAAACCTTCGGTACCAGCTATGTAAAACCTGACTTCTTTGAAGCCCACATCTTAAGTACTTATGATCTGACTCCCCAGGGTATCATCGATTTCCTTCATTTGAAGGAAGTAGATTACAACACTGTATCTTCCGGCGGGCACTTCGGCAAATGCTGCGTGCCTTGGGAAATGGAGGATGATGTCTTAGATATACTCTTCGGGGAATAATAAATACAGGCGGTAGCATTCACTCTGCTGCCGCCTTTTCAAAAGGAGAATATCATGAAGGAACTTAGTATAGATTTAGAAACATATTCAGAGGTTGATCTTAAGAAAACAGGTGTGTATCCTTATGCGGAACACTACTCTTTTGAGATTTTGCTCTTCGCATATTCCGTCGATGGTGGCGAAGTTCAGGTGGTTGATCTTGCGATGGGTGAATCTATCCCGGAAGAGATCTTGAAAGCACTGACAGACAACTCTGTTACCAAATGGGCCTACAATGCTCAGTTTGAACGTATCTGTTTATCCTACTGGCTTCGTAAACATCACCCGGAGCACTTTAAAACATACAGCATTCCGGAAGACTCCGTCAGAGGATACCTTGATCCGGAGGCTTGGAAATGTTCACGTATCTGGGGTGCTTATATGGGACTTCCGCTTTCCCTTAAAGGAGCCGGTGCTGTCCTAAAACTTGATGAGCAGAAAATGGACGAAGGAAAAGATCTGATTAAATATTTCTGTAAGCCGTGCCGCGCCACTAAGAAGAATGGTGGTCGCACCAGAAACTTCTGGTATCACGACCTTGAAAAATGGTCTGTATTTAAAGAATATAATAAGCGTGATGTTGAGGTAGAACTTGGCATCAAAGATAAGCTGGCCAACTTCCCGGTACCCGAATTTGTCTGGGATGAATACCACCTGGACCAGGAAATCAACGACCGCGGCATTCTTCTTGACATGCACTTCGTTGAACAGGCAATCGATATCGATGCTAAGACAAAACAGTACCTGCTTAAGGAAATGCGTGATCAGACTGGACTGGAAAATCCGAACTCTGTCATTCAGATGAAAAGTTGGCTTGCTGAACAGGGAATCGAAGCAGAGTCATTAGATAAGAAGGCAGTAAAAGAAATGCTTCCGGATGCTGAAGCTCATGTTGCAGACGTCCTCTCCTACAGACAGCAGCTTGCCAAATCCTCCGTCAGCAAATATACTGCCATGCAGAACGCGGTCTGTGCCGATGGTCGCGCCAGGGGCATGTTCCAATTTTACGGTGCTAACCGCAGCGGCCGTTGGGCCGGTCGTCTGATCCAGCTCCAAAATTTACCGCAAAATCACATGGCCGATCTTGATGAAGCACGCGCACTTGTCCGGGATGGAAACTTCGAAGCTCTGAACATGCTATATGATAACATTCCGAATGTTCTGTCAGAACTCATCAGAACTGCTTTCGTAGCAAAACCAGGTTACAAATATATTGTCAGTGACTTCTCTGCTATTGAAGCCAGAGTACTGAGTTTCCTTGCTGGTGAACAATGGCGCATCGATGTATTCAGAGACGGCAAAGATATCTACTGCGAATCAGCATCACAAATGTTCAAAGTTCCAGTTGTAAAGAATGGTATTAACGGAGCACTTCGAACTCAAGGCAAAATTGCCGAATTGGCCCTAGGATACGGTGGATCGGTCGGTGCTCTGAAAGCGATGGGTGCTCTTGAAATGGGTATCCCGGAAGCCGAACTTCAGCCACTTGTAGATTCTTGGCGTGCAGCTAACCCAAAGATCACTGAATTCTGGTGGGCAATCGATGCTGCTGTGAAACAGGCTGTTATGTATAAAACCTCTACCGAAACGCACGGATTTAAGATCTACTATAAAAGCGCCATGCTTTTCATTGATCTGCCATCAGGCCGCAGGCTTACCTATGTGAAACCCCGCATGGGTGTTAACCAGTTCGGTTCCGACTCTGTAACATACGAAGGTATAAATACCGGTAAGTGGTCCCGCATCGAATCCTACGGTCCAAAATTTGTGGAGAACATCGTCCAGGCAGTCAGCCGGGATATCTTAGCATATGCAATGAAAACACTCCGCCACTGCTTCATTTGCGGACACGTCCATGACGAATTGATTATCGAATGCAGCCAGGATGTATCTCTAAATGCCGTCTGCGATCAGATGGGCAGAACCCCCGACTGGATCAAAGGCATTCTACTCCGTGCCGACGGATACGAATGTGATTTTTATCAGAAACAATAAAAATAGGCAGCAAGTACTTTTCACGGTACCTGCTGCCTTTGCTTATTAATTTGGTTTTGTAAACTCTGCAAACAGAGCCTGTGCTAATTTTCTCATGAAGATCGCATACTTATCTTCATCACCAGCACCGTGATCAAACAATGCTTGATATGTTTCCTGGCTTGCAAGATAGGCCTGCATCGTAACATCATCAAATTTCTTCGGAAAAATATTGTTGATGAACATCTGCATACCATCCTGCTGTGCGGCCTTTCGAAGCACCGGATCTGACACAAGAATCTCCCAAAGATTCTTCAGCACCACTCTGTCGCCGTCTGTAAAATCACCTTTCAAAGCATCATTAACACTTGCAAGAACATCATCAAGTGTTTTAGTTTGCTCTTGCTTCTTTACAGAGCTTTTAATCGTCGGTGGCGTATATACTCCTTCACTATCGGCATCCAGACTTAAAGATCCTGAATAGGTATGCTGCAGCTTATAATACTCCAGTTTGACCTTGTCCCCCAAATTCCATGAATTTCCTCCGCCATCTGGAAGAAGGTGTGAAAGATAGCTACAGAAAATATACTCCTTATGCATCTCCTTATCAAACATTCTGATAATCTGAGTAATATAGTTATACCATTTAACAAGGGTACGAACTTTTCTTCGGAACTGATACTGTTCTTGGTCACTAAGCTTCTTGTACGATTCTACCGTTGGAACAAGCGCGTTCGTTATCTTTGCCTGAATAGCGCCTTCTTTCTTTTTGTTTTCCGGATCAATGTAAATATCAGTTACATTTTCAACATCTATGTCTCCATATACTCTAAACTCACGAAGCTCTTTCTGGACTCTATATATGCCATCGACGTTTATTTCATCTGAAAGACTTGTCTCAGTATAGAAGTCCTGGAATGCTTCCTGGATATCCTCAGCCTTATTCTCAAAGTCAAGAACATAAGTATCATTCTTACCAGGATAAATACGATTCAAGCGACTGATTGTCTGTACAGCTTTTACATCTCGTAACTTCTTATCAATAATCATTGTATGCAGTAACGGTTCATCAAAACCAGTCTGATACTTCTCTGCTACTACAAGAATATCGCCTTGGTCATGGAAAACGGCTTTAGTCTGTGATTCCAGAACTTTATTTCCATCCCGGTCAAAATTCATCGTGCTTTCAGTATAGTCCGGGAGATCAGGATCATTAGGGTCCTTCACTGCTCCCGAAAATGCAACCATCACAAGATATGGAAGGTTATTCATCTTAATGTAACGTCGAATTTCATTACAATAACGAACCGCGGCCAAACGTGACGCGGTAACAACCATCATTTTCCCGCGCTCCTTTCCATCGATAGCCTTTGAGGTAATATCACGGAAAGTCTCAACAATAACCTGCGACTTCTTCTGGATATTATAAGGATGCTCTTCAGCAAATCTCCTGATTGATTTTGCTGCCATCCCAGACGGAACTTCCGGATTCTCATCCTCATGTGTTTTTGCGATTTTATAGCATGTCTTATAGGTAGTATAATTTGAAAGCACATCCATGATGAAGCCTTCATCGATAGCCTGGTGCATGCTGTACACATGGAATGGTCTAAATCCCTTCTTCGTGGCCGGATCTGGAATACCGAATATTTCAAGTGTTTTATCTTTCGGCGTTGCTGTAAAAGCAAAGAAGCTAAGATTCTTATGACGACCGGCGCTGACAAGTTCCTGTAGGAAAATATCGTTCTTTATATCAAGCTCATCTTCCGCTTTTCCTTCAAGCTCAGCATACTCGGCAAGCGCATCCTCTGTATTTGCAAGAGCCATTTTTAATTTCATAGCGCTTTGGCCCGTTTGACTACTATGTGCTTCATCAACAATAATCGCAAAACTGCGGCCCGCAGTATCTCCTACCAAATCATATATAACAGGAAACTTCTGCAATGTACTTACAATGATACGCTTTCCATCCTTGATGGCTTTTAACAAATCTTTAGAACTCTTTTTTTCATCAATCAAAACAACACTGCCCAACGTATGATCAAAACTATCTATTGTATTCTGAAGCTGAGAATCAAGAACCTTTCTATCTGTAATTATAATCACAGAACTATAAATTGCTCTATTATCATCGTCGTGTAAACTTGCAAGACGATACGCAGTCCATGCGATGCTATTTGATTTTCCGGAACCGGCGCTGTGCTGGATAAGATAATTATTTCCTGGTCCTTCTTTTTTTACTTCATTTATGAGTTTTGTAACAACATCCCATTGGTGATATCGTGGGAATATTATTTTCTTCTTTGGAACCTTCTCAACATCGCCATCAGGGCGTTTGACTTCTTCCATCTCTACCTGATAGCTAATGAATTTCTGAAGAATGTCCAGTAATGCATCTTTTTGGAGAACTGTCTTCCATAAATATGATGCAACATAATCGCCATCTTTAGTAGGTGGGTTTCCTGCGCCTCCATCTTTCCCTGCTCCATTACTTCCTTGGTTAAATGGGAAAAACCTTGTAGCAGTTCCTTTAAGCTGTGTGGTCATATATGCCTGGTACAAATCTACTGCAAAGAAAACAAGAACTCTATGATTAAATTTGAAGGCAGCTTCACTCGCGTCGCGATCCTTCATCCACTGAGTCATTGCATTATCCACACACTGCCCTCGAAGCTGATCTTTAAGTTCTATCGCCACAACAGGAATACCGTTAATAGCGAGCATCATATCTACGCTATTAGCGTTCTTCTCACTGTAATGCCACTGTCTTATACACTGACAAATGTTCAGCTGATATCTTTCAGTGGATAACTGGTTCAGTTCGGATTCCGGCTTAAAATAGCAAACCTTAAATTCCTGGCCACGGTATTTGAATCCGTGTCTAAGCACATTAACAAGGCCATCCATCTGAACGGCATCTTCAAATACTTTATAGAATTTTTCTTTAGCATCCCCGTGCGATTGTTTCTCAAAGCGAGTCCACGCCAGCCCTTGTGTGCTTTGAATAAACGAAACAAGTGTGTCCAGATCTAAGGAGCGACGCTTACCTTCCGGTGTTGAGAATGCTGCATCCGTTGCCTTTGTCCAACCTCCGGCGGCTGAGATCAAATAAGACTCGATATCTGTTTCAAACTGTTTTTCTGTATCAGCCATTATTTACACCACCCTTCTTTTACCTGTAACCATCTCGTAAATCAATGATTTTTTATATGCTTCAAGATCTTCAACAAGTTTCTGCTTTTCGGTGATCAGCCCATCAATCTGCGTAATCTTTACATCCAGATACTCAACGATCTCTTTCTGCTCGCAAAGAGGTGGAAATAAGATTTTTGTAGAATAAAAATTACTATTTGATAAATTTTGCAAACCTACAGTTATTCCATTAGACATTAATGCGAAAATATTTTTATATGTTGAAGAATGAAACAGATATTCATAATATTTTGAATAAACGTCATCTCTAATTGTATGGTAAACGCCATAATGAAATGAAACCATCCCCTCATATTTTGAAGCAAAAAATACTCCTAAATGTCCCTTAAAACGATTTAAGACAAGATCATCTGGAATAACATGTTTCCAATTATCGTGTGTAGAAGATTTTAGGGATCTTTCAGACATATCATCTGTAGGTATAAGTCCATCTACTTGGGAAAGCGATAATGACATATCACCTTCTCGAACTGGTCTCACATCTTCCTTAAACAGTCTATTTGCAAACACTAGCTTCCAATGTTTCGGTTTTTCCGGAAACCAAACATAGTCTGTTGGACCAAGGATGTCTTTTTTTAGTCCAAACATAGTCACATTATCAATAACAGCTTGCTTTAAATCTTTATACGCTTCTATACTTGACTTAGCTTCAGCAACTATTGTATCAATTCTTTCGCATTGCTCATCAAGATATTTTGAAATCTCTCTCTGTTCTATAAAAGGAGGAAATGGAACCTTAAGTTGACCTAGTTGTTCTTCAGTAAATGAATGTCGCAAATTTTTCGCTAAATGTAATAACTCTTTTGTATTATCTAGCATCAAGTAATAATAATAATAGTATCCTAAATCTGCATTTTCATGCATCTTAAAATTGCTATATGCAGGGCTTGTAACTCCATCCTGTTCAACCCTTCCAACACATCTTGGAGTCACATCAATGTCAAATAAACACATTAGCAAATCACCAGAATTAACATACTGGTACCCATCGAATGATGCTGGCATTTTTCCGGTTGGGTTCTGTAAATCTCTTACAATAACCCCACCCATAGTTAATGACATTACATCTTCACCACTCCATATGGAACACAGATTTTTCTCTTTATGCATAATGTATTTATTAGGGATTGTCGTCCAATTCTTTGGAATTGTACCCACATATTCTATTCCACTGTCCTTAAGTTCTTCCTCGGGCCTAATCATTATAATCACCCCTTCCCGAATAAATCATGTAACTTAGCCATTAAACTTTTCTCGTGTTCCTCAATACGTTCTGCGACCTTTTCTGATGGCTCGATAGGTTTATACTCATAAAAAGTTCTTGTGAATGGGATCTCATATCCTACTTTTGTCTTCTTACTATCAATCCACGCTATCGGATTATATGGGATAACTTCTTTATCAAAGTGCACCTGTATATCTTCTTCCATTGGTACATTTTCAGTATCACGCTTTGAAGCGTCAGCAATCGGTTTACCTTTTTTAAGTATTTTATTCCCCTGATCATCTACAAGAGGCGTTTCAATGGTAATTTTCCAATATCCAAATGACTTGTTTAAGAGAATTTTACTTCTACATTTAATCATTTGTTTACTAGGGATCTCATACTCATAAGTCGTTGAAATTCGTTCACTATATGCCTTTAATATTAATTCTCGACACTCTTCAGTAATATCATTTTTCTTATCGCCAATATTTTTACGCCGAGATACAAAACACTCACTCGCATCAATCAAATGGACTGTGCCTTTATGATTTTCAGGCTTATTTTTATCAACAATCCATATGTAAGTGGCAATAGGCGTATTATAGAATGAACCGGTTGGTAATTGAATAATAGCATCGAGCCAGTCATTTTCGATAAAGTACCGTCTTATCTCGCTCGGTCCTGATTCTGCATCTCCTGTAAACAAAGATGACCCATTCTGAATAATAGCCATACGTCCATTTTCTTTCAGCTTTGCAAGTCCATTGAGCAGGAATAACATCTGTCCATCACCTTTTGCTGGCAACCCCGGTGCAAATCGCCCAGACTCTCCTAACTTATGCTCTTTCTCCACCACTGAAGCTTCGCGCTTCCAATCAATGCCAAACGGAGGATTAGAAATAACAAAATCAAAATGATAACCTGAAAACTGATCGTCCGAAAGTGTATCGCCAAATTTCATATTTTCCGGATCTCCACCATGAATCAAAGTATCGGCAGCAGCAATTCCCATAGTGAACGGATTAATCTCCTGTCCAAATGTTTGAACATCTATATTTTTTTCTGGATACCTATCCTGGATTCGTTCTTCCATACATGTAAGCATCTGGCTGGTACCCATTGCCATATCATACACTGTGCAATGAGCATCTTCATCCATCTCCAAAACACTACTATTATGTGTAAGCAAATCACACATCAAATAAATAATATCTCTACTTGTAAAATGAGCTCCGGCTTCTTCATCATATGACTCTGAAAATCTCTGAACTAAATTTTCAAAAATATATCCCATATCAACAGTCGAAATATTCTTTTCACTCATATTGAGATCTTCTATACTGAAATCACAGATAATCTGATACAAGAGTTTAGCTTCTTTCATTCGCTCAATCTGGGCATGAAAATTCATTCTATTCAGGATAGCTTGAACATTGTCTGAAAATCCATGAATAAAATCTTCAAAGTTTTCTTCTATTTCATCTGGAATGCTTTTCAGTTTATCAAAAGTAAAATTACTAGTGTTATAAAACTGGTAACCCGCAGCCTGTTTTAAGAATGGAACTTTTCGGGCTCCAAGTGCAGCAAATTTCTTATCAGCATCCCACACTGCCTGACGTGTATCTGCTAAACAATCATGAAATCGTTTAATCACGCACATCGGTAATATTACCAAACCATATTCATGCGGTTTGAATGCTCCAAACAGAGAATTGGCTGCATTCCAGATCAGATTGGCAGTTTCTTGGGCATTCCTTCCTACATCTTTATTTTTTTCAATATTGTCCATATTTCCATTCTCCCATTTGTCTTATTGTTGTATTCATTGCATCAATTGCAACATCTAATGGAACACCGTTCCACTGATCTTCATTCTCTTCCACTAATTCCATAAGTGCGGGAAGATATAAAACTCTAGTCCTTAATATTTCATCTGAGTATCTTTTCAAGCTATTAATCTTTTCATTTAAAACCTGAAGCTTCTGATATAACTCACCGGATATTTCATTTCTACGCATATAGTAGCGCAAAAACTCATTCCAATATGTATCCACATCAGCAGCAGAAATAGGAAACATGCCGTTACATGAAACAGGGATATTATTCTTCCACTGATGGATATCTGTAGCATCCCACTCCTTAGATAAAATAGCACGAAGCCTATTAACAAAATCATAGGCGTCAGATAATCGTTCCTTATCCTTTAGAGCATCTCTTATTGCTTTAATCTGGTATATGTTTTCATCTTCTTCGACATTACCTGTCGCTTTAAAATCAGCTGGATCTGTCATCAAATAATCTTTAATGTGATTAGGTGTATGCATAGCATCCATATGGATCAGATCATTAAACTCTTCCAAGACATCAGCCATGAGTGCATCTGTATCAACAAGAACTTCTGTTTTTGGCAATGAGCTCTTTACAGTATCTACAATACTAGGATTGCAGTCTGTTAAAACACATTCAATATCCGACGCACTTAACTTTCTAATAAATGCAGTGATCAATGCACTATCAACTTCAGGAATAACTTCGATAATACGTTGTTCTTTACCACAAGCATCCACTGCAATTACATAGTTTGATCTATCGATTTCAAAAGACATCAAACCAAGAATGCGTGGAGTATAAAACACTCTACGTTCAGCATCTTTATCTGCGGTCCATCTCTTTACAATTTGCCCTACAGCCTGTTTTGTTAACATACCTGACAGAGCTTCTGAAACCCCACTGTAAGATCTATGGCAAGCCATTCGCATAAGATGATCTTCTAACCGGCGTGTGACACGTGCATTTTCTCTTGCAAATTCTATTGGTTTCTGAAACACAGTAGGACAATCTTCATCAAGGCATCGATACTTATAGAAAAAGTAATCCAGCTCTATAATCTGTGGATTTTCATCTTCGTTAATCAAAATATCAATATATGATCTTTTAAACCTACCATGATTTTTTACAGGGCCCCCGCACTCCGGGCAAACAGGCATTGTATTGTCCAAGTTCATTGCATATATATGTCTTGCATCGCCGCCGGTTGCAACAATCTCTTCGATATTAAGCTGATCATCTAGCTTTTCGTCACAATTCTTTATCTTTCGGGGTTTGTATGTCTTCTTCATTGGCAAACTCCTCACTGAACCTTATCGTTACATAATATACTATAACATACCTGTCAATATTTTGCCCACCATCTTCTTTACGTTTTTTACTATATATTTTTGTCTTTTTGTTTTACCAACCACTTACTTTACGTTTGTATACATTACTTTTTTCTTCTGCAAAATACCCACCAAATACTTTACGTGCAAGACTATCCTTATATATTTTGATGCGTTATAATCCATAATGTAAATAACACCTACTATATAAATACTTCATTAGGTGTACCAAAATCAGTACTACAAGCGAAAGGAGATTTGAATGGATAGACCTGAGAAGAATAAAAATAATAAACTCGTCGGAACCATCAGCGAAGACCAGAAGGTGTTCACTCACATTGAGAAAGGATTCAAAACTGTAATAACTGCGAATCCGGATGGTACATTGAACATCCAACACTTCGATAAAGATATAGCAGCATAAGGTATTAACCGCCAGAACGCTAGACGGCAGCGCGGAACCAAACACTTCGAAAGAAGTCAGGTTCTACTCTGCCGCCTTTTTTATTTTTTCACAGTAAAAACCGGAAAAACCTTGAACTTGGCTACATAGCTACCAGAAGAGAGTTCTTCTCTTCACCTCCAGGATCTGAGAGCCCGCGATAGTACTTAGCGGATTCCGGCCTCACCCTGGAGAACTGAATATTGCGGTCTGCAACTACGGAATAGAAGCGACCACCCATATGACTGAAGCGGCAACGCTCCGGGTGGATTCTTATACCCTTTCGCAGGCTTTTCCCGAGCTCCGCTTCAGATCACCTGATTTGAAAAGGAGCTCAAAATGTCTAAGAACGAAAAATACTTTAAGAACAAACCAAACAGAATCACCCGTAACTATGATGGTACTCCTATCCTTGAAGGATACGTGATGGTACCAACACCATTTGATGAAGTTGACTGTGAAGCGAACTGCACAAATTCTGAATGTATCATCATGGTTCCGAAAGCTGGTAGATATTTTAAGACAATGTATAAAGCTGTTCCTGCAGCACAGGAAAAAATGGCAAAGGCCTCATACAACAGCTGGCAGAATGACATCCTGGGACCTCGACGCGACGGTCGCTGCATGATTCCAGTTATCGACCCTAAGACTGGCAAAACAGTGTTAAAGGAGTGCCCTCGAAAGAAAGGTAATAACCATCCGGAATGTAAGGATTGTCCACACAGAGATAAATACGAAAAACGTAATAAGAGCTTTGTGTCAACAGACCATCTGATGGATGTATATGAAATGGCTATTGAGGATCCTTACACCGGTAAGGAGCTTGAGGATTCCCACTGTGGAGATATGCCGGCTGGATCAGCCTCTCCTCTGACTGTCCTCATTGCAAAGGAAAATCATGATGAGTCTCGTGCCCGTGTAGCGAACATGTACGAAGAGCTTATTTTGAAATCACCAAAACACGGACTGGCAATGGTCCTGATGGGACTTGGTTACAAAGGTAAGGAGTTTGAACAGATGATGCAGCTCAGCCATGATGCAGCAAACACTGTCCGTCAGCAGGTGGACAACATGGCAGCCAAGGGCATTCACAGAATCAGTCAGATTGATCTGGACACCTTATCCATCAGAAACAACAAGCGTAATGACTACTATCGCGAAGAAGCCCACAAAGCACTCGATATCCTTCTGGATATGTTCTTCTAAGATTTTCACCACTCACAGGAGCCGTCACGCCAGCGGCTCCCCGTATGAAAGGATTTTTATAATATGACAAATACAAGAAATTCAGCCGATTTCCAGGAAATCGAAAATCTAGTAACACAGCTTTCAGCAACCGAATACGATACAGATAAATTACTCGCTTCCTTCAAGGACATGCTTCATGCTCTAAACTTCTTTTATGGATATCTGGTAAACAAGCACCCGGATATTAGCACGAGTAGACTTATGTACTATCCATGCGAAATTCCGCAGGAACATCAGTTGATCTTTGTACAACTGGGCAGAGGTTATACAAAAGAGATGCATGACCCTCATTGGTGTTACGTATTGAAAGATTATGGTTCAAAACTCTTCGTAGTCCCTACCACCTCCATCAAGGAAGACTCTTCTCCGGCTCATGCGCCATATGAGTATGATATCGAAGAAGAAAGCGGCGTTAAATGCAGACTCCACTTTGATGAAGCACGTCCGATTGATAAAATGAGAATATTCACCAATAGACCATATCGAGAGGTTAAGACTGAAAGATCTGAGATTCAGTCTGTAGCTAATCCATTCTTTTCCATCTAAGCAAACAGGCGATGCAGGTTAGAACATTTCTGACTTGCACCGCCTATCTTTATGTTAATTGATTGTTGTGATAACCATCTTGCCATCACCTTCACATACCACATTCACTTTATTTCCCGGAGCAAATCCCCACTCTTCTAGCCAGGCCCCTGTCAGCCTGAGCGAAGGTGTTGGGCGATATTTATATCCTGACATTTTTGTAACCGTAAGACAGCGTTCTTTTTTGTCAGATACTAATGTTGCTTTTTCCTTCTGTCGCTCAAGCACATATTCGTCATGGTCTTTGATTGTCTTAACCGCATCTACAACAGTCAAGCATGTTCTCTGTTTATGATAATGCGGCTTCTCTATTCCATGTTTGTGATACAACTCTACCTTCATTGTTGCCTCAAAAGTATTCTTAAACACATTCCAACAATGCCCGGTATTCTTTGACATCACCTCTACAAATTGATCCTCGATGCGGATCAACTCAAAATAGTCATCTCTTAATAAAGCGAGTTCTCTTTTAGTAAACATTCATTTCTCCTATACCTTTGAACGATACCGCTCAGCTATCGTTTAAAGGGTTTTCACGGTCTCGGCTGCAAGAAGGCTATCACTTTATCAAAGAGCATCTCAACGCTCATAAAACAGCCGTTTACAGCCTGTATCAGGGTTATTATCGGGCTACTCACCCCATATTACGTATCAATCTTGTCGTGGCTACGTTCATAGCGGCAACTACCATGATGTTTGCCGGAAAGTAGTATTCATATCCATTTCGGAAGATTCGTACATAGCCATTTTCGAGTGGCTGCCGAAGGGTTTCGATACATTCTCTGGAAAATTCTGCAAATTCATCCAGGAATAGAATTCCATTATGGGCAAGTGATATCTCACCTGGTTTTGGGACAACGCCCCCGCCCGAGAGTCCGATAGCTGTTATCGTATGGTGCGGTGCACGAAAAGGACGCTCTCTTTTCAGCCCTTCTTCATCTGGAAGAAGCCCCATGATGCTATATATTTTTGATATCTCAATCTGTTCTTCCATAGTCATATCCGGCATGATTCCCGGAATCCTTCTTGCGATCATAGACTTCCCTGTACCTGGCGGACCAATCATCAGCATATTGTGAAAACCGGCAGCCGAAATCATTGCAGCCCTTTTTACGTTCTCCTGCCCTCTTATATCCAGGAAATCTTCTTGTTTTGGCTCTTCTGTCTCTATTGATTCTTCTGGATGAAACGCAAAAAGATCTGTATCATAATCAAGTTCCCCCCTGAGATAACTGACAAGTTCCTTTAATGAAGTTACAGGGATAATGGCAATATCCTGTATCATGCTTGCCTCCCTGAAATTATCCTGTGGTACGATACAGGTTTCAAAACCATTTTTTCTGGCGTCTGCTACCATAGCCATAACACCTTTAACGAACCTGATCTGACCATTCAGGCTAAGTTCTCCAATGATCAATGTCTGTTCAAGACGGTGTAATGGTATAAGATGGGATGACGCCAATACAGCCACAGCAATCGGAAGATCAAAGCCGGTTCCGTTTTTCTTCAGATCTGCCGGAGAAAGATTCACGGTTATCCGCTGTGGTTTCAGATAGATATCTGAATTTTTTAAAGCAGTCCGCACACGGTTTTGCGCTTCTTTTACCTGCGTAGAGAGAAATCCTACCATCTCAAATGCCGGCATTCCATCAGAGACATCGGCTTCAACTCCGATTACTTTACTGTCAATGCCATAGACAGCTGCAGAGTATACAGTACTAACCAATACTGCCTCCTCCTTCCATATTAAGTTTTATTCGTTGGGAGTAATAAAGAAATGAAATTAGAATGCGCCTGATCAACGCAATAAAAGCATATCACATAATACTTATATATGCAATATATTATAATCTGAAAAGGCGCAAAAACAAAGATAAGAAGAATTGATCTTTTTTACCTTTATATACTGATCTTCATAGATTCCGTTTCTGTTTTGATACAGAACAGAAGAAAAATCAAGTGAATTTAAGCGACAGTTAATTCCGGTCCCTTTTTGTTTCAGATAGGATTCTTTGATTGTCCAAAGGAGAATGGTACGGTCATAAAGCTCATCTTCAGTCTCTGCCTGCTTTATCCACCAGTATTCATTCACATGAGAAATGTTACGAATAAGACTTTCTTTTACTTTTCTTATATCTTCAATATCAACACCAATCTCATGATCTGATAAACCACATGCTACATAGTTTTTGCTGTGACTGTAATTAAAGTGGATATCAGGATAATCGGGAAAAAATGGTTTTCCAAGATCAGAACGTAAAATAAGAGGAAGAGTATGGATTCCATACTCCTCCTTTAATGCATCCAAAAGAAGCTGCAGTGCAAATTCTCGTTCCATCTTTTTGTTCAGTTCAAGTGGTTTTTCACGGTAATATATCATATCTATTCCTGTCTTCTTAAGATGTCATACAGATCTGCCTGCTGATCAAGTTTCACGAAAAGAACCTGTTTTGAGTGTGGAGCACTTTCCTGCTCTTCACCCTTTTCATTCACGATCTGTAATACTTTTGCAAGTACGTTCTCTCCGTTTGGCTTCATAATCTCTATGGTTTCTCCTACTGAGAACTTATTACGCTGTTCGATACGAATATAACCGTCTTCTGTAACTTCGTAAGCAATACCAAGATAGGTATATTCTTTCACATAGGTATTACTGTCATAGATCTGAGTGGTCTCATCAGGTTTTCCATAGAAGAATCCGGTTGTAAACTGTCTGTAAGTGCAGTTTGAAATCTGTTCCTGATACCATGGCATGTTCTGCTGATAAAGCTGTGGTGACTTTGCATAATCATCCAGAGCCTTACGATATGTTCTGGCCACTGTTGCTACATAAAGTGCCGTTTTCATGCGACCTTCGATCTTAAGGCTGTCAATTCCGGCATCAATGATATCAGGAATATGTTCCACCATACAAAGATCTTTGGAGTTGAAGATGTAGGTTCCACGTTCGTTCTCATATACAGGAAGATATTCCCCAGGACGTTTTTCTTCTACTACTGCATACTTCCATCTGCAAGGATGGGTACATGCTCCCTGATTCGCATCTCGCCCGGTAAAATAATTGCTCAGAAGACATCTTCCGGAATAAGAGATACACATTGCCCCATGAATAAAGGTTTCAATCTCAAGGTCATCCGGAATATTAGCGCGTATCTGCTTTATCTCTTCTATAGAAAGTTCTCTTGCAGAAACTACACGTGTTGCACCCAGATCATGCCAGAAACGATAAGTTTCATAGTTGGTATTATTCGCCTGTGTGCTGATATGACGATCAATCTCAGGACAGATTCGTTTTGCAATCTGGAAGATTCCAGGATCTGCAATGATAAGTGCATCCGGTTTGATCTCTTTTAATTCCCTGAAATATGCTTCCACACCTTCCAGGTCATAATTATGTGCGAGAATATTCGCAGTAACATATACTTTTACATTGTGTTCATGTGCAAAAGCAATTCCTTCCCTCATCTCATCCAGTGAAAAGTTCTTTGCTTTTGCACGAAGTCCGAAGGCTTCACCGCCAATATATACTGCGTCTGCACCAAAAATAACTGCAACCTTTAATACTTCAAGGGAACTTGCAGGTACTAATAATTCTGTCTTTCTCATAAAACTCCTTACATTATAAGACTCTGATACTAAGCGCTGCACCATCTCCTACAGGTAGAATACTGGTCTGCAGACGTTCATCATGTTTCAGAGTATATAAATATTCTCTCATGCGTTTATAAATAGTGCGGTTTCTTCTCTCTACTGCATAATGAGACTCAATGATATCGCCTTCCTGCAGAACATTGTCAGATACGAGAATACCATCCTTCTCCAAAAGACGCATCACTTCCGGATAGAAATTAATATATTGTCCTTTTGCAGCATCCATAAAGATAAAATCATAAGAACCATCCAGTCCTTTAAGAATCTCCATAGCATCTCCTTCCAGAAAAGTGATCCTATGTTCCATCTGTGCCGCCTTAAAATTCGCTTTCGCTATAGGGATACGTTTCTCATACTTTTCAATTGTTGTTATATGAGTCTCTTCCGGAGTATATGCTGCCATCAAAAGAGCGGAGAAACCGACGGCTGTTCCTACTTCCAGAATTCTCAGAGGCTTTCTGATCTGTAAAAGTACCTTTAAAAAACTCTGCATCTCTCTTCGGATGATAGGAACATTATCATCTTTTGCCTGCTGTTCTAAAGCATCAAGAAAAGCACCACTTCCTGTATCCAGTGAATTCAGGTAGGTGATCATTCTTTCATTTACAATCATTCTCCTGTCTCTCCTAATAAATCTTTATCATGTCCGGTAAGAATGGTGATCATATTATTGCCGCTCATGGATGTGTTCAGGACATAATTCCCAGGTTGTATCTCTCCATGATACCTGGATAATCTTTCCTGTACAAGAAATACCTTTGCATCCTGGATCAGACCAAAACGTTCCAGCATCTTTGCGATCTCTTCTACTGACTGATCCTCATATATGATGATAGCCATATCTTTTCCAGGTGCTGCTTCTATTCCTTTATCGCTGTATATCTGATATCCAAAATGATAGGTATAGATTCCGAGATGGACCAATGCATATAAAATCAATATCGTGATACCAGCCCGGATAAAGAAAAGGAATAAACGTAATATCAGCTTTTTCAAAATGCTTATCCCCTTTTGAATGAGATCTTCTTTGCGATATCATCAATCTGAAGATCTACTGATCCGACAATAGTTCGGAAAATCTTCTGCAGCATACGACAGACTGATAATTCACAAGAAAGATATTCTTCTACCAGATTATCTTCACGAAATGCAGCTGTATCCAGATAGAGCTGTTCCATCTTCTCATACAGCTCTTCTTTATCTGTATCATTCTGAAGCGCATAAACATTCAGACGAAACTCATTGATCTGTTTTATCAGTTCCGGCCTCTTGGCAATCTTTTCTTTTACTTCTTCAAAAGCTCTATATTCATCAGAGTCGCTGATTGCTCTTACCAGAGCTTCAGTATAGAAATCTACATTTGTCTTCATGTGTCCCTTTCTGACCGGAAGGATCAGATCTCCATAATGATCGGAAGGATCATAGGGTTTCTCTTTGTCTTCTTCCAGATAAAGCTGTTCAGATCATCTCTGATGGTATTCTTTATCTTATTCCAGTCACTAATATTCTTATAGTCGCAATAATCAAGGGCATCCAGAATAATTTGTCTTGCCTCTTCCATCAGATCCTCAGATTCTCTTACATATACGAATCCTCTGGATACGATATCAGGTCCTGCAAGTACCTGGTTGGTATATTTTTCAAGAGAAAGCACAACGATTACAATTCCATCCTCTGCAAGATGCTGCCTGTCTCTAAGTACAATGTTGCCAACATCCCCAACACCAAGTCCATCTACCAGGATACCGCCTGTCTGAATTCTGCTCTTTACTTCTGCATGTGTTTCTTCGTCCATCTCGAGTACATCACCGGAGCGAAGGATATAGATGCTCTCTTTTGGAATACCAAGGCTCTGTGCAATCTTTGCCTGTGCGTTCAGATGTCTTAATTCTCCATGTACCGGAATTGCATACTTTGGATGAACAAGTGAATAGATCAGTTTAATCTCTTCCTGACAGGCATGACCGGATACATGAGCTTCTGTCTGAATAACATTCGCTCCCTTGGCAATCAGTTCGTTCACGACTTTGGAAACTGCTTTTTCATTACCAGGAATAGCTTTGGAACTATAGATAACGGTATCGCCGGGCTTAATTGTCACCTTTCGGTGCATATCGGCTGCCATTCGTGATAATGCGGCCATAGATTCACCCTGACTTCCTGTTGTAATGAGTACAATCTGTTCGTCAGGATAATTTGTCATCTCTTCCGTTTCAATCAATGTGTTCTCCGGTATATTCAGATAACCGAGTTCGGATGCAGTATCAATGATACTTACCATACTACGACCTTCTACTACTACTTTTCTTCCATACTTGTATGCAGAATTGATAATCTGCTGTACACGGTCAACATTGGAAGCAAATGTTGCGATTATAATTCTATGATTTTTATTCTCATAGAAGATATTGTCAAATGTACGTCCAACAGTCTTTTCTGACTGGGTAAATCCAGGTCTTTCGGCATTGGTACTATCACAGAGAAGTGCCAGAACACCCTTCTTTCCAATCTCACCAAATCTCTGAAGATCGATAGCATCACCAAAGACTGGTGTATAATCTACTTTAAAGTCTCCTGTATGAACAACGATTCCTGCAGGAGAATAGATGGCAAGTGCAGCTGCATCCTGAATACTGTGATTCGTGCGGATGAACTCGATCCGAAACTGTCCAAGATTAATGGACTGACCATGTTTTACAACCTTGCGCTTGGTAATCTTCAAGAGATTATGTTCTTTTAATTTATTCTCAATGATACCAATCGTAAGCTTTGTTGCATAGATTGGTACATTCACGTCCTTTATAATATATGGCAATGCGCCAATATGATCTTCATGACCATGGGTGATCACGAATCCTTTTACTTTTTCAATATTCTCTTTCAGATAGGTAACGTCCGGGATAACAAGATCGATTCCAAGCATATCGTCTTCCGGGAATGCAAGTCCACAGTCAACAACAACTATGCTGTCTTCAAATTCAAAGGCGGTAATATTCATACCGATCTGTTCCAGACCACCCAGTGGAATAATCTTCAGTTTTGAATTATTCTCATTCTTCAAATAGTACTCCTTTCTGTTTAGAATGCTATATCTACATCCTCCAGCATCTCTGAGAAGATTCTCGATACAGCCTCTAACTCTTCATCATCTTCTACCATTACATATATAGCTTCCTGCTCTCCATCAGCAGATAAATCTTTTAAAATATAGGCATCTCCATCAGCATCATCTTCGGAATCAGTTACGAGAAGATAGTCTTTACCATTGATCCTTGTCTGTTCTACTACCTCAAATTCCACGATTTCCCCTGTTTCGTCAAGTGTAAAGCTAAGTTTTTCCATCTTCTGTTCTCCTCATCACAAAAATTAATGCATAAACAAAACCACTGAAGAATAGTCTCTCCAGTGGAATGTATCAGTCATCATAAAATCCTATTAAGCCCTGCTTCTGATATACTCTCTTAATAACTCTTCTACCAGCTCATCACGTTCAACCTTCATGATCATGCTTCTAGCATTCTTATGGCTGGTAATATATGTTGGATCGCCAGACATAATATACCCAACAATCTGATTCACAGGATTGTAACCTTTTTCAACCATAGCATCATAAACTGCATCAAGAATATCTTTTACACGAATCTCTGGTTCAAGTGAAAAGTTAAAATACTGTGTACTATTGCCTGTTTCCATATTATCACATCCTTGCCTATACTTCTTTAGTATATTCTACATCAACGTCCTGTAAAATACAATCACAAATTTTATTACAAAGATCAGCTCCTTCAGATGGACGGATCACTTTAATATATTCTTTTGAATATCCCTGGAAGCATTCTATGCCATTCTGGAGCACCTTTTCTTCAAAAAGTACTTCCAGTTTCTTGCCAATAAAACGACGTTCATATGCAAGCTTATTCTTTGTGTTTAATTCAAGAAGGATATGACTTCGCTCTGTCTTTACTGTTTCCGGAATCTGACCGGTCATCTTATCTGCTTTTGTTCCTTTTCTTCTGGAATATTTGAAAATATGGGTTTCATAGAAACACACTTTTTCAAGGAACTTTCTTGTTGTTTCGAATTCTTCTTCTGATTCCTGAGGAAAGCCTACGATTACATCTGTGGTAAGTGCAGGATCATCGAAGTATTTGCGTAAGAGTTCACATTTTTCATAATATTCTTCTGCAGAATAGCGTCGATTCATACGCTGCAGTGTCTCATTACATCCACTTTGCAGGGAAAGATGAAAATGTGGGCACATCTTTTTTAATCCGCCAATAGTTCTGGCGAATTCTTCTGTGATGATTCTCGGTTCCAGAGAGCCAAGGCGTATTCTCTGGATTCCTTCAATCTCATTCACTGCAAGGATCAGTTTTAACAGATCTGTACCATCTTCTTTATCCACACCATAGGAACTTAGATGGATTCCTGTTAGAACGACTTCCTGATAACCATTATCGGCAAGTTTTCTTACTTCTGAAAGGATGTCATCAAGAGCTCTGCTTCGAACTCTTCCACGGGCATATGGAATAATACAATAACTGCAAAACTGATTACAGCCATCCTGTACTTTAATGTATGCTCGTGTATGCTCTGCAGTATGATCAATCTTAAGATTCTCATACTCTTTTGTATGATTGATATCGATAAGCGATTCTACCTCTTCGAATTCGTCACCGGAATGAGAAGCTTCATATGCCTGAAGAATCTCTACCAGATCCTGTTTCATATTGTTACCGATGATAATATCAATTGCTTCATCTGCTTTTAAAGCTTCGCCTGCAGCCTGTACATAACATCCGGCAGCGACAACGATAGCTTCGGGATTCATCTTCTTTGCTTTATGAAGCATCTGTCTTGATTTGCGGTCTGCAATATTCGTAACAGTACAGGTATTAATAATATAAATATCAGCACCTACATCAAAGGGTACGATCTCATATCCATTTCGTTCAAGAATCTGCTGCATTGCTTCTGTTTCATAAGCATTTACTTTGCATCCAAGATTGTGCAGTGCTACTTTTTTGGTTTTCATCTTGACTTTTTCCTTTCTGAAATGTAAGATACACATAATTTGAATAATGATATAGGAGGTTCTTTTATGAAAAATGTACTTATCTCATTAAACTCTATTGATAAGGTTAAAGCTTTTGTGAATGACATCACAAAATTCGAGAATGACTTTGATCTGATCTCAGGAAGGTATGTCATTGATGCCAAGTCGATCATGGGTATCTTTTCCCTGGATCTTTCAAAACCAATCGAACTGGACATTCATGGCGACAATGATATTGATGCCATTTTAGAAGTATTAAAGCCTTACATAGTATAAGAATCTTCCTGTTGTATCGTTTATAATAAGCCAGTCTATAATATATCCTCCCACATTATTGTGGGAGGATTTCTCTTTTTAATTTCTAATCCTGTTCGACCCAGATGGTCTCTGTAGTATCGATGGCTGTCTGAACCAGTTCATCGATCTTCTCAGACAGTTTTTTCTCAGAACGCTTGATAATGTTGATATTCGGCTTTGTAACCGGATGCTTTGCAACAAAGATAGTACAACAATCTTCAAATGGAAGGATAGATGTCTCATATGCGTCGATCTTCTGAGAGATATCAACAATATCCTGTTTGTCAAAACCAATCAGTGGACGATATACAGGCATGGTACATACTTCATTGGTTGCAGCAAGACTCTGCATTGTCTGACTTGCTACCTGTCCGATACTTTCACCAGTGATAAGACCAAGAGACTTCGTTGTATTCGCAAAGTGTTCTGCAATACGCATCATATATCTGCGCATGATAATAGTCAGTTCTTCATGCGGGCACTTTTCATAGATATATAACTGAATATCTGTAAAGTTTACAACGTGAAGATTGATTGGACCGGAATATCTTGCAACGATCTTCGCAAGATCGATTACTTTCTGTTTTGCACGTTCACTTGTATATGGTGGGGCATGGAAGTAAACAGCATCAATCTTAACGCCTCGTTTTGCAATCATATATCCAGCCACAGGGCTGTCGATTCCACCGGAAAGAAGAAGCATTGCTTTTCCATTAGTTCCAACAGGCATACCACCAGCGCCTGGAATGATTCTTGAATAGATATAAATCTTCTCACGGATCTCTACACATAAAGTAACATCAGGCTTATGAACATCAACACGTACTTCAGGATATGCATCTAAGATCTGTTCTCCAAGATCAGCATTCAGTTCCATGGATGTTCTTGGATAATTCTTTCTTGCACGTCTGGAATCCACCTTAAAGGTGAAGTTCTTTTCCGGATATTCACTTCCCATGAAAGCAACTACAGTTTCTGCAAGCGCGTCAAATCCCTCATCTTCTGTTACTACAACAGGGCAGATACCAACAATACCAAATACTCTGCCAAGTGCAGTTACTACTTCATCAAAGTCATATTCAGAAAGACAATCAACATAGATTCGTCCTGTCTCCTTTCTGACTTCGAATTCTCCATCTACCGGTTTTAATGCATGACGGATCTGTTTTACAAGTGCATCTTCAAAAAGGTATCTGTTTTTTCCTTTGATACCAATCTCTCCATATTTAATCAAAAATGTCTTAAATTCCATATTATCTCCTAATGACGTGTGTATCTTCTCAGCATTGGAACAATCTGAGAAAGTTGTGAAAGACTGTAATGAATCTCTTCTTCTGTTGTAAGTGAAGAAAAACTGAATCGAACGGTAGACTCCAGAAGATCTTTCTCTACATGAATCTCTTTGAGAACAGAGCTTACCGGTAATTTCTTATTGGATGAGCAGGCAGAGCCGGACGAAATATAGACACCCTTTTCCTCCAGCGCATGAAGCAGAACTTCGCTTCTTACATTTCGAAAGCTTACACTTACGATCTGTGGAGCACCGCCGCCTTCTGCTGACTGTCCTTGAATAACTACATCCGGAATTTCTTTTACACCGGCGATAAACATATCCTTAAGCTTCTGTATTCTTGCAATCTTTTCATCAAATCCTGTATAGGCTTCCTTTGCAGCAACGCCAAGTCCGGCAGCGCCTGGAACATTATCCGTTCCGGAACGCATTCCTTTCTGCTGACCACCACCAAGAACAAAAGGTCTGATCTTTACTTTTTCATTCACATATAAGAAGCCAATTCCCTTTGGACCATGAATCTTATGACCGCTTACAGAAAGAAGATCGATGCCCGTTTTCTTTGGATTTATACGGAATTTACCATAAGCCTGAATTGCATCAACATGAAATACAATAGAAGGATTCCTCTCCTTAATGATCTTTGCGGCCTCAGCCACAGGTTCAATCGTACCTACTTCATTGTTCACATACATCATAGAAACAAGAATCGTATCATCACAAAGAGCATTCTTCAGAGCTTCCAGACTGACACATCCGCGGTGATCTACCGGAAGGTAAGTGATTCGAAATCCCATCTCTTCCAGAAATGCCATAGGCTGCAGTACAGCTGCATGTTCAACGGCTGTCGTAATAAGATGATTCCCTCTTCTTTTATTAGCAAGTGCTGTTCCAATGAGTGCCCAGTTATTAGACTCAGTTCCACCGGAAGTAAAAAAGATCTCTTTTTCCTGTACTTTTAATGTCTTTGCAATCTCTTCTCTTGCCTTTTTCAGATAAATCTCAGCCTCTACCCCTTTCATATGTTTCGAGGATGGATTACCAAAATCTTCTGTCATTACTTTTACAACGATATCTTTCACACTGTCCAGACATCGTGTTGTGGCTGAATTATCTAAATATGCTTCCATAAATATGTAACCTCAGTTTTTCATTTTAATCACGGAAAAGAGTTCTGCAAGTAAAAAACTTGCGGAACTCTTATCTGCCTAAATTATCTTTCAAGATTATACACTAACATTGCCAATGTGACAAGCCCTGCTGTTTCAGTTCTAAGGATTCTTTTTCCCAGTGTGATCGGCTGTGCACCAATTGCCATTGCTTTATCTACTTCTTCTGTTTCAAATCCACCTTCCGGACCGATGAAGATTCCGATAGACTGTCCAGGTTTGATACTGCGCATGATTTCTCTTGTACGTTCCATCGTATCGGCCAGTTCATAAGGAACAAGTTTGATATCCAGATCCTTCGCATACTCAAGAGCGTTCTGATAGGAATAAACATTCTTAACTTCCGGGATAATCAGGCGGCGTGACTGCTTTGCAGCACTCTCTGCAATACTGTTCCATCGTTTTAGTTTGTTTGCTTCTTTTTTTGCATCCAGCTTTACAATAGATCTTGCCATTGCAACAGGTACGATCTCTGTGACACCAAGTTCAACAGCCTTCTGAACAATGAGTTCCATCTTATCACTTTTTGGAAGTCCCTGGAATAAGATGATACGGTTCTCAAGTTCGTTTTCGGATTGTCTGATCTCAAGTACCTTTACGTCTACCCTGGAACTGTCAAGGGAAGTAATCTCACAATAATATTCATTGCTATCCATACCGCTGATTACGCAGATCTGATCACCTGGTACCATACGCAGAACATTCTTGATATGATTTACATCTCCACCAGTGATCGTAATCATATCCTGATTCATCTGAGGTGTTTCAATAAAAAATCTATGCATCTTAACTAACCGTTCTTTCTGGCTGTTACGGATACCCATTCACCCTGATATGTTACTTCAAGTACTTCAAGACCTGCCTTTTTAACGGCTTCTACAACCGTAGTTTCCTTGTCATCGATGATACCGGATGTGATATAGATCGCACCTGGCTTCATCTGATTGATAATAACAGGTGTTAAAGGAACAAGTACATCGGCCAGAATATTCGCAGCTACGATATCATACTTTTCATAACCAACCTGATCCTGAATCTCTTTATCATCAATGATATTGCCAAGAATCATATCCATCTTGCTCTCTTCAATATCATTAGCTTCCAGATTCTCTTTTACTGCAGTGATTGCACAAGGATCAAGATCAGTTCCTACTGCATGTTTTGCACCGAGTTTGATTGCAGCGATCGATAAGATACCGCTTCCTGTTCCTACATCAAGGATCTCTGTCTCATCTGTTACGTACTTTTTCAGCTGACGCATACAGAGCTGAGTGGTTTCGTGCATACCGGTTCCAAAGGCTGTACCTGGATCAATATGGATGATCATCTTTGCCTGATCCTCTTCCTTCACTTCTTCCCAGGACGGAGTGATCAGAATATCATCTACATAGAACTGATGGAAATATTCTTTCCAGTTATTGATCCAGTCTTTATCCTCTGTCTGGCTTTCTGTAATGGTACACTCTCCGATATCCATAAACATACGAAGCTCTTCCAGTTCTTCTTTTACTCTGTTAAGCAGTTCTGTAGTATCTTCCCCTTCTTCTACATAGAAGCTAAGGTATGCAATACCATCATCGTCAGGACAATCTGGAAGAATATCAACAAACATCTGCTTTTTATCTGACTCAGTAAGTGGAATCTTATCTTCGATCTCTACGCCCTCAACTCCTGCTTCAGCAAGTGTTGAGATAACGATATCTTCTACCTCTGCCAGTGTTTTTAATGTATACTTATTCCATTTCATATGAAGAAACTCCTTTATTCTCTATCCTTCCTACTTACTGAAGAAACCGCGTTTCTTCTTTCCGCCATCTGTCTTTTCATCGGAAGGTCCTTTGTTAAGAGACTGATCTGCCACAGCATCATATGCACGTAATGCTTCTTTTGCCTCTTCACTGAGCTTTGTAGGTACCTGTACTACCAGAGTTACATACTGATCACCGCGGATAGACTTGTTACGTACAGATGGAACACCTTTTCCTTTCAGACGGATTCTGGTGTCGGTCTGTGTTCCTGCATTCACATGATACATAACATCACCATCTACTGTACTGATCTTAACATCACCGCCAAGTGCTGCCTGTGCAAAGGAAATTGGTGCAGTTGAATAGATATTCATATCCTGTCTCTGGAAGATTGGATGACGAAGTACAGCAACCTCAACCATAAGGTCACCTCTAGGTCCACCGTTCTTACCCGGCTCGCCTTTTCCGCTGATACGAATACTCTGCCCATTGTCGATACCTGCCGGAATCGTAACTTTGATCTTCTTTCTGCTTGATGTGTAACCTGTTCCGTTACAATCCGGACATTTTTCCTTGATGATCTTACCTGTACCACCACAGTCAGGACATGTGGTAACATTCTGTACCATACCGAATAAAGACTGCTGAGTCATAACTACCTGACCACGTCCGCCACATTTTGGACATGTCTCAGGGGATGTTCCTGGTTTGGCACCTGTTCCATGACAGTGCATACATTCATCCTTTAAAGTCAGCTCCAGTTCCTTTTCGCAGCCAAATACTGCTTCTTCAAAGGTGATACGTACCTGTGCGCGAAGATTAGCACCGCGCATTGGACCATTGCTTGCTCTTCTTCTTGATCCGCCGCCAAAGAGGTCGCCAAAGATATCGCCAAAGATATCGCCCATATCAGCACCATTGAAGTCGAAACCACCATATCCGGCACCGCCCCCTCCCTGTTCAAAGGCTGCATGACCGAACTGATCATACTGGCGTCTCTTCTCCGGATCGGATAATACACCGTATGCTTCAGAAGCTTCCTTAAACTTTCTTTCCGCCTCAGCATCTCCAGGATTCATATCAGGATGATATTTCTTTGCCAGCTGACGATATGCTTTTTTGAGGGCAGCATCATCAGCACCTTTGTCGACACCCAGAACTTCATAATAATCTCTTTTTGTTTCTGCCATAATTATCTCCAATACGCCTTTAAGGACGGGGGATTAAAATCCTCCGTCCCCATTGGACTTTATTTTATATTATTATACTTCCTTGTAATCTGCGTCAATGATATCATCATCTGCTGACTGAGCTGAACTATAGCCCTGTGCACCGCCCATATCAGGACCTGCACCCTGTCCAGCCTGTGCCTGTTCATAAACCTTTGCGAATACAGCCTGTGCACTCTGCATCAGTTTTTCTTTTGCTGCTTTGATCTCAGCTACCTGAGCTTCTGACATATCTTCTGCAGGTGTCTTTTCAAGAAGTTCCTTTAATGCTGCAATATCAGCGAGAACCTGTGTCTTTGCATTAGCATCAACCTTATCGCCAACTTCTTCCAGTGCTTTTTCTGTCTGGAATACCATAGAGTCAGCATCGTTTCTTGTATCAACTGCTTCTTTACGTTTTTTATCCTGAGCTTCGTATTCAGCAGCTTCTTTTACTGCTCTTTCGATATCATCATCAGACATATTAGATCCTGATGTAATTGTGATATGCTGTTCTTTACCTGTTCCAAGATCCTTAGCAGATACGTTAACGATACCATTTGCATCGATATCAAATGTTACTTCGATCTGTGGGATACCACGTCTTGCTGGTGGAATTCCATCAAGTCTGAACTGTCCGAGTGACTTGTTATCTCTTGCAAACTGTCTTTCACCCTGTACTACATGGATATCTACTGCTGTCTGATTATCAGCTGCTGTAGAGAATACCTGGCTCTTCTTTGTAGGAATTGTTGTATTTCTTTCGATCAGTCTTGTTGCGATACCACCCATTGTTTCGATAGAAAGTGAAAGTGGAGTTACATCAAGAAGAAGGATATCGCCTGCACCTGCATCGCCTGCAAGCTTACCACCCTGGATAGCTGCACCGATAGCTACACATTCGTCTGGGTTCAGAGTCTTGCTTGGCTCCTTGCCTGTTAATGCTTTTACTTTATCCTGTACTGCAGGGATACGTGTTGAACCACCAACCAGAAGAACTTTACCAAGTTCAGATGCTGTAACACCTGCGTCTTTTAATGCGTTCTGAACAGGAATTGCTGTTCTTTCTACAAGGTCACGTGTAAGCTCATCGAATTTCGCTCTTGAAAGAGTCATATCAAAGTGCTTTGGACCTTCAGCTGTTGCTGTGATGAATGGAAGGTTGATGTTAGTTGTTGTTGCTGCAGAAAGTTCTTTTTTTGCTTTTTCAGCTGCTTCTTTTAATCTCTGAAGAGCCATCTTATCACCTGAAAGATCTACGCCTTCTGCTTTCTTAAATTCAGCGATCATATAATCTGTGATCTTCTGGTCGAAGTCATCACCACCAAGTCTGTTATCACCGTTTGTTGCGAGAACTTCGATAACACCATCACCGATTTCGATGATAGATACATCGAATGTACCACCACCAAGGTCATATACCATGATCTTCTGTTCGCTTTCATTATCAAGACCATATGCAAGTGCTGCTGCTGTTGGCTCATTAATGATACGCTTTACATCAAGACCTGCAATCTTACCTGCATCCTTTGTAGCCTGACGCTGAGCATCGTTAAAGTAAGCTGGTACTGTGATAACTGCTTCTGTTACCTTTTCACCAAGATAGTTTTCAGCATCTGCTTTCAGCTTCTGAAGAATCATAGCAGAGATCTGCTGTGGTGTATAGTTCTTATCATCAATTGTTACATTGTAACTTCTACCCATCTCTCTTTTGATAGAAGAGATTGTCTTGTCAGAGTTTGTAACTGCCTGACGCTTTGCAGGTTCACCTACAAGTCTTTCGCCTGTCTTTGAGGAAGCAACAACAGATGGTGTTGTTCTTGCTCCTTCTGTATTAGTTACTACTGTTGGTTTTCCACCTTCCATAACTGCTACGCAGCTATTGGTTGTACCTAAGTCAATACCGATAATTTTTCCCATGATCATTTCCTCCTGTATATGTTCTTACGGATAATATCCGCAAATTAGTTTGCAACTTTTACCATGCTGTGTCTGACAACTGTGTCTTTGTATGTGTATCCCTTCTGGAATTCTTCCACTACAATATTCTCACCTACAGTTTCATCATCTACATGCATGACTGCATTATGGTAATCAGGATTAAATTCCTGTCCTACTGCCTCAATTGGCTTTACATTCAGCTTGCCAAGTACTTCTACAAGCTGCTTGTAGATCCTGTCCATTCCGGATACGAATGGATCTTCCTTCTGTTCTTCCGAAACAGCTGCAAGTCCTCGTTCAAAATTGTCTACAACCGGAAGAATCTGTTCAATCACGTTCTTTGATCCGAGATCAAACATACCTGCTTTTTCTTTTTCAGAACGTTTACGGAAGTTCTCAAACTCTGCCATCTGGCGTTTTACTCTGTCTGTGAGTTCTTCTACAAGTTCTGCATTCTTATCTTTTTTCTTCCAGAACTTTTTCTTCTCTGTGGTTTCTTCCCCTTCCGGAGTTTCTTCTTCGTCTTCTACAACTTCTCCTTCCAGAACCTGTTGTGTATCACCGTTCTCTTCCAGAATCTCTTCTTCTGCAGTTCCGGTTTCTACTTCCTTATTCTCATCTGTCATTGATGTGAACCACCTTTCTATATTCCTATAGATCCCTGTCAAAAAGCATATCAAGCTGTGCCTTCAATGACTTAATGGAATCTACAACTTTTTCATAATCCATACGCTTTGGTCCAACGATTCCGATAGTGCCTTTAATTCCATTCCCAAGTTCATAAGTAGCAGTTACAACGCTGCAGTCACGCATCGTCTGTATCGGAGCTTCACTTCCTATATATACCTGTATTCCGGTGCCCGTTTCATCAGGAGAAGCCTCCTGGATCAGATCCGCAAGAACTTTCTTCTCTTCAAAAGCACTGATAAGTTCACTGGCTCTAGTATGATCCGATAACTCCGGATAACGGAAGATATTCGTTGTTCCACTTGTATATATCTCAACATCTCTGTCGAGCTGAATACTTTCTGCAACTGCATCAAGTACCCGGTTGATCACGTCACTATGGATTCCAGCCTCTTCTTTTAATCTTGCGATCATAGCAAGATTGATCTCTTCCATAGCAAGACCATTCAGACTGGTATTCAATAAGATGTTCAGTTTTAAAAGCATCTCATTGTTCAGCCCGTGTTCAAAATTCAACATCTTATTCTTAACAATGTTTCCTTCTGTAACGATAACTGCCAGAAGCTGATCACTGCTGATCACAGAAAGCTGTATAAACTTAAGCTTAGTTCTGTGATACTGTGGCGCTGATATCATGGTCGTATAATTCGTATTATTCGCAAGCACTTTTACGACCTGCTTTAGTACTGCTTCCATTCGATCCTGCTTATGGATCAGAAGTTCTTTCATCTCCTGAACTTCCTGCTCCTTCTTTGCCATCAGAGTATCTACATAAAGTCTGTAGCCCTGATCCGAAGGAATACGTCCGGCTGAGGTATGTGGCTGAATGATCAGTCCCATCTCTTCCAGGTCTGCCATCTCATTACGAATTGTAGCTGAACTTATATTAAGATCGGGAAACTTTGAAATCGTTCTGGATCCAACAGGTTCCCCGGTTTCCAGATAGGTTTTAATGATAGCATTGAATATCTTCCACTTTCTATCATCAAGCTCCATTTCAAAACCTCCTTCTTCTTTTAGATGTTGTTAGCACTCGCTTATGTAGAGTGCTAACATCCATGGCTTTACATTATCACCAGCCTTAGGAATTGTCAATAGCATTTTTTTCTTTTAACTGACTTTTTTTTGACACTCTTATCAATATATGCTACACTGAATTTACGAAATAAAACAGGAAAAGGTAGATATCATGAAGATCAAAAACTATATTACCATTTTTTTGGCAGTGATTGCGATTATAGCACTCCTTGGTCTTGCGGGTTACATGACCTATCTCAATACGGATGACACGAATCCTTTTAAGAAGACGGTTACATCTGTAATTGAAGAGGTAAATCTTGAATTCGGGCTTGGAATTGATTTTGATAAGCTTACACATCCAATCCCTATGCAGAAGAAAACTTCTGTACCAGTGAATGTACCAAAGCAGGAAGAAGTTACTGTTCCGGCAACTGCTCCTGCTGAATAAAAAAACGTCTGGATTTCCAGACGTTTTTTTATTGCATTTATTAAAGTTATTATTAACAAAGATAAATATAACCAAGAAGCTCTCTTCCACCAGACCATGCATAGATGCTCTGATACCAGAAAACGATATCGGATCTGTCTGCTGCAGGACATACAGTAGAAACCTTATATCCGGATTCTGATACATAAGGAACTCCATTAATAACTGCTTCTACAACGGCGATATGTGCATCACCACTGTTTCCACCATAATTAAAGACTGCCAGTGAACCAGGCTTTGGAGAACTTCCATACTTAAACTTGCCAAGTCTTGCATTATCCTTAAAGATCTGTACAGGGTCACCACCAAAGATTGCCTGAACTTTGCTAACAGATGCTGCACCGCCCATTCTTGCTGCTATCTCCATAGCTCTTCCGCAAGCATACCAGGTACAATTACCGACAACATAATGTCCACTGTAATAAGGTTTTGCTGTTGGTGCAAGGCTGTCATACTTGTAATAAATATTATAGTTCGCATTATAATAATACTTATTGGATGCTGCTGGTCTGCTCGTTCGCATCTTATAACCAGCCGGTGCATTCACCGTATTGGTAGTATCAGAATACTGGCCGTTTCCATTGCCGCCAATAGCGCCGCCGCTTGTGTTGCCAGCCTTAACAGTACACTTGCGATTGATAACAAGTGCTGCTTTACCATTCGTATCAACAACCTTTACCTGGAACTTATAACTGCCGGATGCAAGCTTATCAAACTGCATTGCATTATCAAGGGTCTTTTTGGTTGTCATATTATATGTTTTGGTCTTAGGCTTCACAGTCTTGGACTGTACCACTTTTCCATTACTGTTCACAATTCTTGCAGTTACAGAAGCAATCGGATATCTGGAACTGATCTTTCCCGCGACAGTCATCACTCCGCCTTGATTAATGGAAAAATCCTTCGCAGGTGATGGATTCGTAATCTTTATCTTACTTACTGCTTTTACCGTGAATTTCTTATTCACAGCCGCTTTTTTCATACCACCGGCTGTATAGGCAACTATACGATAAACATATTCGCCTGCTGGAAGTTTATCAAATAACATTGCATGATCTGCATACGCAAGATTATACTTTTTTGCATTCGGATTAGCTTCAAATCTTTGAATCTGGCTTCCATCCTTAAAAATAGAAAGAACTACTCTTGCCATCTTCTTATTCGAAGTAAGAGTTCCTTTTACCTGAAAAGTGTCACCTACCTTGAGAGCCGAAGGCGTTGTTACACCTTTAAGTTCGAAGGTAAATGCAGCTGAAACAGTAGAAGAAAACAATACCATCAGAAGAAACGTAAAAATAACTGCCAGTAACTTTTTGTTTTTCATCATTCACATAACTCCATAAATTAATTTGAATTTAATATTATCTGGTTTCATTTGACATATTTTTAATCATAATACTACTTTTATTGAACATGAGCAATATTTCTATAATAATTTCGTAAAATTTAAGAATTACTTCAGAAATTCTGACATAACATAGTTGGCAAGATCGATACCCTGTTCTGTTAATCGGAAGTACTGTTCTTCTGTTTTCAGTAACTTTTTCTGTATTAAGGATGCTATAGTATCCCTGTAGATATCCTCTATATTCTGATGATAAGTCTCAAAGAAATCTTTTCTGGAAACACCCTTCATCATACGAAGCCCCAGAAACATTGTTTCTTCTATCTGTTCCTGTACAGATAGCGGATCTTCGGATACAAGTGAGATACCGGAAAGATAAGATTTCATATCGGTAGTATTGGAAAGTCTTTTCTCATCAATGAGAGACGCTGCACCGAGACCAAAGCCTTTATACTCTTTTCTTTCCCAATAACCGATATTGTGGCGGCATTCCTTTCCAGGCTGTGCATAATTTGATATCTCATATTGAAGATATCCATGCTGCTCCAGAAATTCTTTTGTAAGATAATTGATAGCTCTGTCTTCTTCTTCCGATGGAAGATATAACGGAGTTTCCCCTTCTTCTTTTTTTAACTCATCTTCGTAATACTTATCATAAAAAGGAGTACCTTCTTCAATGATAAGACTGTAGGCGGATAGGTGTTCTGGTCTTAAATCTACGGCACATTGAAGATTATATAAAAAGTTCTCCTTTTTCTGACCGGGTAAAGCAGACATAAGATCCAGATTAATATTGTCAAATCCGGCTTTTCGTGCCATCAGAAAACTTTCAGATACTTCTTTGGCAGTATGGATTCGTCCTAGAAGCTTTAATTCTTCATCATGAAAGGATTGCACTCCCATACTGAGGCGATTGATTCCGTTTTCCCGATAGCAGGATAATTTTTCCATAGATAAGGTACCGGGATTACTCTCGATGGTGATCTCTGCATCTTTGTGAACAGAATGATAATCATGAATGGTATGCATGATCTTTTCTATTTCCCGGATGGTAAGGATAGATGGTGTACCGCCTCCGATAAATATCGTATCGATTTCATATTGATCTACTCTGTCAAACAGACGGATCTCGTCACATAACTGTTCCACATATGCTTCTCTTATATCTGACCCAACAGGAAAAGAAAGAAAATCACAATACTTGCATTTACGGACACAGAAAGGGATATGGATATAGTATTCTATCTTTTTCATATTATAAATAACTCCAAAAAACGGGGCATGAAAGCCCCGTCTTACCAGTGAAACTAGTTCTCATCAAGTTTTAATACACTCATGAATGCTTTCTGTGGAATCTCTACATTACCAACCTGACGCATTCGTTTCTTACCTTCTTTCTGCTTTTCGAGAAGCTTCTTTTTTCGGGAGATATCACCGCCATAGCACTTGGCAAGTACGTCTTTTCTCATGGCACGTACAGTCTCTCTGGCGATAATCTTGCTTCCGACAGCTGCCTGGATCGGAATCTCGAAAAGTTGTCTTGGAATTTCTTCTTTCAGCTTCTCACACATCTTACGTCCACGTTCATATGCAGTACCAGCGTGAACGATAAAAGATAATGCATCGACTTCTTCTCTGTTTACAAGAATATCAAGCTTTACAAGTTCTGATCGTTCATATCCCTTTAATTCATAATCAAAAGATGCATATCCTCTTGATCTTGACTTTAAGGCATCAAAGAAGTCATAGATGATCTCATTCAGAGGCAATTCATACTTAAGAAGTGCTCGTGTTTCTTCCATATATTCCATACCAAGGTATGTTCCGCGTCTCTCCTCACAAAGCTGCATGATGGAACCGATGAACTCTGTAGTAACCATGATCTCTGCAGAAACAATCGGTTCTTCCATATATTCAATTTCAGAAGGATCAGGAAGATTCGATGGATTGGTAAGTTCAATCACTTCCCCATTGGTCTTATATACCTTATAGATAACACCTGGTGCAGTAGTAACGAGATCCAGGTTATATTCTCTTTCCAGACGTTCCTGAATGATCTCGAGATGAAGAAGTCCAAGGAATCCGCAGCGGAAACCAAAACCTAATGCAAGGGATGTCTCCGGTTCAAAATGAAGAGATGCATCATTAAGCTGAAGCTTTTCCAGTGCATCACGAAGATCCGGATACTTTGCACCATCTGCAGGGTACATACCACAATATACCATGGAATTAACTTTCTTATAACCAGGAAGTGGTTCATCACATGGATGCTCTGTATTGGTAATTGTATCACCTACGCGAGTATCTTTTACATTCTTAAGGCTGGCAGTAATGTAACCTACCATACCGGCAGACAACTCCTCACAAGGAATAAACTGACCGGCACCAAAATATCCTACTTCAACAACTTCTGCCCTTGCTCCGGTAGCCATCATGGTAATTGGTGTTCCCTTTTTAACAACACCTTCCTTGATTCGGCAGAATACGATAACACCTTTATAAGAATCATATAAGGAATCAAAGATCAGTGCCTGAAGAGGCTTTTCAGGATCTCCTTCCGGTGCAGGAATCCTTTCGATGATCTGCTCCAGCACCTGTTCAACATTGGTTCCAACCTTAGCAGAGATAAGAGGTGCTTCCTGTGCTTCGATACCGATAACATCCTCGATCTCATTGATTACTCTCTGAGGTTCTGCACTTGGAAGATCTATCTTATTGATAACCGGCATAACATCAAGGTTATGATCCAGTGCAAGATATACATTCGCCAGTGTCTGCGCTTCAATACCCTGTGCTGCATCAACAACAAGGATTGCACCATCACAGGCTGCGAGGCTTCTGGAAACCTCATAATTAAAGTCTACATGTCCTGGGGTATCAATAAGGTTAAAGATATACTCTTCTCCGTTCTGGGCTTTATATACAGTACGGACAGCCTGTGCTTTAATTGTAATACCACGTTCTCTTTCCAGATCCATATTGTCAAGAACCTGTGCCTGCATCTCACGACTGGTAAGAAGACCTGTCATTTCAATGATACGATCTGCCAGTGTGGACTTGCCGTGGTCAATATGTGCTATAATACAAAAATTTCTGATTTTACTCTGATCAATATATGGCATGTGTTCCTCCGGTTAAAGCACAAAGAGTGCTGCTATATATGCAAAATTAGTCATATTATTCTAGCATAGGTTAAATGTGTTTGTCCAGAATAACGCAAAAAAAAGACCATCGGATGACGGACCGATGGTCTTTTATTAATAATCTATTATTTAATCTTGTTAACGAGCTTTGCTAAACGAGAAACTTTTCTAGCTGCATTGTTCTTATGATAAACACCCTTTGTTGTAGCTTTATCAATAACAGATGCGGCATTAAGAAGAGCTGCAGCTGCTGCATTCTTATCATTAGCTGTAACAGCAGATTCTACTTTTTTGATAGCAGTCTTAACAGCAGATCTGATAGCTTTGTTACGGTCTGCTTTTGTTCTGTTAACTAAAATACGTTTCTTAGCGGATTTAATATTAGCCAATTCGGACACCTCCCACTCACAATAATCATCATACTCGTTATGTTATTCCCGGACACGGACGTTTCAAACATACTACTATATAATAGGTCAACACATTCTATCTGTCAATACCTATCCAGAAAAATAATATATAAAAATTGTTTAAAAACAGATACTTTTTATCTGCGTTTTATACCTTTTACTTCCGGCTCATCTCAACAATGATAAGCTCAACAGCCATCTTATCATCAAGCTTTCCGCTTTTTACATCATGCTCATAAGCTACTGCTGTTTCAAGTGCATATCTTGCCTCAGAAGCGGAAAATGCTGCAGCCTGTCTCAGAGTATTCTTTACAATAAAACCACGAATACCAAGCTTATCTGCAATGGTATTGGCAGGAAAACCCTGTTTTTCCAATTCTTTAAATTGCAGAATCTGATTGAACTGTCTTGCAATCAGGAACAATATACGCATCGGGGGTTCTTTCAAAGTCAGAAGATCATAATACAGATCAAGTGCCTTTTTCTGCTGCTTTTCTGCAATAGCACCTATCATATCGAAGATTTTGTTCTCGATACGTTCTGTACAGACTTCCTGAACATCTTCGTCCGTAATGACATCTCTTCCAAGTGTATAAGTCAGGAGTTTTTCCAGTTCCTGACTGATAAAGTTCATATCTGTTCCTGTCTTACTAAGAAACAGATCCATAGTACTGGAGCGTATCTGCTTGTTCTCCTGCTTGATCTTCTGGAATACCCAGCGTTTTAAAGTCTCTTCAGTCTGCTTTGCAAATTCTGCGATACGTCCATACTTTGAAACTGCTTTATATAACTTTCCGCGCTTATCGATCTCATCTTCTACAAAGATGAAATACGCTGTTTCCGGTACATTCTC
The DNA here is from genome assembly GCA_045598185.1 of Marvinbryantia sp. Lineage (GTDB taxonomy): Bacteria > Bacillota > Clostridia > Lachnospirales > Lachnospiraceae > Marvinbryantia. The sequence continues at coordinate 199,997 of JAZLLO010000104.1, forward strand.
AAGATACTTTGCAAGTACTTCCTGTGCTTCTTTAAAAAAACCACTGTTCTGGATATAGATCAGGCGATGCTCCGCAAAAAAGGGCATAGTCTGAGCCTGATCGATAATCTCATTCACAGATATCCCCTTACCGGAAAAACTGGACAAATTGATCGTATCATCTTCCGGAATCAGAGCATTCTTTAAACGTTTCGCGTACTGATCTCTCAGATATAGTTCTTCTCCATAAAGAAGATAAATATGAGAAAAACTCTGCGTCTGCAGATCTTTTATAAGCTTCTGCATCTATACTTCTCTCTTTCCTTTATAACTAATAACTATCATACCAATAGAAGCGACAAGAATCAATGTAAGAATCATTATTGCACAGTGAAAGAAAAATGCATCCGGAAGGCAATCAATGATGGGATCTGTTGTCGGATCGAAAAGCCAGTAATCATTAGAAAAGACAAGTTCATGAAAAAGAATAAAAGCTCTTTCCCAGTTTACGGCGATCACAGTACCAAGCAGCAAAGGGAGCCCGATTGTCATGACACCGGTAAGTCTTAAGTAATGTACGTCTCTTTTTCTGAGTCTGAAAAAGAAACATGGAAGAAAAATGAGAGCTGACAGAATAAGTGCTTTTAAAAATCCCTGAAAAATCTCTTTTACTTCACGGAAATGGATTCTGGCTCCTTCTGACATGGGAAGGGTTGGAAATTCCAGTTTGTCCTGTTTTGGAGATAGATTATAATCTATGAGTTCATTATAATTCTCAAGGATTTCTTCCTTTGAATATCCAGATGATTCTGGTATATGCAGCACATCAATATCCATGTAGTAAAGAGGCCGAAAAGCAACCGTAAAGATAACTGCCGCAGAAATGATAAATATCATTCCTGAGACAGCAAGAAAACAATCCGTAATCTTATGCTTCATAGTACCTATGCCTTCTTTGAAAAGTAATCATCGATCTTTTCAAGAACAGGACGCAGCTGACCTTCTTTTGTATGAGAACCTGAAAGAAACATTGCTTCAAACTGTGAAGGCGCAAGATATACACCATTCTTTAACATATGAGTGAAATAGTCTGCATATGCTGCGGTATCGGATGTCTTGGCACTAGGATAATCTTTTACTTCCTGATCTGTGAAGAAGACACAGCCAAGAGAACCGATGTGGTTCAGACAATGTGGAATCTGGTGGTTGTTTAAAATCATTTCAATTTCACCATAGAACCAGTCTCCTGTCTCATTCAGTCTCTGATAGAATGTCTTATCTTCTTTTAATATTGTAAGCTGTGTTAAACCTGCGGCCATGGCAACAGGATTACCACTTAATGTACCAGCCTGATATACTTTACCAACAGGTGCCACCATCTCCATGATATCTCTTCTTCCGCCGTATGCACCAACTGGCATACCGGCACCGATAATCTTACCAAAAGTTGTAAGATCCGGTGTAACACCGAAATACCCCTGTGCGCCCTGAAGGCTCAGGCGGAAACCTGTAATAACTTCATCAAAGATCAGCAAGCTTCCATACTGATCACAGAGAGAACGAAGACCTTCCAGGAATCCTGGCTGTGGAAGAACGACACCCATATTGGCACCAACAGGTTCAACAATGATAGCAGCAATCTCTTCCGGGAATCTTTCAAAAAGTTCTTTTACGCTTCCAAGATCATTGTATTCGGCTGAAAGAGTATCCTGTGTACAACCTGCCGGAACGCCGGCACTATCCGGAACACCAGCTGTCATAACACCGGAACCTGCTTTTACAAGCATAGCATCTGTATGGCCGTGATAGCAGCCCATGAATTTGATGATCTTGTTTCTTCTGGTATATCCTCTTGCAGCACGAATGGCACTCATAACTGCTTCTGTACCGGAATTAACCATTCTGACCATCTCAATGGATGGAACGATACTACAGACAAGCTTTGCCATTAATACTTCTCTTTCAGTTGCTGCTCCATAGCTAAGACCCATCTTCGCAGCTTCGATTACACTGTCCAGTACCTGTGGATTATTATGTCCAAGAATCATTGGTCCCCAGGAACCGATAAAATCAATATAGGTTTCACCATCAACATCTGTGATGTATGGTCCATTTGCGCTGGCGATAAATCTTGGAGATTCTTTAACACTGCCAAAAGCTCGAACCGGGCTGTTTACACCGCCTGGCATGAGGTTCACTGCTTCCTGAAATAATACGTCTGATCTGCTCATAATCTATTCTCCTGTCTTTAACCGATTTTTCCTTCATCCATGCATCTGGCGAGTTCTTTTGCAAAATATGTAATGTAAATATCTGTACCTGCACGGAAAGCAGATGCAGCCATCTCGCAGATGATTCTTTCTTCATCGATCCATCCCATCTTTGCTGCAGCTTTTACCATTGCATATTCACCGCTGACACTGTAAGCAGCGATCGGAGTTGCTACATATTCTTTTACCTTTGTAACCATATCAAGATAAGACATTGCAGGTTTTACCATAATAATATCTGCGCCTTCTTCTTCATCAAGAATAGCTTCCTTGATACCTTCTCTTGCATTATGGAAATCCATCTGGTATGTCTTTCTGTCACCAAAAGATGGTGCTGAACCTGCTGCATCACGGAAAGGACCATAAAATGCAGAAGCATATTTTACCGCATATGACATAATAGGAATATTCTTATAACCATTTGCATCCAGTGCTTCGCGAATTGCAGCGACACGTCCATCCATCATATCGGATGGAGCCACCATATCAGCGCCTGCCTTTGCATGAGAAACAGCTGCTTTCGCAAGAAGCTCCAGAGTACTGTCATTTTCAACGTCTCTGTCGCAAAGAACTCCACAATGACCATGAGAAGTGTATTCACACATACAGACATCTGTGATCAGATACATCTCAGGAAATTCTTTTCTGGCATAACGAAGAGCTCGCTGTACAATACCGTCATCTGCATATGCCTGACTTCCCACTTCATCTTTTTTATCCGGAATACCAAAGAGCATAACAGCTGTTACGCCTGCATCGAGAAGTTCTTCCAGACATTCTCCCATACGATCTACAGAATAACGGTACTGTCCCTCCATGGAAGGAATCTCTTCTTTTATATTCTCACCTTCACATACGAACATTGGATAGATGAGGGAGCTTTTGTCTACTCTTGTTTCACGAACCATTCTGCGAAGTGCATCACATCCGCGAAGTCGTCTTGGTCTTTTTACTAAATCCATTCTGAATTACCTCCATTATGCTTTACATAGTTCGATTACTTTTTCAACGACAGAATCCATAGTTGCCTTTTCAGACATGTAGGTGATCATGCCATATTCCTGTGCAGCTTTTCGGGTCTGTCTGCCAATGCATACCGCTTTTACTTTGGTGTAATCAAGTCCTTCGGTTGCCTGAACAAATCCTTTTACCGTAGAAGCACTGGTAAATACCGCATAATCAATATTACCCTGTTCAAATTCCTGCTTTTCATCAATTAAAGCAGAACCGGAATATAACGTATCATAAGTTGCGATATCATCAATCGTAACATTTTTGGCTTCTTTTATAATACGGACCAGTTCCTGATTGCCAATGGCAGCTCTTGGAATAAGAATACGATCTCCATCATTTACCTGCTGAGCAAGACTTTCTCCTAAAGCTTCACCATAGAATTCTTCCGGCATAAGATCCGGATATAATCCATATTTTTTCAGTTCTTTTGCTGTTCCGCTGCCGATTACCGCAATCTGACATCCAAAGAGGCTGCGCACATCCTTTCTTTCTTTATCCATCTGTTCAAAGAAGATACGAACACCAGTTGGACTTGTGAATACCAGCCACTGATAATCACGGATATTCTGAATCGCTTCAGACAGACGTGTCTGATCCTGACATGGAACAGTACGGATTGCCGGAAGTTCCAGTACATCTGCACCGGCTTTTCTTAATTTCTCTGACATGGATGAGATCAGTTCTTTCGGTCTGGTAACAAGGATCTTTCGGCCTCCGAGCGGGAGCTTTTCATACCAGTAAAATTCTTCTGCAAGAGAACACACTTTACCCACCACAATAATTGCAGGTGTAACAGCCCCTTTCTTTGCAACCTCATCTTTTAAAGTAGAGACTGTAGCAATAATACGATCCTGCTGTGCAGTCGTTCCTTTCATAAGAAGCGCTGCCGGCATGTCAGGATCCATTCCTGCATCCAAAAGTCCCTGACAAATGTCCCCAAGTGCAGAGACACCCATTAAGAATACCAGGGTACCTTTTGTTCTTACAAGTGCTTCAAAATCAATATTGTAAGCTTCTCCCTGTCGTTTATGTCCTGTTACGATATGAAGAGAAGAAACATAATCTCTATGTGTAACAGGAATACCATTATATGCAGGTACAGAAAGTGCAGAAGTTACACCTGGGACAACTTCATACGGGATACCTTCTTTTACAAGAAGCTCAAGTTCTTCTCCACCTCTGCCAAAAAGAAATGGATCTCCGCCTTTTAATCTTACAACCTTAAGTCCATTCTTTGCTTCTTCAACAAGAACCTGATTAATCTGTTCCTGTTTCATAAGATGATTACTGGATCTTTTTCCTACATTGATCAGTTTTGCATGATCCGGTATCATATTAAGAATACTCTGACCAACCAGAGCATCATATACTACAACGTCTGCCTGATTCAGGACAGCTTCCCCTTTTCGGGTAAATAATCCCGGATCAGATGGGCCGGCACCGACCAGCCATACTTTTCCTGTCATACTGTTACTCCTTTTTGTAATCTGCTTTCAATTTCAGAGCAAGTTCTTCTCCAATCTTAACAGCATCTTCTTTTTTGCCGCGTAATTCACCTTTCAGATATCCTTCTGTCTCTTCATCATAATATAATCCAAGAAGAAAAAGATTATCGTCTTCCACTCTGGCATGGGCAGCAACAGGTGAAGAACATCCGCCGTCCAGAATCTTTACAAAAGCGCGTTCACACAAAGCACATGCTTTTGCATCGTCATCGTTATAATCATTTAAAAAAGAATAATCTACACCGATTCTTCCCTGAATACCAAGAATTCCCTGACCGGCTGCAGGTATCATCTCTTCCGGTTCAAAATATCTGCTGATTCGATTTTCAAACCCAAGACGTTTCAATCCGGCGGCTGCCAGAATAAGTGCGCCATATTGTCCACTGTCAAGTTTTGACAGTCTGGTGATTACATTGCCGCGAACAGGAAGAAAGGTTGCCTGTGGATATAATTCCTGAAACTGAAGAACTCTTCTTTTGCTGGAACAACCGATTGGTTTGGAAAAATCAGGTTCCTGGCATCCTTCCGGAAGAACAAGAACGTCTCTTGGATCTTCTCTTTTTGAAAAGGCAATCAGTGGAAGGTTTTCAGGTACTTCCATCGGCATATCTTTTAAACTGTGTACCGAAAGATCACTTCGCTCTTCTACAAGAGCACGATCCAACTCCTTCACAAAAAGACCTTTTCCGCCAACCTTATCCAGTGTACGATCAAGAATAATATCACCGGTAGTTTTCATGGTCAGAATATCCACCTGTATATCCGGAGCATTATGCCTGATATAATCTCTTACCATCTCTGTCTGTATAACAGCTAATTTACTCTCTCTGCTTCCAATACATATCTTTCTCATGATTGAAACACTTCTCCTATTGCTTTTACACATTCGCGGAATACTTCATCGCTTACTTTTGATTTAAGTCCAAAGATCATCTTATTAATAACCTTTCCCTGTGCCTGATCAATATATGCTTGTAATCGGATGAGTTCCTCTTTTTCTTCTTCACTGCAATTATTATCCAGAATGGATTTCATCTGTTTTTCTGTTCTGAGATGAAAATCCTTCATGCTTTGTTCTTTGATTTCAGAGATACGGGCAATCACATCTCTGCCATGATACCAGTCCATAAATTCATCCAATTGAAGTCGGAGAATATCTTCGGCAATCTTTATATTCTGTCTGGTCTGTTCACTGGTTCGATCTGCATCAAAACTATCAATATCAAACAACGAGATATCATCCAGATCCTGAATATTGATTTCGATATCACGTGGAACAGCCAGGTCGATCATCGTTATTGGATGCTGAATATCACACTGCTGGACAGCTTCTTTAGTAAGTGTATAGTTAGGGCTTGATGTTGCACTTACAATATAATCACAGAAAGGAAGGAGTTCATAGCGTCTTCCATAATCAATACGTGCACAGCCAAGCGGAATCTGGACAACACCGCTTCGGTATTGTCTTACCGTAACTGTAACATCACAGCCTTCTTTTTTCAGAAGATTGGCAGATAGTTTTCCCATTTCTCCATTTCCGATTACCATACATTTTTTCCCTGAAAAAATGTATCCCCGTTCTTTCAATACTTCTACTGCCCTGTGAATCGCAGAAGAATTAGCCTTGGAAAGGATCACATCTGTCTTTACTTTTTTGGCTCCGGTTACTGCCATGCGAAACAGTACCTCGCAGACATTATCTGTGGCAAACTGTTCTCTTGCCATGGATAAAGCATCTTTAACCTGTGTAATGATCTGATCTTCGCCAATGATACGGGATTGCAGACCACTGGCAAGAGAAAAAAGGTGAAATACTGCTTCTGCTTCTTTTCTTCGCACTACGTATGCTTCATAATTCTCTTTTTCTACCTGTTTTTCTTCACACAGAAGTGAGAACAGATCAAAGTCCTCTTCTTCATGACTGGCATAGATCTCCATACGGTTACAGGTAGATATGATGACACAACCGGATAATCCACGGACTTCTTTCCATTTCGTTAAAGTCTCCGCAATACTTTTTTTAGTAAATGAAAAGATCGTACGTACATCAATGGATGCTTTTGTATGATCAATTCCAATCATACTTATACTCATTTAGCATCCCTCACATGTTCTATAAATATATTCTGAATCTCTGAAAGTTCTCCCAGACCATTCAGATAGCAAGTAACTGCAAAACCCTGCTGTTCAAACTGAGACTTCCATGAATCTTCATCATCTCCGGCCATATCATTCTTAGCATGATCTCCTGCTACGATCATAAATGGAGCTAAATGAATTTTTGTGATGTTTTTGCCAGAGAGAAGTCCTTTTACAGTATCCAGTGATGGATAAGACTCTACGGTGCCCATATACATGTTCGTATAGCCTTTTTCTTTCATAATATAATCAAGGGCAGCATATACAGTATTTGCATAATGCTCTGTTCCGTGACCCATGAATACAACAGCTTCATTTTCAGGTATATCCTTCCAGATGTTACCGAGAATCTCGACTACTTTCTCATTATCTTCCTGTGTAGATAGAAGCGGTGCTCCCATACTTACACTTTCAAACTGATCTGCATAGCGGGCAACGATTCCTTTTAATTCATCCGTTTCAAAGCCATTAATTACATGTGTAGGCTGAACAAGTACTTCGCAGATTCCATCTGCTTTCATACGTTGTAATGCTTCTTCAATACTGTCAATCTGAAGACCATCTCTTTTTTTCAGTATCTTACGGATGATGCTGCTTGTCCACGCACGGTAGATCACGTAATCTGAAAAAGTTTCTTTGATTTTGTTTTCAATACTTTCGATGGTTTTAATTCTTGTATCTTCATGTGAAGTTCCAAAACTTACAACAAGAATTGCTTTATTCTTCATACTGTTCCTCTTTTCTTATTCCCGATCAATATCCCATGGACTCTTCATAGGCCTTTATCAGGTCAATATTCTTTATTTCTATATCATTAAAATGTTTCTTTGCATATTCATATGTAAAAGACTTGGCAGGCACTCGCTCACGATACCAGCTTAAGCTGTTAAAATAAGTACTCAGATCATAATTATCAAAGATACGTCCGTGACGGGCATATATCTCATTTCTTGCAATGCGAAGATCATCATATGACAGATTCCATAATTCTTCTTCTGATAACAGGCGAACAGAACTATCCCAGAAAATAAATTCTTCTGCATATGGATAATAATCACTCAGATATGGATCTTTTATATTCTCGCTGGAAGAGCTGCTGCTGTTTCCTTTGGATGGACGTTTACCAGTGCTGTTTTTTGAACCTTCGGTTTCGATAATAATGTCATTATCTTTACCTGATGGGAAATAGCCATCGAGATAATCATCGTCATAGTCTTCATAATAATCACGATCATAATCATCATCGTCGTCATCGTCGTCCTTATAAGTGGAATGCGGTTTGGTTCTGTCTGTATCATCATCGTCATCTTCGTAGTCATAGTCATCGTCTTCATCCATTTGAAAATATTTACTGGAGAAGTCAGATTCATTCTTGTTTGCCCATTTTTTATTCACATAACTTTTAAAGATGGTATTACCATACTCATAAGCCGTTCCATCTCCGTGATTCATATGTTTTAACAGTGCTTCCAGACGTTTGGTCTTTTCTCTTTTTACAGAAGAAACCATGGAAAAGGTATCCGGAAGAGCTTTTAATGTATCGCATATAGGAGTACTTATGATATCCGTAGAATCAAACCCGTATTTTTTGAATTTCTTCTTCAGCGCATTCAGTTTCTTACTGGAAGGTTTATCATCCAGACTAAGATTAAGCATCTCATCAAATGGTTCATGATTAAAACTCGTCAGTCGAAAACTCCACAGAAAGGCCGTATCTGTAACGGAAGCTACTTCTTTGTGTTCACATCCAAGAAAATATCCTTTGGATTTTTTCAGCAGAAAAACAGAACAGTCAGATTCTTCATATTTAAGGAGATCTTCTGCAAGTTTATAAGAAGCCTGTTTATCCCATTCGCCATCATAACGAATATAAAGATCTGCATAAAGAGAATTGCTTTCTGAAACAGAATCTCCACCGATACGGATCGTGAGTAATTCTTCACTGCCATTCCCGTCAAGATCGAGTTCACACAGGGCAATATATCCGTCATAGGTTATCTCCTCAAGATGACCTGGTGCTTTGATACCAAACTTTTCTGTATGATCAAAAACAAAAACATTATCATGATCGTTATAAAACTTTTTCGCAAGACTGGCAGCATCCACAGATATCGAAAGAGAGAGGATACCCAAAAAACAGCAAAATGCGATCCAGAATTTTTTAAACATATTGTCAACCCCTTAATCACGGCCTCCGGCCATATAAAGTAAAGCATTACAGATACAGGCAGCGATATTACTTCCGCCTTTTCTTCCCTTTGCAACAATATATGGGACATCTGTCTCCATGATCAGTTCTTTGGACTGGACAACGTTTACAAAACCAACAGGTACACCGATGATAAGTTCTGGTCTGAGCTTATTCTCTTCTATCAGTTCATAAAGTCGTACAAGAGCAGTTGGAGCATTTCCGATAGCAAAGATCAGAGGCCTGTCCATAGCAGCAGCTTTATCCATGCTGGCTGTAGCACGTGTAGAACCATTCTTTTTTGCAATCTCCGCAACATCTTCATCTGAGATAAAACAGAACGCTTCGCCGCCATATTTAGCAAGTGCTTTTTTATTAACACCAGATTTTGCCATCTGTGTATCGGTAACGATACATGCACCATTTTTAATTGCTTTCAGTGCTTTTTCCACAACGTTCTCTGAAAAACAGAGATTCTTTGCATAATCAAAATCTGCGCTTGTATGGATACATCTTTTTATGATAGGTGCAAGGTCTTCCGGCAACTCATATCCAAGTTCCTCGGTAATGATCTCGAAACTACGACGTTCAATATCCATTGGTTTTACATTCTCAAGTTCGACCTTCATTTTATACTCCTTCTTCCAGTATCTGATAGATCTTCTTCATATCCAGATGCTCACGCAATCCGGCAGCAAGAATATCATACTGTGTTTCTTTGAATGACTGGAAATCAACTGAAGTAATCTCAGATACATCCAGTCCCTTTTCTCTACCGATCGCACGGATAATCGCTTTTGTAACCTCTTCTTTATCAAAAACTCCATGTACATAAGTTCCATATACATTTTCCTGATATGCACCATCTTCTTTTTGCTGTTCGTCAGAAGTAATTGCATAATCAGAAAGAGAAGTCATTGATCGGGTGTTTTCTTTTAGTGTTGTAACACCCATATGTATCTCATAACCTTCCAGTTCAACACCGGATAATTCTTTTAGTTTTCCGGTCACCTCACCAAAAGTTCCTTTAACTCTTGTTCGTGTCTTATCACCGGCAAAGACAGTATCCATGGAAAGTAGTCCCATTCCTTTTATTGTACCGCCGCCTTCTACTCCATCCGGATCAGAAAGGAACTCTCCAAGCATCTGATAACCGCCGCAGACACCAAAAATGATCTTACCTGCCGCTGCCTCTTTTAAGATAGCTGCTTCCAGTCCATTCTGTCTCATCCATGCAAGATCTGACATAGTACTCTTCGTTCCTGGAAGGATAATCATATCCGGGTTTTTAAGCTCAGAAACACTTCCTACATAACGAAGGGACACACCCTCCATACTTTCAAATGGGTTAAAATCTGTAAAATTCGAAATACGTGGAAGACGAATAACAGCAATATCGATCACACCAACTTTATCTGTTCTGTGGAATCTTTCTGTGAGGCTATCTTCATCTTCTACCTGAATCTGCAGATAAGGAGCAACACCAACGACAGGAATACCAGCCTTCTCCTCAAGCATTACAACACCTGGATCAAGGATAGTCTTATCTCCACGGAATTTATTGATGATAAGGCCTTTTACCATGGCTTTTTCATCTTCTTCCAGCAGCATTACTGTTCCAATCAACTGAGCGAATACTCCGCCTCGGTCAATATCGCCTACCAAAAGTACAGGAGCTTTTGCCATCTTTGCCATCCCCATATTGACGATGTCCTCTTCCTTCAGATTGATCACTGCAGGACTTCCGGCACCTTCAATTACAATAATATCATACTCTTCTTCCAGCTTATGATAAGCCTCCATAATCTGTGGAACAAGTTTTTTCTTATAGGCGAAGTAATCTCTGGCTTTCATATTGCCAAGAACTTCACCATTTACGATAACCTGTGAACCTACATCTGTTGTAGGTTTTAACAGAATCGGATTCATATAGACAGAGGGTTTTATACCGGCTGCTTCTGCCTGCATAACCTGGGCTCTTCCCATCTCCAGACCCTCTTCTGTAATAAACGAATTCAGAGCCATGTTCTGTGACTTAAAAGGAGCCACCTTATATCCATCCTGTTTAAAAATTCTGCAGAGTCCTGCTGCAAGAAGGCTCTTTCCAGCGTTTGACATGGTACCCTGCACCATAATCGCTTTTGCCATTTTATTCTCCTTTATTCAGGTTAGTATTTTTTTCAGTACCCGAATCAATTCTAGGTTTTCTTCCCGTGTTCTGACTGCTATCCGATAGTATCCTTTTTTTAATCCATGATAATTACTGCAGTCACGGATAAGGATTCCTTCTTCTCTGCATCGTTCTCCAAGTTGTGGATGTGAACGGAAAAACAGGAAGTTAGCCTGACCATCATAGACTCTATCAACGTATTTCCCAAGCTGGTTCTTTAACCAGATACGTTCCTGTTGAATCAGTTGTTTTGTTTCCTTTACATATTGTTGTTCCGAAATAGCCGCAATTCCGGCTGCCTGCGCAGGAATCGATACGCTCCATGGCTGAATCATCCCTTTACATCTGTCAAGTAATAAAAGATCAGAGGTGATGGCATATCCAAGACGAAGTCCTGCCATTGCATAGATTTTAGTAAATGCTTTTAAAATAAAAAGATTCGGATATTCTTCAATCGCACTGACAAAATTATATGCTTCTTCTTCCTCAAGGAAATCGATAAAGCAGGAATCCAGTACCACAAAGATATCTTTCTCTTTACAGATTTCAAGTACCTTACGAATCCACTCAGGTTTCATCAGAATACCGGTTGGATTATTAGGATTGCAAAGGAAAATCATATCAAGATCATCAGTAAGATGGTCAATATAATCATCTTTGTAGATAAATCCATCTTCTTCAGAAAGATCATAAAATCTGATGTCACAATCCACAGTGTTAAGAGCCTGTTCATACTCGGCGAATCCCGGAGCAATGAGTAAGGCTTTTTGTGGATTGACTGCATGTACGATCAGAAAAATCAGCTCTGCAGCCCCGTTTCCACAGATGATCTGTTCTTCTTTTACCTGTTCTTTTTCTGCTATTTTTTTTACGAGAGTACGGCAATTACTGTCAGGATAATTGGCACAGGTAAGAATAGATTCCTGTGCAGCACGGATTACGCTGACCGGTGTACCCATCGGATTAATATTTGCTGAAAAATCATATCGATAATCCTGAGAGTAGATATCTCCACCATGCTGGTAGATTACCATAAACAACCTCCAAAAAAGATATTACAGCATCATCAGTATTGCAAGCTTTATAAATGCAAATATACAAAGAGATAAGATTGCTGTTATATATAATAATCGATTCGCTTTCACGATATCCTCCGCTTCAATGCTTCGGATATCGTCGCCAATTGTTTTTTTCTTATGTAATACACCAAAATACCACGCATCCCCGGCAAGCTGTACATCAAGTGCACCTGCCATTACTGCTTCTGTCTGAGCAGAATTCGGACTTGCATGATTGTATCGGTCACGGACAAAAATCTTCCATGCATTTTTTCCATCAAATCCTCCAAGAAAAGATGCAAGAACCATAAAAAGTCCTGAAAGTCTGGCCGGAATATAATTCACAACATCATCCAGCTGTGCGGCAAAAGTACCAAACCGCATGTATCTGTCATTCTTATATCCAACCATAGAATCCATTGTATTAATGGATTTATAAAGCCATCCAAGTACTGCACCTCCGATTGCCATATAGAACATTGGAGCTATGATTCCATCAGAAGTATTCTCAGCAACGGTTTCAACTGCAGCCTTAGTAACGCCATTCTCATCGAGTACTTTGGTATCACGTCCTACGATCATAGATACCGCATAACGGCTTCCTTCAAGGTCATGCGCCTTAAGTTTATCATACACCTTCATGCTTTCATCTTTTAAAGACTTTGTGGCGAGAAGCCACCAGCACATAATGCTTTCAAGAATAAGACGAAGGACAGGATGAATCTTTCCGGCAGCTAAAAGAATCAGAAATGGTATGCCTGCTGAAAGAAGCATAACGATAAAAGTCATCAGTATTCCATTTAAAAAGGCTTTCTGATCCTGTTCTTTCTGATTCAGTCTTTTCTCCAGAAATGCAATCAGATTTCCAACAAGCCTGATAGGGTGATAGAGGCTATGAGGGTCTCCGATTATGAGATCGATCAGAAAACCAATGACTAGTGCCATAAGTGAATATTTCATGTTTCTTATCTTCCTTTCCGGTAGTCTTCACAGCGTTTCAGAAAATCTACCGCAATTTCAGGATTAGCATAATAGTAAAGATGCGGAAAACCAGCTAAAAGATTCTCTGATCTATGGATACATTTCCAACTTCGTTTTCGCAATGGTTTTTTGGCCAGAAAAGCATCTCCGCAGGAAGTACTGTCAAAATAATGGAATTCATGTCCTCTAAGCGAAGCAGTATAAACACCGGATTCTTTTTCTTCTGTCAGTTCAATATAACCAAAACGCCCCAGTTTTTCTGTTTTGTAGACATCTCCCGGAATTACACCTGCCATAGCATATGGCTTCTTTTTCATATCTTCCATATGTTCGTGAAGATACATAAAACCACCACACTCTGCCATACAAGGAAGTCCATGAAGAATCTTTTCTTTTATATCTGCGAGCATTTCTTTATTAGAAGATAATTCCTCTGCATAAAGCTCCGGATACCCGCCGTATAAAAGGATACCATCTGCATCTGCCGGAATCTCTTTATCATGAACCGGTGAAAACTCTATAAGCTCCGCTCCAAGATCCCGCAGAAGCTGAAGATTATCTTCATAGATAAAACAGAAAGCTTCATCTCTCGCTACTGCTATTTTTACAGTCTTTTTTTTCCCTTCTGAAAGCAGGGCAAATCGTTTTTCTGCCACCTGATAAGGAGGAAGCTCCGGACAATCATTTGCCAGCTTGAGGATATCATCAATCTCAAGAGAATCCTCAAGGATAGCCGCAACCTTATTCAGTTTTTCCTCTAGCTGTTCAATCTCGCCTGGAAGGACAAGTCCAAGATGCCTGCTCTCAAGAGTTAAATCAGGGGAAAGCTTCGGAACATATCCATAAACATGGATTCCAAGTTCCTCTTCGATTAGCTTCTTTACTTCTGAGTAGATCATAGGTGACATCTGATTCAGAATGACTCCTTTGATGTGACTGTTCTCTTTGTAGGATAAAAAACCTTTGATATAAGCAAGTACCGATAAGCTCATTCCTTTCGTATTCACGATCAGAATAACCGGAGTGTCTGTAACTCCTGCAAGATCATAGGCACTGGCTTTTACAGAGATACCACCCAGACCATCATAAAAGCCCATAACTCCTTCCATAACAGAGATATCGCTCTGACGGGCATTTCTTGCAAAAAGGAATCTGGTTGTTTCGTCATCCGTAAAATATGTATCAAGATTTCGTGATTTTGTATGGATCACCTTTTCATGAAACATCGGATCAATATAATCAGGACCACATTTAAAAGAGGACACCGAAAGCCCCCGGTTCATCAGTGCCTGTAATAGTCCGCAGGTGATCATTGTCTTTCCACTGCCGCTTGCACCGGCAGCAATCATAAAACGTGGAAACTCTGTCATCTTACTTCTCCTGTGCAGGAAATCACATATACCGGGTTCTGTCCCATCATCATGTGATATCTTCCCAGTTCTTTTGATTTTGCAATGGATACTGCTGCAATGTCTACATCCGTAAGAGGAAGTTCTTTCAGACAATTCATCGCTTCTGCAACGGTTTCAAGGGCAATACAATTGATGACGATACGTACCGTAGGGTTCTTCTGAAGAACTGTAAGACAGATATCTTTCAGATTACCGGAACTTCCGCCGATAAATACATGGGTAGGTGCCGGAAGATCTATTAAAGCTTCCGGTGCAAGTCCTTCTATGATTTCAAGATTATCTGCTTTAAACTTCAGACGATTCTCTTTCATAAGGGATACTGCATCTGGATTTTTTTCAATTGCATAGATAAAACCATCTTCTGCCTGAAGAGCAGCCTCGATAGAGATGCTTCCGGTTCCTGCACCAACATCGTAGCAGATTGCATCTTTTGTAAGCATTAGTCTTGAAAGAGAGATGCTTCGTACCTCACTCTTGGTCATCGGAACCTTTGCACGAAGAAACTCTTCATCGTCTTTTCCATGAACAACGATTCTTTCCGGATATGGATTCTCAATCAGTACAACACAAAGATCTGCAAAAGATTCGTTCAGCAATTCTTCCACTGATCCGGTGATGATTCTTTCGTTATCATAAGAAAGATTCTCTCCTACTGTTATACGAAGATCCTTAAATGCATAAAGATTTATCTTTTCTAATAGCTCTGTCAGAGTGCCTGACTTACCTACAAGCGCAAATACTTTCTGATTCGTGCGAATCTTTGCTATTATATTGGAATTCCTTCCGTGAATGCTGACAAGTTTAACATCCTCCCAGGAGGTATGCAGCTTATCGCAAAGATAGACCGCAGAAGAAATACCAGGATATACCTTGATATCCATTCCTTCAAAAGCGTGAAACAGCTTTTTTGCACCACTGTAAAAACCAATATCTCCAGACTGCAGTAAAGCTATTTTTTCATATTCCGGATGATTCATGACATAATCATAGATCTCTGCCGGCTTGTAAGAGATAAACTTAGGCTTATTCAGCGCATTACTGATATCTTCTACCATTCTGCCCGCACCAATGAGAAGTTCACTTTCCCTGCAGGCATTTCTGGCTTCTACTGTCATATTATCAAGGCTTCCCATTCCGATACCTATCATTGCGATAGTTCTGTTTACAGAGATGGAAAGTTTTTCAACAAGATACTGCTTTACTTCTTCGAGGGATCTTCCTGTTTCGACAACCGGTCTTCCAATCAGAACGACCTTACATCCCGCTTTTCTGGCAGCACGTATCTTTTCTTCATAACCACCATTTTTTCCGGCTTCTTTTGTAACCATCCACTCTGCCTGGAATTGTTTCATCATCGCTGTATTAAGCTCTTCTGAAAATGGACCTTGCATACAGATCAGATGTTTACCGGTAAATCCAAGCTCAGAGCAGCTTTTTGCAACATCTGCAGTAGATAATACTCTTGCGAATACACGGTTCTCAAAATCCGGGATTCGGGTGTACTTATAAAGTTCTTTACTTCCTGTTGTTGCAAGAATATTGCCTGTCGTTCCTTTAAGAAACTCTACTGCTTCATCTACAGAGTCAACAGTGACAGTATCTGCGTCTTTTTCAAGATTAATACTGGCTCTTAATAATCGGATATATTCTGTATCTTTACTTTTGCATGCTGCTTTTATATTCGCAGAAACCTCAACTGCATAAGGATGGGTTGCATCCACGACTATGGATACCTGTTCATGTACAATCAGTTCTCCCATTTCTTCGTGCGAAAGACGTTTACTGCTGACAGTGAGATATTCATTGGCATTGATCAGTTGTCCGCCGTATTCTGTTGCAACACAGATATAGGATGGAACTTTCTGTCTGCCAAGATACTCTGCCAGAAGACGTCCTTCTGTGGTTCCTGCAAAAACCAATATCTTAGACATTCTTATAACCTCTTGGTGTTACCATTTTCCCACCGATCTCTTTTGTCTGTGAATTGCCGATAAATACAGTTGTAAACATATCAACCTGTGTATCACGAAGTTCTTTTAAGGTCATAACTTTCATCTCTTCGCCTTCGCGTCCGATATACTGAACAATACCGCATACCGTATCCGGGGACTTATGCTGCATACACAGATCACAAGCCTTCTGAAGATAATCATGACGTTTTTTACTTGATGGGTTGTACAGACAGATAACAAAATCAGCCTCAGAAGCAAGAACAAGTCGTTTTTCGATCTTTTCCCAAGGGGTGAGAAGATCGCTTAAGCTGATAAGGCAGAAGTCATGGATCAGCGGAGCACCAAGAACAGCGGCACCACCAGTTGCTGCTGTAACACCTGGAATAACCTCTACTTCAATTTCCGGATAATCAACACCTACTTCAAGGATCAGACCTGACATTCCATACACGCCGGCATCTCCGCTGCAGATCATTGCCACATCTTTGCCTTTTCTTGCTTCTTCGAAAGCAAGCACACAACGATCTACTTCTTTTTTCATTGGTGTTGTTAAAAATTCCTTATCTGCAAAATGCTCTTTTACAAGATCGACGTAAACGGTATAACCTACGATGGTATCACAGCTTTCCAACGCGTTGGATGCTCTTCTTGTCATCTGTTCATATTCTCCAGGACCGATACCTACTACATATATTTTACCCATCTTGTATATCCTCCTATTTATTCAAAAGAAATGTCGTATTCCTCCATAGCAATCGCTACGGTTACGCCATCTTTACCTGATTTTCTCAATAATAAGGTTCCATTATCACTTCCAAGTATAGCACTTCGTTCACATACATTGGATACTCCGGTAACAGATGCTACAAAAGCAGATTCTGTAAAATCACCCTCTACAGCGAGTAATTCCTGTGCGGAGTAGGTATAAAATGGAAGGTTATATTTTTCGGCAAATGCCAGTATTCCAGGTTCATTTGCCTTCAGATCAATACTTGCAAGTTGTTTTATTCCGGAAATTGAAAGAGAACAATTCTTCATCTCTTCCAGAATTCTGCGTTCGATTACTTCAAATGGTGTATTCTTTTTACAGCCTACACCGATTGTAAGAATCTGCGGAGTCAGAAAAAGTGTCTGTTTGAAATATGTCTTTTTCTCATCCATTGTTACACAGATGCCGTTCACATCTTCAAACACACTGTCACTTTTCCACATCTCCAATTCCTGTGGAATTGCCCCAAGAATCGGATAATCGGAATAAAATCCTATCTTTTTCTCATCCAGTACATCCGCAGAAATTGCCTTTGCATACTTCATATCGGAGATACGCATCCGGTTCTTTTTTGCAAAAACATCTACAGCAAATCGACCATTGACATCCGTTGCCGTTGTGATAACAGGAATAGCACCTGTAAGATTTGCAAGGATCCCTGCGAGTTCATTGGCACCACCAAGATGTCCGCTCATAAGGGAAATAGCAAATACACCCTTCTCGTCCATAACAACGATAGCCGGATCCTTTGTCTTATCAGAAACGAAAGGTGCAATACTTCGAACTGCAATTCCGGTTGCACTGATAAATAGAATGGCATCCATCTGTTCAAACATCTGACCGGTCCATTCTTTCAGGGAACACTGGTAGGTCATAAGATCATACTTTGATGCATACTTTGCTATTCCATAACAACTGCAGTCGTATCCCTGTTGCGTAAGTGCATTCCCGATCGCAGCATTTAATTTGCTTCCACGTTCTGTAAAGCTTATGATTGCAAGCTTCATCTTAATTCCTCTGTTTTGTTATTTTGTTGCTTCTCTGAATTCTGTTGTGAATGCAGGATTGTATAATTCGGAACGATTATAGTGATTGTGGCTTACTACATCACCGATGATCATCAGAGCTGTCTTTGTGATATTGTTCTTCTTTGCAGTTTCTGCTAATGTGCCAACGGTACATACGAAGCTCTTTTCATCTTCCCAGGTTGCTTTATATACAATGGCAGCCGGTGTATCTGCTGTATATCCGCCTGCAATCAGTCGTTCAGAAAGCTGCTGCAGAAGTCCTGTACTTAAGAAAACAACCATGGTAGCACGATGTGCAGCCAGGGAGGCTATCTCTTCTTTTTCCGGTACCGGTGTTCTTCCGGCCATTCTGGTAATGATTACTGTCTGTGAAACATCCGGAAGTGTATATTCCAGATTAAGTGCAGAAGCTGCACCACAGAAGGAACTAACACCTGGAGTATAATCATACTCGATTCCTTTTTCATCAAGTACGTCCATCTGTTCACGGATCGCACCATAAAGACATGGATCACCGGTATGAAGTCGAACTGTCATCTTTTCTTCTTTTTCTGCAGCAAAGAAGACATCCAGTACTTCCTCCAGTGTCATCTTTGCACTGTTATAGATCTGACAGCCTTCCTTCGCATAAGATAAAAGCTCAGGATTTACCAGAGAGCCTGCATAGATGATCACATCTGCTTCTCCCAGAAGTCTTGCTCCTCTTACTGTAATTAAATCAACTGCGCCTGATCCTGCGCCAACAAAGTTAACCATTCTTCTGCCCTTTCACTTCGTGCCAGCTCCCCAAATTCATTGGAATACATGACACATTCGATCTCGATACG
>JAZLLO010000105.1:0-63904 GCA_045598185.1 Marvinbryantia sp.
GACAGCTGCAAACCAGGCACACAAATCACAGTACACCGTTAATGTAAATGGATACCTCGCTCTTAGAAGCGATCCTGCATTTAACTACGGAAATGAAATTGCACAGCTTCATACAGGTGATGTTGTA
This sequence comes from Marvinbryantia sp., assembly GCA_045598185.1. Classification (GTDB taxonomy): domain Bacteria; phylum Bacillota; class Clostridia; order Lachnospirales; family Lachnospiraceae; genus Marvinbryantia. Next base: position 128 of record JAZLLO010000105.1, read on the forward strand.
AACTTCAAAGAAAACTATGGAACATACTGGTGTGTATATGTCCCATCAATCGGACAGATCGGCTTCGTAAACAGCAACTATCTTGTATAAAAGAATGAATTTACCCGGAGATTCTTTTCTCCGGGATTTTTACGTTACGTTAAGAATCTTTCAATTCAATCTTCAGCATCCCTTGTTATCCTTACATCATCAAGAAGAACACAGCATATTTATGGAGGTAATTTATTATGGATGCAGTGGAAAATAAGAACGTACTGAATGACGAGGAGCTTGAAAAAGTTTCCGGAGGTGTATTACTAATTACAAAAGAAAAGTAAAAACGGTCAGATGCAAGTAAACTTGCTCTGACTGTTTTTGCTTTTCTTAGTTGACGCTTCTCGTTGCTTACGCGCCTATTCGTATTCTACTGTTGCTGGTGGCTTTGGTGTCCAGTCAAAGAGTACACGGTTGATGCCTGGAACTTCACTTGTGATTCTTGCTGCAAGATGATCCATGAAGTTCGGATCAAGATGTTCAACTGTTACCTCAACTACATCTGTTGTGTTGATTGCACGAATGATACATGGCCAGTCGAATGTACGCTTTCCGTTCTTGATACCTGTTGATTTGAAATCAGGTACTACTGTAAAGTACTGCCATACTTTTCCTTCAAGTCCGTTCTTTGCAAACTCTTCACGAAGAATTGCATCTGATTCACGAACCGCTTCAAGACGGTCTCTTGTGATTGCACCAACGCATCTTACACCAAGTCCTGGACCTGGGAATGGCTGACGATATACCATACCGTGTGGAAGTCCAAGTGCTTCACCAACTACTCGAACCTCATCCTTGAAGAGGATCTTTACTGGCTCAACAAGTTCAAAGCTCAATTCTTCCGGAAGTCCTCCTACATTATGATGAGCCTTGATACCCTGTTCAGACTCTAAGATGTCTGGCCAGATTGTACCCTGTCCTAAGAATTCGATACCATCAAGCTTTGATGCTTCTTCAGCAAATACTTTGATGAATTCTTCTCCGATAATGTGACGCTTCTGTTCTGGATCTGATACACCTGCAAGCAGGTCAAGAAATCTGTCTGTTGCATCTACATAGATCAGATTCGCTTTCATCTGATTCTGGAATACTTCGATAACCTGCTCTGGTTCACCCTTACGAAGAAGACCATGGTTAACATGTACACATACAAGCTGATCACCGATTGCTTTGATCAGAAGTGCTGCTACTACAGATGAGTCAACACCACCTGAAAGTGCAAGTAATACTTTTTTATCGCCAACCTGTTCACGGATGTCTTTAACCTGTTCATCAATGAAAGCCTGTGCAAGTTCTGGTGTGTTAATTCTCACCATGTTATCAGGACGTCTATCCATTCCCATTTCTCTATACCTCCAAATATCCTAATCCTATACGCTCTCCTACGTATACGAATTAATATACCATAGCGAAGGATACCTTTTCAACCATATCATTCGTTCTATGCATTATATTTATTCATTTTTTAAATATTGAATCAAGAATAGCGACTACTTCATCTTATTCGTACAAGTAATAAGCCCAGATGTGAAATATTTTTTTCTGAAATCATCATATTGCTTTTTGGATATACTTTTATCGTCCTTGTCGTAGTATTTCATGTGAACTGTACCATTGATATTCGTGCCGACAGAACTGACTGAATTAACCATTTTTAACTTTCCTTTATCAAGTTTATTAACGGCCATAGAATCACCACTGAATCCTGGCACATAGAACGAAGTACATAAATAATGACCGATCACATGTATTTCACCTCTATAATAAGGACCTATTGGTACCACTTTCCCATTATAATATGTTAACAATAACATATAATTACCTGCCCAAGGTGATTCTCCTTTTCTCTGTGAAATAAACATTTCTTTGATTCCATCGCCATTTATATCTATTAACTTATAATATTTAAACGAATTTCTTGGATAAGTAAGATATTCACTAAGCTTAAAACTTCCTTTATTGGAATTAATTACAGTTTTATACCATTCAGCATCCTTATTTTTTTTGACAGTTATCGTACACTTTGCTGTTTTACCATTTGCAGTCGCAGATATTGTACACTTTCCGGCATTAACAGCTTTAACAACCCCATTCTTTACTGTAGCCACTTTAGTATTTGAAGATTTCCATTTTATATTTTTGGATGAACCTTTTACTGTCGCTTTTAATGTTAGTTTTTTACCTACCGTAATAGACGCACTTTTTTTATCCAGTTTTATGGAAGGATTTGCAGCCGTTACGTTTCCAACAAAACATAAACATAAGATAAATATAATCGTACTTAAAATAACACTTCTTTTCATTTTCAATTCCTTTCGTTTATTTCCAGATAAAATAAATACATCCTAAATATAATTCTTGTAAGTCGATGACGAATATTTATGCATTGTATATCCTTCAAAGGAAGGCACATATTTTCCAAGTTGTTTCGTGTAATAATCATTCGAAACTACTTTACCGTCAATCGAACAGTGTGTTCCATCCTTGGTAAACCATTTTACCTTATTCTTACTAATAGTTCCATTACTATATGAATATAACTGACAGTCAAAATAGCCATGTGAAAGACCACGATCTATATATCTGCAATTCTTATAAACGCGAATATAATTACTGTGTCCAAAAGTTGGAGCATACACATCAGATCCTACTACTTTTTTGACTTTCTTATCAATAATCGTATAAATATTGGTTATTTCACCATATCCAGAAGAACTGGCTGTCGTATGTGTATATTTATATGAGTGGTCAGCCCTTACAATCAATTCATCAATACCATTTTTATCAATATCAACAAAAGCAAAATATGTTTCCAGACCACTCTCCTCTGACCATTTAACTGCACCAGATTTCATTCTTTTTTTATAAGAAATAATAGTGCTTTCATATAATTTATGTTGCTCTTTCTTTGATAATGTATTGCTTGTTGTTTTTTTCTTAACAGTTACGATGCATTTAACAGTTTTCCCATCCACTTTTGCTGAAATTGTACATTTACCCGCTTTCACACCTGTAACAACTCCATTCTTTACTTTAGCTACTGATTTGTTTGATGACTTCCAGGTAATCTTCTTTTTTGTTCCTGTAACCTTTAGTGTGTATTTCTGTCCCACTTTGATGGTAACACTCTTCTTACTAAGCTTTGGGGCTGCATTCACGGATGTTGAAATTGATAACAGCAAGAACATCATTAATAGAATAATTTTCATTGTTTTGCTCTTAATCGTATTCATAACCTTCTTCCTCCTAACGTTATTCGTATATCAAAATTATAACTCATTATTTCAATTCTTCAATCTGAATTTCGAACCATATCTGATGACACTCTTCTTAACACCTGAAAGTCTGTGTAGAAATTGCATAGTTGTCAAGTATGCATTTTTTCTGCATATAATAAATATATGCGCATTTTCTGCATAGTTCTCATCTCAAAGATATGTCTTAATAAACTCCACGAACTTCTCCATGCTCTTCTTTGCCCTTTTTCTATAGATGATTCCGATACTTCCAGCCAGAATATCGGATGGAATAACCGTCAGATATCGATCATAGATACTTTTCCAGGCATATGGGAATACCAGAAGATTGTCACTGAGAAGAACCTGTGATTTGATTGAAAAGTCATATTCTCCTTTGATCTCAATGATCTTCGCCTTGGTATGGGACAGACCCTTGGCAAATGTCTGCGCCATAAAAGGGTAATTGCCGCAATAGACAGATACTCCATCAAGATCATCAGATGTGATCAACTCTTTCTTTGTCAGCGGATGGGACGGACTCATGGCAAATGCATATGTATCCTGCCTCAGCGGCTCATAGCTCAGATCTGCAAGGTAAGATTCCTTTGGTTCTCCCACAAAAGAACAATCTGCCATATGATTTCGAACCAATTGAAAATGCTCTGTCATCTGCATAGTGATAAATGAAATCTTAGTCTCTGAATACTGGTCTGCATAGTCTTTGCAGGCTCTGAGAAGGAAATCGGGATATTGCTCTTCCGGAACAGCAATACAGAGCTTTGCAAGAATCTCTTTATTAGCCATGGTTATGGCATCGTAATAGAGATTAAGGATCTGTCTGGCATAATCGTGGAATACTTCTCCTGCAAGAGTTAAGGTTATCCCCCTTTTGGTTCGCACAAATAGCTCAAATCCTATGGACTCCTCCAAAATGTCAATCTGCTGAATCAATGCCTGTACAGAAATGTAATTGCTTTTGGCTGCTTTGGAAAAACTTTTTTCTTTTGCAGCAGATAGAAAAGATTGTAGTTGTCGCTCGTTCATAGTTATGTCTCCTTTTCTATTCATCACTTTATCGTATCATAGTGCTAAACTCAGTGTAAAGTAAAAACCTAAAACCATTGCCTCTTTTTGTTAAAAGACAAATCGTCTGCTTCATGTTAAAATCCATTTGTTCGATTTAAGACTTTAAAGCTATAAAGCTTAAAAGCCGCAAAGTTATAAAATCATTTATTAAATATACAAAACGTATATGGGAGGATTACACATGTTAAAAGAGAAATATGGTTTATTTATCGGCGGTGAATGGGTAGATGCTTCTAATGGTGAAGTATTCGAAAGCTACAATCCAGCAAATGGCAAGTTAATTACAACATGCGCAGAAGCAACAGAAGAAGATGTTGACAAGGCAGTAAAAGCTGCATGGGCAGCATTCCCTGCATGGAAAGCAACAACAAATGCAGAACGTGCAGCAGTTCTGAATAAGATTGCAGATGTAATCGATGCAAACGCTCAGCTTCTCGCATCTTTAGAATCACAGGATTCCGGAAAACCAATCCGTGAAGCAACTGTAATCGATATTCCTACAACAGCTGATCAGTTCCGTTACTATGCAGGTCTGATCCGTGGAGAAGAAGGTGCTGTAACAAAGGTAGATGCTAACACAATCGCACTTATGGTATCTGAACCACTTGGTGTTGTTGGACAGATCGTTCCTTGGAACTTCCCTCTTATGATTGGTTCATGGAAGATGGCACCAGCACTTGCAGCTGGTAACTGTGTAATCTTCAAACCATCATCTGCAACATCTGTAACAGCTCTGGTTCTTGCTGATCTGTTAAAGGATGTTCTTCCTGCAGGTGTATTCAACGTAATCACAGGTTCCGGTGATAAGGCAGGTCAGTACATTCTGGATCATCCAGGAATCAAGAAATTATCCTTCACAGGTTCTACATCTGTTGGTTACAAAGTATCAGAAGCAGCTGGCAAGCGTCTGATTCCTGCAACTCTTGAACTTGGTGGAAAGTCTCCTAACATCTTCTTTGATGACTGCAATTTCGAAAAAGCTATTGACGGTCTTCAGTTAGGTATCCTGTTCAACCAGGGTGAAGTATGTGCCGCTGGTTCACGTATCCTTGTTCAGGAAGGTATCTATGACAAGTTCATGGAAGCTGCTGTAAAAGCATTCAAGAAGATCAACATCGGTGATCCATCTGATTTCAATACACAGTTAGGTGCAATCGTAAATGAACGCCAGATGGAAAAGGTTCTGAACTACGTTGAGATCGGTAAAGCAGAAGGTGCTAACGTAGCAGTAGGTGGCAAGCGTTATACAGAAGGTGACTGTGCAAATGGATACTTCATCGAGCCAACACTTCTTGAAGGTACTAATGATATGAGAATCGCTCAGGAAGAAATCTTTGGACCTGTTGGTGTTGTAATCAAGTTCAAGACAGAAGAAGAAGCAATCGCTATTGCAAATGACAGCAAGTATGGTCTTGCAGGTGCTGTATGGACACAGGATATCAACAAAGCTCTTCGTGTTGCTCAGTCTGTAGAATCTGGTCGTGTATGGATCAACTCATGTTCTAACGTTCCTGCCGGAATCGCATTTGGCGGTATGAAGCAGTCTGGTTACGGTCGTGAGATCAATAAGTGTGCTCTGGATCACTATCGTCAGGTAAAATCTATCGAAATCAGCACACTGGAATCTCCACTCGGATTCTACCCACAGGACTAATCCTATCTGATAAGACTAAATATATGGACAATAATAAAGGAGAAAGACTATGCCACTTAATTATGCATTAGCTCAGAAATCAAAAGTTCTTTCCGGCGCCGGCTCTGTTGCCAGTATCGGTGAAGTTGTGAAAGAATCTGGTTATAAAAAAGCATTCGTAGTTTACGATGCAGGTATTCGTGATTTTGGAATAGCAAAAATTGTTACAGATGCTCTTGAAGCAGCCGGTGTTGGAGTTGTTACCTTTGATAAGGTTCTTCCAGATCCACCAGATAATATCGTAGAAGAAGCTGCTGACCTTTGCAAATCAACTGAATGTGATTGTGTTGTTGCTGTAGGCGGTGGTTCAACTATCGATACTGCAAAGGGAGTTACTGTTCTTCGTTTCAATCCTGGAAAGATTCTGGATTATGCTAAACCAGATGCTCAGATGTGTTTCTGTCCAGGTCTGATCTCTGTTCCAACTACTTCAGGTACAGGATCTGAACTTTCAAACGGTATCATTATTTCTGATCATACTACAGGTCAGAAGGTTCCAATCGTTGGTTACAATGCAATGAGTGAAGCAGTTGTTCTTGATCCTGAACTGACACTTGGAATGCCTGCTGGTCTTACAGGTATTACAGGTCTTGATGTATTCTCTCATGCTATGGAAGCATATACAACAGTACTTACATCTCCAATCGTAGCAGCAATCTGTGAAAAGGTTATGGAAGATGTTGTAGAATTCCTTCCACGTGCTATTGCAAATGGAAAGAACGTAGAAGCAAGAGAGCGTATGCTCATGGGAGCTTCTCTTGGCGGATGGATGCTTGCTAACTGTTGTGCACACGTAGGTCATTCTCTTGGTCACGTTCTTGGCGGTGCATTCCACATGCCACATGGTGCAGCATGTGCATATGCAGCTCCATCAGCTATCCGCTTTATCGCACCTGTATGCACAGGTAAGGTAAAACGTGTTGGCCAGATCCTCGGTGCTTCTTTTAATGGTGATGAAACTGCAGAGCAGATCGGAGAGATCACAGCAGCAGCTTATAAGAAATTCCGTGACGAAGTAATCGGATTAAAGCCACTTAGTACTTTCAATATCAATGCAGATGAAGCAATTGCACTTGCTCCACAGGTAGCAGTTGAGACATTTGCTCAGTTTACTCCAAGACAGGTAACAGAAGATGCAGCAACAGAAATGCTGAAAGAGATCTTCGCTTAAAAACGCCTCCAAAATATATGCCGGAGTTCAGTGATATCAATCCTGAACCCCGGCATTTTCATTGCATATCATATTCTGTTTTTATCAATAATTAAGCTTCTGTAAGAATGTATAGATTCTATCCTGAATATCAGGAGCCTCATCATATACTGCGTGGCTATACTGATCATAGATATAGTAAGGACAATCCAGGAGTTCTACAAGTTCCTTTGTTCCTTCTACACCAAGTGCATGATCATTCTCATCTCCAAGAACCATTGCTTCACACTTGATCTGATCAATTGAATCTGTTATATCAAAGTCCATACATGCCTGTACCAGAACCATAAAACGCTTGCAATCTTCCGGTGTTCCCTCCTTTTCAAGGGTAGGAAGAAACTTTGCATTGGCTTCAAGATAAGCTTCAGAATATACTTTTTCAAAGAAACTTCTGTTTAATCCAACTACGTCTCCCTCATTTGCAAGCTTTAACCACACTGGAGCAACTTTCTTTAATGTATCTGTTGCACGCGCCTGGCTTGAGCATATTACCAATCCCTTTACAAGTTCCGGATGATTCACTGCAAGAGACTGAGCCATCATACCGCCCTGAGATACCCCATATACTGCTGCTTCTTTTACCCCAAGAAGATTAAGGACACGATATACATCTTCTGCCATATCAGACACCTGATATCCTTCCGGCAGTACTTTTTTACGATCAAACAGATACACCGTATAGTCATCTGTAAATCTTGAATATGCTTTTGCGACTCCTTCTCCTTTTCCTTCCAGTCCACACAGACTGATACCGGAAAGAATCACAAGATTCTTCTTGCCTGAGCCGAACTTTATCACGTTCATATAAGTATCATCGAGTTCTATTTTTGTTTCTAAATTTGTTGTTACCATCGTATCCTCTTCCTTTCCTGAATGGGTATCATCACTTGCCATAACCTTTCCTGTACCCAGAATAATAATGGTCAGAAACGCTACCAGCATTATATAGTATACTTTCATTGTTTGCTTTGTCTTGTCAATCATTATTTTTCTCCTGTTATTTTTCTTAATATTTGAATCATTCTACATGTATCTTGATAAAATAAATATATCAAGAGATTCTAAAGTTAAAGATCAATATATCTTAATGTTCTCTTAAAAATTCAGGTAAAGTACGCTAATTATGGCATATAACTCAAAATAATCTCTTCCCATTCTTCCTGGCTATGGGCACCTATGTATGGTTCCTCGGTAAGAATCTTTCCTTCTCCATCTGCAAAAACAGTCGTAGGTACATACTGGGTTGTCAGAGGATAAAGCGATGTATCTGCTTCAATGATCGGATACTGCACCTTTGTATCTTCAACTACCTCTGCAACGCTATCTGGTGTATTATCACCGGAATAAACACCAATGATCAGAAATCCCTGGTCTTTATACTTTTCATACAATGCTTCAAGATCCGGCATCTCCTGTACACATGGACCGCACCATGGTTCCCAGAAATTGATCATAACAAGAGAGGCACCTTCCAGAATCCCTGTAGTCACAGGATTCCCTTCATAGTCCACCGTATCAAAAGAAAGCTTTGAAAGGTCAATATCACTGTCATCAAAGAGTGGTTCCACAGTAATATCGTCCGAATATGTGATCTCTGTTACCTCTAGATTTCCTTCCGGGCTATCCGAAATCAGCATAGTTCTTTCTATTCTTGTGATAAAACTGCTGTCTTTTTCCACATATAAGATATCGCGGGCAAGTGCTTCCTCTTCAGCCTTTATAGCAACTACCATCTTATAGGAATCATCCAGTTCTTCGATAGATTCTACTTCTGGTACAAATGAGCCATATCCGAGAATTGAACCTTCAAACGTACTGACAATCTGTCCTTCCGGCATCTTGTCCACTCCCTGTTCTTTATCTGTCTGAAACTGGAGATTAACTTCCGGATCAGAAGAATAATAAAAATATGCAAAAGAACCATCCGGATACTCTACGAACTCATTTGCATAGAGATAATCACCTTCTGCTTTTATACTACGTGAAAACACCATCTCGTCTCTTTGCTCGTCTTCAAAACCGGAACAATCAATATCTATTCTGACACCGCCCTTGTAGGCAGCCATACTCTGAATATTCGCATTTGCCAGAATATCATCCAGAATCGGCTCCTGTGCATTTGCAGAGATGCCAAGAAGCAGTGCCGTACCTAATACCAAACTTATTTTTTTCATAAAATCTGTCCTTTACTTGAGCATGAAAGTTTTATTGTTCTTCCTCTATTAACATGTCCTCTACATATTTCGGCAGCATAAAGGAGCCGATATGCAGATTGGTGGTGTAGTACCATGTTTTAATATTGCGTGCATTCCATCTTGCCGCATCTAGATCACGAAGCGGATGATACTTCTTGGATGCGAATCCAAAGAGCCAGTAGCCGGATGGGCAGGTAGCAATATGTGCCTGATAGACACGGCTGATTGGAAAGCTTTTATATACTTTACGGTGCATGCTTCGACATGCCACCTCATCCTCATCAAAGAATGGGCTTCCATGCTGGTACACCATGATTCCATCTTCTTTTAATGCCTTGTAGCAGTTACCATAGAATTCCTTTGTAAAAAGTCCCTCTTCGTGACCAAATGGGTCATTTGAGTCATTGACGATCAGGTCATATTCATCCTTGATGCTTCGAAGAAAATGAAGTCCATCCTGATAGTAGATGTGAACGCGAGGGTCATCAAGTCCTGCGGACTGCTCAGGCAGATATTTCTTTGATACCTCAACCATCAGTTCATCCGGTTCTACGATATCGATCTCTTCTATCTCCGGATACTGAGTAAGGCAGGTTGCAACACCACCGTCTCCGCCGCCGAAGATCAATACCTTTTTTACATGAGGATGCACCGCCATTGGGACATGCGCAACCATTTCATCATACACGAACTCATCTGACTCAGAGAACACGATCTCACCGTCGGAGATCAGGATTTTTCCAAATTCAGAGGATTCCAGAACATCCAGGCGTTGGTAATCGCTCTGTTCTGATGCAATCTGTCTGTTAATATGCATGTTGAGCTTCACATTTGCTGTGTGAACCTCAGAATACCACATATCCATTCGTCTACCCCCTTATATCAGTACATTCAGATAATCTGCATGCAGGTCTTCTGTTCCCTGAAGCGAACATCCCTTTTCCCTTGCATACAGAATATAGTCTACAATCTGTTCGGTAATGCGTTCTCCTGGTGCCAGAATTGGAATTCCAGGTGGATAACACATGATAAACTCTGCGCAGATATGTCCTACAGATTCCCGGATCGGCAGAGCTTTCTTTTCACTGTAGAATGCCGCTTGCGGTGATACGATAACATCCGGCTGGATGTAGTCACCGCTGATCGTAGGCTGTGTCTCTCTTTCGTAGAGTCTTCGGATATCAGCCAACGCCCCTACAAGACGTTCAATATCACGAAGACGATCTCCAATAGAGATATACGCCAGAATATTTCCAATATCGCCGAATTCAATCTGGATATCGTATTCATCACGAAGAAGGTCATAGACCTCGATACCAGTCAGACCGATTCCCTGTGTATAAACAGAAAGCTTCGTAATGTCGTAATCATAAACACTGGTTCCATTAACCAGTTCTCTCCCATATGCATAGTAACCACCGATAGCGTTGATCTCTTCTCTTGCGTACTGTGCCATCTCCGTTACTTTTCCAAAGGACTCCCTGCCGCGAAGGGCAAGATTCCTGCGGGAGATGTCCAGACTTGACAGCAGAAGGTACGATGCACTGGTCGTCTGTGTCAGGTTAATGATCTGACGCACATAGTCTGCATTTACCCCGTTATTGGTAAGAAGAATGGAACTCTGTGTCAGACTTCCGCCTGATTTGTGCATGGAGATTGCTGACATATCAGCTCCAACAGACATGGCTGAAACCGGAAGATTCTCTCCAAAGTACAGATGGGTTCCATGGGCCTCATCCACCAGCATCTTCATTCCTCTTTCATGGGCAAGATTCGTGATGGAACGGATATCCGAACAGATTCCGTAATAGGTTGGATTATTCACAAGCACGGCTTTTGCCTTTGGATGTTCATCCATAACTCTTCTTACTTCATCTATCTCAACACCAAGCGCGATTCCGATTCTCGGATCCGTCTTTGGTTCTACATAAACCGGAATTGCACCGCAAAGCACCAGTGCGTTGATGGCACTTTTATGTACATTACGCGGCAGAATGATCTCATCGCCTGGCTTACAGGTCGAAAGTATCATGCTCTGAACAGCTGAAGTCGTTCCTCCTACCATAAGAAACGCATTCTCTGCACCGAAGGCTTCCGCCGTCAGCTCCTCAGCTTCGCGGATAACACTTACCGGATGGCAAAGATTATCCAACGGTTTCATAGAATTCACATCAAGTCCAACACAACGATCTCCAAGAAGATCTACTAATTCCGGATTGCCTCTGCCACGCTTATGACCTGGCACATCAAATGGTACTACTCGCTTCGTACGAAAGCGCTGAAGTGCCTCATAGATTGGGGCACGTTTCTGATCATTCTTATTCAATTCACGTATCTCCTTACTGGCTCATGCGGTCATAGATCTCATCAAGCCATTCTCTGTTAAGTTCTGTACTGCTAAGAATTGTAACTCTGTCCGGACGGGTCTGTGGTGCACGCATCCAGAGGTCCGCAAAGATATCTTTATCGATTCCGTAAGTTGCTGGATTCAGGTCAAGACCAAACTTCTTGCAGACGTCGATGATCTTCTTCTCGTCACGTCCCTGGAAGATAGCTGCACCTACACAGCCAAGGGCTACTCCGGTACCATGGGAGATGCGAAGCTGTGGGTAGTATTCTTCGATTGCATGACAGAAGAGATGTTCGCTTCCGCTGCTTGGCTTGGATGATCCTGCGATTTCCATGGCAAGTCCTCCCATTACAAGTGCTCTTGAAAGGATTCTTACCAGTTCCGGACTGTCAAGATTGGTCTCATCGCAGTGCGCAACGCTGTCGTAGCACATCCATGCGATGGAATATGCGAAGTCATCCACTGGTTTTTTTTCTGCCTTTGCAGCCAGCTGCCAGTCGTAAACAGCTGTATATTTGCCGATAGTATCACCGATACCGGATAACATCTGTGACTTTGGTGCTGCTGCAATCACCTTGGTATCAACCAGAATACCGGTTGGAATCTTGCATGGAAGTGTCATTCTTCCGCCATTCTCCATCTCAAGAACTGCAAATGGAGATGCAAGGGAGTCATTGCTAAGGGTTGAAGGAAGACTTATGTAAACTGCTTCACTGATAAATGCAGCGTACTTTGCAGTGTCAAGTACCTTTCCTCCACCAAGACCGATAATCACCTTGATGCCATTCATATGCATGTATTTTGCAAGGGATGTTGCAATATCATAGGTTGCATCTGCAACTTCGTAAACTTCAGCATCCTGAAAATCCTTACTGATCTCATTCACAACATCTGCATAAGCATTGTGAAGAAAAGAGTCCGTTGCGATAATCGTCTTCTGTCCTCTGATCTCAGGCAGATAAGCCTCGATAGTTTCATCTACGTGGTCAAATACTCCTTCTTCCACTACAAGACAGAGTGGAAGATTGAATCTTGTAAACTGATTCATGTAATACAATACCTCCTAAAAGATAGAATTTAATATCATACCAATTACGATAAGCAGAATTCCGATCCATCCGGATGTGCTTGGAACCGCATCTCCTAAAATCAATATTCCCAATATAAGCGTAAATATAACTTCACCTGACTGTGTCGCTTCGATGACTGCAAGCTGTCTTGGATTCTTTCGTACAAGATCCGTGGCACGAAAGAAAAGAATCGTTGCGATTACACCGGAAAACAGCGCCACAAGAAAAGACTGCAAAAGCTGTCCCTGTGTTGGCATTCCACTTCCTACACCTGCTACTATACCACAAATCAGCCAGAAAGGCATACTACATATCGTCATTCCAAATACTCTCTGCAAAGTAGATAACTCTTCACTGCAGATAGTCATCATCTTTCTGTTTCCAAGTGGGTAAGAAAATGCTGCAACCAGGATCAGTAAAAATGCGATCCAGGTGCTGCTTCTCATTCCGGATTCCATATTCGGGATCTGCATGATCAGAATACCGATAAGAATCAGCCCCGAAAGCAATAGATTTTTCACAGGTATCTTTTTCTGAAACAGTGGTGTTAACAGAATACCGCATACGATCGTGATCTGCCAGATTGCCGCCGTAAACCAGCTCTCCCCATAAACAGATGCTGCTGATAATGGCATGTAGAATAATCCGAATCCCACGGTACTCCATAGAACCCAGCCAGATGGATTCTTCTTAATATCTCGAATAACCAGTTCCACTTCTTTTCTTGCAAGAAGCAGGATCAGAAGAATTCCAAGTGTGAAATAATAACGAAGAGATGCACTCCACAGCCAATATCCACCGCCCAGATTCATGCTTCTGTTTAACACAAAGGTAAAAGCAAAGAAAAAGGACGCCAGAATTCCCAGTAATAATGATTTTTTCATAATTTTCCTCTTATTTTGTCATTTTTTTATTTTCTGAAGTATAACTCCAACCGATATCGCCATCGCAATGGCGAATGAATACTTAAAGGCAGTCACAAAGTGATGAATCGCTCTGTAATAGGATCCGATAATGATGTGATACACTGCCTGATAGATTCCTTTTCCCGGTACCAGAGGGAAGATTCCAGGAATCAAAAAGATCGTTACCGGACATTCCCGTGTCACAGAAAAGTAACGGGACAATAAAACCACCAGAAATGCCCCTAAAAATACACCTGCAATATCCGATCGATTCCTCAGTATCAGATATACCATCCATCCTGCGGCGCCGCAGATACCGCAATAGAGGAAATGTTTCTTGGAAACATTGTACATAATACTAAATGCAATAGTTCCGACACTTGCTGTCAGTACCTGAAAGATAAACTGTACCATTCTATCGTCCTCCTTATAACCATAATCGGCGGATGATGGCAACGCCAACTGACATAGATATCATAACAAGCGTGACATCCATCAGACGGATTACTCCCGACAGGTAGTCATTTTCCACAAAATCACGTATCGAATTGGTAAATGGAACACCTGGGATCATAGGGATCAGGCTTCCGATGATAATGGCATTCAGGTCATCTCCCATATGGACATACCGGAACAGGATCATACTGATCGTTGTCACCAGCATACTTCCAAGCATGATCTTAAATGCTTTTGCCGTGACCCATTCTCCTACCGTAGTAAAAAAGATTCCAAGGAAAAAGCCGGCAATTGCCGACACAACAGAATCGTATCCGGAGCCTCCAAGTGCATAACAAAAACACCCTGCTCCTATAACATAGGCTGCCAGCAGAACAGGTCTGCTGTAACCTTTCATATTCTCAATCTCTTTCAAGCGAACCCTTGCCTGCTGCAGGTCACATACTCTACTGGCAATATCTCTTGACAGTGCATTCACACACTCGATCTTTCGCAGATTCGTATTCCCCGGTGCAGCCTGCTTAATGGTGGCACGAAGGGGACTTGTCTCCCCTTCTGCCATAACAAATATACCATTTGCTATTACATAATTCACCATGGTCTCAACACCAAGGCTCTCTGCCATATGGTCCATGGTATTCTCTACACGATAGATTTCCGCCCCATTCTCCAGAAGAATCTGTCCGGCGGTAACAATGAGCTCAAAAGCCTGCTCTTTTTCTATCTCGTTCATCTTTCCCCTCTTATTCACATACAAACATTCCTGTTAACTTCGGAACCTGAAATCTTGATGTGAAGAGGTCGCATTTACAAAGGAAGGAATAATAGACGTGTCTTCCCTCTCCTGACATTGATTCATAGTTTCCCTGACCTTTTGAAAGAATGACATCTGCCTGGTCCATTGCATTCTTCGCCTCTTCTGAGATTCGATCATAGATGGTTCCTGCAATGGCTGTTCCATTGGAGATGACTTCTCCTTCCTGGTCAATTCCTGCATATCTTGCATCTTCTACTGTTGCATCGTTCAGAACTTCACTGCCTCTGACTAAAACTCTGATCTTCAACTTTGGAAAGCATCTCTTCAGTACACGAAGAAACAGCTTATCGATCACAATCTCACCGCAATTATCTGTAAGAAGCAGGAAATTATCTGCCTGCTCGCATTCCTGATAGAATCGTTCAAAGGTTATTCTGTCATTCTCGCTGACCGATGCTTTATCAAAAAGGCCTAAAAATGTATCTGTATCCACATTATCCATGGCACCGAAATCGATATAATTACCGATTCTTGCATAGACTAATGCTTTTAATAAAGTCTCTTTCGCTGACATCTCAGGTGTTGTTATCTTTTTCTCCAGTTCATCTTCTATAGATAGAACCAGATCATTGTATTCTTTTTTCAGTGGTCCATAGCTTGTAATATCCCCGAATATCTGCTGATGGAGTTTTCCGAAAAGAGAAACCAGATACGGAGAACAATCCTGCTCTGTTCTATGGTCAATAATATCTTTTACGCCTGCGATATATGCTTCTCTTTTCTCTATATCATCACTTTTGCTTGCCTGGGCAACCTGACGTCTGTACAGGCATTCTGCACAGCTTTCAATAATTCTCATATCTTATTCCTGCTTTGCAGCGAGGTCTAAAAGTGCCTGATGCAGTTCCGGGAATTCCTTTGCCATACGTATCGGTCTTCCCTTTTCATTCAGGAAACAGTGCTCTGACTGAGCCTCACATACAATCTTTCCTTCTGTATTTTTCATGATGTATTTTAATTTCAGTTTTACACCTTTATACTCTTCCACGGATACTTCGATTGCAACTACCTCCGAGAAAACAGTTGGTGTCTTATACTTGCAATTTACCGATACTACCGGTGAGATGATCCCCATCTCCTCTAATTTTGCAAATTCCCATCCATTCTCAGCAAGAAATGCAATACGTGCTTCCTCCATCCAGCGAATGTAATTGGAGTGATGTGTAACTCCCATCTTATCTGTCTCATAATATTGTACGATATGGTTATACATGTATTCTCTCCTTCTCATACTGTCAAAATATAGTGCATTATGCTTATTTTACAGATTTTTTTATTTTTATGCAACAATCTGTGCTCTTTCTTACACTTATCTAGCAAAGAGGTAAAAAATAATATCAATTATGGAGGAATCATTATGAAAAAGATATTGAAAAAAAGTGCAGCTGTTGTTCTAAGTACAGGTATGTTATTATCTTGTGTTTCACCAGTTCTTGCAGGGCAGAAGGTGATCGGCCAGGATCAGCTTGAGGAATTAAAGAAAAAACTTCAGGAAGAGATTGATAATTACGAATATGTAGAGTATGAAATGGAAGAGTCTTATGCAAATGGATGTTTTCATCTGCTGTCTGGCTTACTTGGTATGGAAAATTACAATATGTCCAGCAAGGCAATGGTTCTTACAGAAGATTGCGAGATGGAATCTGCCTATGAAGTTCCTGCATATAGCTTTAATACCGAAGAATATTCTGTTTTGAAGGAAAAAGGCTTTGTGAAGGTTGCTACGGATCCGCTTTCTACCTTTGCTGCTGATGTTGATACGGGTTCTTACTGCAACCTTCGCAGAATGCTACGTGATGGGATGAGCATTTCCGAAATTCCATCCGGAAGTGTCCGTACAGAAGAGCTTTTAAACTATTTTGACTATACTATCGACAGCGAGAACATTTCTGATGGAAAGTTTTCGCTTCAGTATGAATTAACTTCCTGTCCTTGGAATGAAGAAAATGACTTGCTTCTTATGACGGTTCAGGCGAACCAGCAGGAAATGGAATACAAAGGAAATAACTTCACCTTTCTTCTGGATACTTCCGGTTCTATGGATTATGCTGAAAAGATTGCCCTGGCAAAGTGCTCGATCAAACTGCTTTCCTATACTTTAAGTGATGAGGACCGTGTATCCATCGTAACCTATTCCGGTGACTCTTATGTGGCACTGGATAGCTGCCCTGGCAATGACTATGAGACTATCTGTGAAGTTCTGGATAATATTCATCCTTATGGCGGAACGAATGGTTCCGGCGGTATCACAGCAGCCTATGATCTTGCTGAAAAGAACTTTGTGGAAGATGGAAATAACCGTATCTTCATCTTATCCGATGGAGATATGAATCTTGGTATCACAAGTACTTCCGGTCTGACCGATCTGATTACCCAGGAAAAGGAAACAGGTATCTTCCTTACTGTTTTAGGTTTTGGCACCGGCAATTACTCTGATACAAACATGGAAAGTATCGCTGATGCTGGAAATGGGAACTACTTCTATATTGACTGTCTTGATGAAGCGCAGCATGTGCTGATCGAGAATCAGAAAGAGACAACTATCACCATTGCAAAAGACGTGAAATTCCAGGCAGAGTTCAATCCTGCTCTTATTTCTGAGTATCGTCTTATCGGATACGAAAACCGGGATGTCGCAGATAACGACTTCCAGAATGACGCGGTTGACGGCGGTGAAGTAGGTGCCGGACAGCAGGTTACACTCCTCTATGAACTTGTGCCTGCAACAGGAAATTTAATTTCTCCATCCGAAAGCGGATTAAAATATCAGGGCAATCGTGAACTTACCGAAGCCTCTGCTTCTGATGAACTTCTGACTGTCTCCATCAACTATAAAGAGCCTTCCAAAGATTCATCTGAGACAGAAAGCTATGCAGTTAGAGATATCATTTCAGAAAAAAACTCTGCTGATATGAATCTTGCTATCTCTCTTGCAGAATTATCCATGCTGATCCACGACAGTTCTTTCAAAGGAACCGCATCTATGGAAGATGTCCGTAACTATGCAGAACTGGCACAGTGTGATGGCAACATCTATCGCATGGGCTACCAGATTATGATAGAGACACTAAAATAATGTAATAGGAGCGGTTGAGCCAATGGCTCACCGCCCTCAATGCTTTACCACCACGCTGTCTCACATCTGTTTTTTCATTAAATCAGCAATAGTTATCCCTGCAAAGTAATCATGTACCATCGTATCAAATCTCTGCCACATCGGCAGTGTCTGACAGTTATCTTCTCTTTCACACTTTTCTGCATCGCATTTTAAACATGCCACAGGTGCCAGGGATCCTTCTGTCAACTCCAGTACTTCCAAAATCGTATATTCCTCCGGTTTACGAAGCAGGCGATAGCCACCGCCTTTTCCACTTGCTCCCTTAACCATTTTACCGGTAACCAACATCTTAACCACTATTTCCAGATACTTTTTAGAAATACTCTGTCTCGTTGCCACTTCATCCAGTGGAATCGGTCGTTCATCACCACATTCAGCCAGATCTATTAAAAATCGAATGGCATATCTGCCTTTTGTTGAAATCATATTAATACCTCCGTTTCACCTATTATAATACTTGGTAATAGTTTGAATCAATACCTTGCTATAGTTTTTCGCCTATTGACTAAGTAGGTGAATAGGAGATAAGATACTATCAGAAAACATCAATAAAAACAGAAAGGAACTAAAGAATATGAGTAAATATAGATTTGAAACATTACAGTTACACGTAGGACAGGAAAACCCAGATCCAACATCTGATGCTAGAGCAGTTCCAATTTATGCAACTACAAGTTATGTATTCCACAACAGCCAGCATGCAGCTGATCGTTTCGGTCTTGCAGATGCAGGTAATATCTATGGAAGACTTACCAATAGTACACAAGGTGTATTCGAAGACAGAATCGCGGCTCTTGAAGGCGGTGTTGCAGGGCTTGCAGTAGCATCCGGTGCAGCAGCTATTACATATACTATCCAGGCACTTGCTTCTAAAGGTGAACACATCGTTGCACAGAAAACAATCTACGGTGGAACAAGCAATCTTCTGGCACACACTCTTCCACTTTACGGAATCGAAGCTTCTTTCGTAGATGCACATGATCTGAAGGAGGTTGAAGATGCTATCCAGAATAATACAAAAGCTATCTATATCGAAACACTTGGTAATCCAAACAGTGATATTCCTGATATTGATGCTATCGCAGAGATTGCTCACAAACATAATCTTCCACTTGTAATCGATAATACATTTGGAACACCTTACCTGATTCGCCCGATCGAACATGGTGCTGATATCGTTATCCACTCTGCAACAAAGTTCATCGGCGGCCATGGAACAACTCTTGGCGGTGTAATCGTTGATGGCGGAACTTATGACTGGGCAGTAAGCGGCAGATATCCTTGGATCTCTGAACCAAATCCAAGTTATCATGGGGTTAAATTCACAGAAGCAGCTGGTAAAGCAGCATTTGTTACTTATATCAGAGCCATCCTTCTTCGTGACACAGGTGCATGTATCTCTCCATTTGCAGCATTCTTACTGTTACAGGGAACAGAGACCTTAAGTCTTCGTCTGGAACGTCATGCTGAAAACACAAAGAAGGTCGTAGAATTCCTGAAGAATCATCCACTGGTTGAAAAGGTTAATCATCCATCTTTGGCAGATCATCCAGACCATGAATTATACCAGAAGTACTTCCCAAACGGCGGAGCATCTATCTTCACATTCCAGATCAAAGGCGGCAGAGAAGAAGCTTTCCGTTTCATCGATAACCTTGAAATCTTCTCACTTCTTGCAAATGTGGCTGATGTTAAGAGCCTTGTTATCCATCCTGCAAGCACAACTCACAGCCAGTTAAATGATGAAGAACTTGCAAATGTAGGTATCTATCAGAACACAATCCGACTTTCTATCGGAACAGAACATATTGATGATATTATTGCTGACCTTGAAAAAGGATTCGCAGCTGTATGAAATAATAAAACAGAAAAGAGGACAATACCATGAGTAAAATATATACATCCGCTGATCAACTGATCGGACATACACCACTTTTAGAGTTGACACATATTGAAAAAGAAGAAGGACTTGAAGCAAAGATCCTTGTAAAACTGGAATACTTTAATCCAGCAGGTTCTGTTAAGGATCGTATTGCAAAGGCTATGATCGATGATGCAGAAAATAAAGGCTTATTAAAGGAAGGTTCCGTAATTATTGAACCAACTTCCGGAAATACAGGTATTGGTCTTGCCAGTGTCGCTGCTGCAAGAGGTTACCGTATTATTATCGTAATGCCAGATACTATGAGTATTGAACGTCGTCAGCTGATGAAAGCTTATGGCGCAGAACTTGTTCTGACAGAAGGTGCTAAGGGTATGAAGGGTGCTATCGCAAAGGCTAACGAACTTGCAGCTGAACTTTCTGACAGCTTTATCCCTGGTCAATTCATCAACCCTGCCAATCCAGAAACACATCGTGCAACAACCGGTCCGGAAATCTGGGTAGATACAGATGGCGAAGTAGATATCTTTGTAGCAGGAGTAGGCACCGGCGGAACTATTACAGGTGTCGGTGAATACTTAAAGAGTAAAAACAGTGCAGTTAAAGTAGTTGCTGTAGAACCTGCTACTTCACCTGTTCTTTCCAAAGGAACTGCGGGTGCACATAAGATTCAGGGAATCGGTGCCGGATTCGTTCCAGCTGTATTAAATACTTCTGTATATGACGAAATCATAACAGTGGAGAATGAAGATGCATTTGCAACTGGAAAGCTTATCGGTAAAAAAGAAGGTGTCCTGGTTGGTATCTCCTCCGGCGCAGCTGTTACAGCCGCAATCGCTCTTGCAAAACGTCCGGAAAATAAAGGAAAAACCATTGTAGCACTTCTTCCTGATACAGGAGATCGCTATCTTTCAACAGCATTATTCGCTGAATAAAAGCTAAAAGCCACTGGGGACGGTTCCAACTGGTACAGTAAATGTACCAGTTGGAACCGTCCCCAGTGGCTCAACCGCCCTTCATTATATTTACGCTGCTGCGTTTGTTCTCCACTTTCCGGAGATAAGGAATCCGATGATCAGAATCAATGATCCGAAGGATGCTACCGGCGCGCCAAGTCCGACGCCCGCAAGTCCCATACCAAGTACTGCTCCGAATAAGATCGATGCCGGGATTCGAAGAATCAATGCAGAAAGCATGTTGTTAACAAGTGAGAAGGTCGTATGACCTGCTCCGATAAAGATACCGTTAATACAGAATACAAATGGTACGATCAGATAATCACAGCTGAAGGTTCTCATATACTGAATACCATATGCGATCATCTCCGGATCGTCATTGAATAATCTGAGAATCTCTGCCGGGAATAACTGAGCTACTGCGAAGATAATGACAGAGATAATCGCTGCTACAGTTGTTCCAAGCTTACATACATTGATAGCACGATCCCACTTATTAGCGCCGATATTCTGTGCACTCATAGTGGAAATTGATGCTGACATTGCAACTGCGGGCATGATAGCAAATCCATTGAACTTTCCAACAACACCTACTGCGGCAGATGCACTTACTCCACCGATCACATTTACAAGAATCGTGATAATCATGAAGGACATACTGGTAACACCATTCTGGATAGCTGCCGGTGTACCAAGGCGGAATATCTTGCCCATCTTATTCCTGTTAATTCGGAAGGAAGATGGCTTAAAGTCGAAGACGAAATTACTTCTGATCATAACCCAGATACAGGTTATCATACTGATTGCCTGGGAGATTACAGTTGCAATAGCTGCACCACTTGCTCCCATACCAAACTTTCCTACGAATATAACATCAAGAACAATATTTGTGACACAGGCGATCGTTACAAAATAGAATGGACGCTTGCTGTCACCCATACCACGCATAATGGCACTGAATACGTTATAACCAAAGATGAAGATCAATCCGAACAGTGTTATTGCAAGATAGCTTCTTGCTTCATCATAAGACTCCTGCGGTGTCTGAATCAGACGAAGGATTGGATCTTTTACAAATGACATCGCAACAGTAAGTACAACAGCCGCTATAAGAAGCATTGTCATCAATGTAGCCGTTGTCTCTGCCATATCCTTCTGCTTCTTGGCACCCATATATTGTCCGATCAATACGGTACCACCGGTACAAAGTCCGAACACAAGGTTAGTAATAATGAAGGTTACCTGACTTCCGATATTGACACCGGACATACTTGCTGTTCCGCTGAACTGCCCCACAATCAGCATATCCGCAACACTGTAAAGGGACTGAATAATATTTGCCGCTAAAAATGGTAATGAGAATAAAATCAGCTGTTTTACTACATTACCTTCTGATAAGTCTTTTCCTATAGAACTCATTCCTGCAATACCTCCTTTTTCCTAAAGTATTATACGTTTCTCTAAAACAAATATCAAGTATAACTCCAAAGGAGATTTTGCAGACGATTCTATTCCTTCTTCAACAATTTCTGATAAGTAAGATCCATACCAAACGCACCCAGTGGTGCCGTAATGATAATAGATAATACCGCAATGGAGAGTACTAGCTTTCCGCATGGAAGTCCAAGCGATAATGGTACGGAGCCAATTGCTGCCTGTACAGTTGCCTTTGGAATATAGGCAATCACG
The DNA here is from genome assembly GCA_045598185.1 of Marvinbryantia sp. Classification (GTDB taxonomy): domain Bacteria; phylum Bacillota; class Clostridia; order Lachnospirales; family Lachnospiraceae; genus Marvinbryantia. Next base: position 22,827 of record JAZLLO010000105.1, read on the forward strand.
CAGTATATCTTCTCCTTCAGATTAAGTGGTGTTCCAACAAGACAGATCCACACACCTACAGAACGGAACACCAGTGCAAGGAAGATGAGTGCAACTGCCATTGCACCTGCTCCAAGTGTATAACGGATATCTACCGCTGCACCTACAAGAACAAAAAGGATAACCTCAGCTGCAATCCAAAGCTTTCCATACTTGGCAGAAAGACGCTTCTGAACTGCCACAATACTCTTCATCTTAAGTGCACATGCCATAGACATAACTGCAAGAAGTCCTGATACTGCAACATATTCTTCTGCCCAGGTTTCAATTGCCATCAAAAGAAATGCTACGCCAAGGATAATAATAACTTTCATACTGTTACGGATCAGATTCTTTCTTGCATAAGCTGTTTCAAAGAACCAGGCAAGTGCAACACCTGTTACGATGCCAAGTAAGATTCCAAGTATAATGGAAACCGGGATATCGATAAGACCCATCATGCTTCCACCGTCTCCCTGTGCCATCCCAACAAAGGTCGAAAACAGAACAATTACAAATACATCATCTAAAGATGCCGCTGCAAGAATCATCTGTGGAATACTCTTATCCGTTCCATACTTCTCTTCCATAAGCTGTACCATTCTAGGAACCACTACCGCAGGGGATACTGCTCCAAGCACAGCACCGATAATGGCAGCTTCGATTCGATTCACCTTTAAAAGTGCAGGTGCAAACAGGATGAAAGCAAGAATCTCCATCATAGCCGGCAAGAATGACATGAGTATTGCAGGACGCCCTACCCTCTTAAGATCTGAGATGTCAAGTGACAGACCAGCCTTGATCAGAATGATGATCAGTGCCATCTGACGCAGTTCTGATGAGATCATCAGAATCGTAGGATCCAGGAAGTCCAGTACATAAGGACCTAACACAATTCCGGTAAAAAGCATACCGATGATACGTGGAATCTTGATCCTGGCACAGATAGCAGCCATTGCAAGTCCAACAAGGAAAATAAGTGATAGTGAAGTTAACATAATTCTCTCCTTTTCTTTTAGTATATACAGGAAACAAAAAGACTGATGCCCCTGTAATAAAATTACAGAAGTCATCAGTCTAATAGACGGTTTAAGCTATTCGCTATGGGAGAACCTCATTCCCGAAGGTTATAGTAACATAACGTAATCTCCACCGCAAGCAGAAATTACAATACTTTCTCCAGGAATACCTTCGCTCTTTCGGACTTCGGTGTAGAGAAGAATACTTCTGGTGGTGCGTCTTCAATCAGTCTACCCTGATCCAGGAAGCAGATACGGTCAGATACTTCACGTGCGAATCCCATCTCGTGGGTTACCAGTAGCATGGTGATACCAGTTCCTGCCAGACGTTTGATAACATCAAGAACTTCCTTAACCATTTCCGGATCAAGTGCTGAAGTCGGTTCATCAAAAAGAACGATCTCAGGATCCATGGCAAGGGTACGTGCAATAGCCACACGCTGCTTCTGACCACCGGAAAGTGTTGCCGGGTAAACATCAATCTTCTCTAACATGCCTACGTTATCCAGAAGCTTTTTTGCCTTTTCAACAGCCTGTTCCTTAGATACTTTCTTAACAGTCATCGGGGCATAGATCATATTCTCCAGAACTGTCATATGTGGAAACAGATTGAAATGCTGGAATACCATTCCGACATTCTTACGAAGTTCGTAAGCATCCTGGAAGTGCTGATCCTTGAACTGCTTCAGTGCAGCCTTGCCGGAAAACTCCGGATGAAGCTTAGGATCTGGTTCTGTGATCAATTTTCCCTTAACCCAGATCTCACCACTGGTAGCAGTCTCCAGAAGATTAACCGAACGAAGAAGAGTAGACTTACCGGAACCGGAAGGTCCGATAATCGATACAACATCTCCCTGATTCACATGAAGATCAATCCCCTGCAAAACTTTCAGGGAACCAAAGCTTTTATGAAGGTCTTTAACGTCGATCACTCTTATTCACTCTCCTTTCCAGAAGCTTGCCAAGGAATGACAAGATCATAACTAAAACATAATAGAATAATGAAATTGCAAAAAATGGTTCAAATGCACGGTAGGTACGTGACTGGATCAGCTGACCTACACGCAGGATATCAACCAGACCGATCGATGCGATCAAAGTTGTATTCTTAAGCAAACTGATAAACTCATTGATAAGAGATGGCATGATACTCTTAACTGCCTGAGGAAGGATGATATCTTTCATCATAGAAGTATAACGAACACCAAGTGCCATGGCAGCTTCATACTGCCCCTTATCGATGGCCTTGATACCACCCTTCATACTTTCTGAAATGTAAGCTGCTGAGTTCATGGCAAATACTAATGTACCTGCTGTGAATGCAGTAAATTTAACAGGAAGGATCAGCGGCACACCAAAATACATCATGAATACCTGAACCATCAGTGGAACACCACGGAAAATAGAGGTATAAAACGAAGCAATCCATTCCAATGGCTTAATATTGGAAATCTTGAAAAGTGACAGTGGAATCGAGAATAACAGACCTAATAAAAGAGAACAGATGGTAACTTCCAAAGTAACCAGAAGCGCTGCTCCAAAATCAGGAATATAATTCAGGATAATCGAAAAATCCAACTGCATATCGATACTCCTTTCCTATAAAACAGAAAAAGGACTCCAAGAAGCTCATCGGAGTCCCTTCTTATTAACTATGTAATCTATCTTAGTACAGCCACTGCTTAACAAGTGTTTCCATCTCGCCGGAATCAATCATCTCTTTGAGACCTTCATCAACAACTTCTACAAGTTCACTTCCCTTAGGGAATGCAATGTTATACTGGTCAGCTACGCCTTCACCTTCAAGAATGAAGTACTTAAGAAGTGGAGAACCATCTTCTGCAAGAACTGTGTTAGCAAGCTTCTTAGAACCGTTACAGCTTGTAAGACCAGCTACTACACCGTCAGAGCCCTGAGATACCGCTGTACCTACACCAGCCTGACCCTTGAATGTCTTAAGAGTAGCGCCTTCGATATCTTCGATCAGCATCTCATAAGTTGTACCCTGTGAACAAGCAACGATCTGACCCTTCAGGTCATCGTAAGAAGCGATCTCAGAATCAACTGGAACTACGCATCCTACATCTGTTGTACAGTATGTCATGGAGAAATCAACAACCTGTGCACGTTCTTCTGTGTAGCTCATACCAGAGATAACGAAGTCAGCGTTACCTGTCTGAAGAGAACCGATCAGAGAAGAGAAGTCCATAGGAACGATCTCAAATTCGAAACCAAGCTTGTCGCTAAGACTCTTGATAATATCGATGTCGAGACCTTCGTAGCCACATTCTTCTGTTTCAGATACTGTTTCAAAATACATAAAGTCAGGACTAAGAGCGATGGTAAGCTTCTGTCCTTCCAGTGGTTTTGCTTCTTCTGCCAGTGCTGTTGTACCACAAGCAACAACTGCTAATGCTGCCAATCCAAGTAATGTTTTTTTCATATTTAGATTTCCTCCCTTTAAAGCGCTAAATCATTATTGATATTAACACACTGAACTAATATCAGCAATGTTTTTTTGTATATATACACTATATTAATGCATATTTTGTTTTTTTCTGTCATTTTATGATACAATGAACAGCGATAATTCATTTAGAAGGCATAAAGAAATGAAACACTCCCATCGATTCTTTCACATATCACGAGAAGAGATTCTCCTGATGTTCGGCCTGATCTGGCCCTGTATTCTGGAAAATATGACTGCAACTTTAGTATCACTGGTAGACACAGCTATGGTAGGTTCCATCGGTGCTGTAGCTACTGCAGCAGTCGGTCTTTGCACCTCTCCTACCTGGATGTTAAATGGTCTTGCCAGGTCTCTTGGTGTTGGCGGCACTGCCATCGTAGCAAGAGCCATTGGCGCAGGTAATAAAAAAGAGGCCTCCTATTCCGGAAGTCAGGTCTTTCGTATGGCGTTTCTGATGGCCTTTTTTTTCGCACTGTTTACATTTTTCGGGGCACCAGTCATCCCAAGGCTGATGCGTGGAACTCCGGAGGTCTGTGAAAATGCCGCTTTATATCTGCGTGTCATTTCATTTGGCTATCTTTTCCACTACTGCGCCATGACCATGGGCGCCCTCCTTCGTGGTGCCGGTGATACCCGCACACCGATGCTGACAGGAATTGCCGCCAATATCATCAACGTCGTTGGCAACTTCCTCCTGATCTATCCTTCCAGAACCATCTCCTTCTTTGGATTATCATTTCCTATGTGGGGAGCCGGTCTTGGAATCAAAGGAGCCGCCATTGCCAGTGCACTCAGCATCGGAGGAGCAGGCCTTTTCCTTCTATGCTATATGTTCACGAAAAAAAGTGCCCTTCGTATTCACTTTTCCCTTAAAGATCCTTTGGATCTTAAGCAGTTAAAGCGCGTACTGAAGATCGCCTGGCCAGCCGCCGCAGAACGCTTTATCGTCAATCTGGGACAGATCATCTACGCCTCCATGTTCGCCTCCATCGGAACCGCGCATGTGGCCGCTTACCATATTACATGTACGATCGAGTCACTGGGCTATATGCCTGCCAATGGATTCGCAGCAGCAGCAACCACCATGGTGGGACAAAAGCTTGGAGCAAAAGATCCGGACGGAGCCCAGAGACTTGGGAATTATACCATCTGGTCCTCCATTGTATTTCTCTCTATAGTAGGTACACTGATGGCTGTGCTTCGCTACCCTCTTGCAGGAGTATTCACAAACGACACTGATGTTCATTCCATCACGGTACGGCTCATCATTATCTGTGCGATGATTCAGCCATTTAACGCATTTTCCATCGTAACACAAGGCGCATTAAACGGCGCTGGAGATACCTTACGACCACTCATCTACAGTCTTCTGACCATGTGGGGAATCCGTATCGTCTTCTCTTTTTACCTGGGATTTCACCTGCATTATGGAGTCTATGGCATCTACTTTTCCATGCTTATCGATCTCGCAGTACGAAGCCTGATGCTGCAGATACGTTTCCTTCATGGAAAATGGAAAACTGCAAAAGTCTGAAGTATACGAAAAAAGGGTTCCGCAAAAGCGGAACCCTTTCGTGATAACTCTAAAAAATTAGCCTAACAGAAGTAAGCTGAATACCAGTGTAAACAGAGCTACTGTTTCAACGACACCGATTACGATGAAGTAGTTTGCAGTACCTTTACCGGTTGCACCAAGAGCATCTGCAGAAGCTGCAGCACATTTACCCTGGAAGAAAGCTGAAAGACCGATTGCAAGACCACCGAAGATACCAACACCAAGTGCAAGACCTGGGTTAGAAGCTGCTTCCATAGCACTTCTGATGAAGTTCATAAGAAGGAAACCGTAGATAGTCTGTGTAAGAGGAGCACCTGCGAAAGCGATCATGATGAATGGTGCCTGTTTTCCACTTGCATAACATTTTTTCCAAGCTCCGATTGAAGCCATACCAGCCATACCAGCACCAAAAGCAGATCCTACTGCTGATAAACCAAGTGCAGCTGCCATACCAATAAATTCGAGATTCATACCAATTCTCCTTTATGTTCTATTTTTTAATTTTGTCCATTTCTTTAAATGGTTCGTATCCGATTCCTGTCCATTCCAGACCAGCCTGTCCGGAGAACTCCAGTACGTTAAGTCGTACACCATGTACAACGACTGAAAGGAAACACATAACAAGGTTCAACAGATGTCCGACTACTACGATGAGTACTGCAACGATCACCAATGGACCCTTGAAGCCTGCTGCCATTCCGTTAAAGCTCTGGGAAATGGCAAGACCTGCCATACCTACCGCAAACAGACGGATGTAACTCATAACGTTACCAAAACAGCTGATCGTATTCAGGAATACGGTGAATGCATCTGCAAGACCTGCCTTCAGACCCTGTGCAAAGGTCTTGTCCGGAGACATGCCTCCGAATACTACTACCAGTACGAATGCAACTCCTACGATCACAAAGATCGGAACCATAGGAATATTTTCATGGATAACCAATGTCAGTGACAGTAAGTACATTGCTACTATTGCAAATAACCAGCCAAGATCTGCTACCCAGCTTAAGTTCTTCTCAGAAAGCTTCTTCTTGATAGAGATCAGACTTCCCAGCGCCATCTGGATTGCTCCAATGGAGAAGGAGAACTTCATGATCACATTCTGCTGCTGAGCTCCTGTTAAACCGAAGTACTCAGGATAGTTTGCAAAACTTGGGATAACCATTGCCTTCAGGAACGGAACCTTCATGGCACTTTCCATACCAAACCATGTTCCTGTTACCGCACCCCAGATAATTGTTGCAATAGAAAGAATCAATAATAAAAATGTTGCATCGTTTAACTTCTTTGATTTTGCTAAAAATCCCAGTGTGCCGACAAGGATGATTACACCGTATCCGCCATCACCGATGATCATAGCAAAGAATAATGTGAAGAATAACAGGAACCACAGTGAGATATCTGATTCTCTGTAACCAGGTAAGATACCAAGGATATCAAATACCGGCTTGATCAGTCCGGAAACCTTGTTGTACTTCACCTTTGTAGGAATCTTCTCATCATCATCTGCTACATCTGTTACTCCAAAAGCCCAGCCATTCTTAGCTGCTGCTGCCTTGAAGCCCTCAACCTCTGTCTCAGGAACATATCCGGACAGCCATACGAGATCTCCATCGCTTTCTGCAGTCTCATCTGCTGAAGAATAGTTCTCAGCATTCTGTGCTGCAAGCATCTGAGCCTGGAAGCTCTTTTCATATAATGCGGCCTTCTTCAGGACAGTGTCACAATCTGCAACGCCGAGATTGCACTCACTGATCTCTTCCTGAAGCTCGCTGACACCTTTCTCAGGAAGAACAAATTCAGTAGCAGGAATGGAAGCCGGAAGTTTTCCAAGTACTGCAACGGTATCCATCTTCTCTACAGAAGCAAGACGGATGAACTGAATATCTTCATTACTCTTAAGTGCAGCATACTCATTCTTGCCCAGACGGTAAAAATGAATATCTAAACCTGTTTCCTGCAATTCTCTGACAGCCGCCGGTGAAAAATCACCCCATAACTGGATACGATCCATCTCAGCTTTTGCAGTGCTGATCTCCTGTGTAAGGTCTGTTTTTTTATCAAGCGCTTCGCGTACGCTCTCATATAACTTAGCGAAATCCTCATCAGAAAGGATCTCCTCACTTACTGCTCCTCTATTCTTCTTATCAGGAGCATATTCTAAAAGCGTGGAAGCTGTTTTTGAAAGATCCATGAATCTTTCGGATACTGCACGGTCTGCCGCCTTCTTTTCTGCCAGGTGCAGAACGCCTAACTCTTTAAGGCCATCCAGCATCTCCTTTTTTCTGGAGACTGAGGACACGACGTAGACCATCTTCATCTTCTCTATCATTGTGCCGCCTCCACTAACTTCTTCTTTGAAATCTTGCCTCGTACAACTGCTGCTGTCTGCTGATCGCCAAGGAATACGCCGATAACACGGATGTTTTCTTTTGCTTCCGGAATCTTGACCTTTTCGAAGAGGTTAACTCTCTGTGAAGTAGAACGAAGTTCCTTCTCCAGCAGTTCCTCCTGCTTACGTAAAGTCGATACCAGGGCATCAAGACGGGCAATTTCACGAAGCTTTATGATTGCAGTGTCCACCCACAGAGGATAGTCATCAACATTGATCTCGATATCTTTAAATGTCAGTTCCTGGAATGTCGGAATGTTGACACCTGCGATATTCTCCGTTTTTGTGATGACTGTATCAGGCTGAACCAGATTATCAAGTTTCTTGTCTTCTTCAAAGATAGCATTCTCTGCAAATACAGCTACCCAGTCGTCAAGATCACCGATCATCTGTGCACGTTCCACTTCCTTCTGGTCCAGTTCATTCTTTACCTTCATGATTACGGACTGCAGCTGCTGTTTCTTCAGCTGAAGCGTAGGAAGATAACGCTGATACTGTTTCAGGCGGTCCTTCTGCACTTTCTGTTCGTTTTTTGTAAGTTTGATAGCCATCGATTGCTCCCTCTTAGTTTAATGCATCCTTGTTCGGCCATCTCTCCTTGATCAGACTTGTCTTAAGACCGGTTTCGTTCGGCTCAAAACATTCTGCAAGGATTTCCCAACCAAGATCAAGCGCATCTTCCAGGGAAATATTAACACCAAGGTCCATCAGTTTAGACTCGAAGAGCTGACCGTATTTTAAGAGTTTATCATCCCACTCAGTCATTAAGAAGCCCATTGACTTCTTTTCAAGAGATTCCTTGTACTGAGAGTAAAGACGAATCATACCATCCATCAGAGCACGGTGATCATCACGGGTCTTACCGTTAACGTTCTGTTTCAGACGGGAAAGAGAACCGAATGGTTCGATATGACCATTCTTTAAGTAGTACTGACCCTCTGTGATATATCCGGTATTATCAGGAACCGGATGAGTAACGTCATCACCAGGCATTGTTGTTACACCAAGGATTGTGATAGATCCTGCGCCTTCGATATCAACGGCTTTCTCATAACGAGAAGCAAGACAGCTGTAAAGGTCTCCAGGATAACCTCGGTTGGAAGGTACCTGTTCCATAGTAATAGCCATTTCCTTCTGAGCATCGGCATAGTTTGTCATGTCTGTCAGAAGAACAAGGACTTTTTTACCGGCAAGAGCGAACTGCTCTGCAACTGCAAGTGACATATCAGGTACCAGAGTACACTCAACGATAGGGTCAGATGCTGTATGAATAAACATAACAGTATGGCTCATAGCGCCACCCTTTTCCAGTGTATCTCTGAATGTAAGGTAATCATCATATTTAAGTCCCATACCGCCAAGTACGATAACGTCTACTTCAGCCTGAAGAGCGATACGTGATAACAGGGCATTGTATGGTTCTCCGGAAATGGAGAAGATTGGAAGCTTCTGACTTTCTACAAGGGTATTGAACACGTCGATCATAGGAATACCTGTACGGATCATGTTTTTCGGAAGAATACGCTTTGCAGGGTTGAAAGAAGGTCCGCCAATCGGGATCATGTTCTCTGTAAGAGCTGGTCCTTTATCTCTTGGAACACCGGCACCGTCGAATACACGGCCAAGGAGGTGATCAGAGAAGGATACCATCATAGGTCTTCCAAGGAACTTAACAGTGTCATTGGTGCTGACACCCTGTGCACCTGCGAATACCTGAAGAGAAACCAGATCTTTGTCAAGCTTGATAACGGTTGCGTAGCTGTCACCAACGAGAGCAAGGTCGCCGTTACGAACGCCTGCTGCCTTGACAGTAACTACGTTACCGACAATGGATTCAATTTTTGTATATACTTTCTGCATCTTTCGACCTCCTAGTCAACTGCTTTCGCTGTGTAGAAATCTGAAATCTTCTTTTCCTGTTCGAAGAATTCAGGTGTCTCGAATTCAGTACCATGCCAGTCGAGGAATTCCTGTCTTAACTGGTTGAAGAAACCACGGATCTCCTTCTTGTCATCCAGAGCATAGCTTCTTGTAAGAGCATCATAAAGTACTGCGAATTCCTTACTCTGTCTCTCTGGTGAGCAGGCAGCATCGATCGGGTCAAATGAGTTCTGCTGAAGATATACTGCATCAAGGAGTTCACCCTTCTGATAGATGATGTAGTCTTCTGCAGAAGTACCTTCTTCACCAACTACCTTCATCATCTGGTTGATCTCGTTGCCTCTGTGGAGGATCGCACGGGCTGCATTCACATCCTTCATATCAATAACGCCGTCATACTTAGACCAGGAATCCATTGGATGGATAGCCGGATACTTACGTGCGTCGGAACGTTCTCTTGAAAGACCGTGGAATGCGCCAACTACCTTCAGTGTTGCCTGTGTTACAGGCTCTTCAAAGTTACCACCGGCTGGAGATACGGTTCCACCGATCGTAACAGATGCAATTCTGCCATCTCTTAAACGAACCTTACCGGCTCTTTCATAGAAAGCAGCGATTGTAGATTCCAGATAAGCAGGGAATGCTTCTTCACCAGGAATCTCTTCCAGACGTCCTGACATCTCTCGCATGGCCTGAGCCCAACGGCTTGTTGAGTCAGCAAGAAGAAGTACGTCAAGACCCATCTGTCTGTAATATTCTGCAAGTGTAACAGCTGTATAACACGAAGCTTCACGAGCTGCTACAGGCATGGAAGATGTGTTACAGATAATGATAGTTCTTTCCATCAGAGAACGGCCTGTCTTAGGGTCATCCAGTTCAGGGAACTCTTTCAGGATCTCTACTACTTCACCGGCACGCTCTCCACAAGCTGCCACGATAACGATATCTGCCTCACCGTTCTTTGCTTCCATATGCTGAAGAACTGTCTTGCCGGCACCGAATGGTCCAGGTACACAGAAAGTACCACCCTTAGCTACCGGAAGGAAAGAGTCGATACAACGAATCTTTGTGATCAGTGGTTCGTCCGGACGAAGTCTTTCGTCGTAACACTTAACAGCCTTTTTAACCGGCTGAGTGATAACCATACTAAGTTCTTTTTCTTCGCCTTTGCTGTTGGCGATAACACAAATAGTACCTCTTACATGGTAAGAGCCTTTTTCTACAATTGATTTAACGGTCCAGTCACTACCCTTTAATGTGAATGGAACCATGATCTGGTGATTGAAAAGTCCTTCCGGAACACTACCAATAGGATCACCTGCTTCAACGCTGTCTCCTACCTGAACACATGGTGTAAATTCCCATTCACGATCTGGGATCGGATCAAGATAAACACCTCTTTCAAGGAAGAAACCACACTTTTCTGCAAGCTCAGGCAGTGGGTTCTGAAGTCCATCGAATACCTGTGTCAGAAGGCCTGGTCCAAGTTCTACGCTCATCAGTTCATCTGTAAATTCTACAGGGTCACCAACCTTGATACCATTTGACATTTCGTAGATCTGCATAGAAGCGATACCATTGTTGATACGGATAACCTCACCTTTCAGGCGGGTACCATCAACGATGATATAGGCTACTTCGTTCTTACGAACTGCACCTTCAAACTTTACATTTGCCAGGTTTCCGTTAATACCAGTCACATATCCTGTTACTGTTTTCATATAATAGTCTCCTGTTATAAGCTGTAAACGCGCTGCTGTACCTGATCGAAAAGACGCTTGAATTCTGTCTTACCTTTCTCTTTTACGAAACAGCTCTGGCGTTCCAATAATTTAAGTTTTATAGCATACCCGAATAAGAATTCATCATCAAAGGCATGCAGGCCTACCAGCGAATCAAGATTCTCGAATTCGCAGTCCAAAAGGATCTTCTCTGCTTCCAGTGGATTCTTTGCTGCAAGTGCAGCTGCAGCCACCTGTGCGATAGAATAATCTTTGTCCTCCAGAGGGGGATACTGTTTTCCAAGTCTCTGACTTCTCTGAGAGTTAATCTCCTTTGTGAGATCACCATAGAACTTTGTCCATTCCTTTAACAGTGGTCCCTTTGTAGAAGCAAGTGTAAGATTCTCAAGGATTTCATACTTATCTTCACTCACATGCGAACGGCACATCTCCAGAAATTCTGCATATGACATAGGCATGTCAGCGTCGGTTCTTAAATCCGGCAGGCTGGATATTAAGTAATAATATGAAGCCATAAGCACCTCCTAATTATTAAAAATTGAGGTTACGGAAATATGGCATCAGCATCTGCATGATCTCATCATCGGAACAATCAAAGTATCCGGAACCATCCTTAGCTGCCAGGCGGAAACCTGCCTTAAGCTGCTTCGATGGTCTGATCTCGAGACCATTCTTAATTTCCTCTGCTAATTCATTCTTCAATACGTCTGTTACGTCTGCTACTTCTGCTGCATACTGTGAGATGTCTTCTCCGGCAACAGCTGCACGAATCAGTTTACCAAGTGTTCCATCTGAAAGATTCTCCTTAACCTTACCTGCAAGGATCTTCTCGAACTCAGACTTTACTTCGCTCTTGAATGCAAGCATAGCATCGCGTTTTGCATGCTCTGCACTGACTTTTGCGCTTTCTTTCAGGATACCGATTTCCTTTTCTGCGGATTCTTTTTCGCTCTTTGCTGCAGCCTTTGCTTCTGCGATGATTGCATCTGCTTTGCTCTTAGCTTCTGCAAGGATCTCTTCCGCCTTTGCATTAGCTGCATCTAATCCTTCTTTACGAATGGATGCTACTAAATCCTGAATCTGTAATTCCATAGGCGCCCCTCCTTCTGTTATAAAATACACATACTTTTACATATATACACAAGATTTATTATACAATATTCCTTATTCTTTTACAATATCGTTATATCTTTGTCATAAGACCATTAAGTACCTGTTCTGTCAGAAAAGCTGCTCCGCGGATTCCCATCTGGGTTTTCGGATAGACATCTGTGTATCCCATACCAGGCAGATTGATCTCGATTCCGCAGAAACTATGTCCACCACGCTCCAGTAATTTCAGCTGTGCGATGGTATTGCCATCTGCAAATACAAGCTCTGCTTCTTCTTTTTTTGTCTTTGTCATTCCCATATATTCTGTAAAGAATTCTGAAAATGCCTTCTCCTGTGCCTCACTTCCTACAACCGCAAAAGCTGCACCCTTCGGAAGTCCGCACATATGATAGATATCATTGATCTTGCTGAAGCATACGGCTCTTGTCCGTTCACTGTCCCTTCGAAATGCAGTCATATCTCTATCCAGAAGTCTGCAGATATCTGTGATAATCTTTTCGGTGGAAGCAAATCCAACCGGCAGAAGATCACAAGAATAATATTCCTGTCCGTATTCTGCCTTCAGATACTTAGCCGTCTCGAGTGCTCGTGCAGGATCAATGACAACATTCAGATCCGCCTGAAGGATATTCTTCATCTCTTCCATTGTATTCTCAGCGCAAAGACAACAATTCACTTCGATCCCGCAAAGTCCAAGAAGACGCTTCCACTCTTCTCTGTCTCCCTCAAGATAGCGTTCCCAGATGGAAAGACCTAAAAGATTCACTTTCTTTTTTTCCTGCTTCTGTCTTTCCCGGATAAGTCCTTTGCACTGCTTCAGCAGTTCAAGGGAAGCATCTGCATACCCGGAATCAAATTCCAGAGAATAACCTGGCGATTCCAGAACAATACAGATACGATCCGGAAGTATCTCATCCACAAGTTCCTTCAGGTTATCTCCAATCAGGCTTGCACCCGGAGAATTCACAACTGCAAGCAAGTCGAATTCTACCTGATCGTGAATATAATGCAGTGCCTCTGCCACCTTTTCGCTAGTTCCATAGACATAATCATAACCATCGAGAGCGGTGCACGGTACCCGTGGCTGACGGAAGAAAAAGTCATTCAGGTAATTGTAATCCACAGGAACCTTTCTCGTCCCATCTTCTCCCTGAAGCGGAAGATACAGCATTGGCCGAAGCGATAAAAACTGAGAGGTGGTACTATGATAAAATTTACAGCCCATCGGGCCATTTAACATGACCATTGCATTTCTGATTCCCTCTATGGCAAAGATCATACCTGTAAGACTGTCCGGTCTTATGCATTCCTGCTTATCCAAAGTATTTACGGAACAATTCTTCATCCTGCTGCCAGCCTCCCTTCTTTGTATTCTTCTCTGCTTCTTTTTTCGCCATCAGATCAATCCAGCGTTCTATAACCGCAATTCCGGAATGGAATCCCACCACCTGTGTCATGAACAGGGTATCTGCAACAAAGTCACCTTCGCCCACAAGGGAAGTGTAATTAGACAGAACAATATCTGGTTTACTTCGGGCAATCTCATCCTGAATAACCTGGATATTCACCTCTTCTGTTGCAATCGACTGGAACTTGTCATGTACGGAGATGTGAAGCGGCATACGAAGATAATTCAGAACACCGATCCATGTAACCTCCATACCAAGGTCATCCACGGTCTCAAGAAGCCAGTCCATGTTACTGTTTATCGTTGTGACCATCAGCTTCTTTCCTTCCAGGAACGGACGAAGTTCATCCAGCTTCTTTCTGTACTTCTCCTCTTCATCAGCAATGATGCCAGGTACCAGCTCTGTGCATCTGAATTCCTCCGCAATCTCATACAGCCATCGTTTCGTCTCTGCAAATCCTACCGGAAGGACACTCTTTGCAAATCTGCATCCGTAAGTTTCTTCCAGCCATCCCTGGAGTTCCCGTCCATCCGGACTGTCTGTCGCCAGGATATTAAGCGGTGCTGCAAGGAAGTTCTCCATATCCGCACAGGTAGTATCTCCAAGGAAACGGGCATTGATCTGAATCTGCATTGCATGCAACAGATCACGGATAATCCGGTAATTCATCTCACTATTGTTGGAGAATCCCGTTTCATTTACAAGATTAACATAACGTCCATCCGGTTTTATCTGTGGATTAATCAGCTTCTTCGCAATAGTCCGCATGCACATACGGATTCCTTCCATATAATCACCTGCGATCACTCCGTCGGCCTCGATGGTGATAACCGGTTTTCCCGGCGTAGATAATTCCTCAAGGCTCCTGATATCATCCCCGATAATCCCGCTGACGCAGGAACTGATTACGATGATTGCACCCCAGTTTTCCTCCATCGCCTTCATCACAACTTCCTTCAGTGCCTGCGTTCCTCCAAAGACTGCCTCTGTCTGTCCCATATCGGTACATGCAAAGTTCGGACTGATAGCAGAAGGCATCAATATTCCTCTGTTATACAGGTTCTTTCTTCCAGGAGAGCTGATATTCTGCCAGGTATAAAATGCACATGCACGTGGAGAATGGGCGATGATCAGTGCATCTGTCAAATGAACTGCCACAGTTGCCGCCCCGTTAAATGCACATCCATATAAAGGAGGACGTTTCCCCGGTGCAGTGCCTGCATCTGGTATCGTTTTCTTTGCCTTCTCTGTCTGAACTTTGGTTGTATCTTCTTTCTTTTCTTCCGGTACTTCCAGCTTTTCCAGTCCGAGAACAACCTGTTCCAATTCTTCATCGCTTAGTGGTCTTGCCGGATAAAGCGTCATATCATTTTTTATCCTGCCTGCAAGTTCCAGAAATATCTCTTTTTCCTCCTGGTGGCCTTCCAGTTCCATAACAGTTCGTTTTTCCTGCTCTGCCTGTGCAAATGCATTGCTTCGCGGTACTTTCACGCAGATTGGAAGCCCCACTGCGTCCGCAAAGCGTTGTACTCTTCCATCTTCATCCGACAGCTTACGCTCATTGTAGATGATACCTGCAACACGCTTGTAAGTGTCATGATCATAGTTTCGAATCCCGCGAAGGATATTGTTGGCTGCATAAAGCGCCATATACTCTCCGCTGGTTACCAGAAAGATTGCATCCGCGTATTCCCTTCTGACAGGAACTGCAAAACCTCCGCATACTACATCTCCTAAAACATCGTAGACCACAAGATCATATGCATCTTTTGTGTGATGGATCTCCAGGAATTCAAATGCTGAAATGATTCCTCTTCCTGCACAGCCTACACCTGGGCGTGGACCTCCTGCTTCCACACAGCCAATCCCAAGATATCCTTCATGAAGTACTTCTGATACTTTTCCGCTATTCTTGTCATGGTTTTTCAGATAATCCAGAACAGTCTGGATATTCTCCCCATGCATCAGAAGTCTTGTTGAATCGTGTTTTGGGTCACATCCAATCTGTAATACTTTTCGATCTGTCTGTGCCAGTGCCGCAGACAGATTCGCACTCATCGTGGATTTACCGATTCCGCCTTTTCCGTAAACCGCGATCTCAATCCTTTTTTCCTGTTTCATAATGATTGCTCTTTTATTCGTCCTCCGAATTCAAAATGTCGTACCAGTTCAGCAAAGTATCTGTCCAGATAGCAAGAGCACTATCGTATTCCTTCTTTGTCCGTTCCAGTAGTTCTGATTTTTCACTTATTGTTTCACTTTCTGATAATCCTGCAAGATTCTCAGCTTCCAGAATTAACTGTTCTTCATAGGCCTGCTTTGCTTCCAGATAACTGTTCCATCTTTCCTCTGCCTCAGCTTTTGCAGCTTCCATCGGCTCTTCTGCAAGATGAAGCTTCCATTCCAGATACGCTTCGTCATCCGATAACGGTCTGCTCTCATGGCGTTCTGCCTTCGGAACTGCCTTAAGTGCCGTGACCATAGCCTGTTCCTGTGTAGATAACATTCCAGGGAGTTCATCCAGAGAAACGCCTTTTGACAGAAGCTTTTCCATCTTCTTTTTACTTTGAAGATAATGGGAATATCCAAATGGATAATAGTAAGCAGCCCCTTCTTCAAGCACCAGTATGGCATCCGCCACCTGATCCAGAAAATACCTGTCATGTGATACGATCAGCATCGTTCCTGTGTATGCCTGAAATGCCGATTCCAGCGTTTCCTTTGCAGGGATATCCATATGATTCGTCGGTTCATCCAGGATCATAAAGTTCGGACAGAGTGTCATCAGTTCGCAAAGTCTGAGTCTGCTCTTCTCTCCTCCGGAAAGGGTGTTTATCTTTGACTGGCAGACAGAACCCCGGAATAAAAAGGATGCCAGTTTACCATAGACCTCTTTTTCAAGCATACCAGGAAACATTTTCCTGAAATGTTCTACGACTTTTTCTTCTGATTCCGCCTGTCCGCTTGCCTGGTCGAAATATCCGATCGTTACCTTCTCACCAAACTGATAGCTTCCTTTTAATGGAGAGAGGGTTCCGGTAAGTGTCTTTAATAACGTACTTTTCCCGATTCCATTTCTTCCAATGATCCCAATCTTAGTTCCACGCTTTACGCGCAGATCCAGTTCTCCAAGTAAAGATTCCTTTCCCTTGAATCCAATCTGCAGCTTTTCCATCTGAAGCATCCACTTTGGTCCCGGATATTCCGGCTTTAATTCTCCTGTGAAGATATGTCCAATATCATCCCTGGGCTTTTCGATCCTTTCCATACGGTCAAGTAAAGTCTTTCTGGATCTGGCAAATGCTGCCTTTCTTGGCTTGTTCTTAAACTGCCTAATCAGTTCTTCATTGCGGGAGATCTCTTCCTGCTGACGTTCATAAGCTGCTTTTTGCTTTTCTCTTCTTTTTCGCTTTTCCACACGGAAAGCTGTATAGTTGCCATCGTATCTGGTAAGATGCGTATCCTCCAGTTCGTAGATGCATTCTGCTACCTGATCAAGAAAATACCTGTCGTGGCTTACTACTACAACTGCTCCTTTATAATCTTTCACATACTCTTCGAGTGCTTCCATCGACTGTTCATCCAGATGATTGGTCGGCTCATCCAGAAGCAGGATATCTGCCTCAGTCAGAAGAAGCTTAACCAGCATTACCTTTGTCTGTTCTCCGCCTGAGAACTCCTTCAGCTTTTTGTTCTTATCTTCCACTGCAAAGCCAAAGTCGCGAAGCATCCTGTCATATCTTTGCTCATAATAGAATCGCTCGGAAGAATAATCTACTTCGATTACCTTCTCCGTCTCTTCCTTTTCATAAAAGCCTTGCAGAAGTATCTCTTCGATCGAATGTTCCATCCATTTCTGGTGATCCTGATCCATCTTCCCGATTTTCAGCCTTCTTGAGCTTGTAATTCCTTTGCCACGGCGCCTGTCATCTCTGTCAAGTTCCAGCTCTCCGGCTATTAATTTTAAAAGGGAAGTCTTGCCGGCACCGTTTTGTCCTACAATTCCGATCTTTTCCTTCCCTTTTATCTCCATGTCTGCATGGGAGAGAATCACTCTCTCCCCAAACGACATGCTTCCATCCTGTATCTGATATAACATTATGCAAGTTCCTTCTGAATCTGTATCTCCATCATCGCATTGTATTCTTCCGGATCTGGTGGGAGACAGATCTCCTTTCCTGTCCATCCGGAAAGCTGTGCACCTGCTGCAATCTGTGTTTCCTGGAGTCCATCTGTGTAGTCGCTGTAAAGTGGTTCGCCGCTTAAGATATGCTCTGCATAATTGCGAAGCGTATCACTATGGTCATTACCGAATATCGTTTCTACTTCCCTTACTTCCAGATCATACAGTGCAGTCTCGTTATCTCGTTTCATATTCTGGAATGTATAGTGGTCATATGTCTGATTCAATTCCTCATCATCCATGTGGAAACGGTATATTGTAAGCTTCTTTCCATTCTCAAGGATGATCTTTCCTTTGGAGAAATCAAGTTCCAGACGATTGGTTCCAAATGGATCATGTGTGCAGGATACGATCGTTCCTGTCACCCCATCTTCAAACTCAGCAACGATTGTAATATCATTTTCCACCGGGATATCTCTGTATGCACCCTGGATACATTTTGCAAAGATCTTCTTTGGTGTTCCGCAGATCCATCTCCACAGGTCAAGGTTATGTGGAAGCTGATTAACCAGGATTCCTCCGCCTTCTTTGCTGTAAGTTCCTCTCCATGCACCGCTCTTATAGTACTGATCCGTTCTCCACCAGTCATTAATGATCCAGTTGGAACGACGAAGACTTCCAAGTTCATGCTTCTCCACCATCTCTTTTAATGAACGATATAATGGGTTCGCTCTCTGATTGAACATCATGCCAAAGGTGAGCTCCGGATGTTTTTCCTTCACAGCTACCAGCTTTTCAGCATCAGATGGGCGGATACACATTGGCTTCTCACAAAGCACATGCTTTTCGTGCTCCAGTGCATACATCACAGGTTCGTGATGAAGGAGATGCGGCAGTGTAATAATAACTGCATCGATCACATCGCTTTCGATCATCTCTTTCCAGTCTGCATATACTTTTATCTTAGTATTCTCCTGAAAGTACTTTGCTGTTTCCGGATTGGATGTGCATACAGCAGTAACTTCACTGTTGCCCGGAGACTTTTTGATTCCATACTTTTCAAGGTTAACACCATCGATGATATCACGGTAAAATCTACCCTGAATACCACAACCAATGATTCCAAAACGTAACTTTTTCATTGTAACTTACCTCACTGTACTTATTACTGTTAGTGTAACACAAAAACAGAAAAACTGCACAGAAATGATATTGTAAACTCTTTCATGAAATTTTATAATGTTTTGGAATATGGGAGGTTTTTTATGAAAGATATTAAAAAAAGAAATGCGGGCTACCGTTCCTTCTTCCTGAGTGGTATCTGTACCATCTCAAGTGGAGTTATCGTCAGCCTTTTACAAAGTCATTATGGATTTGCCTATGGTATGACAGGTACTTTGATCTCATTTATGAGTATCGGTAATATGATTGCAAGCTTTATGTCCGGAATACTGCCTGGTAAGATCGGTGCACGAAACACGGTTATGATTCTTTGCAGCGGATTCTTTATCGGTTATCTGCTTATGTCCGTGACTGGTTTTCTTCCTTTGCTTATGACTGCATTCTTTGTAGTCGGTCTTGCAAAAGGATGTACGGTTAATAACTGTACAGTTCTGGTGGGCGAGAATTGTGAAGACAGAACCCAGGGTATGAGTCTTATGAATGCATTTTATGCATGTGGTGCTCTTCTCTGCCCTATTCTTATCAGTTTCTTCAGTAAGGGCGGCGATAAGGCTCCTATGATTGGAATCGCTCTCATCGGATCTCTCCTTTGGCTGAACTTTATGCTTGCAGGACTTCCTGGTAAAAAAGCTGTCTCTAAAAAGGAAGAGTCCAAAAAGGAATTCGATTTCCTGAAGAGTAAGAAGTTTTGGCTTATCACAGCCCTGATCTTCTGTCAGAATGCAGCAGAAACAAGTGTTACCGGATGGCTTGTTACTTACTACCGTGGTCAGAACATCTTAAGCGGTCTTTTCAGTACTTATACGGTAACCGTTATGTGGGGTGCAACACTGATCGCGCGACTTCTCATCGCATTTGTATTCCATATTAAGGATACCTTCAAGGCACTGGCATTCATGGGTATCGGCTGCACAGTCATGTACAGTCTGATGGTCTTTGCGAACACACCTATGGTCGCACTTCTTATGCTGTTTGCCTTCGCATTTGCCATCGCAGGTGTATATCCGATTGGAATCGCCGGTGTCGGTAAGATCATGAGCAATTCCAGCATGGGTGTACTGCTTCCGATCGGCGGAATCGGTGCCATCGTCATGCCATGGATCATCGGTATGGTAGCCGACTATGCAGGATTAAAGATTGCGATGCTTACCAATCTCATTCCATGCATGGGAATTGCAATATTAAGTTTTATTATTCGTAAGATGGATTAATTTTAAGGATGAGCCGCTGGGGTTGAGCCATTGGGGACGGTTCAACCCCAGCGGCTCAACCGTCCCCAATGGCTCATTTTAAATCAAATTCTGTTGTATGCTCTCTTGCAGTGATGTGATATCTTCCGCGATATCCTTCGAGGGTAATAAATCCGTTCTCGTCAGTCATAAGATCTTCGTTCGTTGTCCATTCTTCGTGGATAAGTTTTTTTAATGTATAGTAAGATGGCTTTTCTGTATTGTCTTCACGAATCACACCGCTTGGTGCGTGAAGCCATGCACCATCTGCGAAGTCCCAGCCTGTGATCGCTTCTACAAGTGGATGTGCAAAAAGACGCTCGTACATCTCTTTCCATTCGCGTGCCTGTCTTTCTTCGCCTTCCGGAGTGCTTGGCCATTCATCCACCTGATAATCATTCAGGTCAACGATATGCGATGGCATAATATCACCGGAGATCAAAGTGTTTTCTGTAAAATGAAGTGGAATGCCAAATACAGAAAATCTGTCCAGAATATCTTCTAACCATGCCATTCCTCTATAGCCCTGATGCTGATGAGTCTGGATACCAATGGCACTGATCGGAACCCCTGCATTTAAGCAGCCATCGATAAGTATGCGGTAGCTTTCACTAAGATCAAAGTCATTGATCAGAAGCACTGCATCCGGATTCGCCGTGTGAGCAGCCTGAAAAACCTCTTTTACAAGACCAACACGTCCAAGATCCTTGCAGATTCTTGTGATTGCATTATCGTATCTGTCATAGACAGGCATAATAACAACTTCGTTGATAACATCCCACATATCGATCAGACCACGAAATGCACTGACATCCCTGTCAATTCTCTTCAGCTGCTTATCCAGAATTGTTGTATTATCATAGTCCATCAGCCAGTCTGCACATGCTGTATGCCAGCAAAGAGGATGACCTTTTACTTTGGCACCTTTAGCTACCAGATACTTTGCTGCCTTTATACGGTTCTCAAACTGGACATCACCTTCTGTTGGTTCATACTGTCCCCAGTAGAATGGAAGTGTTCCATAGTTAAAGACTTTTGTCCACTTTTCCATTCTGTCTGCATAGATATTCGTATCGATCTTCTGAAACTCCTGATAAAAATCAATCTTCTTGTCTGCATCTGTGGTATACATCGTTACTGCATCAAAAGCACCGCTCCCGAATAAGAACTCATGATTTACCAGCTTTGCATTCACTTTTGTGTGTACAAGTGGTTCATTATTTTCATCTTTGATCTGAATCCTCGTCGTAGCATATCGATGTGCATACTTTTCATTCTTCATGTCACTTATCCTCCGTCTCAATTATTGGAACCAACACATCTGCAATTTCCTGCGCAACTGCAAGTTTATACATCAGTCGTCCAGGCTGTGGCTCTAATTCTATATAATAGTCTGTAACTACACCATCAAAATCGATGGCAAAATACACCTGCCCCGGAACAGAGCATGCGGAATTCGCAGGGTCTACATTCCCCATGGTTCCGGTAACTCCTATTCCAATATTCGCCTGATAAAAGGATCTGCAGGCAGATGCCATCTCACGGGCGGTTTCCCTGGAATATACTGTGTATCTGTCAAGTGTTTCCTTTGATACCCCGCACCTTACCTTCGCTTCGTTGCTATATGTAACGAATGCACCTTTCATGATTGCAGATGCACCTTCTGTATCCGTGATCAGAGAAGCAATCTGACCTGATGTAGCACTTTCCATAGTAGTGATCATCAGATTCTTTCTGATCAGAAGTCTTGTAAGTCTCGCATATGCCTCTCTCACATCTGTTTCACAATATTTCAACTCGGTGCCTCCTATTCTACGCTCTTTAAAGACTCGATCATATCGATCTGTCTGAGTTTATAGTACATCAAAAGATTTACCATCACAGAGAATACAATCGTCAATATCGAGCTGTACAGATAACTCATTGGTGTGATATTTCTTCCGAACATGATCATCTCAACCTCAAGTGTGGTAATAACAACACGATGCAGCCAGGTTCCCATGAAAAGTCCCGCAATGATTCCGAATATGGTCAGGAAGATATTCTCACGATATACATACATCGCCACTTCCATATCATAGAAACCAAGTACTTTCAGGGACGCAAGTTCTCTGCGTCGTTCTGAGATATTGATATTATTCAGGTTAAAGGTAACAACGAATACCAACAGACCTGCTGCGATAACAAGTACCCAAACTACAAGATTCAAGGCGTTCAGCATGTTGTTTACTGTTCTTTGCAGGGAGGTTACTGAACTTACAGAAGTAATCCCTTCCCTTGACAGAAGTTTTTCAGAAAGCACATCCTCCTCTTCCTCCGTAAATTCGCCGGCATAACGAATCATCAGTTCATTAAACGAAGGGTCTTCGTTATATGTTTCCCGATAAAGCTTAGGTGTCATATAGATATAATTATACATATAGTTCTCTGCTGATGCAGTCACCTTCACATTGCGATATTCGGTATCTGAGATCTTAAGTGTAACCTCATCTCCCGGATGAACATCCAGACTGGTTGCCAGCTTCTCTGACAGAATAACACCATCATCTGTCAGCTGATACTTTTCTTTTGTCTGACGATCATGAAGATCCAGAAAGCTCTTCATAACTTCTTCAGACTCTACCACATACAGATATGCTGTCTTTGTTCCCACATCTGTTGATACATCCAGAGAAATATTACGTACCAGCATGGTTTCCTGAATATCCGGTTCTGTCTCAACATCCTTCTGCAGCAGAAGTTTTTCTTCTTCGCTCTGTGTTTCATCAAGACCACAGGAGCTGGAATATGTCCAGATTCTCTGATACTGATTATCAACGATAGCTGCAATGGAATCATGAAGTCCGTAGCTTACAAGAAGCACCGCCATACATCCGCCAATTCCAAATACTGTCATAAAAAGTCGTTTCTTATAACGTACCAGATTACGAATAGTTGACTTAAGACTGAAATTCAGGCGAGACCAGAGAAATGGTATCCTCTCCAGAATAATCTTCTTCCCCTGCTTTGGTGCAGGCGGACGCATAAGTGCCGCCGGTGTTGAAAGCAGTTCCCTATAACATGCTACAAATGCCGCACCTACGGTACAGAGCATAGCCATACCGATTGCTATCAGACAATAGGACAGATGATACGGCGTCAGCATAATCGGGACATTGGTATAGAGCATGCCATATGCAGTCAGGATAACAAACGGAAGTATCTTTGATCCGACCAGCACTCCAAGAATACCGCCTGTCAGAGTTGCACTTCCTGCATAGATCAGATATTTCGCAATAATCGGAAGCTTGCCATAGCCGAGTGCCTTCATGGTACCGATGAGCATACGCTCTTCCTCGATCATACGGGTCATGGTAGTCAGACTGACAAGGGCTGCTACCAGAAAGAAAATGACAGGAAATACATTGGCAATCTTACCGATTCGCTCTGCGTCCATACCATACTCTACCGCAGTCTGAATCGTATTACGATCAAGGACATACCACTCTCCGTCCGGAATATCCTTCAGTTTCTTTTCTCCATCATCTATCTCTACTTCGGCATCTGCAATCTTCTCATCCGCTTCTTTTTTTCCGGATCTATATTCATTCCATCCATCATGCAGTTCTTTTCTGGCATCTGCAAGCTCCTTCTTTGCATCCGTAAGCTCTTCCTCTCCATCTTCCAGCTCTTTTCTGGCATCTGCAAGTTCCGCTTCTCCATCCTCGATTTCTTTTTTCGCATCTGCAAGCTGTGCCTCTGCATCTGCAAGCTGTGAAGATGAGGACATCAATGTCTCCCATGCAGAAGATAAGGCTGCTTCATTTGACTGAATCTCTCTCAGTCCCGCCTGATATTCCTTCTCTCCTGCCTCCAGCTGCTCCCGTGATGTGACTAATTTCTCACGACTCTTCCCCAGTTCTTTCTTTCCGGCTGTCAGTTCTTTCTTTCCGCTCTCCAGCTTCTCACGTTCTGCCTGAAGAAGACTTTCACCTGCTGCTATCTCTTCCAGACCGCCTGCAATCTGCTCCAGACCACCTGTAATCTGTGTATAAGCAGCTGTAAGCTCTGCATTCTGACCTTCCAGAGCCGACAACTGTCCCTGCGCCTCCAAAAGCTGTGTTTCAAGACCTGCTCTTTGTCCTCGCAGTTCCTCCTGCGACTGCAAAAGAGCTCCTTTTTGTGCTTCTAACTGTGCAATCTCTGCAGAGTAATCCGCTGTCATTGCAGGAACTTCTTCTGCACCTTCTTTGTCATCTTCAGATGGTTCCTGTGGACTTTCTGCCTGTTCTGCTTCTCTAAGTTCCTGAATCCTTGCATCGATTCCGGCAATACCTGCATCTATCTGGGCAATTCCGCCATCAATCTCTGCAATAGCCTGTGTTAACTGGGCGATCCCTCCATTAGCAGCTGCCATTCCTGCTTCCACCTGAACAAGTCCTGCTTCCACCTGCTCCTTCTGTTCCTGAAGAGATGACTGCTGTTCCAGAATCTGTTCTTTTTGCTCTGCAACCTCTGATTCCTTCTGACTGAGCAGTTCCTCACCTGCATACAGCTCTGCTTCCTTTGATGCAATCGTATCCTCTGCTATCGCCAGCTGTGCCTCGCCTTCTTCCAGCTGTTTCCAGGATTCATCCAGTTTTTTTCTGGAAGATTTCAGTGTTTC
The DNA here is from genome assembly GCA_045598185.1 of Marvinbryantia sp. Classification (GTDB taxonomy): domain Bacteria; phylum Bacillota; class Clostridia; order Lachnospirales; family Lachnospiraceae; genus Marvinbryantia. Next base: position 47,605 of record JAZLLO010000105.1, read on the forward strand.
CTTGCCATCTGCCAGCTGTGAAGCTCCATCCTGATACTGTGCCATACCATCTTCATACTTCTGAAGTCCGGATTCATACTCTGCCTTTCCGTCTTCATACTTCTGGCGTCCCTCTTCCAGTTCTGCTACGCCATCGTTATACTTCTTCCTGCCATCCTCCAGTTCTTTCTCACCATCTTTATACTCGGCAAGTCCATCAGCATATTCTTTTTCACCGTCATCCAGTTCTTTTTTTGCATCATCCAGTTCCTTTCTGGCATCCGCAATCTTGATACGGGCTTCGGCAATCTTCTCTTCACCGTCTTCAACCAGCTCATTTCTTCGCATCAGAACCTGAATATCTGAAATCTCACTGATCCGATCAGTTACTGCGTCTACGATTTCTTCATATTTATCTTCATAGCAATTCTCTGCTGCAGCGCCTTCCACTGTTGCAAAGATCGTGCTGTAGTATTCCTGTGTAAATGCATCTGGGTCCAGTACCAGAAATGCGTCAATTCTTCCATCACCGATAGATGCAGAGCCACGTGTCAGGTTCAGATACCATGCCCATGTTCCATATCCTACGATGGTGTAGGTGTCTCTTTTCAGATTCTCCGGTGCCTTCTTATCCGTATCCAGAAGGGTGATGGTATCTCCAATCTTGCAATTCTGATTGTTGATATATGCAATATCTACAAAACATTCCCTGTCATTCTCCGGCATACGACCTTCTCTGATAGTAAAACGATTCAGATTACTGCATGCAGAAACAACATTCAATACCGGCTCATCGGTATCACTTTTTGCAAAGAGTTCACAGCTGTATGCACCTTCGCATTCACTGACTCCCTCTATCTCCTTTATTGCATCCAGATCTTTATCTGTAAGTCCAAGTGTGCTGATAATTCTGATGTCACAGAAGTTCGTTTCGTTAAAATATCGATCCACAGAAGCTGTCATATCCGGTTCCGAAGAACGGATACCACTGTAAAATGCACAGCCAAGCGCAACGATGAAAAGTAAGGAGAAAAATCTTCCTTTATTCTTTTTTATTTCCCGAAAGAAATCCTTCCATTGTATTCGATTCATATATCCTACCACTCAATACTTTCCACCGGTACAGGGTTCTCATTATAGTATTCCTTGCTTACCTTGCCATTCTTTATCGTAATTACATGGTCAGCCATCGGTGTAATTGCAGAGTTGTGTGTGATTACGATTACTGTCATATTCTTTTCCCGGCAGGTATCCTGTAAAAGCTTCAGGATCTGTTTTCCTGTCTGATAATCCAACGCACCGGTAGGTTCATCACAAAGCATAAGCTTTGGGTTCTTTGCAAGAGCACGTGCAATGGATACACGCTGCTGTTCTCCACCTGACAGCTGTGCCGGGAAGTTCCCGACACGGTTGCCAAGTCCAACATCCTTTAGCGTCTGCTCTGCATCAAGTGGGTTCTTACAGATCTGCGCTGCCAGTTCTACATTCTCTTTTGCGGTAAGATTCTGAACCAGATTGTAAAACTGGAAGACAAACCCAACATCATCTCTTCTATATCCAGTCAGCTTTCTGGCCGAATAAGAGGCGATATCCGCCCCATCCACGATTACCTGTCCGGATGAGGCAGTGTCCATACCACCAAGAATATTCAATACAGTTGTTTTGCCGGCTCCACTTGGTCCGACAATAATGACGAATTCTCCTTTTTCAATAGAGAAGCTGATTCCATCTACTGCGCTGATCTCCACTTCGCCCATACGATATATTTTTTTAATATCTTTTAACGCTATAAAACTCATTTTATATAAACTTTCCAATTAATCCTGCTTTACAAAATGGAACAGCTGTGCAGAGTAATCCTGTGGTACGCGATCGATCCAGAATCCTCCGCTCATAAGTGCTTCACCGGTTGCTTTGATCACATCCTGAGCTGCGCCGCCGCCAAGACCTGATGCCTGAAGTTCGATCTGTGAATCGGTTTCTTCTGCAGCATCTTTTTCTACTGCATTGCTGCTAACCTGTTCTTCCAGAATGTAGGTTGCATCAGGATCCAGACCTTTCAGACGAAGTCTGCTTCCGATAGCAAGGTAACCTGGACGAGAATGAATCTGTACAAATGTTACCAGTACCTCACTCTTATCCTTTGCAACCACTGACCAGCTTGCTGTATCCTGTGGATGGAATACATCAGACAGACGATACAGATCACCTTCGCGAACAAGCTTATTATACTTGTGGTAACGTTTTGTCTGTTTTTTAATAAGATTCTTTTCTTCATCAGAAAGCTTTGTGATATCAAGCTCGTATCCAAAGGTACCGGAAAGTGCTACGATACCACGTGTCTCAAATGGAGTTACACGGCCTGTCTGATGATTCGGAACTGCGCTTACATGAGCCCCCATAGTAGATAATGGATAGCACATGGAAGTACCTGCCTGAATGCGGATACGTTCAATGGCATCGGAATCATCTGATGTCCATACCTGTGGGCTAAAGTAAAGGATACCCGGATCAAAACGTGCTCCACCTGATGAGCAGTTTTCATACAGAAGATTCGGATAATCTGCAATCAGTCTGCCCATGATATCATATACACCAAGTACATATCTGTGGCTCAGTTCCTGCTGACGATCCGCTGGAAGTGCTACAGAATTAAGGTCTGTCAGATATCTGTTCATGTCCCACTTGATATATTCTACATTTGCGTTATCAAGTACTTTTCTGATCTGGCTGTAAACTCCGTCTCTTACTTCTTTTCTTGACCAGTCAAGTACCAGCTGATTACGTCCAAGGGAAGGTGTTCTTCCAGGAATTGTAATAGCCCAGTCAGGATGCGCACGGAAAAGGTCTGAGTTCTCATTTACCATTTCCGGCTCGATCCAAAGACCAAACTTCATTCCAAGTTCATTCACTTCACCGGCAAGCTTTCCAAGTCCCCCTTTTAACTTTTCTTCATTGACAACCCAGTCACCAAGTCCGCGGTCATCGATGCAGCGTTCTCCGAACCATCCGTCATCAAGTACCAGCATCTCAATACCGCAGGCAGCTGCATCTTTTGCCAGTTCCAGAAGCTTTGTCTCATTAAAATCAAAATAAGTTGCTTCCCAGTTATTCACAAGAATCGGACGTTCTTTATCCTTATATGGGCTGCGAATCAGATGATTGCGGTAAAGATCGTGGTAAGTACGTGTCATCTTTCCAAAACCTTCATCAGAGAAGACCATTACAACCTCTGGTGAATCAAAGGTATCTTTGCTCTCTAACTTCCATGTAAAGTTCTGTGGATTGATACCCATTGCCATACGGGTACCGCCATTGTGATAACCTTCTGCACTTCCATAGAAGTTACCGGAATATACCAGGTTCATGGCATATACATCTCCGTTGTCTTCTCCTGCATTGGAATCGATCACTGCCAGAAGTGGAGATGACTGTGCACTTGTAACGCCTCTTGAGCTTTCAGTTACCACGCGGTTTGCAGATACTGGAATACGGTTTAACTGACATTCCTTTGCCCAGCTTCCATGAAGGGTTACAATGTCATAATCCTGTCCGTTCAGATCCATGGAAGCTGAGAATACTCTCTTCAGATAGATTGGTTCTTCTGCCTGATTGATCACGGATACGCTACGTGTGATAACATCCAGGTTTTCAAATGTTGTATAACGAAGTACTACATCCAGGTTCAGAACTTCATCTCTGCAAAGAAGTTCCAGTGTAGTACAGTCATCCTCTGCTCCAAAGGTTGCAGGAAGTCCAGGAATAGCTGGTTTTCCTTTTGTAATTGTATGAGAAACATAAGTAAGCTCACAGGTATGATTACCTGCAAGGGTTTCTACTTCCAGAGCGTGATCACGGAAATCACCGGTACCAAAGGTTGCATATTCAAATGGAACAGCATCCCATACCATTACCTTCCAGCCATCACCTTCTGATGGTTTCATCTTGTTGATCGGTCCAAGTAAAAAATTCACATCTGTATCAGAAATGTGTTTTCCGTAATACAGATGTACGATATATTTTTTCTGATCCCAAAGTCCGATCATATAAGTTGTATTGCCCGCATCAAGTTTGAAACTGCAGGAATCAGCATAATAGGTAATTGCCATAATTAGATGTCCTCCTGAAAATATTACGTTGTTTTATATATAAAAACAGATTCCTCTCTATTGTATCTTTTACAGATGATATCAGCAACAATATAATAGTGAAATCTCGATAGTATTTTGTCTTATGCACTGTTATACTATTCTTATCAAAATGATTGAGTTCGCAAAGGCGAACTTCAGGGAGGTTATTTTATGTTTAAACCAGGTATTTATGTTGAATCTGTAACTCCATTTACATCCGATGATAAAGTTAATCCAGATGCTTTGATTCGATTGATGGATCGTAATCTGAAAGAAGGTGCCGCAGGTTTCTTCCTTGGTGGAAGCAGTGCTGAGTGTTTTCTTCTTTCCCATGAAGAGCGTCTGCAGGTCTTTGAAGCTGCGTCCACTTACAAGGATCAGACCAGATTGATCGCCCATATCGGTGCTATCGCAACAAAGGAAGTTGTTCAGTATGCAAAAGAAGTCAAAGCGATGGGATATGAATATATCGCAGCTACTCCGCCTCTGTATTATGGCTTTACGCCTTCTGAAATCTGTGATTACTACTATACGATTGCCCGTGAATCAGGACTTCCTGTAATCGTCTATAACTTTCCTGGTAATACCCATAGAGATTTCGATCTTGGCAATCCTCTTTATCGTGAACTCTTTACCAGCGAAGCGATTCTTGGCGTTAAGCACACCAATCAGGTTGTCTATCAGATGGAGCGTTTCATGGAACTTAATCCAAAGCTTGAAATGTATAATGGTTTTGATGAGACTATGGTTGCCGGCATGGCACTTGGGGCACGCGCTTCTATCGGAAGCACCTTTAACTGTATGCTTCCTCACTACCGTAAGATCTACAATGCTTTTCTGGAAGGGGATCTTGACGGTGCTCGCGATATGCAGCATAAGGCCAACAATACCATGGAAGCTATGTGTAAGGTTGAGCTGATTCCTGCAGTAAAATACCTGTTGAAGAAACAGGGTTACGACTGCGGACCTGCAAGAGCACCATTCCACAACCTGACAGAAGAACAGAAAGTATATCTTGACAGCGTCATGGATGCGAATCTTCTCGTATAAAAAAGAAAGCCGTTGGGGCTCAACCGCCCCAACGGCTCATATAATAATAATTAGTAATTCTCTTTTCTTACTTCGAAGTAAGCCTGCGGATGATTACATACAGGACATACCTGTGGAGCTTCAAGTCCTACTACTACGTGACCGCAGTTACGACATTCCCACATTGTAACGCTGCTCTTCTTGAATACTTCCATAGCTTCGATGTTCTTAAGAAGTGCACGGTATCTTTCTTCGTGCATCTTTTCGATTGCTGCTACGCCTCTGAACTGTGCTGCAAGTTCTGTGAATCCTTCTTCTTCTGCATCCTGTGCCATTCTTTCATACATATCTGTCCACTCTGCATTCTCGCCCTCTGCTGCATGAAGAAGGTTTGTTACTGTATCACCAACTTCTCCAAGAGCCTTGAACCAAAGCTTTGCATGTTCTTTTTCGTTATCTGCTGTCTGAAGGAATAATGCTGCAATCTGCTCATATCCAGCCTTTTTAGCTACTGATGCGAAATATGTATACTTATTTCTAGCCTGTGATTCACCTGCAAATGCTTCCCAAAGATTTTTTTCTGTTTTTGTTCCTGCGTACTTATTAGCTGCCATAATAATCCTCCTTTTGTTGAATACTATTTTATTTGTTAATAGGATTTATTCTTAATAAGTATTATATGTCGTCTTGTATTATGTGTCAATATTTTCACAATACTTCAATTTAATTATTTTCTTCCTGAGCTTTATATATCTCATGGAATTCTTTCAGGTTCTCACGGATTGCTATGTGCTGCGGGCAGTTCCCTTCGCACTGTCCGCATTCCAGACAATCCATTGCTTTACTATGGTCCATGGCCGCTCTCTGATAATACATATTGCTGATCGTTCCTGCTGTATAGTAACCATTCATAAGCGCAAAATACGCTGGAATATTGACACTGATCGGGCATACTTCCAGACAATACTGGCATCCGGTACAAGGCACTTTAATGGTTCGGTTCAGGATCTCTGTTACTTTTCCAATCGCTTCTTCCTCTTTTTCTGTCAATGGCGTGAATTCTTTCATAAAGGAAATATTATCATTCATCTGATCTTCATTACTCATTCCGGAAAGTACCATGAATACCTGATCCAGTGAAGCCGCATAGCGAAGTGCATAGGATGCTGCCAGTGCCTGGTCGCTTAGTTTACCGATCGTCTCATCAGCAGGAAGTGACTTTAAGATATCAAATGCTTCCTGCGGGAGCTTTGCGAGTGTACCACCTTTGACCGGCTCCATGACGATCACTTTTTTGCCATGTTTTTTACACACTTCGTAATTCTTACGGGACTGGATGATTCCACTTTCCCAATCCAGATAGTTGATCTGAAGCTGCACAAAATCAACCTCCGGATGATCTGTCAGGATCTGATCCAGAAACTCTGCTTTGTCATGAAAAGAAAATCCCATCTCACGAATACGTCCAAGTTCTTTCTGTCTTCTAAGATATCCAAATGCATCAATTTCCTGAACAACAGGATAACGATCTACTCCAAGATTATGCAGTAAGTAGTAATCGAAGTATTTTACTCCGCATTTTTCCAGCTGTTCTTCAAAATATTTTGGAAGTTCCTCTGCCTTTTTTACGATAAACATCGGCATCTTATCTGCAAGCTGGTATGCTTCTCTGGGATATCTGGACGTTAATGCCTCCCTGACAGCTATTTCTGACTTTCCTTCGTGATAAGGATAGGCTGTATCAAAGTATGTGAAGCCATTTTCCATAAAGGTATCGACCATCTTTTTCATCTGCTCGATATCGATAGATTTGTCTTCTAAAACAGGTAATCTCATAGTGCCAAAGCCTAATCTTTTCATTGTCTTTTTCTCTCTTTCTACTTTAATGCGGACAGTCTGTCCAATGCTCCCTGTAATGTCTCATCCACCTTCGCAAAATGAAAACGGATCAGATGGTTCACTTCTTCCTTGAAAAAGCTGGAACCTGGTACGGCTCCTATTCCTACTTCTCTTGCGAGTCTTTCACAGAATTCCAGGTCTGTCTCACCCTTTTTCAGCCACCGGCTGATATCCATCATGACATAATAAGCACCCTGGGGATCAGTAAAATCAAATCCCAGATCTTTTAATCCGCCTGTGAAGAGCTGCTTCATATGTGTATAATGTGCCTGTAGTTCCTGATAATAGGAATCCTGCATCTCAAGTCCTACAACTGCCGCTTCCATCAGGGGTGCTGCTGCTCCAACCGTAAGGAAATCATGCACCTTTTTCACGCGGTCGATCACTTCTTCCGGTGCAATCACATATCCAAGTCTCCATCCTGTTATGGAATAAGTCTTGGAAAGAGAATTACAGATAATCGTTCGCTCTCTCATGCCTGGAAGTGTGGCCATATATACATGCTTATATGGTTCATAGATGATATGCTCATATACTTCATCCGTGATCACAAATACATCATATTTGATCGCAAGATCTGCGATAATCTTCAGTTCGTCATAAGTAAATACCTTTCCGCATGGGTTGGAAGGATTACAGAGAATCAGTGCTTTTACGCCCTGTTTAAATGCATCCTCCAGAACACCAGCATCAAAATGAAAGGTTGGCGGAATCAGTGGTACATAGATTGGAACTGCGCCGGAAAGGATCGCGTCGGCTCCATAATTCTCATAAAACGGAGAGAATACCACAACCTTCTCTCCCGGATTTACAACAGACATAACTGCTGCCATCATGGCTTCTGTACTTCCGCAGGTAACCACGACTTCCTTATCCGGATCAATCTTCATTCCTGAAAAATGCTCCTGCTTTCTTGCCAGTGCTTCTCTGAAATTCTGGGCACCCCAGGTGAGCGCATACTGGTGAGGACCTTTTGCCGCAACTTCCGCAAGCCTGTCTGTAATCTCCTTTGGAGGATCAAAGTCAGGGAATCCCTGCGAAAGATTGATTGCCCCATATTTTGCTGATATTCTGGTCATTCTTCTAATAACCGAATCTGTAAAATTCTCTGTACGCGTACTAAGTGATGGCATAGTATAGTTCTCCTTTTCTATCTCGTCTGTCGTCCTGTCCCCATTTCTCCGAACGGGTTACATAAGTATCTAATAGTGGCAAAATCAGTACAAATCTATAATACCACAAAAGGAACCATTGGGGACAGTCCCAATGGCACATGTCTTTATACGAAAAGTCTACTTTCCGGACACCAAAACACCAGCTAATTTGATTATCATATATATATATCAAATAATAATGGAGGTTAACTAACATGAAAAGAAAACTCGGTACTTTATTAACCATGCTTTTTCTTGTTCTTGCGCTCTGTGTGAATGCAAGTGCTGCATCTGATGTAGCTAAGATTGGCTCAAAGAAATATGCAACACTTCCAAAGGCATTCTCAGCAGCCAAAAGCGGTGATACTGTCACTTTGCTGAAAAATGTCAGTATTAAGGACAATTTAAGCCTTTCTCTCGGCAAAAAGAAAGTTGCCCTGAATCTGAACAAGAAAACTTTAAAAGTCAGCAAAACTTTAAATCTGAAAAAAGGATCTCTGACTATCACTGGTTCCGGTAAGCTTCAGGCAACAGAGATCAAGAACGCCGGCACACTTATTATTAATAAAGGTACTATCACAGGTTCTGTCAACAACACCGGAAGCCTTACTATTAAAGGCGGTACACTGAACTATACCAAAGGTCATGATTATGCAATCAAGACAAAAGCCGGTTCTGTAACCATCAGTGGTGGAAAGATCAATTATAAAGCGAAAGTTAATGAAGAAATCTTTAATGATTTTGGTGGTCCTGAAGTAAATAATGGTGGTGCAATCGTTGTTGATAAGGGTAAGTCTAAAGTCACCGTTAACGGCGGAAAGATCGTATCTTCCGGTCTCATCCTCTTATCAAAACCAGGCAGCAAGAGCACAATTACATTAGGCAAGGGTACTTTCGAGGCGAACTGCCTTGGCTGCTTCTCACTTCTTGGTAATGATAAGGTGACAGTATCTGGAGGAACCTATTCTATCCATGGTGGTTGGGGTGTCTTCTACGTATTCAGAGATACTACTCTTCAGATTAAGGATGGAACATTTAAATCTGACTGGTCACTCGTAGAAACCTACAGTGATACCTCAAAAGCTACTATCTCAGGCGGAAAGTTTACTACAAATATGGGTTCTGAACCTGGACAGGCTGCTATGTTCATCTCCTTTGATGGAAAGATCAGTGTAACAGGCGGTACCTACAAAGTTCCGCATAAAGCATATGCACTCTGGGCATATGATTATAACGCAAATAAGACTGATAAAAACAGAATCAAAGTATCTTCAAATGTAAAACTGAATACTCCAAATCTCTGGAAAGATAATCCGGATGTATGTGGTTAAGTAAAACGGTGCCGCTGGGAAACCAGCGGCACTTCTTATTCTGGATACAGCAAACTCCAGTGATGCTCCGGATATGCTTTTTCTATATGATTCGCCTGCTCTTTTGTACAGCTTATCTCCTGAAGCTTCGTCATCTGATCCAATCCCATGTAGTCCTTCACTTCACTTCCATATATCTCCAGCCTTGCTATCTTTGCACCTGCCAGATCATGGAAATCCTCTATCGTGTATTCATACAGATTCAGCTGACCTAACTCAGGCAACTGAAATCCCTGTAGCTTTGCCACTTCCAACCGATTACCTCCGCAGTACAATTCTTGCAGTGTTGGAAATACATTCAGCGTCGAAAGGTTCAGATTCGATGTGCTGAGAATCATCAGCTTTTCCAGTTCCATCCCTTCCATGAAAGAAATCCAGTCCTCAGAAAAATACCTGAGGGATAACGACGTCAAACCAGGAACGTAACGAAAATCCTGATATTCTTTCAGGACTACTCCATATAACTCAAGTTCCTTCAACGGCAATCCCATCAATGGTTCCAGAGTCGTAATATCTGAATCCGTCAATGTAAGCGATGACAGATTCTCCATAGTTGATAAGAATTCATAAGAAGATGCCTTACAGCCTGTCAGGTTCAATGCCTTAATCTTGGAATTCCCTTCCAGTGGAGAAAAGTCTGATATCGGATTCGATGCAAGTCCAAGACTTGTTAATTCCAGATTCTTTAACGGTGTAATATCTTTAATCTGCTGCTTTCCAAGATACAATTCCTTCAGATTCGGCATAGCCTTGATATCTTCAAGAGAGGAAATATTACCTGCAAGACGATGACGCCCTGCCTCCTGAATATTCTGATCATAAAACCAAGGCTGTTCCCAGTTATACCAGAGTTCTGATTCATCCTGATAGATCTGCTGACCATAGATATGTATTCCGGTAATCTTCGATAGTTCTGAAAATGATATATCTTCTTCCCTGGATAGTCCAAGTTCTTGTCGGACAGCCGCTTCAATCAGCGGCTCCTGAAAAACATAGGTATCCTTGGTATTTCCAGCGTTATGATTCGAGTTATTCTTCAGATAATAAAAACCAGATAAACCTAATACCAGAACCAACGAAATCGCAGTTAGACGTAAATGCTTTTTCTTTACAATCGGTTTTACAGATGACTTCTGAACAGCCGGATCCATATACTGAGAGTAGCGCACAGCCAGAAGATCCTTCATCAGTTCATCTGCATTATGATATCGCTGACTCGGATCAAACTTTGTTGCCTTCTGTATGATGCGCATCACAGAATCAGGGATGTCCGGATAAGCATCAGAACGCACCGAATACTCTCCGGTCAGACAATAAAACAGCAATACTCCAACAGAATAAAGGTCACTTCTGCTGTCCGTCTGCTGATATCCATACTGTTCCGGCGGAGCTGTCAGTCTTGTCCCAAGACTATCAGTATCAACCTGTTTTCCCTTCTGATAGAATCTTGAGATCCCCATATCGATAAAATGACATTTCCCCTCAGAATCAATGACTATATTCTGAGGCTTAATATCACGATGAATAATCGGTTTCTTCAAAGTATGAAGAAAGCCCAACAATTCTACTGTGGAAATAATAAAATCGAGGGCTCGCAAAAGGTCAATCCCAGGAGAATCAAGGTTGGATTCACAGATATCCTCCAGTGTCTGACCAGCAATATATTCGCGAATAAAACAGGCCGCATCCTCCTTCTGAATCAATTCCAGTGCTTTCGGGAAAGAATCTGCGAACACATTATTCTGCTGATGAATATAATCCAGTAATTCTTTTTCTGTTACAAGGGACTTTATCTGAAATGGATTCACAGAATACTTCAATATATAGTTTCTGTTATCATCCGTCTTTCTGACAAGACAGGTAAATCCGTCGTCATCCCACTTGTATGTCGTCATTACTGTATAACTCTGTTCCAGTTGAAATGGAAGACAGGGTAGTTTCTCAGTAAAAGAAGCTTTCATACTCATTTATCCTTATAGAGTGGTTTTTCATTTTCTTTCATAAGCAAATTATTAGTCTCATGCATTGTATAATGATTCACAATAGCAAATATAAGTATAGCATCCCGGCGTACTTTTGAATACAACGGACTATGCTGTGCCAGTCTCAAAAGCCTGTTCGTATCATTCAACGAAGCGGAAATGCACAGTGCAATACGGATTACAATATTACGCCCCGGAACCTTCTGACCACTTAAAATATGATAAAAATAAGACCTTTCCAGACCACTGATCCCAATCACTTCTTTTGGTGTAATGTTTGACTTAACCAAAAGATTATATAGAAAACCATTGAAAGAGGGTTCATCTATCTGTGCACCCTGAAATAAGAACGTGATATCATCTACAGAATCAGATTGCTTGATAAATGACAATAACTGAGATGTCGTCAACCCCTTCTTCTGTTCACCCATAATGATCCTCCCCATCTCACTTTCATATTTGATACAACAAAATGGCACAAAAAAATTATATCATGAATCAAAAAAAGTAACTATTTATTTTCGTTACTGCGTTACAAAGTCTACTTTTTGGACACAATTCGTCTAAAAAAAGTAGCCTGAGCCACTTTGGACTCAGGCCTTTTTATCATTCTTTTGACTTTGACATAGATAAAAGTCTGTCAAGGTAGATGGATTTAAATTGTTTGCTTGCCATTGCCTGCTGAATTGGAGAAAGCTTCAGGATTGCTCCGAAAACAGCTGCCATAGCTCTGTGACTTGCAAATGCACCATTATCGAAAATCAGATTCTGAAGCAATCCTTTTTCGATGGCTTGTGCCACATATCTATGTGTACTATTAACCGGCGTAATGACTTCGATTGGTCTTCGCTGCAAGATAATTGCCTTCTTCGGACAATTTCTTGCACATACTCCGCATCCAAGACAGATAGACTCGTCAATCTTCGGTCTTTTTCTCTTTTTCTCGCCAGGCTCCTGTGCAAGTTCTTCCATTGAGATTGCTTCCATCGGACATACCTTCGCACATTTGCCGCATCCGATACATGCATCATCTGTCACTTTCGGGAGGTAATTCGATGTCGCGATTGGCTGCATCGGACTGAACTTCTTTGCTGCCCCCAGTGCTTCACAACAACATCCACAGCAGTTACACATAAATGCAGGATGTTCACGTACATTCTCACCCATCTGTACCAGATTACTGTCATAAGCCAGTGCCAGCACCTCCTTCGCCTCTTCCTTGGAGATCAATCGGGCGAAACCGCCATGTGTAGCAAGGGAATGTGCAACATTATCGAAAGATAAACATACTTCGAGCGGTGCATTTATCTTACATGGAATCCCCAGATGAAGATTCTTGTGACGACAGTAACAGGTACCAACTCCGATATATCTGGCTTCCTCAATGATGTGTGTTGCTCGTTCATAATCCAGGATATGATTCGTCTTCTCAGTTATGAGCACTGGCTCCTGTACAAATACTCGCGTCAGCTTCGTATCCATGCCGATAAACAGATCCTTGATAAAGTCCTCTTCCACATTGAGATACTGATGGAATAATTCACTTAAATACTTCTGGTCGATATCACCTCTGGTTCGCATAAGGGCGAACTCAAAGAAACCGATCATTGGAGGCGGCATTACGAATCTTCTTTCATTTTCATAAGAAGAATCCACCAGCAGACCTTTACCACAAAGATGGTCCAGGAGCTTCTCTGCCTTTGCCTCGGAAGTATTCCATATTCTTGCTGCACGTTTCAGAGTGAACGGACGAATCGGCAGCATGGATACCCATTTCGCTTCCTTCTCTGTAAACAATACTTCCAGTATCTTATATAATGTCTCTGAGGATGGCGCACCTTGTGTAAACCAGTTCAGGCGCTCCTCAAGCGTACGGTACGCATCTTTTGTTGTCAAATGTCCCATTTTCTGTCCTGCCTTATTTAATACTCAAACTTTCCGTCGCCTTTTTCTTCCAGTGCTTTTACTGCATAGTGTGTGTATTCACAGAATGGAACGGCAATACCGTGCTTCTTTGCAAGCTTGATCAGTGCGCCGGTAAACATGTCAATCTCTGTATGTCTTCCTGCGTCAAGATCCTGAAGTGTTGAGAATCTTGCCTTTGGAACACAGGCACTTCTCCAGTCGCCCTGCTTTTCAAGTGAAATACCTTCTGCCTGTGCCACTTCACATACTTCACGGAACATAGTGTCACGAATCGCAGCAACGTATTCACTGTCATAATAAGCACCAAAACCTACACCAAGGATTGCCTGTGGAAGGTTGTAGATGATATTCATAGAATACTTGGACCACTGATCCAGGAGGATATCTTCTGCAATAAATATCTTAAGTCCGGCACGCTTCATCAGGTCTTCGAATGCCTTTACGCGCTCTGTTGGTTCTGCGATTCCCTTTTCTCCAACGGTCACACCGATGGTTGTCTCCGGTACAAAACGAATCTTTCCATCTCTTCTTTCAGAAGAAATACGCATAACAGAATATACCAGATGTTCACTTCCGATTCTCTCTGCGATAATCTCTTCACTGTCAATACCATTTAAAAGACTGATGACTGTTGTATGTTCATCTACAACTGTATCGATCATATCCAGTGTACCGCGAAGTCCATGATACTTCGTACATACAAGAAGAAGATCTGCTCCTTTTGCTTCCTCCGGTGTCTTCACTTCCGGATGATATGTCTTTTCATTGATGATCACACCATCCTTCTTCAGACGTTCTGCACGTTCACCTTCTGCCACAACACAGAATGATAAATCTTCCAAACCTGTAAAACCATAGATAAAGTAAGCACCAACTGCTCCTGCACCAATCAGTGCAACATTTTTAAACTGCATGTTCCTAATCCCTCTTTCTGTCAATTTTAAGTTTGCTTCCTTCATTATACCCCGATTATCTGAAAAAAACAGCAGAGATTCCTCTGCTGTTTTCTATACATTTAGATTTCTTTCATCTTTGTAATGATAGCATGAATTACAAATGGAATAAATACTGTAATAAGTGATGCATAACCAAGGTAAGCGTAACCCTTCTTAACAACAGCCATAAGACCGAACTGAGCGATGCCCCATGCAATTGCTACGAAGATAATAGTTGCAACAGCCATTCTGAGCATATGACCATTAGCCTTAGCAGCTTCTGTTGCCATACGACGTTCTACTGCATTAACACAACGAGCTACGATACCAGCGATCATATTAACACCGGTAGAGATTGCACCAAGAATGATCAGTACAGAAATGATTGGTGTAAGTGCCACTGCACCAACTCCGTTCTGAACAAGTACAAGCATTGGTACAGTTGCTTCTGCCATTGCAGGAACATACATAACTGCCAGCATACCTACGATTGCAAGTTCCATGGAAAGGAAGTTTACAACAAACATACCGATTGCAGCTCTGTCGATCTGCTTCACATCTGTTACAGGCTCCATATGCTGGTACATAACTGATACAGAAGATAACTGGAACAGGAAATAAAGGAAAGCACTCCAAAGAGCCGGACCAAACGCTCCTGTTTCATTGGATGCTGCAACCATCTGTCCAGCTTTCATATTGCCGATCGCTTCAGCAATAGCAGGTGCCTGAGCAATAAGGTTCGGAATCAGAACCACAAGAAGACCAACGATAATCAATACAGATAAAGTAGATGCTGCTTTACGAACTACGTTGGTACCATACATTGCAATTACGAAGATGAATACTGCAATGATCAGAGTACACAGCCAATAAGGAACTTTTGTCAGTGTATTTAAAGTAGAACCACCTGTTGCAAATGCTGCTGCTGATGCAGTACCGATCATAATCAGGTAACAGATTTCAAAAGCATTTGACATAACTACACGTGTTGGTCCGTAAAGACTGTCTGAAAATGAACGATAATCGTATGTCTGATGCTTGTATGCATAACGCATTCCATACCAGAAGAAGATAGAATAAAGTCCCTGGCTTATAATTGGAAGAAGCAGACACCAGATTCCATAGTTGATAAAGTACTGTTTGATCTGTGCTCCGGAAGCGAAGCCGCCACCGAACTGTGTGGTAAATGCAACGAATGCAATACCCATGGCAAGTGGCATTTTATTCTTATCCACAAGCAGTGATTTCTTGTTACTCATGTTATATCTCCTCTATATATAATGTTATTTATTAAATTCAATCATCTTACCTGGGTTGAGGATCAGTTTATCATCAAAAGCAAGCTTGATTGATTTATAAAGCTGAATCATTCTTGGACCTACGAATTCTTCCAGGAATTCGATACGTCCATTTCCGATACCATGTTCCCCAGAGAGCTGGCCACCTAATTCTTTAGACAGCGCATAAAGTTCATTTAAGCTGGCATGTGTTGCACTCTTCCATTCTTCATCAGACATTTCAGCACCACGAAGCATCTCTGTATGTATGTTACCATCTCCACAGTGTCCACACGGTTCAACGCGGATTCCGTGGGAAAGTGCGATTTTCTTAGCGGCCTTAACATACTCTGCGATTCTTGCTCTTGGTACTACTACGTCACATTCTTCCTGTGATACAGAATCAGCCTTCATACCTTCCAGAATACCGCCTCGAACTGCCCATACAGATGCTGCACGTTCCGGTGTATCTGCAATACAACAGTCAAATGCACCGTTTGCAAGTGCTGCTTCTGCTGCCGCTTCCACTGCACTGTCAAGTTCTGCCTGGCTAGATGCATCATACATAACGATCAGAACTGCTTCCCCCTGCTTTACAGGAAGCATCTTCTTTAAGTTC
>JAZLLO010000106.1:0-12830 GCA_045598185.1 Marvinbryantia sp.
CCATTTTCGTGGAATCGATAACTTTATTCAATTTTTCACAGATCTGATCTGCTTTTTGCTGTTTACGTATCTATTATACAGTACTATTCATGAGTTGGGTACTCTTTTCTCTGCCAATCCGGTGCTATTTCGCTATCCGGAAGTGTTCCGGCCTGCTTGGTGAGAAGTCAGTGCTGGGCCAGGGCCACTGTGGATTTGGTGACGAAACGCCGAGTTGTCAGGGCATTTATCCCCCAAAGTCTACTATTGTTTTCTACGTATATCACGATTAACTCATGATAACAAGGATGTCTTTTAAATTTTTACCTTGATTTAGGCGAATGAATTCTGATTTGCCATTAATCCAGGGTTCATATTTGGTTGCCAGATTGGCAACCATTACGGGTATTCACCTCTCAGCTACAGCTCCGGCTCCTCGTTAATGATTCCTTCAATAATCAATCCTATGTTACTGCTGACTTTTCCCTTCAATTGATGAATATCCTGATTAATCATCCGTTCCTGTTCGATAGCAACCAAAATGTTTTCTGCGAGAGAACCTATCTGAGAATTCTTTTTCGCATTCATGCCAGTCGCTTCCAGCAGCGCATTATATGCATAGGCATATTTTCCGTCTACCATAGTCAGGAAATCTGCTTCGTGTCCCAGGATGTATTTCTCATAACTGCCATCAATATGAAGAAGCAAGAACAATTCAAAGCCAGGGTTAGTCACTGCAGCGATATCCTTTTCCTCAATCGAAGCAATCAGTTCATCGTATCCCTGTACTTTTTCCTCGAAGATGTCACCGTCAAAGACGATGATCATCTTGTCTCGGTCTTCATCGAAGCCATTATCCTCAAGATTCTTTTGTTGATGGGCAAACTTTACAAGATTTTTTGCAAATGAGATGTTTCGGTCACCTTCCGTTTTCTCCCACAATCTGATATCAATCAGCGGATGGATTCCCAGTTCTTTTCTTAGATCAATCAGTCTCTCAAAATAGAATGTTTCTGTATTAATACCCTCGCAGATAAAATAATATTTTCTATAGGGTTCCACCTGTTCCTCACGATCCGATGGTCGTGAATTCCAATTGGTGTATATGTGAACCGGCATTATTTATCCCTCCTTCCGAAAGGTAAACTGCCTGAATACAGGAATCGCACCATAGCGTCCTTCAAGGTAAGCTTTACTTAACTTCTTGTCATATCGCTCCTTGAAACGATCAAGCGAATAGATCTTGCTGGCATTATCTGCATCTCTTTCCACAAACCAGATCTCATCCCTGCGGAATAACTCCTGATCCATAATGGTATCCTCATGAGTTGTAAAAACAAGCTGCATTCTAGAACCTACATGAGCCTCCATGAACAGTATTAGGAAATGCTCGGTCAGTTTTGGGTGAAGGCTTCTTTCCAGTTCGTCGACAATGAATACCATATCCTGTCTCTTGGTCATAAGCATATCAATAAGATCAAAAAGTCTCTTAGTACCATCTGATTCCTCTGCGAAATTAAAATCGAATACAGACTTTCCATGCTTAAGCACCAGCGTTGTAATTTCCGGTTCAGAATTTTCTCTGATTCGAATGTTGAAGAAACCTTCATCAATTCGCCAGGTCATCTGAATCTGCGGGAGATTCGTCATCTGCATCTGTCTTTTCAGATGCGCAAAAATCCCTGCCAGAACTTCTGCCGGTATCATCTTACTCATTTCATCAACAGTGATCTCTCTGGTCTTGATTTCACTCACGCCAGTATCAAATGTCCTAATCAGATTGCTGATATTCTCTAAGGATTCTACACTATAATATGCATCCGTATTTGATATACCGATTCGAGGATTGATAATCACGATATTATTCATGAGCCAGTCAAAGGTTTCGAAGAAGAACTTCAGCTTTGAATTCTCTGCATATTTCTTGCCACGGTTCATCTCCGTCAGAAACAACTGAGTATCATGTCCTGCAAAATCTTCGGAATATACTGCAAAACGGTTCTTTTCTGCAGTTGTCGGATTTACTTTTTTACCTAAAACAGGAGCCTTATTACCTTCTCGCGTAAACAGATTATGTGCTGAACCATCCTGCATTAATTCAAACAGCCATTCTTCGGTAATTTTTCTCTGACTTAATATAGCAGAAAAACCATACGCATAAAAAGAATCTCCAACCGTGAACTGGATTTCAAATACACTTTCACACTCTTTATTCTTTGGAGTGTTTCTGCAAAAATCATTCACAGAGCTTACTGGAAGGCCTTCCATAAGCGCATTCTTTATAAAAGCAACGGCGGTTACCAAATTCGATTTACCTGATGCATTGGCGCCATAAACCACAGCATTTTTCAACAACATCGTCTGCTTTATTTTCAAGCGATGACTCTTGTTTGTCTGAATCTTGCTTGAAGAGACCATGGATAGTTCTTCTTTCTTGTCAAAAGATTTGAAATTTTCCACTGAAATATTAATCAGCATCGCTTGCCACCTCCTTTTTCTGGAACTTCATTATAACTCTATTATACGCAAATATCAATATTCAATTCCTTATTTGGAGATTTTTTCTCCGTGTACGCATGTAAAATATCAAAGATGCGTGTTTCACTTTAAGTTAAGGTTCAAAAAATCCATCTTGCCCTTTAGAACACAAAATATGTTTCGAACACAAATATGTATGATAATATATTAAGAAGAAACACACATTGTATTGTTGATTAGTGAAAAAGAGGCAATAGGAATGAGCGTATACAGTGTACTTCTTTTTCTTTTCTTATCACATCGCCATCCATTTGTATCACTATCAAATCAATATTCGGCTGAATACCATCCATCAGCAAGTCCAAATGTTCTGTTTCTTCACACCAACGCCATACCCCTTTCCAGCCATTTCCAAATTTCCCTCGCAAATCTGCTTCCGGCTGAAGTGAAAGATACTTATTTTCTGTACCAGTAATCTTATCTATCACTGTTTTGAGAACAAGATAATCGGTTGGCCCTTCTGATACAATTCCGATTACTTTACTCATATCAGTTCAGGAACACCTCCGATCAGTCCATTGATCCATAATCTTGAAAGAGGCTGATTCATTTTTATAAGTTCATCAGAAACCTTTACTCTGTTTATTTCCACAAGTCCATTCTTGTTTCGATCTGTAGTAAACAAACGGATACGATCATCTGCCAGATCCAATCCATCAAGAACTAACGGATTGTGGGTAGTCATAAATACCGTTTTGTTTTCTTCAATTATTTTCTTACAAAAGATTTCTGTTACCTTTCGTGCCAGACGTGGATTCAGTGCATGGTCGAAACTATCAATAGAAAACATCATTGGTGCCTGTTTGTGCATCGCAAGAGTAAGCATGAACAACACATAAAGTGCACCTTCACTTGCGTCATATCCAGTAAATGAAGCTGTATCTTTTAAATATTTATCCCTAAATTCTACAATCTGCTGCGTAGAAGGAACCCCTGGATTTAAAATACTCTTTTTCGGTTTGCCAATTTTGAATTCAGAAGCCCAGTCAAGCAATTCCAATACATCCTCTATATACATGCTTCCAAACATCATATCATCGTCAATAACAGAAAACAGATCTGCCATTGCCTCTGCAAGACGTCCGCCATTTAATCCCACCGGATTCGCCTGAACAGGATCAGGAATATTTCCTCTTAATGTCATAGTATCCGGCTGGTATATTCCATAATTCTCAATGTATTTTAGAAATGCCCTATAATCATCAGTTGCAAGTTGTTCAGCCAAAGGAAAGTATCCAACTTTATTATTGGTCTGAACCGCACTTCTATTACTTCGTCCAAAAACCTTTTCTCCATCTTTTACAACCGTCTCTGCAAAGAACTTCCAACTATCATCCTCTTTAGGAACTGTAAGATATGTTGAATAATTATAATCAGATGCGCCATTTCTCCATAAGATACTAAAATCGACCGTTGCTCCTTCCATTTTAAGAGAGGAAAACTTTGATTTATATAAAGCAGATGTGCTAAGTCTAATTCTTTTTCGCTGAAGAACATTATTATTCACTCTGTCAGAAATAGCTGCACTTAATATGCCTAAAAAAATGCCAATCTCATGCGGAAATTCTTCCGAATTACGAATACGTGCTTTGAGATGTTCTAGGCAAAAGTCACCGATCCTCTTTTGACAGGTGGATTCTAGATGTTGACACATCAGCTTTCCATATCCGTATCTTGCCAGCAACGTGGCATTTTCAGTTTTTTTAAGTTCTTCCTCCAGCCGATCTCTGCGAAAAACATAGATCAGAACTCCTTTTTCAAAACGGCGGACGATTTCAAGATAAACACCCTTTACATTCAGCTTTTTGGATACTTCATCCATCTCTTCCCGCAAACCTTCTTCTGTCTCTGCCTGATAACGAAACAAGTTGGCAATCTTGATTCCTGCAAGTACAGGTGCACAATGTCTGATCATCTGTTGCTCCAGGTTTATTTTCTTATCCGGCATCACGGTTCCTCCCTTCTTTATCTAAAGTTTTACGCATTATAACCAGCCAGCATTGTATCCAGTGCTGCGATACTGCTCGAATGCAGGCGTTCCACCGGAATCTGGTTCTTTTTTGCCACATCAAGCGCCGTCTTCACCATCTTATGCGATACCGTATTGGTAAATAATATCAGCAGGTTCGGATTCCCGAGTTTCTTTCGGAAGCTTCCGTTTTCTTTTGCAAAAATCTTAGCCTTGTACCCATGTGAGCTACAGACTTTCTCATACTGCCTGGTCATACATTCATTTCCACCTACAATTACTACGCTCATATATTCTATTCTCCTTTAACTTATCTTATATTTTGGAGCTGTAGTTAGTTTTGTCTAACCAATAGTCTAAAAAATAAAACATGACAATCATGCTTTATTTCATCCACTTTTTTCTTTCCAATTTGATGGATCTGGCCTTCTGTTCGGTGTCATCCGATTCGTCATAGCCATCCCACGGTGCATCTGGGTCATGAGGCTTCTGCTTTCGGATATCATGGCAAAGCTGATCACGATGGGCAAACACAAAATCCAAATCATCGTGCCAGCCGGTATGTCCTGTTATCACCATGGGATCTAAACCACGGCTGCGGAGCTTTTCTTCCAAAGCAGCAAGTGATTTTAACGCCAGTTTGTTGTCTTCAGCTAGCGATGACAGGAAGCTATATCCACCGTCTGGGCCAAACCAAATGGTGTCACCAGTAAAGAGATATTTGTCGTCAATCAGATATACCAGATGTCCCCATGTGTGTCCCGGCACCAGAATCGCCTCGATTTTGATATCATCGATGTAGAATACCTCACCGTCTTTCAGCAACTTCCGTGGGTTTTCGGAATAAACCATTGGCAGCTTGTAAAAGCCGTAGATGACCTTCCTGCGTTTTTCGCCGGTGAGATACCGATTTTCAATCTCACTGAGGTATAAAGTCGCCAGAGAGAACAACAAATCGCTGTCCTTTTCCACTGCTCCCACATGGTCTGTATCCTGATGCGTAATAAGAATGTGCCGAATATCGGCAGGATTCAGATCTAGCCATGCCATTTTCTCTTTCAAACGGGGATAATTATAGCCCGCATCAATCATGATCGTGGTCCCGTTTTTCGTATAAAAGAAAATGTTGGCAATGTATTCCCGCAGACACTTGACGTGTTCATCAATCACACCTGTGTTCAAAGGTTTGAAAACTTCCTTGCCGCGGTATTTCAGCGGCATTATTTTAATCTGCATAGCAGATGCAAATTTTGACATGTCTTTGCTCCTTTCCAATTCTGATCTTTATTTTCGGTGACATTCCTTTTTCCCGACGGTATAGCCCTTCCGTTAAATCGCCTGAATGATTCTTTCCATATCCACATCTAATCCAGCACCTTCATAGGCGTGTTTAGTTAGTTACATCTAACTATTGATTAAAAAAAGAAGAACCGACAAGAACAGTTCATTTACATGTATTGTACTATAAACTCGTTACGCAGTCAATTAGTTACAACTAACTTTTTTCGTGTGCAATGCAGGAATAGGGAGCGAATTACAAAGAATCCTTATAGACATATTTAAGCCAGCATACAATGCTGGCTCAAAATATACTTTTCATACTTCTATTCTTTGACGATTTCTACATTTTTACCTGCAAAGGCAATGCCATATTTCACGATTTCCCTGATTCCACGATCTTTCATATCCGTATCATAGTGCTTCTCGCCAATCTGCAATAGCGCCTCCCTGGCAGATGCAGTCAATCCTGCTGGATCCTTGATCGCTTTAAATTCCATAACTATACCAGGCATAGACGAAATCTTCGGTTCCAATGTCAGATCAAATCGTCCATCACCAGACTCCCTGTTTGATCTGATATAATATCTGGAAGACATTCCTGCTGCAAGTCCTAACATCATACCATGATAAAAACCTTCTGCTGCACCATCAAAGCAACTGATGCATGTGATCATATATTTTCTGATTGATTCCTGGAGTTTCTTTCCGTCATTCAGATAGAGTGCTTTTTCGAGTCCTGCCATGACATTGCCATCCACAGTCCCCCTGAGCCAGGATAAAATTTCTGTATTGTACACTCTTCGAATCTCTTTATTTGGTAATTCCAGTTCTATAAAGGTTCCAAATTCTGTTTCTACCGCATCTTTTACCGGTCTTAAATATCCGGCAATCAGTAAAAAGCTGAAGATTGTATCTGTCCCATCCGTAATCCTTGGATAGATGACATCCATATTTAAAGATGTCTGAACAGTCTTGCCCTGCATCAATGCAAGCAGATTCTCAGCAATCTCAGGTGTAATGGAAGCCATAATCTCACGAATAATCTCATTATCACTGGTATTGGTCCAGTATGGTTTTGCCTGACAGTTGTTATAAAAATAGTTAGCAACGGACCATGGATTATAGATTTCTGTACTTCCAAAACGATAACCATCATACCATTCACGAAGTTCATCAACCTTTTCTTCCTGACCATAATATGCTGCCATATCATTTACTTCATCTATGGTAAATCCAAAATACTTACTGTACTTTTCATCCAATACCGAATTCACGATTGGATTATTAAGTCCACTGAACAGATTTTCTTTTGAGACACGCAAGATGCCGGTAAGCACACCAAAAGCAAGAGAAGCATTATCCTTAAGTCCGCCAGACATGAAATTACGCATGAACGTAATCACTTCATTATAGAAACCTCTGGAATGGCCCTGCTGGATAGGCGTATCATACTCATCAATTAAAATAACAACTTTTGTCTTGTGATCTTTCTCCAGCATACGGCTCAGATTCAGAAGTGCTCTGGTATACTCCACTTCACTCAGCTTGTCTGACTGCATTCTTTTCAGATAATCCCGCTCTACCGGATTAAGATGATCACTTGCAAAAAGTTCCTCGTGTCGCATGAATTCATCACGAATCACATTTTTGATTGCAGTATAGGTGCTTTCCCAATCAGAAAACTTCGCATCCTTAAAAGTGATGGAAATTACTGGAAATTCACCTTGCATCTTTTGATATTTTTCACCGCATGCCCAGATTTTCTTATCTTTAAAGTATACCGACGTATCTTCCTCTACCTTTTCAAAAAATATCTTCAGCATATCAAGTGCCAGTGTCTTTCCAAATCTCCTCGGTCTGGTAAACAAAATGACAGGAACCTGATCATCAATCAAGTCACGGATCAGGAGTGTTTTATCTACATAATAGCTGTTCTTTACCACATCCATGTAGGAAGTATTTCCAACCGCACAGGAAAGTACCGTTTCTTTCTCTTCTTCAGGCTTTACCGCTCCCATATAGGCATATACAGACTCTTCCGGAACCTTCCAGCTTCGTCCTGCTCTTATTGCACCTTCCAGTTTTCCGTCATTACACAATCCCACAACTCGCCTGGTTGATAATCCCATTATACTGGCTGCTTCTTTTGTTGAAATATACTTTCTATCAGTCATTTCACCACTCCCTTCGGAAATATAATAACATTTATCGGAAATATAATCAATTTGTTTCCGAATATTTCCGTTATTGTTTCCGCTAGCACGAGTTTTGCTGATCGAAGTTCTTATTCTGGCATCCGAATAGATTTATCTCTATCTAATGCAAAAATCTAATCGGATCTGCCGATCGATCCAGCTCTTTTGCGCCGCTTCGTGAATAACATCTCTAGACTGGTGACCGCCTACCATTAATGCGACCATTGTATTTGGTTGCCAAATTGGCACCCAAATTAAAATAAGATATTAATGCGCCCTGAAACCAATATCATATCTATCAGTTCTGTCTTTGATAATGACATTGATCCTTCAACACAAAAGTCATATTCTGTGGTGCCGATAATAGAAATATTCGAAGCATTTTCTATTCTGAAAAAGCTTTCAAGGTCCTTTTTCCCCATTGCAATTCCATCATAGAGCATGCTCTGTATCATCTTAGGGGTACTGTAGATAATAATCTTTGCGCCTTTATGCTGCCTGTTGGTCGACAGCAGCAATGAATTGATTTTCCCGGCACCTCCCTTATCTTCTGTAATCACACACAACTTACCGTCCTTTGTACCAGGTAAATGACTGAGGATATGTAAACATATTGCCAGAATTTCCTCTCCCAGATTATCTCCACTTTCTTTGTTATTGCGAATTGCTTTGAAAAAACGTGAATAGATCTCAGAGCTATTTTGATTTTTCCCCTTCTTCACCTCATCATTCAACGCATCATCCGAAGCCAATGTTGCAGTGATAGTACTTACAGGTGCATTCAATGTGCGAACAGCCCATAGCAAATAGGAGTTTATTGCCTCATTTGTTGAAAAACATACTGCCAATATATCATAAATTACTTCTTCATCCAAAACTATCACTGATACCCCTGATGCCTGCAGTACTTTAAAATACTCGATATAACAAGTTTCTAAGTTGCCGGAAAAAGAGGCCAATTCCATCAATATTGTTCTGGTTACAATCACAGCCATGTCATTCTTAAGATAATAGCTGATCAGCTGATTTCTGTTGGTCTCATTAAGATTGGAATGATATCGAAAAGAACAGGTATCATAAAACAGGATTTTTTTTGCACGAATAACAATACCTACGATTTCTTCTTTATCCGTAATAACATAATTTTGGATGTCGCTCCAGTTATGAGGGATTTCAGAATAAACTGTTGCCATCAAGCATCCCCCTTTATCTCACCATATAGTTTTCTCATATTGGCAAGGACTTTCCTTAATGTTCGTTCATTAATATACTCTTTTTCAATATAGTCTTTACCAAACTGCTGCACAACTGCTTCCATATGTTCGTAATCATTCTTAAGAGAAGGTTTCAGAACATCTTCGTCAAGCCATAACTCTCTGACCTTTTGAGAAACCATTTCTCCAGAAGTATCAAGTAACTCTTTTGATACAGGGCTTGTAGATAACAATCCCAGTTCATAACATCTGATCAAAACCGACATATACGGAACCTCGTAATATGTCATCAGACAAATTAGTGTATCTATCTCGGCACCGTTTGTTTCTTCATAAAACTTTCGGAACATTTTCCTGAATCCAGCTTCAGGCATAAGAAGCATGCCTGCGAATAAATTCGCCGCGAATTCTTCCTCATGCTCAAAGTAATGATCATTGGCAAATTCAACTTTTGATACAAACTCACTTGTTTGAAAAAACACATGATATATTTCATGGGCCAGGGCAAAATTCACATTCACTTTAGGTAATGTAGTATTTACTACAACATATCCAAGTCCTTCCCCTTTATATGTGAGTGCTCCAATTTCCTTGTCTCTAAGCGGCATTTCCAGAACAAAATATCCCTTCTTTCTAAAAGAAGATCGCACAATCTGAAGAATATTCAAAACGTCATTGTCTGAATCCAGGCCAGAGAAAGAAAAAAATCTTCGAACCATAGAAAAAATCTCAACTTGATTATTCTTACTGTACTCTAAAATCTTTTTTAAGCGTTCAATATTCATTTTTACCCCTTGAACATATTCATAAAGCGACTTTCTGCACTAATCACTTCATCTATGTTTGCCATTAATTCTATTAACTGATTCGCAATCATTTCCTGCTTCTCGGTTGGTTCCCCTGCATAAAATGCAACTTTCTCCGGACCGAATGAATTAATTACAGGTACAGAAAAAGAATCAGATACAAAAAATGCCACATTTAACCCTAAAGCATTCGCAATTGTCTCCATATCCTTTCCACTAATATCCTGTACTCCTTTAAGAATGCGAGACAATTTATTCTTTTCTATGCCTGTCAACATGCTCAGATACGTCTGCTTTATTTTCATTTGGTCCAAATATGCATTAACATTCTCAACAAACTTTCCCATGCTCATCACTCCTTGAACTATTATTTCCTAGTCTTATTATACACTAAATTCATATGTTTTCAACACAAATATCATTTTTTGATATTATAAACGAATTTAAACGCATAAAAGCATCGTTTAATCTCCATATGCCGTTCTTATATATCATATCGTAATATTCACAATATGCGAAACCTTAAAAATCATGATTTCACTCTAAGATGACCGCTATTCAAACAGTTCCTGCAGCATTCGCTCCGGTGCTTCAAGAAACCTTCTGGTAATAATATAATGCTCCGTCTCTTTGTATGAAACACTGCGAATTCCATCTTCTGTCAGTTCAAGTACCTCAGCCCCCGGAAAGGCCATCAGTATCGGAGAATGCGTTGCTATGATGAATTGCGAGTTACGATCTACCAGATTCTTCATATTGCACATCAGACGCAATAATCTGGATGGAGACAATGCTGCTTCTGGCTCATCGAGGATATAGATACCGTTTATCATAAATAGTGATAAATACTGCTACTAGAGTGCTTATTCCACCTAGATAACTGCCAAGAAAACCCGCCCATTGGATAAGTTAAGTGGGTGATCGTGTGTATCGCATGGTCTGTATTTCCTCCTTGAGAATAAAAAAGAGTTCTCTTTTTCTAGTTCAAGCCGGAGAACTCTTTTTTTAATTATCAAAATACTATATTTCATGAAATAAGAATTTAAAATCCATCTCCAATATTACAAACGGCCGTGAAGACATCATTTGTTTTTTCACGGCCACTAATATTATTTAAATAAATCATCTAAAATAATAACATTATCAAAATCACTACTGTATTCATTATATTTAAGACCTACAGTAGTAATCAATGTCTTATGAATCATCATTTTGGGAGAAAGTTCTTTGGACAATAATTCTTCACGATTAACAAGTACTTTGTGATAGTCCTTATCTACAGAAAATTCATTACTGTAAAACTTCATTTCACACATGTTTACAATGTTATCTTTTCTTTCGATGATAAGGTCTATTTGGGTTCCATCAGTATCATCCGCTTTTTTAGACCAAGCAGACTCTTCAGAGCTTACTCCACCAATCTTCAATGCATTCTTGATTTGCTGGATGTGATTAAAACACACATTTTCAAATGCAATACCTCTCCAGCTAACAACCTGTCCCGAAGCCAAATTGTTTTGCCAGAATGAACTTGTTAATTTCTTTTGATTTTCAACAAATTTCAAATAAAAAAGGCAAAATGGATCTATTAGTCTATAATGCTCCTGTCGTTTACTAAATCCAAAAGGAACATATTTAATTATAAAGTCACTTTCTATTAATGCATTTAAGGCTGCAGATAATCTGCCCCCAGCTGTATATCCGATGCGCTCTGCTATTTCCTGTCTTGTATATCCGCTGTTTCTCGTATTTAAAGCTCTTACAATAGATAGCATCATCTCAGGATTTGTAAACGCTGAATAAAAAAGCCTTTCAAATTCATTCTTCAATTTTGAATTCTTTGAAAAAAACAGATCATCCACACACTGAGGCAAACTATTTCCCTTTTTAAAATAACTTAGATAATAAGGAATACCTCCTGTAACCATATATGCTTGTACAACATCATATTTCGAAAGTTTAACATTCAGGTACTGTAGGTATTCTTTTGTTTCTCCTAATGTAAATGCTGAAAGCTTTATCTCATAGGTAAGTCGATCGTACAAGCCTCCATGATTATTTATTAGGTGATCTGTAATCCATGATGTTGCCGAGCCGCAAACGATCACCATCAAATTTTCTCTATGACAACCCCAGTTGTTCCAAAAACCTTCAAAAGCTGTTATGAATCCAGACTTATGTGTGTCCATCCATGGAAGTTCATCAAGAAAAACAACTTGTCTTTCACCATTATCCTTACTCTGCAAAAAGATTTCTAATTGCAAAAACATATCTAACCAATTATCTGGACATTCACCTTTTTCCATCCCATGAAGAATCAACGAATTATAAAAATGCTTCAATTGTTCTTTTAATGGACTGCTATTTGTGGATCCCTTCATTTCCACCGGCGACAGTCCAGCATGCCTAAAAGCAAACTTGCCCTTAAACACCTGATCAATAAGATACGTCTTGCCAACTCGCCTTCGGCCGTATACAGCAATTAAATGAGCTCTATCGCTATTATATAGACTATTTAATTCTTCCTTTTCTTTATATCTTCCTATCATATAAGTGATTTTATCATTTTTATTAGTGGCCGTCAAAGTGTTTTTTTTATTTTCAAGGCCGTTAATAATGTCGATGTTACTGTTCAGGTGCCAATGTCCCGCGAGGTGTTTTGCCAAGCAAAACCACAGGTCTGTAGTGAAAAAATATATTTCAGATTCTTATCCGTTACTATACGGGTAGTAAAATGTATAAGAACCAAGATTTCAGGGGTATAACGGTTACGGCACTGGTAATAAGAACGTATAAAAAGCAACATTTCAGAAGTTTAACCGCTACTACACTGGTAGCAAGAACCTAT
>JAZLLO010000107.1:0-5483 GCA_045598185.1 Marvinbryantia sp.
CAACCTTACAAAAAAATGTAAGCTTGCCTTCTTAATCAAAACAGATGATTTTAATCTAATGGATCTGATATAAACATAGCCACCAGAACCAATCTGGTGGCTATACTTTAATACTAATATACCCAAAATTCAGAAAGAACCTAAGAAAGTGGCTTCCAGAAATATGTTTTATGACGAAAACGGGAAACATGTCAGAACAAAGAAAGAGATTCTGGACGCAGGCGGTAATATCAGACCTGGATGTTATATCATTCCCAAAGGTCATGTATATGATCTTCGGATGTTTGAAGCAAAAGAAAGCTGCTTTAAAGCAGATGGATTCCTGGATAACGTGAAAGAGATGTATTGTGAATTGATAAATGAATTGTTGCCGGAAGAACAGCAGATGGCGGTGTTTGATCCTCATGGTCCATATCTCCCAACAAAGAAGATCGGAAAGAATAATCCAATGGAGGCTGTGATCAAAGCTGATAATGAAATACGTCAGGAATGGAACCAGACAGTGGATAGAGCAATTGTGACAGGAGTTCCGGAAGAAGATATTGTAAAGATTAAGCAGGAACAGATCAAGGAGACTGTCGGAAAATCAATAGAGGATCATGGTGATAAACCAGAATTGTTTGCTACGATAATCTACAAGGCAATTCGGATGCTGGAATGTTTGATTAGAAAGATATTTATGGAGAAAAGTGAAGTTTCATCTGATAATTGCATTGAAACTGAAGTGGATAGTGTTGCTAAGAAAGAGTCTATCAATCAGAGAACGGAGACGAAATTTGTCAGATTGGAGACAATCAGAAGAAGGCTGAATCTGATAAATGCAAAGATTCACGAAAAGGAAGAAACGATTACGACATGCAAGAAAGCTTTGGAAGCATATACTGGAATTGATAAACTGCTGAAACGGAAAGAGATAGATGAACTTCGGAATAAAATAAATGCATGTGAAACAGATCTTAAGAAATTGAAAAGAGATTTATCTAAAGTATTGATAGAAAATGGTTATAAGAACGCAAAAGAATTCTATCAGGAGTATAACTGGATAAAGAAAACAAGAAATCAGCAGAGAGATATTTCTGACGTTCAAAATGCGAAAATATCAGTGTCTCAGCCGGTGAAAAATGGCATACATAAACGATTAAAAGAGAATAAAGAGAAATCAGCTCAGCAGAGTCAGAAGAATATAATGAATCGAAAAAGAACAAGCGTTGAACTGTAACGCCCCCTTTTTGATGACTGGTAAGATAATTTTACACTATTTCATATGAGTTTATTTGCTTTTTACATATGCCATTTTTAAAAAAATAAGTTTTACATGAAAATGATAGCAGACTTTACAGTGGTAATGATATCCTTTATTTGTAATAAATATGGAAACATAGCAATCATAATCTTGAGTCTTCCGATTAAGAGTCATTGGTCGGATGAAGATTGAGATGTAAATATTATAAGAATGGATATGGAACGAAGATGTGATGAGATATTGCCAAAAATAGCGTACTTTCATAAATCTTACACCAGGCTTGATTTATAAAGGTATTGCTTATGCAAGTAGGCGCCTTGATATGCATATCAAAACGCTGAGAAGGAAACTTTGGGAAGAAGGTTCCCAGATTCAGACGATATGAAATGTCAGCTATATGGTTCCAGATGAGCAAAGCATTGAAAAGGAAAACTAAATACTATCTTTGTGGAAATGTCTTAACAAAATATGAAAGAAGGAATCTATATGGATGAATTGAGAAATAAAAAGGGCTTTATCTGTGATATGGATGGTGTGATTTATCATGGAAATAAGTTGCTGCCAGGTGTAAAGGAGTTTGTTGATTGGCTTTATCAGGAAAATAAAAAGTTTCTGTTTCTGACCAATGCAAGTCACAGATCCCCGAAAGAATTACAGAAAAAATTGGAGAGAATGGGTCTCAAAATTGGAGAAGAGCATTTTTACACAAGCGCTCTGGCAACTGCGCAGTTTCTTCAAAGCCAGGCTCCAGGGTGTAGTGCATATGTGATTGGAGATCATGGGCTGTATAATGCACTCTACGAAGCAGGCATCACGATTAATGACGTGGATCCGGAATATGTTGTTGTGGGAGAAACGGAAAGATACGGATATGAGCATATCCTGAAAGCAATGACACTTGTAAATAAAGGCGCAAAATTGATTGCAACAAATACAGATATTACAGGACCGATTGAAGGAGGGATTGCGCCGGCATGCAGGGCATTTGTTGCACCGATTGAAGCGACAACGGGAAAGAAAGCGTATTATGTGGGGAAACCAAATCCCTTGATGATGCGGACAGGATTATCTATTCTGAATGTTCATTCATCGGAGGCTGCAATGATAGGTGATCGTATGGATACGGATATCATTGCAGGCATTGAAACAGGATTAGATACAGCATTGGTTTTAAGTGGTGTATCCACATATGAAACAATAATGGAATTTCCATATCGTCCGAGATTGATACTGTCAGGGGTTGGCGATATTGTTGGATAGTATTCAAGAATAGTGAGTGATGGAGAAGAAGCAAAAGAAATAACGTAATAATAGTATAATAACGATAAGCAGAAATATCTTGAAAAAGAGTATCTGCTTATTTTTACGCGAAGGCAACGATCCAAATGCATGCTTGGATGAAACGAAAAAGAGCAAGTATTGAACTGTAACGAGGCCCTTTTGGTTGGTAACTGGTAAGGTAGATTTTACACTATTTCATATGAGTTTATTTTCTTTTTACATGGAAATGATAGCGAATTTTACATTCTGAATGTTAACCTATTATCAAAATAGAGGAGGAATTATATGAGTAAGAAAGTTAGAAGAATAGGTGTCTTAACATCCGGAGGTGATGCACCGGGGATGAATGCAGCGGTACGTGCAGTTGTACGTACATGTATGTATGAAGGTATTGAATGCATTGGTATAAGACGAGGATGGAATGGGTTAATTCATTCTGATGTATTTCAGATGTCTGGAAAAGATGTGGCACATACAATTAATCGTGGTGGCACAATCTTATATACGGCAAGAAGTGAAGAGTTTAGAACAAAAGAAGGAAGAGCCAAAGCATATGCAACATGTCAAATGCTTGGACTTGAAGGTATTGTTGCAATAGGTGGAGACGGTACTTTTGCCGGATGTCTTGCATTTTCAAGTGAATATCCGATTTCTGTAGTAGGTATTCCCGGAACAATTGATAATGATATTGGTTGTTCGCGTTATTCTTTAGGGTACGATACTGCAGCCAATACAGCAATAGAGGCAATTGATAAAGTACGTGACACGATGCAGGCACATGAGAGATGTTCAGTGATTGAGGTAATGGGACATCGTGCAGGAAATCTGGCGCTCTATGTTGGGATTGCAACAGGTGCCACTGCTGTTCTTGTGCCGGAAAAACCATGGGATTTTGAAAAAGATGTAGCAAAGAAACTTCGTGATGCACGTCTTGCAGGAAGGACTCATTTTATGGTTATTGTTGCAGAAGGAGCAAAAATGAAGACAGATGGTAGCCTTGATAATGAAGTTGTGGGTGATGGTGATGCAGCTTATCAGGTTGCGACCATGATCAAAGAGAAATTAGGGCTTGATCCACGAGTTACAATACTGGGACATACGCAAAGAGGAGGAGCGCCAACGGCTCGTGACCGTGTGACTGCATCACGCATGGGATATTTTGCAGTAGAACTATTAAAGAATGGTGCTAATAATCGTATAGTACGTACGTGGGATGGACGAATATGTGATATTGATATGCAAGAAGGGCTTAAAATGAAGAACGTTCTTTCAGCAGAAGAGCAAAGTGTATTAGAAGCTATGACGGGTTCTTATCTATCAAAAGCTCCGACGAGAGAAGATGAGGATAAAGAACTCTTGAAAGAACAGCTTCGTGCAGAAATTGAAGAAGAGTTAAGGATAAAACTTCGTGCTGAAATTGAAACTGAAATTCGTAAGAGTTCTGGTGGAGAATAAGAAATATGCTTCCGCAGAAAATTATTGAAGAGTACGTAAATTATCAAAGTTGAGCAGAAATTGAATCAAAGGATTAACGTGATTGCAAAGTGATGCTCGAAGAGAAAGGTTAAACTACATGAACGATACCGTGAAAATATTATTTGGGTTATTTGGTGGATTAGCGATTTTTATATTTGGAATGAATATGATGAGTGAGTGTCTGCAAAAAGCAGCAGGAGAGAAGATGAAGAAAATTCTTTCGCTTCTTACTAAAAATCCGGTACTCGGCGTATTTGCCGGAGCGCTTACTACAGCAGTTTTGCAAAGCAGCTCTGCGACGACTGTTATGGCTATTGGTTTTGTAAGTGCAGGACTTATGAGTTTGCCACAGGCTATTTCCATTATTCTTGGTGCCAATATTGGTACAACAATGACGGCCCAGATTATTGCATTCAAAATTACAGATTATATATATCTGTTTATTGCAGTAGGATTTTTAATTTCTTTTATCTCTAAAAAAGAAAAGATAAAAAACATAGGTCAGACAATCTTTGCATTTGGCTTATTGTTTGAAGGAATAGAAACTATGGGAAGTGTTATGAAGCCACTTGCAGCTAGTCCTTTTTTTACTGACTTAATAGGTAAGGTAGCAGGTATTCCAATTCTTGGCGTAGTACTTGGAACCGTCATGACACTCGTAGTGCAAAGTTCAAGTGCTACAATCGCTGTGCTTCAAAATTTTGCGTCACAGGCAGGAAACGATGGCGTGACAAGTATCATAGGACTGGCCGGTGCGATCCCTATACTTCTTGGCGATAACATCGGTACAACTATTACAGCAATTCTTGCATCTGTTGGACAAAGTAAAGATGCAAAGAGGACGGCGATAGCCCACAGTATTTTCAATATTTCAGGCGCTGTATTATTTATCTGGTTCGTTAAACCTTATGCATCACTTGTGCAATATGTTTCGCCAAAAGGTAATGAAGTGGATGTTATATCCCGACAAATAGCGAATGCGCATACGGGTTTTAACATTACTATGACGCTTATCTGGTTACCATTGATAGCTGTATTAGTAAAAATAGTAATGAAAATAATACCAGATAAAAAAGAAAAGTCTATTTTATTGCCTGGCGCGGCAAGATATTTGGATGGAAACATAATAAACCAGCCTGCGGCAGCTCTTCATCTTGTATCTAAAGAGGTTCTTAGGTGCGGGCAAATGGTAAAAGAAATGCTTTCAAAGGTATATGAGCTTTCAGAAAAGAATGAAGCGCTTCTATTAACTGAAATTGAAAAGGCTGGAAATGCTGTAAGTGAGCTATATATTAGTATTAATAATGGCTCAAGCACAAATTTTGTGGGATTTCCGATTCCCCTCATAGCTCTGACGACTTATGTCGAATAGCTTCAAAAAGAAATATTCGTCATCAGGATATCCATATCCCTGTCTGCGTAGAGTCTTGATCTTATTGTTGATACCTTCTATCTTACCGGCTGAGATGTCGTAAGTTGCATG
>JAZLLO010000108.1:0-25699 GCA_045598185.1 Marvinbryantia sp.
TTGATAGCAGCAATGAAATCGCACAGCTTCAGAACGGAACAAAAGTTGAACTGATCAACAATGGAGAAGGAACATACTGGAGTGTAAGAATTCCAAGTACAAACCAGACCGGATATGTAAACAGTAATTATCTTGTATAAAATCGAGAAAGAACATTAAGGATATAGAGAAAACTAGGAATGGAGGTAATAATATGACAGCATTATTATTAACAGCAGCATTAACAACAGTATTTGCAGGACGCTATATGGTAGCAACAGCACGATAAAAGAAAATTAGTATTAGGATGAGGCAATGATTTAAACTATAAATAGTCTAAGTCATTGCCTCTTTTTAAGCAACATTTTATCGTGCCTGGCACCGCATTTATTTCCCTTTTACTATACAAACATCTGAATTGCAGGTGCAACTACATTATTCCAAAAGATAGATACAGGTATTACCAGTACCATTGCAGGCAGCATGTCGGCAATCGGAAAATTGCAAATTCCAGCAATACGAAAGCCGGTAGCAAGCATGATAAATCCACCGCATGCCTTGAAATTATTCATGATATACATATTAGTACCCATTTCAAGACCATTGTATAAAGGTGTTCCCATCAGAAAGAGCATAAAGAAAACCAGAAATTGTGGGATTGCAACCATGGATGTTACGTAACCAAGCGAACAGGCAAATATAGCAGAGGTAACCAAATCAAGAATGGATTTTGTAATGAGGATACTATGATCTCCTGACATTCCTGCAATGATAGACCCATAGATTCCAGTGCCACTGGCACAGAAAAGGGTAATACAGGTTACAAGTGTATTCTCAAAGTCATCGGAGACCGAACCGGAAGCATTTGGCAATATATGAGAAAGCGTTTTCTGCATAAATAAACCACCACGATTAATGAGAACTCCAAGATGAATACAAAGGCCAATTGCAGAACCAATGATTAGAGAGAAGATGACGGCAGGCATATGTTCCATCAGAAAGATGGTACTAATCCCCATCCCCATAGAGCAACAACCAATAACCAGATTCATCTGGGCAATAAAAGTTTTTGTCATTTTCTTCCCGGCTATCGTACCGATATAACCACCGATAACGACTGAAAGCGCGTTGATGATAACTCCAACAGGCATATGATAATTTCTCCTTCAATATATACTTTATACTAATAAAGTATGTCATACCGAAAAACACTGTGCAATCTTTGGGACGAAAGCTGCAATAAATTGCATAAGAATTCAAAAAAGCCAAACCGGAAATCTTTATCGATCCCCGGCCTGGCTTCTGTTTATTCAACTTTATCAACCTTTACCAATCTGTATTATCATTCGCCACTCTTATCTGTGTAAGTAGTATGCAGGATATGATGAGAAATGTGTCCGCAAGGTTCTCCAAGGTATTCTTTGTAAAGAGCCTGCACTTCCGGATTCTCATGAGAACAACGACAGGTGCGTTTATGACTACTTTCATTCATCTTCTCCACACGTTTTTTCATCTGTTCTACATCCAGAAGTGGTGCACCGCCACCATTTAAACATCCTCCAGGACAAGCCATTACCTCAATGAAATGATATTTTGATTTACCACTACGGATATCATCGAGTACAGGACGTACATTTCCGATACCATTTACAACAGCAATATTCACTTTCTTATCGCCGATCTGAATCGTTGCTTCTTTTACGCCATTACAGCCATTCACTGCATGATATTCGATCTGCTTCAAGTCTTCATCTGTTAATACTGCAGTAACTGTTCTAAGTGCAGCTTCCATAACACCACCTGTAGTTCCAAAAGTACGAGCTGATCCTGAAGCATTTCCCATAAACTCATCAAAAGCCGCTTCTTTAGTATTCTGCAGATTGATGCCTCTCAAACGGAATAATTTTGCAGCTTCTCTTGTTGTAAGTACAGCATCCACGTCACGAAGGCTTGGTTCTGTTTCCATTTCCGAACGATTGGATTCATATTTTTTTGCAACGCATGGCATTACAGAAACATGAAATATCTTCTTTGCATCTACTCCGATTTTTTCAGGAAGATACTGTTTTACCAGTGCACCAAAAATCTGCTGTGGTGACTTTGTTGTTGACACATGATCCATAAGATCCGGATAGTTGAATTCCATGAATTTAATCCATCCTGGGCAACAAGATGTAATCATCGGCAGAGTCTCACCATTAGAAATACGTCTGATAAATTCATTTCCTTCTTCCATAATGGTTACATCTGCTGAGAATTCTGTTGTAAATGCATAATCTCCAAGCTGTTTCATAGCGCCTGCAATCTTTCCGGTTACATCAGTACCTGCTGCGAATCCAAATTCTTCTCCGAGTGTGTGTGAAACGGATGGTGCCATCTGCCATACAACAGTAGTATCCGGATCACCAATTGCTTTCATTACTTTATCTACTTCGTCTCTTTCTGTTAATGCAGCAGTTGGACATACTTTTACGCACTGTCCACAGTTGATGCACTTTGTCTCTGCCAGACTCTTTCCTTCCTTTGGACGAGCATAACGATCGCCAGTAACAGGATCTGTATACATTTCCAGTACACCAATCTTCTGAACTTCTTCACATACTGTTACACATCTGCCGCATGCAATACATTTGTCCATATCACGAACCATAGCGATAGCTGAATCATCGATTCCTCTCTTTGGTGCTTCCAGCTTAGGAACACTTTCTGTTAAAAATGCAATATCCTGTAAGCCACAGTGTCTGCCTGTCTTCTTACATGTCATACAGTCATTCGGATGATTTTCTAAGATCTTTTCAATACGTTTTTTACGATATTCTAAAACTGCAGGAGTATTTGTGAACACTTCCATACCATCTTTTACAGTATAATGACAGGCATGACGAATAACTCTCTCTCCATCTTCAATTACTTCTACTGCACATACTCCACAAGCTCCTGTTGGAGTAAGTCCCTTCAGATAACAAAGTGTTGGAATCTCGATACCAGCCCCTTTTGCAGCCTCAAGTACAAAAGCATTTGAATCACATGTAACCTTTCTTCCATCAATAATAATAGTAACTTCTTCTTTCATATATCCCGCACATACTGTATTCATTTTATAACCTCCCGCTATCCATATTTTAATTTCTCTTTTTTCTATGTTTTTACGTTTCTCTCTTTGATGGTATTAGGATAGCAAGATTTTCTAAAGTAATATTCGTTTTCTTCTTAACGGTTTCTTAAAAAGAGGGTACATGTCTGAAACCCTTGAGTAAGTTTTTTCTATCGCTATGTTTGGTACTGTGATAATATATCAATAATGATATATTAGTGAAACTTTTAAAATATAAAGGACTGATACTATGAAGCATGAGATGAAATTGAATCCGGCACCGTATGCTGCGATTAAGACAGGAAAGAAGAATATCGAGCTGCGCTTAAATGACGAAAAACGTCAGCAGGTAAAGGTTGGCGATACCATTACATTTTCTAATACTGCTATTCCGGACCTAAAGCTCTACACCAGGGTAAAGGCGTTACATTTCGCAACATCATTTTCAGAACTTTTCACCACAATTCAGCTATCGATATGTGGTTTTGATAGCAAGCTGTCCGTAATGGAAGCTGCAAATGAGATGCGTCAGTACTACTCCGTGGAAGAAGAATTAAAATATGGGGCTCTAGGTATCGAAATAGAACTTATTGATCAGGATACTGATTGGACTAAGAATTGCAACAAAGTGGATATTCCTGCATTCATGAAGCGAATTAATCTGATGAAATGTGGGGAGAGTAGTATTTGCCCATTCTGCGGGGGGAATGTACGTATGACTGTGGCAGAAGAGAATCGTACTGTATTTGCCTGCGATTGTTGTGATATGAGTATAGATTTGGAAAACAACTGACGAAACATACAAAGGTAGGTTATGAGAGGATAAAAAGGAATTATGAATAAAGAAACATTAGATCGAATCCGTAAATTTACAGAAGACAGAGACTGGGATCAGTTCCATTCACCGGCTAATCTTGCCAAAGCTCTCGTAATTGAAGCTGCTGAATTACTGGAATGTTTTCTATGGAATGATACAGTCTTTAATCTACAGAAGGTTAAGGAAGAATTAGCTGATGTTCTGGTATATAGCCAGAATCTGCTTGATAAGCTTGGATTAGACGCGGATGAGATTATAAACATGAAGATGAATCAGAACGAAGCCAAATACCCGGTAGAGAAAGCAAAAGGCAATTCTGCCAAATATACAGAATTATAAGACAGTACTGTTTGACGGTGCCAGGCACCAACGTGCGGTGGCACCAACTTGGCGTACATTATTCCAGAAAACCGGATACTGTTATATTATTTTTCGTTATTATTTTTCTGAATGTTGCGGTTCTCATCTGAACACTTTCTGTATTCGATCCGCATCCCATAATAACGTATTCAGTGGTTAATTTATCATTATACTGAAGATATACATTATCAAAAGAATGTTTCTTCGTAATGGTTTCAGCGATTACCTCCAAAGGAGAAATGGTTCCTTGATGATAACGTTTAATAACAGATGTCTCAGGAAGCAGTTCATACTTGTCCTGATCATATACAACCTTTTGATCATAAGGAAGAATTGCAAAATGCCACCTTTTTTTATTAGATACTTCCTGTAAAATAACTGTCTTTAATACAGTTGAGTTTGTCATAAAAACATTCTGAGCCTGCAAACTTCTTCTCAAACTGCGAGAATCCGGGGCAAGCATATGAGAAAATATCTGATGTGGTATTTTCTCAGTTGACAAATATGTCTTAACAATATCAATTGATTCTTTCGCAAGACGGGATTTATTCTTGTGGCCTATGACATTAATAAGCTGACCGTGAATTCCCTGCTTGGCAAATAATTTATCGGCAGTTCTTATCTCATCCAATATTGCTCTGTCATATTCCGTCGGGTTAATCAATGCTGATAAGTATGGATATGTAGATAAATCTTCATCACGAGTATCAAAGAGTGATAAATAAGTTGATTGAAATTCCTCCGGAGAATAGGACTTTAATTTTTTAAGTAATGGACTTCTTCCATTATGTGTATATGTCCAATAATCAGAAATATACAAAGGAGAACTTTCAAATCTCTGGTCTCTTAAATGGTTTTTATTGAGAATTATCGCTTCTTTATTATAAACCGAAATAAAAAGAATGCCTTTCTCTGAAAGCCAGTTATATGCATATCTTAAAAACGTGGTCAGGTCGCTTATCTGACTGCCACTTCCAAATCCAATAACCAGTAAATCAATTTTACCGGAGAACTCTTCCGGATATTGATTCATAATATATTCAGGATTAAAATGGCTTAATTTTAAGGACACATGTTGCGGCAGGAAACGATGCTGCGTCTTTTTATCAAGTCTCTCCATCACTGAATATGCTGTATGAGACGCTGTAAATAAGAGAACTTTCTCACATTTTCCCAGAACATTAACAGTTATCAATGAATTCGGAGCACATATCTCAACAGCTAATGAAATTTTAGTGATTTTTTCTTTCTTAAGAAACTCTGATAATGTTTCTTCTACCAGACTTCTTTCATGATAGATGGTATGTCTGGATAAATAAGAATACGAACAGATATCTTTAAGCAGCAAATCACCTGCATAAGTATTAAAATTATTGATATTCGTTCTTTTCTGATAGGATACTAACATTTTATTCAGACGTTCGTTCACTTTTCTGCGATCATCTGAATCAAGTTCTTTATGTAATTTATCTAAGAATGGAAGAAACACTATCTCATTACTGATAACCGCAAGATAGGACATAAATCTTTCATAAATCAGCTGAGCATATCGATACTGATCAATTCTGTTGACAATGTTAGGGACATCGTTATCTGTTATTTTTAAAGCCTGAATAGAAATATCATTCAATGCAGAAGGTTTTACAAATTCAAAGAATAAGTTGTACTGTTCCATGAATGTCGCCTGAACACTTAATGGAATACTCTTTCGGTGAATATCTGTCACAATAATCAACATATCCAAATCGTGCTGAGACTTTAGCTTTCCAATCTTAAGGGAAAAATCAGCTCTTTGTTTGCCATCCGAATAATCGATCGCATAGTTAGACAAAATAATGCCTACATGATATGCATTTGGAAACTTTATCACTATGTAGTTGAGTTCTTTTACAGAAGAATCCGATGTCTCAGAAAACTTCGGATTATAAATCAGAGATGAAAAATAATCTTCATTATCATTTTCCCCAAGATACTTGTCGTTAATCTGAAAATACTCACGATAAGGAGATAAAAAAGATTTAACATCCTGAACTATTCCTGCAGTTCCCAGTCTCTCCTGATATGGCAATGGAATAGAAAGATCAACTTTTTGCAACTCTAAAAAAACATTCGGTACATCAGTTGAATTAAATACTATATCCTTGACGTAATCTCTGCTAATTCCATCATTTTCCAGTTCCTGGAATAAAAACTCAGAAAAACCAGCATAATCTTCCTTTATGTTATCTTCAAGTTTTGAAATTAAACTGGTTAGAGATGACGTTCTCATGTTTTCCCGCTTCATCTTTTCCCATGCTTTTATGGATTTCTGATC
Organism: Marvinbryantia sp.; assembly: GCA_045598185.1. Taxonomy (GTDB): domain Bacteria; phylum Bacillota; class Clostridia; order Lachnospirales; family Lachnospiraceae; genus Marvinbryantia. The sequence goes on from JAZLLO010000108.1 coordinate 6,565, forward strand.
CGACATAGCAATATCTGCAACTGCGTAGTAACTCATATTCTTTATTTTCGTGAAATAACGGATAGCTATTGATGCCAGACGCTCTCGACTAATACTCATAAGAAGTCTCCTCCATGTTTTTTCTTAAGAACACTATATCATAAATCTTACTCTTGTCCATAATTAATACTGGAATTTACTGGAATTTCGTAGAAATAAAATATCTATATTCCAATACTGCTTCTCTTAACTGTCATTTCTATTTGTACTATAGTTATCATATAAGATAAAGGATAACCTTTATATATGAGAAGGAGGGAAAGAATATGTATCCAGGCTTAGACACGTCATTAAAAATTGATCTATCCTACAGAGAATGGGACCTTGTTAAAGAATACATCATCGAGGCCTCTACATTATCCTGGCACGAAGATCCTATTGCATGTAAATTACTTGAAACTGCGGTAAAGAAAGCAGTCGACCATGATTGTTATCATTGTGCCAGCCGCATCTTACATTACTATGAAAACTTCTATTGTAAAGCATAGTTTAAACGTGTAATCAAGATAGGTATTAGGACAAAACATGAATTATAAGATTATTTTATCCAAAAAAAAGAAGTGGAGATCGTAAAATACTGGTAATTTCAGCATTTTATTATCTCCACTTTTTAAATGACTATTTGACCGGCGACTTATCGGTGCCTGACACCAAATTATGGACAATAAGATTTCATTATCCCAAAGATATCATTCCTGTAGATGTTTCCGTCCAGTACATCTCCATTTGGATCGAATGATACCGTTCTGAGATCCGCCGGATCTTCTTCATATGGATTGTACAACTCCACGTCTTCTGAAAAATATTCTTTCAGATATTTTAAGGCATTGCCGCTTGGAAAGATTACATTCCCATTTCCCGTTTTCACATGCAGGTCATCGAATTCCTGCAAGAGTGCTCGCGTGGTAAGATTGTAAGGATTCTCATCCTCCCGACTGGCTAGCCATGCAGGTGCTAACTCCAGTGAAATCTTTGTCTGTTTCACACAGGAAGCAAAATATTTCACAATCTCTAATGGAATGGTGGCCTGATGGAAAGCATCAACAGATAATAAGATTCGATTTACACCGTTTAACTCTAACATTCCTGCAACTTCTGCAATTCTTGACGGATTTTTTGAAAAATATCCATTTGTGATAAGTTCTCTCTGCGGAATCTCCATCTGACTTGCTGCCTCATGGATTCTGGCAACTGTTTCCGGATAAAGTAAAGGTTCCCCGCCAAAAGTCATCAAAGACCTGATGTCATAATGTTCACAAATGTCACGTACTGCATTCGCAGCAACATCCGGATCAATGTGCTCCAGACAATGGGTGTGTTCTCCTTCTGAGCAATGAATACATCTTCCTGTGCATGCCATTGTAACAATGAACTCGATTCGATTTACATTTTTTAAATATTCATTCATGATAACTACGTTCCTTTCAAAACAATTCTTTTTTATATATTCATAATTTCTATGTTTTGAAGGTGCAGTCCTGACAACATAAGCAATATCTCTTTATTTTCCTCGGTACAACCTGCTGTCAGTCTTAGAACTGCACCGAGTAGCTATCTCGTCTATTCATCTCTTTAGACTCCTTTGTTTTATATTTTTATTATAACTACATTTTCAGAATTCTGTCAAAACCTCTCTTATCGCTAACTCCATTTTATTTGACAAAACATTCCTTTACTTGCTACGATAATTAGGAGTTTATATATTAAAAGGAGCATTTAACAAAATGACTGATAATAAAAAGAATAAAGAAGAAAAATCCAATAAAAAGAATAAAACATGGCTTCTTTTTATCATTATTACGCTCGGATTAGGCGTAGTGCTTTTGCTCATTCACACATTTATTCCGGTAGCCGGTCGTTTTTGTCTTATCAATGATTTCGTAGATATGCTCATGTTTCTTGACCTTGGATTTCTTTTTCTTCTCAACGGCTTCTTTCTGATTCAGGAATCAAAGGTAAGATCCATTATAATAGGAGCCGTCCTCGGACTTCTTGGTATTTCCTGTCTGTGGGGCGCCGTTGACAACACAAAATTCATCTCCGATATCGGATCCACTCCTCAAACTATCGATCTTATTGATTGCAAATGTGATTATAAAATAAAGAGACTAGGCAAAAGCAGCTACAAACTGACCGGTGCCAATGATGGAAGAGTATACACCTTTGATGTAGGTGGACTTGATAAACAGATGCTTACAGAACTTGGCGCGAAACACGGAGCTGCCACAGTAACCTATTATAAAAATTCAAAGAATGTAGTTTCCGTTGAGCCATTGAGGACGGTTCCGACTGGTTCACAATAGTTCATTTTTTATCCTCTTTTCTTCTCTCTTTGTTATCTTCTCACCAACTTATTGCCCCATATTCATTATACTTGTATAATACCGTTCGACGTTATACCGGTGCCTATACTGATGCCAGGCACCATAAAGTGAGATTTAAGAAATTTTATAAAAATTTAATCGTGCCTGGCACCGATCCATCGCCCCGTAAATTGACATCCGCATATAAAAATAGTACAATTTCTTTAACTATTTTACTTTAAACATGATGAGGTAATCGCATATGCATGAACTTGGAATCTTATGGGAAATTGTGAAAACGGTGAACAAGATTGTTGTGAAAAATGGAATCAAAGCTGTAAAGCATATCACCTTAGAGGTTGGAGAAAGTTCAGGGTTTGTGCCGCGTTATCTGACAAAGCTTTTTCCGGTGGCTGCGGATGCCTATCCTGCTTTACAGCATACCAAGTTGCTGATTCATCTGGTGACAGGCAAGGGGCTGATCATCAAAGATATCGGATATTAAGAATTCTGAGGATATAGAAATGACACAAGATACGAGACACAAATGTAATATTGATGAACAGGGAAATGTCCACTTTCTGGACCAGGAAAGACTGGACAGGAAAGAAGTAGGCTTCCCGCCTTATAAGAATAAACCGAATGGGCTTGGCATCTATAACTGGCTTTTAGAGCATGTGATCTATATGAGCAAGGAGCGATGGCCGATTGCATTAAAACTGTACAAAATCTTTACCAAGTATTCGGTATGGATGAAAGAGGGCGGTTTAAAGGCCAGGATATATAAGACAGGAATCAAGCTTTATCCGGATAAGGAACGTCCCACCGGTACGATTGTCATGCCGCTTAACGTAGATGTCACTGACAAAGGAGAAAAGACTGTCGTTCCTCTTGAGATGATAAAGGAATCGTTAAAAAGAGTATCCTATATCGCAGGTATGGATAGTTGCTTATGTCGTGACTCTAATGACTGTAAAGATTATCCGCACGATCTTGGCTGTCTTTTTTTAGGCGAAGCTGCAAAAACTGTAGTAAAGCATGAACTTGGAAGACAGTTTACTTACGAAGAAGCCTGTGCAAGAGTAGACGAAGCCGCACACGTTGGTCTGATGGGGCAGGCTGTATGGATCGAAGTAGAGCAGATGCTCTGGGGCGTTCGAAACGATCAGATGGATCATTTCCTTGAGATTTGTTTCTGTTGCCCATGCTGCTGTATCGCCATGCGTCTTGCCAGAAATGCAACCTCCAAGGAGCGTCATCGTTTTCATCCGTCCGGCTGGACAGCTGTTCCAGACCGTACCAAATGCGTAGGCTGCAAGCAGTGTGCGAAAGAAGAAAATGGATGCCCTGTTGAAGCAATTTCATTTGGAGAAGATGGAAAGATCCTGATCAATCAGGAAGCCTGCGTAGGTTGTGGAATCTGCCGGTCACGTTGTAAGTTCGATGCTATTAAACTGAAACAGACTATGCCAATGCGAAGCGACCTGCAGGAATATTTTATGAAAGATTATAGTCTGAATCTTATCTTAGGCGAGGAACAGCAAGAGGAATAACATCATGTGTGAAGATAGATCAAATGAACTTCGAATCATTAAAGTAAAACAGAGTGTATTTGCAGATAATGATCAGGATGCAGAGAACCTTCGTAAGCAGTTAAAAGAAGAGAAAACTTTTTTACTGAATCTAATGTCTTCTCCGGGAGCCGGAAAGACTACATTATTAAAGCAGCTTTCCGCTTACTTTTGTAAAAAATGGAAGATGGCTGTCATGGAAGCCGATATTGACTCTGATGTTGATACTAGGACCATGATTTCTGCTGGCGTCGATGCTATCCAGATCCATACCGGCGGTATGTGCCACTTAGATGCCGATATGACAAGGCAAGGTCTGACAGAGTTAAACAGTTCTCTTTATGATCTGGTAGTTCTGGAAAATGTCGGGAATCTTGTCTGCCCTGCCGAGTTTGACACTGGTGCCGTAAAAAATATGACCATTCTTTCCGTACCGGAAGGACATGACAAGCCTCTGAAATATCCACTCATGTACGAAAAATGTCATCTGCTTGTTATCAATAAAATGGATGTCGCTGAATATTTTGACTTTGACTGCAAGAAGGTTGTAGAGTATGCAAAGAAACGCAACCCAGATATTGAGATCTTTTTTGTTTCCGCAAAGACCGGAGATGGGGTAGAAGCAGTAGCTGAATGGATCAGTAATGCGATAGATATATGGACAAAATGATATATTGAGGAGTTTATTGATTACATACGGAATCTGTTACACGAAAGTCAATACTGTCGAATCATATTATTCTATGTTAGAATATCATTAGCATGAATAATGATTAAGAAAGCGATGGTTTAACATATGGAAAAAATAACTTATCACAAACTTGTCCGTGACAAGATCCCTGAGATTATCAAAGCATCCGGAAAAACATGTACAATGGAAATCTTATCTGATGACGCATATCTTAAAATGCTGGATACAAAACTCGATGAAGAATTAAAAGAATATCATGAAGATCAGAATCTGGAAGAACTTGCAGATCTTCTGGAAGTTCTTTTTGCAGTTACAAAGGCAAGAGGATATTCAATCGAAGAACTGGAATACCTGCGTAAGAAAAAAGCAGAAGAAAGAGGAGGCTTTTCTAAGAAAATCCTCCTGAAAGAAGTAACAAAACCTATCTGATAGAAGTCTCTGGCAGGAGAAGTGACATTTATGAATATACAGATTTTTGGAACAAAGAAATGCAATGAAACTAAGAAAGCAGAGCGCTTTTTCAAAGAACGCGGCATTAAATACCAGTTCATTGACATGAAAGAGAAGGGTATGAGCAAAGGCGAATTCAACTCTGTTGCTCAGGCAAATGGCGGTCTGGAGAACATGATCAACTGGGAAGGGAAAGACAAGAATACACTTGCACTGATCAAATACATCGCAGAAGAAGATAAACTGGAAAAGATCCTTGAGAATCCTTCCGTTATCAAAACACCAGTAGTACGCAACGGAAAACACTCCACCTTAGGATACCAACCTGACGTCTGGAAAAAGTGGAGTTGAGCCATATGTGACGGGTGAGCCATTGGGGACGATTACGACTGGCACACAATGTCAACCAGATCAATTGCATTTTCTAAAAATAAATTGCATAAATAACGCGGCTTCTTTGAGATGAGCCGCATAAAAAAGAGCCTGATCGATATATTTTAATCATCGATCAGGCTTTTAGTGAATTTCCTGTAATTTCATTGTCTACACCTTCATCTTTCTTAAATTGCTGGGTAAATCTTTAAGTTTTTGTTGGACCATACCTCCAAATTCTTAGATTTAGTTTTGAAAATCAGATTAACTATGCCATTGGTCTATACCTCTTTTTAAAATATTTTTTAATTGGTAGAATGATCAAGCCATTGGTCTGTCCTCCATTTTCTAAAGAAATACTCATCTTTTTAATGTTTTTTATATGAAAAAGAAATGGAATATTTCTTTGTTATCTGTATAATAACACAGACAATTATATTTGTCAACCATAATTAATAACATAATTAAAATATTTATCACGAATTATCTGTCAATTTATTTACTTATATCTTTAATACGAAATAATTCCTGTTCGTAGTTAATAAATCTTCTTTTTGCAGTTTTAATATCTCTACTGACATTGCAGCACGTTCTACACATAAGAAATCAGCCTCACTCATCAAAAAAGGAACCAGTTTTCTGGTTCCTTTCTAATATCTATTTTATTATGTTTCACTTGGGAAGTGGATATTCCCCTGCATCCAGATCTCGCCTTTAAAGCGACGTCCTACATCCGGATCGCCGAAGAGATCGGCTTCGTTGATACAGACATCCATCTCCGTGTCGTTACAGAGAACCTTCATCTGATAAATGTTTTCTTTTGTTCTCTTATTCTGTACCTTCTTGTAAGAGAGAATCTCACCTACCATCTGGTAGATGTCACATTCCATACCTGCCGGCATGAATAAAGTATCAACGATTGTATAGATATCTTCTTCATTCTGGATACGTCTTGCAATCATATTGTAGGTATCCATATCTTCCATGGTAAGACTTTCGATTGCTTCCTCGTCACCTTCTTTTGCCTGAGCAATAAGATGAGAACGCTTTTTCGCAACCTGCTTTTCTGTCAGAATCTGTTCTGCATCTTTATATAGTGGCAGAAGAATCTTACCTGAGGAAGCAAGACAGGTAAATCCTGTGCTAAGTTCATTCTTACCGGTCTTCCAGTTCACCAGACACTCTTTCTGATATGCTGCAGCATTCTGAACATAGAAGATGATGGTTGCTCCGAATCTTAAATCGTCACAAAGACCTGCATATGATTCTTTTCCCTTATGCTTTTCTATAGTTAGCTCTGCAGTACTGCTAATCGTATCTGTCTTATAATATGGAAAGTAATAATCCATATGGAGACCATTCTCATCGATTTCCCCACAGACTGTGATTCCACATCCCGGAGCAAATTCTTTGGAATATTCCACAAAGGCTCGATGGTTGTCCAGTCGCACAGCATCGCGGCTAGTACAGTCTAAACAGATCTCCTTTAACAGTTCATCCATTACTTTCCTGTCTTTATATGTTGTAAATCCAACGCTGCGAAGAAAACTGTGCATGCATTACCTCCAACCTTTTATAAATTAGTGCTTTGGATAAATCTTTTCGATTCCACCCATGTATGGCTGAAGTGCCTTTGGAATATTAACACTACCATCTGCATTCAGGTTGTTCTCTAAGAATGCGATGAGCATACGTGGAGGAGCTACTACTGTGTTGTTCAGTGTGTGTGCAAGATATTTCTTCTTATCAGCGCCTTTTACTCTGATACCAAGACGACGTGCCTGTGCATCACCAAGGTTAGAGCAGCTACCAACTTCGAAATACTTCTTCTGACGTGGAGACCATGCTTCTACGTCACAAGACTTAACCTTAAGGTCTGCTAAGTCGCCAGAACAGCATTCCAGTGTACGAACAGGAATATCAAGTGAACGGAACAGATCTACTGTATTCTGCCACAGCTTATCATACCACATTGGGCTTTCTTCTGGCTTACATACAACGATCATTTCCTGCTTTTCAAACTGGTGGATACGGTATACACCACGTTCTTCAATTCCGTGTGCACCTTTTTCCTTACGGAAGCAAGGAGAGTAGCTTGTAAGTGTCTTTGGAAGTTCTGCTTCATCTGTTAATGTATCGATGAACTTACCGATCATAGAATGTTCACTTGTACCGATAAGGTAAAGATCTTCACCTTCGATCTTGTACATCATAGATTCCATCTCTGCGAAGCTCATTACACCTTCAACAACTGCAGCTCTGATCATAAAAGGAGGGATGCAGTATGTGAATCCACGGTCGATCATGAAGTCTCTTGCATAAGAGATAACAGAAGAGTGGATTCTAGCGATATCACCCATAAGGTAGTAGAAACCATTACCTGCTACACGACCAGCAGCTTCCATATCAATACCATCAAATCTTTCCATGATATCTGTGTGGTATGGAATCTCGAAATCTGGAACAACTGGTTCGCCATATTTCTGGATCTCTACGTTTTCGCTGTCATCTTTACCAATTGGAACTGTAGGATCAATGATATTAGGAATAACCATCATAATCTTACGGATGTTTTCTTCAACTTCTTTTTCATCTGCAGCAAGTACAGCCATGCGATCAGCCTGTGCTGTAACCTGAGCCTTAACTGCTTCAGCTTCTTCCTTCTTGCCCTGTCCCATTAAAGCACCAATCTGCTTAGACAGTTTATTACGGTTGGCCTGAAGAGCCTGTAATTCATTCTTGATATCACGATTCTTCTGATCAAGTTCGATAACTTCATCAACTAATGGTAACTTTGCATCCTGGAACTTGTTTCTGATGTTCTGTCTAACAACTTCTGGATTCTCTCTTAAAAATTTAATATCTAACATAATCTATTCCTTTCAAAATGTATTACATTTTATTATTCTCGAAATTTTATTTTATAACATTTTCGGCTATTCGTAAAGATTTAAATCTCGAATCTCGAATAGGAGAGTAGTATCTATCTGAGATATATTACTCTACATCTGCATTAACTGCCTGTCTTAATGCTTCTTTTTCCTCTTCACCAAGAACGATGTAAGATTCACCTTTTACAATTTCTTTGATGTAAGTATAACAGCCTTCTCTTGAATGTATTGCATTGATTACAAATCCGCTGTTTTCCTGATTAAGCATTGCAAGTGCAAAACTGAGCTTACCACCCATCTCCTGGAAAGCATCGTATTTTACAATAGCTGTCTTATTTAATGTATGTAACTGGAATTCTTTTAACTGCTTAATTGCTTCCATATGATTCTTACTTGATTCCAGCAACATATCGATATCATTGATATTTCTGAGAATTGTTTTCTCTAATGATACTCCATCTTTTCCTTTCATGAAGCTTCTATACTTCTGCATGAAACGATTGATCTTAAATGAATTCTTGATTTCCAAAATGATAAGGATTACTATCAGAACCATCATCATTATGATCAGATATCCCGGATCAATGGCCATTGAATTTAAAATTGAATTTTCCATCTTCTTACCTCTACTTGATACTCTGTAATAAATCCATGATTCTTTCTAATTCATCATTGGAATAATATTCAATTGAAATTTTACCTTTGTTATTAGCTTTATGATCCACCGTAACCTTAGTCCCAAGAATTGCCTTGATTCTTTCTTCAATGTCTCTGTAAATGAAATCATTCGGCTTTTCTTTTGTCTCAATTGGTGTCTTAGGATTCATAATCAGCTTCACAAGTTTCTCAACTTCTCGTACACTAAGCTTTTCATCAAAGATTCTGCATGCAATCTGATACTGAGCTTCTCCATCTTCAAGAGTAAGTAAAGTTCTTGCATGACTTCCTGATATCTTTTCATCTACCATCATCTGCTGAACTCTCTTGTCAAGTTTCAGTAAACGAAGAGAGTTCGTAACTGCAGATCTGCTCTTTGATACTCTTTCTGCAACCTCATCCTGTTTCAGGTTATATTCTTCGAGCAGTCTCTTGTATGCCTGTGCTTCTTCGATTGGATTTAGGTCTTCTCTCTGTATATTCTCAATCAGAGATATCTCCATAACTTCCTGATCTGTATATTCTTTGATAATTACCGGTACTTCCTTGATTCCAGCAAGCTTTGCAGCTCTCCACCTACGTTCACCAGCAATAATCTCAAAGTGTTTATCTTTCTTTTGTACAATCAGTGGCTGAATCACTCCATATAATTTAATTGATTCTGCCAGTTCCAAAAGTGCATCCTCATCAAAGTTCTTACGTGGCTGATCTCTGTTAGGTTCAATCAGTGTAATGTTCTTTGTCTCGACGCCTTTCTTCTCAACGATCTTCTCCACAATTTTAACATTGTCATCCTTGGGAGCTGCGCTCTTCTTGGAACTCGAGTTGGAGATCAGCGAATCCAATCCCTTTCCCAGTCCTGTCTTCTTTGCTACCATTCTTCCTCTTCTCCTCTATGAATCACTTCATTTGCAAGGTTGCGATAACTTTCTGCACCTGTAGATTTCGAATCATATCGATTGATTGGCAAACCATAACTTGGTGCTTCTGCAAGACGTACATTTCTTGGAATGATTGTCTTATAGATTGTCTGCTGAAGGTTATCTTTAACATTCTCAACTACCTGAAGCGAAAGATTGGTTCTTGCATCATACATTGTAAATACAATACCTTCAATCTCCAAATTTGGATTCAATCTTTCCCGTACCAGTTCGATCGTACGTATCAACTGAGATAATCCCTCAAGTGCGTAGTACTCACACTGAATAGGAACTAATACAGTATCTGTCATACACATTGCATTAATTGTCAGCATATTCAATGATGGAGGACAGTCTACTATAATATAATCATATTCATCCTTAACCTCTGCTATTGCATGATCCAGGATAAATTCTTTATCCGGAGTTCCAATCAATTCAATCTCTGCACCCGCAAGATTAATGTTCGAACCGATTACTGACAGATTCTCCAATACATTCTCCTGGATACATTCTCTTACCGTAGCCGAACCGCAAAGTAATTCATACACTGTATTCTCAAGTTCATCTCGATCTACACCAAGACCACTTGTCATATTTCCCTGTGGGTCCATATCAATTGCAAGAACTTTCTTTCCTGCCTCTGCCAAACACGACGACAGATTGATGGCTGTTGTTGTCTTTCCAACACCACCTTTCTGGTTGGCAACTACGATTGCTCTTCCCATTCAAACACCCCTTTTTGTTTTACTCACCTTGAAATTATAGCATATTCTTATTTTTTTGTGCATCCAAAATATAATATGTTTTTCTATACTTTTTCGTTTTTTTATCTAAAGAATGTTTCACGTGAAACATATTCTTTCCATTTATATTATATATTAAATGTTTCACGTGAAACATTTAATATATGCAGTACGTAATTCACGTGCTTGAGAATTCTTCTGTTTTCTAGTATAATATTATATCATATATTTATTCATTTGATATCAGAGGGGAAATACAATTATGAGTAAAATGAAAAAGCGTATCGAAACCTTACTCAAACTCGGTGCTTTTGCGGCCGCTGTGATGTATGGTGTTAATATGTTCATTGAATATTCTGCAGAGAAGTTAAATCTTCTTGATAGTGAAGATGGTGAATACTTCAACTGGTCTCAGGGGACTGTTTATTATAATAAAATAGGAGAGGGATCTCCACTTCTTTTAGTCCATGATTTAACTCCTTCTTCATCTGCTTACGAATGGCATTCTATTGTAGAAGATCTTACTTTAGATCACACTGTTTATGTAGTTGATCTTCCTGGATGTGGTCGTTCAGATAAGAATACTCAGGATGCTTATATTAATTATTATTATGTACGTTTTATAAAAGAATTTATCGATGAGGTAATAGGAGAGAAGACTGATGTTATTGCAACTGGTTTATCATCTTCATTTGTGATTATGGCTGCCTCTATCCATGATTCTATCATTGGTCATATTACAATGATCAATCCTAAGTCTCCAGATCAGTTATCTGCCCCAGTTACTGTTAGATCAAAGGCAATTAAAACTCTTATTGATTGTCCGATTCTTGGATCTTTATTATATTATATCGACAACAGTACACAGCAGACAGAATACCTACTTACAGAGAAGTTATTCTACAATCCGTTCCTTGTTACATCAAAGATGATTCGTAATTATTACAAGGCCGCACATATGGAAGGTGCAAATGGTAAATATCTTTTATCAAGTATTCATGGTAATTATATGAGTGCGAATATCAGCAGATCATTTGCTGCAATTTCTAATCCTGTAACAATTATCTTTGGTAAAGAAGTACCTGGAGCAACATCAATTGCTTCCAGCTATGAAATGCTTAATAAAAATACAAAATCTATTCTTATCTCTAAGACAAAATACCTTCCTCAACTTGAAGCTCCGGAAAAACTATTATATTATATCTGTAGATAAAAGAATAAGCTCAGTGATATTTCAAAAAGAATATCACTGAGCTTTATATTATTAACTAACCACATTATGTTTCACGTGAAACATTAGATATTAACTAACTCAAAGGTTCCTTCGCTGGCAGTCCTGCTTTACGTGGATATTTCTTTGCAGTTGGTTTGACTTTCTTAATCATTACGAGGCTTCGTTCGATATCACTACCCATCAGATTGAACTTTTCTACGCCTTTAAGTTCTCCGCCGAGAATCTTTATCGCATTCTTTGCTGTATCTAATTCTTCATCAATTTTGCCACTTTTATATGGAATAAAGTATCCTCCCACCTTTGTATATGGAAGTGCATATTCGCTTAAAGAAGAGAGGTTCGCAACAGCTCTTGATACTGCAAGATCAAAGCTTTCTCTGTACTTTGCGTCTTTTGCAAAGTCTTCAGCTCTTCCATGAATAGCATTAATATTATGTAAACCAAGTTGTTCAATTACATGATTCAGGAATTTCACTCTCTTTCCAAGGGAATCAAGAAGAACGATCTCAAGATGTGGAAAAGCGATCTTAAGTGGTACACCTGGGAATCCTGCACCTGTACCGATGTCGATTACTCGCTTTACCTGATCCATGGAATATCCTTTTACAATTGCTAGACTATCTTCGAAATGCTTCTGCAGTACTTCATCGAATTCTGTGATACCTGTAAGATTCATGAAAGAATTCCATTCCACCAGAATCTCATAATACTGTATAAACTGTTTCTGCTGTTCTTCTGTGAGTGTGATTCCCATATCCTCACAGTTATGCAGGAAATGTTCTAAATTATACTCTGCCATTATCTTTTTCTCCCTAACTGTTCCATATAGATCAGAAGAACAGAGATATCTGCAGGTGATACCCCTGAGATTCTTGATGCCTGTCCTACTGATACCGGACGGAAAAGATTCAGCTTCTGCTGTGCTTCGATACGAAGTCCATGGATATCTTCATATACGATATCTGCCGGAATCTTCTTATTCTCAAGCTTCTTAAACTGTTCCACCTGTTTTAACTGGCGCTTGATATAACCATCATACTTGATATTGATATTAACCTGTTCTCCGACACCGCGGGTAAGCACTGGTCTTTCCGGATCAAGCTCCGCAAGCATATCATAATCAAGCTCTGGTCTTCGAATCAATTCACCTAACGTTGCACCTGTTTTTAATGGTGTACTATTGTGTGCTTCAAGGAATTCCTGAGTCTTACTGTTCGCACCAATCTTTACTTCTTCTACACGAAGAATCTCTTCATTGATTTGTTTCATCTTTGTACAAAGTATATTGTATACAGTATCACTAACCAATCCTATCTTATGTCCGATTGGTGTCAGTCTGATATCTGCATTATCCTGACGAAGAAGAAGTCTGTACTCAGATCTTGAAGTCATCATTCGATATGGTTCATGATTATCTTTTGTAACAAGGTCATCTACCAGAACACCGATATAACTTTCCGAACGATCCAGAATTATCTGTTCTCTGCCAAGTGTCTTAAGTGCTGCATTGATACCGGCAAGAAGTCCCTGGGCAGCTGCCTCTTCATATCCAGAGCTTCCATTAAACTGACCGCCGCTGAAAAGACCTTTAATTGCCTTGAATTCCAATGTTGGCAGGAGCTGTCTTGCATTGATACAATCGTATTCAATCGCATATGCATTACGGACGATCTCTGCATTTTCAAGACCTGGAACGGAACGATACATCGCAATCTGTACATCCTCAGGAAGAGAACTTGACATACCGCCCACATACATCTCATTCGTATATCTTCCTTCCGGTTCAATGAATACCTGATGTCTATCCTTATCTGCGAACTTCACTACTTTATCTTCGATAGAAGGGCAGTATCTAGGACCGGTACCTTCGATCATACCGGAATAAAGTGGTGAACGATCAAGATTCGCACGGATAATATCATGTGTAGTCTGGTTCGTATAAGTCAGCCAGCAGGATACCTGATCGATCTGTACGTCCTCAGGATCTGTTGAGAATGAGAACGGAACAACATGATCATCACCAAACTGTTCTATCATCTTTGTAAAATCAATTGTTCTCTTATCGATACGTGCAGGTGTTCCGGTCTTAAAACGGAACATCTCGATACCATTCGCCTTTAAAGAATCGGTAAGATGGTTCGCTGCCTGAAGCCCATTCGGACCTGTGTAATTACTGATATCACCATAGATACATCTTGCTTTCAGATAAGTACCGGTACAGAGAACTGCAGCCTTACAATGATATACAGCACCGGAATATGTCTTCACACCTGTAAGAACACCATCTTCAACGATGATCTCTGTAACTTCCGCCTGCTTTATCGTAAGATTCTCTGTATTCTCCAGAACCTTACGCATTCTCTGACTATAATCTTTTTTATCCGCCTGTGCACGAAGAGAGTGTACGGCAGGACCTTTTGATACATTCAACATCTTAGACTGAATAAATGTCGCGTCGATATTCTTTCCCATCTCTCCGCCAAGGGCATCGATTTCACGAACCAGGTGTCCCTTAGAGCTTCCACCTACGTTCGGATTACAAGGCATAAGTGCAATACTATCTACAGAAACTGTGAACATCACAGTCTTAAGACCAAGTCTTGCACATGCAAGTGCAGCCTCACAACCAGCATGACCTGCACCAACTACAACAACATCTGTTGTTACTTCCAAATGATTTTTCATATATTATTTCCCCATACAGAATTTACTGAATATTTCATTTACCAGATCCTCTCCAACGGATTCACCGGTAATGCTTCCCAATTCTTCGTAAGCATTCATAAGATCGATGGAGAAGAAGTCTTCCGGCATACACATCTCAATGCTGGTGAGCACCTGTGAAAGACTCTTTTCAGCTTCTTCCAGAGCTATCTTATGTCTCATGTTACTGATATATACTTCATCATTAAAGGAGATATTCCCCTTATAAAACATCTCTTTTAATGTTTCTTCCAGTTTATCGATTCCCTGTTCCTCTTTTGCAGAGATAGGGATGATGGTCTTATCAAGCTTTTCTCTGACCATCGCTTCTGTGGTTACCTGCACAAGATCCATCTTGTTCAAAAGCACGATAACCTTTCTGTCACGGATCATCTCACAAATCTCGATATCATTCTCATCAAGCTCTGTAGACGAATCCACAACATATATGATAAGATCAGCCTCCTTCGCATAATTCTTCGCGCGGTCAACACCAATCTTTTCTACAACATCTTCGGTTTCTCTGATACCTGCAGTATCAATGATATTTAAAGAAATACCATGGATATTCATCTGTTCTTCCAGAGCATCCCTGGTAGTACCTGCGATATCTGTAACAATCGCACGTTCTTCCCCTAAAAGTACATTTAATAAAGAAGACTTTCCTGCATTAGGCTTTCCTACGATAACAGTTCGGATGCCTTCTTTCATTCGCTTTCCATTCTCAGACGAGGCGATAAGTTTCCGGATCTTTGCTCTCCACTGCTGTACATATTCTTCTAACTGCTCCGGATAACCATCGAGACTGATATGCTCTGGATCATCAAGGGCTGATTCAATAAATGCAATATGATAGATGATCTTTTCTCTTATCTCCTTGATTACCTTCAGGACAGAACCTTTTAACTGACTGACGGAGCTTTTCAGGGCATATTCATTCTTCGCATTGATAACATCGATGACAGCTTCCGCCTGGGAGAGGTCAATTCTTCCATTTAAAAATGCTCTCTTTGTGAATTCTCCCGGTTCTGCCGGTCTTGCACCAGCTTTTATTACCAGTTCCAGAATCTTATTCATGGCATAGACACCACCATGACAATTAATCTCAACGGTATCTTCAGCGGTAAAACTTCTTGGACCACGCATCAGCATAACCAGTACTTCATCAATATATTCCTCCCCATCACAGATATATCCATACTGGATGGTGTGAGACGACTGATCAACCAGACGCTTTCCTGTCTTTGATACATATACCTTATCTGCAATCTCAAATGCTTCATTTCCACTTAATCTTACAATTCCGATACCGGAACTTGTCATTCCTGTAGAAATAGCAACAATGGTTTCCGAACTAAACATAATCAAACCTCTTTTATAATTCAAGTTGACGCTCGCGGAGCATATAACTCAGAGTAGTATAGCAGATTTATAAAATGCCTGCATCAAAAAAATGATACAGGCATTGATTAGTTACTTATAATTATTTTTCAGATCTGTCTCTGCGATCTTTATTGTTTCTCTTTAATGTAACAACAACCTTTCTGTAAGGTTCTTCACCTTCACTGTGTGTTGTAACATAAGGATCATTCTGAAGTGCAGAATGGATGATTCTTCTTTCGTACGGATTCATTGGCTCAAGGAAAACAGGTCTTCTTGTTCTCTTAACCTTGAATGCAATGTTCTTAGCAAGATTCTCCAGAGTATCTTTTCTACGATTTCTGTAGTTCTCTGTATCAACCTTTACACGAACATAACCATTTCTTCCTTTGTTAACAACAAGGCTTGTAAGATACTGAAGAGAGTCAAGTGTCTGTCCTCTCTTACCGATAAGAACACCCATCTCTTCACCGGCAAGTTCAACATTCAGTACTTCTTCTTCGTAGCTTCCATTAACTTCAACTACCATATCGATAGAAGCAAATACATCTTTGAGGAACTGTTCAGCTTTTACGATAGCTTCCTTTGCTTCCTCTTCTGTAAGAACAGCGATCTTACGTTCCTTCTTATCCTCTTCAGCTTCTTCTTCCTGAACTACAACAGGAGCTGGCTTTGGAGCTTTCTTTTCCGGTTTTCTCTTCTGTTCCTTCTTCTGCTCAGACTTAGCAGGCTTTTCAGCCTTTTCTGGCTTTTCTGATCTTTCAATCTTTTCTTCTTTAACTTCAGTTGCCTGTTTCACTTCTTTTTTCGGTTCTTCTTTTTTAACCTCTTTGCGAACAGGCTTTTCTTCTGTCTTAACTTCTTTCTTGAATTCCTTCTTGAATTCTTTCTTAGGTTCCTTCTTTGGCTCCTCTTTGATCTCCTTCAGAACATCTTCCAGAGCTGTCTTCTTTCTAGCCTTGATGACTGCCTTACGGCTGCCGAATCCAAGAAAACCTGTGCTGCCTTCATCGATAACTTCATATTCAATGTTGTCACGGAAAGTTTCCAGCTTAAGTGAAGCTTCCAGAATAGCATCTTTCACAGTTTTGGCTGTGACAGTAATAAAATCACTCATTTCGCGATCTCCCGTTATTTCTTATAATTTCCACTCTTGTTATTCTTTTCGTTGTACTGTTCAACCATTCTTGCCTTAGAAGCAATACTACCTGGTTTTGCAGTTTTCTGATAATATTCTGTAGAATCCTTCATGCTCTGAAGTCGTTTTTCTTTCTTGGCCTTAATAGCTTCTTCATCAACTTCTACTTCATTCTGGTAGTTCTTCAGACTCTTCTTAGCCTGTCCACTGATGTTCTCAGGACGAAGACCGGCTTTCACACGCTTCTCGTTGTACTTCTCAACGTTCTTCTTAACCATCTCTTCGATGTCAACTTTTTCCATACGCTTGTTAACGATCAGCTGGATGACACATCTTACAGCAGAACTTGCTACCCAGTAGATACCAATACCTGTTGAGAATGTGAAACAGAAGAATACAGACATAAGAGGCATCATTGTGTTCATAGTCTGCATAGAACTATTAACAGCACTGTTGTCATCATCGCCTGTCTGTGGCTGAGGAATCAGCTTCGTGTTTAACCACTGTGTTAAACCTGCAAGAATTGGAATTGCAAGTGCAACAATAATTGGAAGAAAGTTTCTGTTAGCAAAATTCTTTGTAATAATAGACATAGGAGCATCAGCAATGTTGATACCTAAGAAGCTGTTAACATGTGCTGCCTGAGAAGCTGCAGATGCGATAACATCCTTAGATGCTGCGAACTTATCGCCGAATTCTGCCCATTTGTCCGGTGTGAGAGAGTGGAGGATATCTACAACAGAATCTGCTGTAAATCCAACCTTATCAAGATTAACTCTTGCCTGTGTAGCAAAATCTGAGAGGTATGTCTGCATCTCAGTATTGCCAAGTACCTGTGTAACAACACCTGAATAGATGTCATAAACACTCTTAACGTATGCAGGCACTTTCCAGATAACCTGATACATAGCAAAGAGAATTGGCATCTGGATCAGCATTGGAAGACACTGTCCCATTGGGGAGATACCGTACTTTGCATATACAGCCTGCTGTTCTTCCTGCATCTTCATCATAGATGCCTGGTCTTTTTTGTTCTTATACTTCTTTGCGATCGCCTGAATCTCAGGATTCATGATCTGAGTAAGTTTTGATGACTGCTGCTGCTTGATTGTGAGAGGAAGCATCAGAATATTAACAACGATCGTAAATAAGATAATACAGATACCGATGTTCTGAATATTAAACGCTCCACTCAAAAATAAGTAAATTGCGTTGACAATAAGACCAAGTAATGTTGCAACCGGTCCTATGATAAACACACTACTTTTCGTCAGTACAGTTGTTTTCAATCTTTTTTCCTCCTAAAAGACATAAATTCATCGGGAACAAAATCAATTCCCCCGTGTGAAAAAGGATTACACCGCAGAATTCTCCACGCAGCTAATATACTTCCCTTAATCGCACCGTGTTTTTCAATTGCTTCCAGTCCATAAGCCGAACAGGTCGGATAATATGGACATTTGCCTGTTTTCAAAGGAGATAAATACTTTTGATAAAATCTAATTAAAAATATAAGGATATTCTTCATAATAGTCTTCATTATTATTCGACCTTCATCATTTCCTTATCTACTATTCCCTGCAATCCAGCAAGATGGAGCAGGGCACTCGAAATCTCTGCAAAACTTTTTTCCCTCGCGGAAGGCCGTACGATTACCACTAAATCGTAACCTGTGAGGAACTTCTCCTCATGCAGACGGTAGCTTTCCCGTACCAGTCTGACCATATGATGTCTTACTACGCTGTTGCCATCTTTTTTGCTTACAGATATTCCCAGGCGATTCCTGGTTCGAGCATTCTGTAACGCATACATAATTAGATACTTGTTTGCATATGACTTTCCCCCGTTATATACGTTCTGGAAGTCACGATACGTCTTCAATGAATCTGATGTTTTAGATAATCTCATAAAAAATAATTTTCTGTAAAAATGAAGAAAAGGCCACATTACTGCGGCCTGTGATTATGCTGATAATACTTTTCTTCCTTTAGCTCTTCTAGCTGCTAATACTTTTCTTCCACCTGGTGTACTCATTCTGGA
>JAZLLO010000109.1:0-11445 GCA_045598185.1 Marvinbryantia sp.
CCGGAGTTTTTCACACTGGATCATGCAATCCTGTGCGCTTATGCGGTATTAGCAGTCATTTCTAACTGTTATCCCCCTGTATGAGGCAGGTTACCCACGCGTTACTCACCCGTCCGCCGCTCAGTCAGTCACCGAAGTGACTGCTTCGCTCGACTTGCATGTGTTAAGCACGCCGCCAGCGTTCATCCTGAGCCAGGATCAAACTCTCAAATAAAATTTGATTCTTGGTCCAAAATAACTTGCTAGCTAAATTGTCCCTTTTTTACTGTTTTTAAAGGTCAGTTCCTTTGAAACTCTAAAAACACTTTGTGTTTTTATCGTTTTCGCGACGCTCCTCAAATGCTTGTGCAAGCACAGCATTTTCATCGCTGTTCGCGAAAATTCATTTAGAATTTTTCAAGGTTGTTTCACTATTTAATTGTCAAGGTTTTGTCTGCGGTGTTTTGTATCTCACCGACAGCTTCTACAATATATCATTCCATCAAGAGGATGTCAACACTTATTTTTGAAATTTTTTGTTTTTTTGATACAATTTATATTTTATCGTTTTTATATACATTATATCTAATTTACATAATATTTATCCTCATCTTGAGACTTGTTTTTTGTACAAGTTGTCTAAGTGCGTTTGGTTTACATAAGGTCAAAGTCCTGTCATTATTACTCACATGTAAGAATAGTCCGATATCATTTTATCCGCTACTACTCCGATAAAAGCTACGTATAAAAAATGTTCATTAAGATTTTTGTATGTAACTTCATTTGTTACAATAACGTAAAACGATGTGCTTTCCAGCTCCTTATATGTAACCCATCTGATACCAACTACGTATAAAAATCTTCATCCAGGTTTTTATACGTTACCTCATTGGTTATAGCAACGTATAATAAAGAGCATTCCTGTTCTTTATACGTAGCCCATCCAAGACCAACTACGTATAAAAAGATTTCTTTAATATTCTTATACGTTATCTCATTAGTTATAGCAACGTATAATGGAGAACATTCCTATTCCTCATACGTAACCCATCTAACGCCAACTACGTATAAAAAGTTTTCCTTAAGATTCCTATACGTTATCTCATTAGTTATAGTAACGTATAATGGAGAATGTTCCAATTTCTTATATGTAACGTCTCTGATAACAACTACGTATAAGATGTATCCTTCCTGACTTGCTTTCTGGGGAACTTATCCTGCCAATGTGTTCTTCAGTATCCTGCTCACTACTTATGTATTTAAGGCAATTGTCGCTATTCTTGATACGCCTTTTATCTATATTGCAAGAAAAATCAAACCTATGGAGGATTAAAATCATATGAGAGAAAAAGAAAACCTTACAAAACTAGGAAGTCAGGGTACTAAATACAGTATGGATTATGATCCTTCTGTTCTTGAAACCTTCTCAAACAAACATCCTGAAAACGATTATTTTGTAAAATTCAACTGTCCGGAATTCACAAGTCTCTGTCCAATCACCGGTCAGCCGGATTTTGCAACTGTTTACATCTCTTATGTTTCTGGAGAAAAGATGGTTGAGAGTAAATCTTTAAAGCTCTATCTCTTCTCCTTCCGTAATCATGGTGATTTTCATGAAGATGTTATCAATATCATTATGAAGGATCTGATCAAGCTTATGGATCCAAAGTATATCGAAGTATGGGGAAAGTTCCTTCCTCGCGAAGGACTCTCCATCGATCCATATTGCAATTGTGGAAAACCTGGCACCAGATGGGAACAGGTTGCATGGGAAAGATTAAGTCATCACGATCTCAATCCTGAAACAATAAATAACAGATAAACTACTGGGGACGGTGAGCCACCGTCCCCAGTGGCTCATTCTATTGTTCGTATAGCAGGCACTGTCATTAACAGGATTGCCCCTGCAAGAACCAGGATTCCTGCAACCATAAACCAGCTTGCTACTCCAAACATATCTGCGATTGCTCCGGATATTACAAGTGCAACCGGTCCAAGACAAAGACGGATGCTTCCGGTAATTGACATAACTCTTCCAAGATACTCTTCTGAAAAGCTCTGCTGCAATATAGGTGTGAACGTTCCCCAGTAAAAAGGACCGGATATTCCCATAATTCCCGACATTATAACAAATATCACATATCCTCCAGGCGGAAGAATTCCGCTGACCAGAAGGGCTACTGACATCATTGCATAAGAAATCACAATGGTATTGATCTTTTTCTTTGTTCCGCCCCATCTTCCAAGAATCAGCGATCCAAGAAGAAATCCTACTGAAAATACCACTTCTACAATACTTGCATGTGTACTGGTACCGCCAAATCGTCCCATACTCATAAGCGGAAATAAGGCACTGACTGGCATAAGGGCAACTGTATAAAGTGCGCTGACGCTAACCAGGTATAAGATTCCTTTCTGTCTGGAGATGATAGAAAATCCATCCAGTGCTTCTCTTACGACATGTATCTTCTCACGATTATCCATTCCCTTATGTTCAGGAATCTTCACAATTGCAACCATGAAAGATGCAATCAATGCCCCGGCTACGTCGAGAAGTACTATCATTCCCAAAGACCAGTTTGCATATAATAATGCAGCGATAGCCGGACTTGCTATCATAGAAACTGACTGAAGGGATTGGGTATAACCTGCACATCTGGTAAGTTCCTCCTGTGGAACCAGCTGCGGCGTAACTGCTGCGAGTGTCGGTGTATGAAATGCTGTCCCGATTGCACGTATCAAAAGTACAAACAACACAAGCCATGTAGAAATCGTGGAACCATTATCTGCAAATACAAGTATCAGACTTACTGCTGCAATTGTCAGATCTGCTCCTACCATGATAGCCTTACGGTTCCATCGGTCAATATAAACACCCACAAATGGCCCAAGTAGTCCCTGCGGGAGATATCCACAAAGCATCGCCAATGTCAATACAAAACCAGATCCAGTCTTATCCGTAAGATACCAGACAATGGCAAATTGAAGGATCGAACTGGACAGTTGCGAAAAAGCCTGTCCAACCCATATTGTATAAAATCTTTTTTTCCATGTATTCATTCTCGTATAATCTCTCCTTTTATTCTCACCTAATATCAATACCTGCAGACATTTATTATTAAATCATGTGACATTATTCCTATCCCCTCTCAAAAAACATTTATGAAAGGAAGTATCGTTCAGCCAGACGTTGAAAGTTCATCATATCTATAGGCGTAGTCTTTGTCTCGAAAGTATAGATCATATTTTCTCCAGCATAATATCCGTTTCTCGTATAATTATTGATTTTACGAATCGTCTTCTCGACATATGGAAGATTATCCATCATACCAAAATGCTCCATACGATATTCTTTTCTTTCCACTACATTCAGGATCGTAAAGTCTGGATATACCATTCTTCTATTATCCAACTCTAATGGAAATTCATATCTGTACGGAATTCCCATAAAAAACAACTTATCAGCTATCATCTTTTCTGATTTCGAACGTACGCGTTCTCCCTTTTCCGAATAAATCTCAGGTGCATCTTTATCAAATGGTTTACCAATAAAAGTAACTGCTTCCCATTTTGTACGATATTCATCATCAGAAAGAGAATATGGCGCAATATATTTCCTTCTACCAGATTTTTCATATATTTGCTCTATCTTTTTTGTCGGCATAGTTCGAATGAAACGATCGAGCCACGAACTCCAATCTGTTGCACACTTTAATACTTCTCGACAATAATCTCTTTTAATAATATTAATTGCGGTATCTCTCTCACTCTTTTTGAGGTACTTTCCTTTGTTATCACCCTTTTGAGTGCATAGATAAAACTGGTCATTCCCGTTGCTCTTACTGATTCGAATATTTCCATCTGGATATGGCATGTTTATTTCCTTCTGTACTTCCTGTATCAGTGTATCATAATACTTCTTTTGTGAAATCAGTTTGTTGATAAATTTATTCATATTTCCTTCCTCCTTCTATGATCTTGATACCCGCTCCTTCTCGTCAATTTCATTCATAACCTTTTCTATAGATAAAAAACTCTTCTTGCTTTCTTATCCGTTGTAATCTTCACTTCATTTACGGTTAAATATTCTTTTATTATTTTCTTATATGTTGCGCTCTCTTATTCGAATACGATTAAACTTTTTGTTCTTACTTTCTTATACGTTTCAGCTTTCAGTTCGATTACGTTTAAGCTTTCTATACCTGTTTTCTTATACGTTAAGGCCTCCAATTCGGTTACGGTTAACCCTTCTACGCTTACTTTCTTATACGTTTCGGCTTTCGGTCAGATTACAGTTAAGCCTTCTACACTTGCTTTCTTATACGTTACGGTCTCCAGACCTGTTACAGTTAAATTATCTCCACTTACTTTTTTATACGTTACAGCCACATATTCAGTAGCAGTTAAATATGCTCAACAATAATATTTATACGTTTATCGTAAGTGTATGCTTCTTTTGTATGAGAGATATGGTCAGAATCGACCAGAAATTAAAATAAGAAATGCTATGATTATTCCCAAATAGAGATATCACAGATATTAAATCATCTAAAAATGTATTAGCTTTATTAAAACATCAAATACTTCTTCTGTCCACCGTTTACTCTTGATTTTACGCTTGTTATCAACAAACAAATATAAAAAACCCCAAATCCAATTCGTTAGAACCAGATTCAGGGCTTTTATCTTATCTTTTCCATCGTCCACTCAAAAAGTAAATTCCACCTATTATGAGTGGCACATAACCTGCGATTGCATCTCCCATCCAGAATCCAAATGGACCTAACCCAAGAGCCAAACCAAGCAGATATGCGATTCCGATACGGCTGATCATACCATCAAACAAGGCAATCGCAAGATTCAGTTTTGCGTTTCCGGAACCATTGATGATACCAAAGGCAAAGGTTCTTGCTGCACACCCAAAAAAGTTGAGGATTGAAGGTAAGATAATAACAGAAGCTGCAGATACAACACTCATATCCTTTGTAAAGAGCAGAAATAAAGCTTCCGGGTAAAAATAGAGTGCCACAGAACATATCGCCGCCATAGCAGCGGAGATTCCCATTGCCCAGAAAAGAATTGCCGGTATACGCTTATACTTCTTCGCTCCAAGGTTCTGACCCACCATAGAAGCTGCTGCTGTTGTCATAGAGTTTGACATTGTACCCATAACTGCTCCAAGCTTACTATATATACCTGCAATTGCAGAACTGATAACGCCAAAGGCATTGACCCATGCTGCAACTACTGTCAGAGAGATATGAATCGCTGCTGATTGAAGGGACATTGGAATCCCAAGTGCAAAGATCTGTCTGGTAATATATCTGTCCGGAATAAAGCTTTCCGGCTTAAAATCAAATCCAAAGCTTTCTTTATTGCGATAAAGATAGATCAGGGAATAAAAGAAACTGACTGCCTGTCCGATCACTGTTGCAAGTGCTGCTCCCATCGCAGCCATGTCCATGTAAGCTACAAAAACAATATCAAGAATTATGTTAACCACTGTTGCTACTGCCACAAAATAAAATGGTCTTTTCGAATCTCCCATCCCACGAAGAATCGCACTTACTATATTGTAGCCGTAAATAAATACAAGACCGAAAATACAGATAACCGTATAGTCCATTGTAAACTGATACGCTTCTTCCGGTGTATTCACAAGATGCAAGATCTGATTGCGAAATATAAAACAGATAAGCGCCATCGCAACAGACATTGCAAGCAATAAAGTGAACATACTTCCAATTACTTTTTTGATGCTGAGCCTATCATCTGCCCCAACATATCTTGCTATCAGAATCTGTCCTGCTGAAGAAAATCCCATCGCAAGAAACATAAGAAGACTTAATATATTACCTCCTGTTGAGACAGCAGACATTCCCGTTCCGCCAACAACTCGTCCAATAACAATCATATCTACAATATTGTAGACTGACTGAAGTACATTGGATACAAACAGTGGTGCTGAAAAAATCAGAAGAAGTTTTACGACATTCCCTTGTGTGAGATCAGTAATCATAGATGTTTCATTCTTTGCTTTTACCATTGTGATTCTACCCTTTCATGAAAAAAGGCTGAACAAGAAAACAGGATTTCCACCTGTCATCTTATCCAGCCTGTAATTTCTTTAAATGAATTACACACCCTCCGATGCATCCCAATAATAGCACCTATGAAAGCGTACTGTCAATTCTGTAATTGCCCTACTTATACTAATTCTTGTCCTTCAAACCATCCAGAAAATGTGCAAACAGTGAATTCGCCCATGCGAACCATTCGCGAGTAAACTTCGTCGGATCATCACAATGAAATCCTTCATGCATCACTTCACAGCCAGCATCTGTTTCTATCAGATATTGAAGGAGCTGTTCCTTTTCCTTCATTCGGCAATGTGTCAGATGCAGGGCAATTATCTCTTTCAAAATAATATGGTGAATTCTCATGATGCTGTTCCAAAGTCCAGACACCAAGGATACGGCGAAACGCTGCCAGAACCTCTTCTGTAAAAATACTGGTATCCTGTGTATGCTCCACATATTGATGAATCAACCAGACTGGATAGCAAAGTGAATCTACTTCATACTTCCTTTCCCATTCCCAGTCATTAGTCTCTGTCCGGTCATGCTCCCAGCAGTTACCATTATCGGTTTCATTGTAAGCATTGGCATATGGATCGATACAGATATAACGTATCTGACGCCTGATCAAGCCTCTTACCATCTCACCAAGAATCGGTTCTTCTTTCAGATACTTCAGATAATGTACAACCTGAGCAGACGAATCACGAAGCCAAAGGGCAGGGATATCCCCGGTAAAAACGAACGCCTCCCCATCTTCCAGAAACTTTGTAGTAGTCTTTGCTGTACTCACAAAACAATTCTGAAACATTCTGCGAAGCTTTTCATCAGAAAATCTCTGACTTTCTCTTGAAGCAATCTTATCAACCGCCTCATCTAATCGTTCTTTTTTCTCCTGTAACTCCATAATGCCTCCTCTTTTCATCTTTGAAAACAGAAATAGGGGAAGCTTTTTGCTTCCCCCTTCCTTATATTCAGATATTTAATCTCTGGATTAGTTCTGGAAGTAACCTACGAATGTAGCTGCTTCTTCTTCGCTCATACCCTTCTGAGCAACGAGCTGTCCAACATACCAATCAGCTGCACCTGCGCAAGCTTCTTTGAAAGAATCTGTGTCGATCTGGTCGTTTGGTGTAACTTCCATAGCGCCTGATTCTGTCCATTCAGCAACGAGCTTATCTACGTTTTCACGGTTGATAGCTTTCTGGTATTCTACAGCCTTAGCTGCGTTAGCATCGATAACTGCTTTCTGTTCGTCTGTGAATTCATTGTAAGCTTCTTCGTTGATACAGAAGAACAGACAGTCATAGTATGCATTCCAAAGAGAGATGTAATCCTGAACGTCCTGTACAGATGCTGAAGAGATAGCTGTTTCTGGGTTTTCTTCTCCATCTACAGTACCCTGCTGAAGAGCTGTATATGTTTCTGCCCAGTTCATAACTGTTGCATCACATCCCCACTCTTTATAAACTTCTGCACAAAGGTCGTTAGAGCAGATACGCATCTTGATATCAGCAAGATCTGCTACAGATGTAATAGGTTTCTTAGAGTTTGTGATCTGACGGAATCCGTTTTCAGCGATACCTGCGCAGTGAAGGCCATACTCAGAAAGAACGCCCTTAAGAGCTTCTCCACCTTCTCCGCCCATCTTTGCATCTACTTCATCGTAATCTGCAAAGTTGTATGGAAGAGATACTACGTTGAAACGTGGATCAAAGTTAGCGTAGATCAGGTTAGAGTGAAGAGATACCTGAAGGATATCGCCATCCATAAGAGCCTGGATACCATCAACCTGGTTACCGTTTGTAAGCTGTTCACCTGCGAATACTTCTACATTGAACTGTCCGCCTGTAGATTCCTGCATAAGAGCGTTGAAGTAATAACCTGCCTGTGCCCATGTAGATGTATCACCTGTTGAGCAGTCAAATGACCACCATGTTTCTGGCCATTCGTCAGTTCCTTCGTAAGCTGCTGCTTCGTCTGCTGCTACATAAACATCAGAAGCTTCATAATCATGATAATCAGCAGCAAATGCTGTTGTAGCTGATGCAGCTACCATAGAGATTGCTAATAAAGCAAGTGTCTTTTTCATCTTTATTTCCTCCTCATACATAAAAATAGAATTAAATATATCTGTTATCGGTCTCTCACCGCAACATTCATGAATTATACCAGTAATAAACTGATCTGTGGAATATATGTTACAAGTAATAATACAACGATACATGCAATGATCATTGGAAGTACTGCCTTTGAAATCATTGGAAGTGTAACACTGTAAAATACATCTTTGCCCTGCTTCTTTGATTCCAGAGCATCCTTAACTCTCAGTCCGATCGCTACGAACAGGTTAACACCTACCGGTGGAGTTACCTGACCGATTGCAAGGTTAACGGTTGCAACGATACCAAATGCTGTAAGGTTATAACCAAGTGCCTGTGCTACCGGATACATGATTGGAATGAAGATATACATTGCTGAGTTCGCATCCAGGAAGCATCCTGCGATCAGGAAGATAATGTTAACGATCAGAAGGAATACGATCTGGTTACCGGCAACATTTGTCAGCAGTGCCTGTGCTGCCTGCTTGATACCAAAGAGCTGACAACACTGTGCAAACAGTGAAGCTGAAGCTACGATAAACAGGATACCACCTGTTGTCTTACAGGAATCTACAAGAATTGCAAAAAGATCCCCAAGCTTAACTTCTCTGTAAATGAAAAGTCCGACGATCAGACCATATACAACAGATACGGCTGCCGCTTCTGTTGCTGTGAAGATACCGGAATAGATACCACCCAGGATGATAACCGGCATCAGAAGTCCCCAGAAAGCTTCTTTAAAACTTGCCCATCTTTCCTTGCCGGATCTCTTTTCATGTGCTTTTCCGATGCCTTTACTTCTTGCTTCCAACATAACTACAATTGCAAGAGCAACACCCATCAGAATACCAGGAATGATACCTGCCTTAAACATCTCACCAACATCACAGCCATCTACGATCGATGCATAAACAACGAATGCGATGGAAGGTGGAATAACGATGGCGATGGAACTTGATGTAGCCATCAGTGCGTCAGAAAATGCAGGTGAGAATCCAGATTCGATCATTGCCGGAATCAGAACTGCACCAAGTGCTGCTACAGTTGCAGGACCGGAACCAGAGATAGCACCAAAGAAACATGCAACGATAACACACACGATAGCCATACCACCACGATAATGACCAACACAGTCATCTATAAACTTAACAAGACGCTTAGAAATACCGGCTTTTGCCATGATATTACCAGAAAGTACGAAGAATGGAATCGCAAGTAACAGGAACTTAGCGATACCGGAATAGGTAAGTGAAGCTACCATAGAAAGAGTGTACTTTGCATATCTTGCTGAAGTAGAACTGGCATATAATACTGTTACAACAGAGCTCATACCAAGACAGATCGCAATCGGAAGTCCAAGTATCAGCATAACAAAAAATGAAATAAATAATATTGCTGTAATCATCCAAAGCCTCCTCTTATTCTTCTGTCAGAAAGATCACACAGTTTTCAATAAAGTGGATGATCAATGAAATTGCACCAATGACAACAAATGCATCAAAATACTTAACCGGAATGTAAAGGATCGGACTAAGCTTGATGTCCTTCGCCATAATGATCCATCCTTCACGAAGCATGATCGCACTATAGCACAGACAGATAATAGCGCTGATAAATCTCAGTACCTTCTTCGCTTTCTTTCCTACCATGTCAGGTAATAATGCAAGGTTAACAAGTTCTCCTGTTCTGGATGCAAGGCCTGCTCCAAGGAGTGAGATCAGTACAAATACTGCAACTGTAATCTCTTCCGTAAATCCCCATGAATGGTTAAAAACTTTACGGCCCACAACATTACCAAAAGCAAGAGCTGTAACAAGAATCAGTGAAACAGAAAGAACAATTCCTTCAATTCTTGCTACGACGTTCATGATTTTCTTATAAGTCTCCATAACGTTCTCCTCTTCATTAATGTTAACAACTTTCAGACATTTATGACATGTGAAATTAAGGCAAAAAAAAATCGTAATGTCATCCAAAGGGACGAAACATACGATCCGCGGTACCACCCAGATTCTGTCTTAATTCAGACAGCACTCTTAACCCCTGTAACGTAGGGTCATCACGGCAGATTCTCCCATACCCGAAAAGATACGCTCGCACCTGCTTCTCCGGGGTGATCTTCAGCAAAGGTTTCTGTTGTCTCACATCAACCGACAACTTTCTGAAAAGAAACATCCTTGTCTACTCTTCCCATCATCAAAACATCCTTTTGTGTTTCACCACAAAACAAAATTGTATTGCCATTATACTCTCAGGAACATTCCTTGTCAAGAATGTTCCTGTAATTTAAAACATTAAAGCATTAACAAATTATAGTGTATCAGCGTACAATCTTCCATGCACACCAGATCAGTAATAATGCCATGATCAAGTTGATAACTTTGTACCACTTCTTATATACCGGGTAAAGCATACTTCCGATCGTTGCCCAGATCAGGTTACCGGTTCCGCAGCATAAGGTCATGGTAACTGCAAACAGTACAACCAGAAATACCCCATCTCCTGCCGGAAGAAAATATCCTGGATAAGATGCCAGACCAAGCATGATAACTTTTACATTCAGAAACTGCAGTAAAAATCCATTCAGGTAAGTGAGCGGCTGATCTGATGCGTCTCCTGTCAGTGTTGCCGGGGTTCTTTTCCATGTCTTCCAAGCAAGATAAAGAATATATGCTGCTCCTACAAATTTGAATACAGGTGCAATCTGTGGAATCAGCTTTCCAAGACCATTACAGAATCCTCCTGCAAGAAGCATAACGGTAACCAGTCCCGTCCAGATTCCGCACATCAAAGGTAAACACTTTTTAAATCCATACTGACCTGTTGCAGTAAGTAATAATACATTGTTCGGACCTGGTGCAAAAGTTGTTGCACAGGCATAGGTTACAAAAGCTAAATACGCTGATAATGTCATAATAGTACTCCCTCCTTTTGTCATTTAAATATAAAAATACTTCATTGCTTTAAAGTTGTCAATGGGCGTAAATTATATTTAGCATCTGATTATGATAGATTTTGGAACACTTTTAGCCACAGTTTTAGGACTTCGCAGTGTTTTTACAACCTTGTAAAGATATACAGATTGCATGCAGAACAATTTCTCCGAATTACTCCTATAACTATAATATGCACCAATCATCCCTGCTGCATGAGATTTTCCACAACATCTTATATGAAATTGCAAAAAACAAGATGTGCGTGAACAATAAATTCCTTGGTATTGTTGACGCACATCGGGTTTCTCAATAAAAGATTCAAAAAAACCTATTTCACAATAAACAAAATTG
>JAZLLO010000110.1:0-3897 GCA_045598185.1 Marvinbryantia sp.
ATACCATCACAGACTGGCTTGGACTTGTACCGATTTTTATATGCTTATTATTTGGCATTTTGGGATTGATTCAGCTTGTAAAACGCAGAAGTTTATTCAAAGTTGATAAGGATATCATTCTCTTAGGAGTTTATTATGTGATTGTAATATCTGCATATCTGATTTTTGAGATGATCCCGATCAACTACAGGCCGATACTTATTGATGGACTGATGGAGGCCTCATATCCTTCATCCACAACACTGTTGGTTTTAAGTGTCATGCCAACTTTAAAATACCAGATCGATTGTAGAAGCAACCATTCGGTGCTTAAAACGGTGATCGCTATTTTTGTGATCAGTTTCTCATTATTTATGGTTACAGGAAGATTGCTTGCGGGCGTACATTGGTGTACAGATATCATCGGATCGGTATTGCTCAGTATAGGACTCTTTAAACTCTATCAGTTTTCAGTTGCTTTTACGGATCAGAAGAGTACTAAGTGAATTATAGAGGTTAGTCAATGGAATTTAACGAAAAATTGCAGGAACTAAGAAAAGCAAAAGGGCTCACACAGGAAGAACTCGCAGAAGCTCTTTATGTATCGAGAGCAGCAATCTCAAAGTGGGAATCCGGAAGAGGATATCCGAGTATAGATTCTTTGAAAGAGATTTCGAAGTTCTTTTCTGTATCGATCGATGAGCTGATCTGCACGGAAGAAATCATCATCGCAGCAAAAGATGAGAGTCAAAATATTATGCGTAAGTTCGCTGAACTAATTTGCAGCCTGCTTGATGTATTCATAGTGATCTTGTTGTTCATTCCTGTTTTTGGAAATGGACCGGAATCAGGGGCAGCAGTATCTTTATTTATGCTGACAAGTATTAATGGGTGGATTAGAAATCTGTTTTTTGTAGTCGTGCTCATTACTGTATTGAACGGAATATGCGGGGCAATTATAAGTGGCATGGATAAGCCTGTTTGGAGCAGACATAGGATTACCACAGGAATCGCGCTGATGATAATCTGTTCAGCAGTATTTATTCTGACCAGGCAGCCGTATGCAGGTATTATCTGTTTTTCCATATTGATGGTGAAAGGCATATTGATAAGTAAAATGCAATAAAGCAAGTATTATGTAGCGATGATGAGAGCTTATTATACTTCGCTATAAGTGATTAAAACGAGAAGATATAGCGAAGTATAATGCTGTTTTTGGTTGAAAACAACAAAAAAGAGTGATATACTTCGCTACAAGTAATTATTTTAATGAGTTATAGCGAAGTATATAGGTGGTTATATGATAATAGGTCGTGAAAAGGAGATCAAAATATTGAATGATGCGATGAAAGATGATTATTCACATTTCATTGCAGTGTATGGACGAAGACGAGTTGGAAAGACTTTTCTGATACGTGAGACTTTTGGATATCGGTTTACATTCCATCATGCAGGTTTATCGGATGGTGGTATGAAGGAACAGCTTTTTGAATTTGCTGCTTCATTGAAGAACTCAGGGTTTGCGGTAAAGAAAAAACCGAAAGACTGGCTCGAAGCATTTGAATATCTGAAAGATCTGGTTCGTCAATCGAGTGAGAAACGTAAAGTAATTTTTATCGATGAATTGTCCTGGATGGACACACAAAAGTCAGGATTGATGATGGCTTTGGAGAATTTCTGGAATGGTTTTGCATCAGCAAGAAGAGATGTTGTTCTGATTATATGTGCTTCTGCGACATCCTGGATGCTTTCAAAGATTGTCCATAATAAGGGGGGACTATATAATCGCTTAACAGAGCGTATTCATCTTCAGACATTTTCATTGAAAGAATGCGAAGATTAT
Organism: Marvinbryantia sp.; assembly: GCA_045598185.1. Lineage (GTDB taxonomy): Bacteria > Bacillota > Clostridia > Lachnospirales > Lachnospiraceae > Marvinbryantia. The sequence continues at coordinate 1,823 of JAZLLO010000110.1, forward strand.
ATAAAAGCAGCAGGGTTGGTATTGAATCGCTATCAGATTCTGCAGTTCTACATGATCTTTGGTGGGGTGCCGTATTATTGGAGTTTCTTAAAAAGAGGGATGAGTCTTTCCCAGAATATTGATGAATTACTATTTGCGAAAGAAGCACCATTAAAAAATGAGTACAGGTATTTATATGCATCTGTTTTTAAGAATCCAGAATCTTATGTTCGAATCATCGAGAGGCTTGGCAAGAAAAAGATAGGGATGACGCGTGAAGAGATAGCACAGGGAGAAGGAATACCGAATTCCGGGGATCTGACACAAAAGCTTGATGAACTTGAAAGCTGTGGCTTTATCAGAAAGTATTACGCATTTGGTATGAAAAGTAGAAATGCGGTATATCAGCTGATGGATTGTTTTACTGTATTTTATCTGAAGTTTTTTGAACAGGGTACTTCAGATGAGCACTTCTGGACAGCCCAGATTAACACGCCATTGATAAATACCTGGATGGGACTTGCCTTTGAGAGAGTTTGTCTGCTTCATGTTGAACAGATAAAAAAGAAGCTTGGAATCAACGGTATGCTGACGGAAGTGAATTCCTGGTATTGCAAAGCTGATCCGGATAAGGGAGTATTTGGATCACAGATTGATTTGATTATTGTAAGAAAGGATCAGGTAATCAATCTTTGTGAGATGAAATTTTCAGATTCAGAATATACGATTACCGATAAGGTTGATAAAAATATACATAATAAGATGCATGATCTACAGATACAGACTGGAACCAAGTATGCGATTCATCCGACACTTGTAACAACATATGGAATAGTAGAAAATTCTTATTCAGGAATCATACAGTCTGTGGTGACGATGAATGATTTATTTTAATTTGCTACAGACCTTTATTCCGGATGATTTTATTTTAATTAAAAGAAAAGAGCAATTGTTTTGGAGAAATCCAGAGCAGTTGCTTTTTTTACTGTTCACGTACACTTATAACGCTTTTTACATATTACTTACATAAGTTTCTATATCTTTTACCTCAACTTGGTAGCAGCTTTACATTGGAATTTCTATACTTTTCTTGTAAACATACAGCGAATGTATGTGAGAAAAGGAGATTTTATTATGAAAAAAAGAATTGCAGTTTTGATGGCAGCGATGATGCTGGCAGGAACACAGACAGTAGTTTTTGGTGCGGCAAGCGGAGATATCACAATCTGTTCCAGAGAGGACGGCTCCGGTACCAGAGGTGCATTTATTGAACTCTTCGGAGTAGAAGAAAAGGACGCAGATGGTAAGAAAGTAGATAATACTACGGAAGCAGCCAAGATTACAAACAGTACATCCGTTATGCTTAGTACCGTACAGGGAGATGTGAATGCAATCGGTTATATTTCTCTTGGATCAATGAATGATTCTATTACTGCTGTAAAGATTGATGGAGAAGAGGCAACAGCAGAAAATATTTTAGCAGGAGAATATCAGGTGGTTCGTCCGTTTAATATTGCAACTACGGAAGAAATCAGTGAAACAGCTCAGGATTTTATTGATTTTATCATGAGTGCAGAAGGGCAGGCCATTGTTACTGAAAATGGATATATTGCTGATGAGAGAGCAGAAAGTTTTGAAGGCGGTGCAGTAGAAGGAAAAGTAGTCGTTGCAGGATCTTCTTCTGTTACACCGGTTATGGAAAAACTGGCTGAAGGGTATGCACTGGTAAATGACAAAGTGGAAATCGAAGTACAGCAGAGCGATTCCACAACCGGAATGACATCAGCGATCGATGGTCTGTGTGATATTGGAATGGCATCTCGTGAGCTGAAAGAGAGTGAGCTTGAAGCCGGACTTGTACCGACTGTGATCGCACAGGATGGTATTGCAGTGATCGTAAATAATGAAAGCGGTATTACAGAATTAAGTAAGGATCAGGTAAAAGCGATTTATACAGGTGAGATCCAGGCCTGGGAAGAACTTGAATAAGATGAAAGAAAAAGGAATGAAACTCGTTTTCCTGATAGCAGCATTCACTTCTGTTCTGGCTGTAGCACTGATCTGTATCTTTCTCTTTGCAAACGGAATACCGGCTG
>JAZLLO010000111.1:0-74635 GCA_045598185.1 Marvinbryantia sp.
GATTGATATGAGCCCTGGCCAGATATATACTCTTGTACTCTGGCTATCTTCCATTCAGGGCTATGTTTCTTTTTGATCATAAAAATCCCCCTAAAGTAGATTTGGTTATTTACCTTGTCTACTTTAGGAGGATCATATCAAAATCCCAATGGCTCGCTCATTCTTTATTCAAGTCCGATTCGTTCATCAATTCCCAGAAGAATGTTCATATTCTGAACTGCGGCACCTGATGCACCCTTTCCAAGGTTATCAAAAAGTGCAGTAACCGTTGTCTGGTCTTTGTGTCCGCATACAGCGATCTCCAGACGATTGGTTCCTGCTAATGTATTGGCATACATGGTGCTGCGGGCTTCTTCATAAGGAAGAACCTTTACAAAATATTCATCTGCGTAATACTCCTGGAGTCTGTTACAGATTTCTTCTGCTGTTGGCTGTCCGTTCAGAAGACGGTTCTGCAGCATAATGGTGCTTGCCATACCTTTATAGTAATCATCAACAACAGGAAGGAACACAGGAGCCTGTGTCAGACCTGTCATCTTTGTCATCTCAGGTACATGCTTGTGATTCAGAGTAAGTCCATAGATACCAGGTGCAGAAAGCTTTTCAGGTCTCTCGACTGCTTCATAGTCAGCGATCATCTTCTTGCCGCCGCCAGAATATCCTGTAAGGGAGAAACAGGTAACAGGATAATCCGTTGGAAGGATTCCTATACGTACCAGAGGTGCAGTAACAGAAATCAGACCGGTAGCATGGCAGCCTGGATTTGCGATACGCTTGCTGTCCTTGATAGCCTGACGCTGCTCTTTTGACAGTTCAGGAAAACCATATACCCAGTTTGGGTTCGTTCTGTGTGCAGTAGAGGCATCAATAACACGAACATCCGGATTCTCAATCAGAGAAACGGCTTCCATGGCACCTGCATCCGGCAGACATAAGAATACGATATCTGCACTGTTCAGGAACTTTTTACGTTCATCCATATCATGTCTTTTATCTTCATCAATACGAAGGAGTTCAAGATCTTCACGGGCACCGATACGCTCATAGATCTGAAGACCGGTTGTACCACTCTGTCCATCGATATATACTTTCTTTTTCATCATATATTCCCTGCTTTCTATTTATTTTTTTCATTGTTTTTCATCTTACTACTTCACGAAAGAATTTACAATACATATAATCATAAATAAAAGCAGTTACCAACATGCGTATTTGAATAATGGAGGACAGAAGATGCAAAGAAGAATTTTATTATTCCTGTTTACTATTTTGGTATCAGGGATATGGCAGCAGAATAGAACAACAGTAACAGCAGAGGGGAGTGAGATGCCGATAATATCTGAACAGATCAGTCCGATCCTTGATAAGGATGGAGCAGATCCATTTGTAACAAGATATGGAGAACAGTATTTATACACAAAGACAACGGGTTCCAATATCAGCATCGGAATCGCAGATTCTATCCAGACTCTGGGAGCCTCAAAGCTGAAAATGATCTACAAACCGGGAAATGAGCTTAAGGACTTGTGGGCACCGGAGATCTGGCATCTGGATGATACCTGGTATATCTATTTTGCAGCAGTGCTTCCAGGTGAAGAGATGCATCATATGTTTGTACTTTCGAACGAATCAGAGAATCCTCTGGAAGGAACCTGGACCTGTGAACCTCTTCTTGGCATGGATGATAAGTTCGCCATCGACGGAACGATTATGGAACTGAATGGTATAAGATATTTTCTGTGGTCAGGCTGGGAAGGCTATGAGAATGTGCGTCAGGACATCTATCTTGCAGAAATGATAAGTCCTACGGAGGTGAAAGAAGAGAAGATTCTGCTTTCTGTTCCGGAACTTAGCTGGGAACTTCATGGCAATCCACTGATCAATGAAGGTCCGGAAGTTGTAGTTGAAAAAGATACGGTGAATCTTGTATATTCGGCAAGCGGTTCCTGGACTGACGATTATTGCCTTGGATTGCTGACTATGGATACAGATGCGGATCCAAAGAATGCAGAAAACTGGACGAAACAGGATATACCAATCCTTGCAAAGGATAAGGATGTGTATGGGCCAGGACATAATTGTTTTACCACTTCTAAAGATGGTCAGGAAAATCTGAATATCTACCATGCTGCAAGATGGCAGGGAGCAGGATGGACACGTTCTGTTCGCCTCGGATATATGACATTTGATGAAAATGGAAAGATCCTCCCAATGGAAGTAACTTCCGGGGATGAATATATCGTATTACCATCCGGAGAAGATGCAGTCGAAGTTTATCCGGCAGAACAGTTTACACTTTCAGAGAAGATTGAACTGGTGAATAACGGAGAAGATAAGAATGTTACCGGATTCGTTTCTGCAAAGGATACGGTGGCATTTACAATCGACGCTGACGAAGAGAAAGAAGTGATTGCAGCTGTATTCGTAAAAGCAGATAAACAGATGAACGGAGCAGTTACAAGACTTGTTATGGAGAGCGGAGAAGAAAAAGAAATCCAGGAAGTATATGCAGGAGAAAATAGCATGCCTGTTTACTTCCATCTGAATCTTAAACAAGGTGTGAATACAGTAATACTTTATTCTAATACCGGAGGCGCAGGTATGGAGATCAACCGCGTTGAAATTCGAAGATAAATAGTGGTCACAAAAAAAAGCTTCCTATAACTGGAAGCCGATTTTTAAATTAATGGACTGTGGATGATCACCGAAGCATTCACCGAACAGGTTGATTCCGTTCGCGTATTCGGATGCAGGATCCACACCGATTCGTACACTGATATAAGTATCATTCTCGATATTCAGATCTTCGATTGTGGTCTTACCGATGAAGTTATGATCTAGGTAAGAACCGTTATTGTCTACTCTCCAGGTTTTTAAAAAGCCGTACTGTGTGTTGGCAAGTGACCACCATTCCGGGGTAAGGGTTCCCTGGCGGCCACCGCAGTCACTTGGACAGGTCCAGGTTCCAATACGCCTATTGTTGATCTCAACAGAAATATCACTAGGCCATGGGTCACGGTACATTGGCGCTTCAGAACATGCTTCAAAGGAAAGTTCAATCCAGTCTATTTTCATATCAGGAGTGCAGTCAACGATTGAAAAGCGATATTCCAGAAATCCCTTCTGGAACCATAAGAGCTGCGCGGCAAATCTTTCCGGGGAATAAAAGATACGCGGTACATCAAGAGGACCTAATGGCTGAGTGGCAGAGAGCATGCCGCAGGTTGGCTGAATCCCTTCTGCACAAGAATAACCACCGATAGGCATATGAAATGTAAGTGGCTGAGGCCCCTTTTTCACGGTATCGGAAACCAATGAGATGGAGATCGTATCCAGTTTGCGGCAGCAGATCTTCGTGGAGCCATGGGAACCTGGCTGTATATCACACATGATAAGGTCTGCTTCTTCAAGAATCCTGACAGCAAGAGCCATGGTTGACATAGGAACATCCAGCTCTTTTGCCAACTCGCCAACACTCATACTTCGCTCACACAATGCGGCGAGCACATCCAATCGCACCTGTGAGGAAAGAGCATGTGCGATCTTTAATAAATTTTCTGATCTTTCTACGGAAAGTTCTGCGTGTTTCCCTTCAATTTCCTGCATAAATTTCTCCCTACCCTTTCTGAAAACACTGTAATTATTATCAAAAACTATTTATTTCAAGATTATTATAATATAACTTGTTCTATCACACAATGTTAGAATTATAAAATATGTAATAAAAGACCAACTATCAACAGGTTTTATATTGTAAAGCGAATTTATTGACAGTAATTGCACACCGTGATAGATTAAATTATGTCATAAACAACAAAAAGATACGAAATACTATGAAATATATGTAAAAATGATACAATTCCAACAGTACATAAAACATATATTTAATAAGATGTTTATTGCAAAAATATTGGAATAAATGGAGGCGACTGTACCATGAGTATGATTCCGAGAAGTGAACACCCAAGACCGGATTTTATGAGAGATACATTTCTGAATCTGAACGGGGAATGGCAGTTTGCATTTGATGATCAGAATGTAGGAAAAAAGGAAGCATGGTATCAGCCGGGAGTCGAATTACCACTGACGATTACAGTTCCTTTCGCATATCAGACCAAGCTTAGTGGTCTTGGCCCAACCGATGATATTCATCCTGTGATCTGGTATCGAAGAGTATTTACGGTTCCTGCAGAGATGGAGGGAAAGCGAGTTCTGATCCATTTCGGCGCGGTTGATTTCGAGTGTACGGTATATGTGAATGGTCAGATGGCAGGAAGCCATATCGGTGGATATACGCCATTTGCTCTGGACATCACGGAACTTCTGAAGGATGGAGAGAATGATCTTTGTCTTCGAGTAGTGGATGAACCGGATTATACACAACCACGTGGAAAGCAGTATTGGAATACAGGTCTTATGGGCTGTTGGTATACACCGGTAAGTGGAATCTGGCAGACTGTATATCTGGAAGCAGTAGGGGAATATGAATTAAGACAGATTCATATCACATCGGATATTGATAAGCACATGATTACAGCAGAGATTGCATTGGATCATATGCCGACAGATGATCTGGAACTGGAATTGAATATCACCTATGAAGGAAAGCAGTGCAAGAAGATGACGATTTCCGTTACCGACAAGTACAGCAGAGTACCGGTAGATATGGTGGTTCGGGGAGCACTTGACAGTGTTCATGTATGGTCACCGAAGAGACCTTCTTTATATGATATGGAAGTAACCCTTCGAAAAGCTGGCAATGTTGTGGATCATGTTTGTACCTATTTCGGAATGCGTAAGATTGAGAATAAAGATGGCATGATCTATCTGAATAATGAACCAATCTATCAAAGACTGATTCTGGATCAGGGCTACTGGCCGGATTCACTGATCACACCACCATCCGATGAAGCAATCAAAGAAGATATCGAGTACACATTGAAGTTTGGATATAACGGAGCACGTAAGCATCAGAAGCTGGAAGATCCAAGATATTACTATTGGGCAGATAAGATGGGACTGCTTGTATGGGGTGAGATTCCAAGCCCATACGATTTCACAGATCAGATGGAACGCTATGTGATCGATACACTGAAGGATTTCATCGACCGAGACTTTAATCATCCATGTATTATCACCTGGGTACCACTGAATGAAAGCTGGGGTGTACGCCAGATCTATACAGATAAACGTCAGCAAGCCTTTGCAAGAACACTCTACTATATGACTAAGGCACTGGATGGAACCAGACTTTGCTCCTGCAATGATGGATGGGAGCAGATGGATACAGATATCTGTGCACTTCACGATTACGCTGCAGAAGGCGATATCATGTATAAGCATTTTGAAAGCCGTGAGAATGTAGAAAAGTATGCGTGTGATTATCGTCCTTGCTATGCGGATGGATATGTACCTACAGGCAAAGAAGCATTCATGGTTACAGAATATGGCGGAATCGCATTTTCGAATATCAGTGCTCAGGGTGAGATGGGCGGCATGGAGACCTGGGGTTATCATGATAAAGTAACAGATGAAGAAAAATTCTTTGCACGTTTCCAGGCAGTAACAGATGCGATTCGTAAGCTGGATTATTGTCAGGGATATTGTTATACACAGCTTACCGATGTTATGCAGGAGATCAATGGACTTCTCACTGCAGACCGTAAGCCAAAGATCAATGTTGAACGCTTTGCGGAAGCTAATCAAAATCCGCTTGGTAAATAAAGAACGAAAATACCGGCATAGAAGCCGGAAAAGGAGGACACTATGAATAAGAAAACACTCATTATCTCAGCAGCAGCTATGGCAATGGCTATGGCACCTATTACAGCTTTTGCTGAACCAGTTGAAATTGATTTCTGGTCAGTATTTACTGGTGGCGACGGCGCAACAATGCAGGGCATGATCGATAAGTTCAATGCAGATCAGGACGAAGTATTTGTAAATCATACTCCAATGACAGCAGATGATTTATATCAGAAAGTTCCACTTGCAGTACAGACAGGCTCTGATATTCCAGATGTTTGTGTAGTTCATATCGAACGTATCCCTAATTTTGTAACAAACGATATGCTCTACAGCTACGATGAAGATATCCTTGCAGAAGCAGGTATCTCAGCAGATGATTACATTGCATCAGCATTTGAAGCAAGTAATATCGATGACGAACAGTATGGTATTCCTCTGGATGTACACAGCTACGTAACATACTACAACAAGGATCTCTTTGATCAGTATGAACTGAATGAATTCATCGAAGATGGTATCATCACATTCGACGAACTGAAAGCTCTCGGTGACAAGGCTCGTGAAGGCGGATACACAGGCGATATCTTCGACCTTGGATGGATGCGTGCTCAGTTACTTTGCTTCTATGCACAGTTAGATCCAAACCTCACATTATCTGAAGACGGTGTTGCACCATGTATCAACAATGACAACATGAAGAAAGTCTTCGAAACAATGAAAGACCTCTATGAAGGCGGCTATACAAATGCAAAAGACGGCGATGCTTCTGCTGAATTCTATGGCGGCGAAATGCTGGTATGGATGGAAGGTATCTGGATGAAGGCAGCAGCTGTTGAAGCAGGCGTTAACTTCGGTATGCTTCCAGCAGTTTCTTACGATACTGAATCTGTAGCTAACTGGACATCTTCTCACAACTTCGTACAGTTCGCAGATGAAGAACGTTCTGAAGAAGAAGATCTTGCAGTAGCTAAGTTCATCAAGTACATGGGCGAAAAGAACTCTGAAACATGGGCTGTTGATGCAGGTCAGTGTCCAGCTTACCTTGCAGCTTGGGATAACCTTGATCTTGATCAGCTTCCACAGGGCTTCCTTGCAAAACCTGAAAACGTTGATACACTTGCAATCTACTCTTATGATTACTGGGGACTTTTCGATACAGCATTCTCTCGTATCGGTTGGGACTTCGTAGATGGCAGCATCAGCATTGAAGATGCACTTGCACAGGTTGACGCAGAAATCGCAGATGCTATTTCAGCTCAGTAATATATCATCTCATCAGAGAGATTTAATCTTGTAACTACAACCGGGCACTGTGAACTCAGTGCCCGAATTTTTTGAAAGGGAAAAGGTGATATTATGGCGCGTTCAAAGATTGCATCGCTGACAGGTATTCTCTTTCTTGTTCTTTTTTGTCTGTCCGGTCTGACGGGACAGACAACAGTGAAAGATATTACTGTTGCAACACAGATGACTTTACCGCAGTTGTTCTTTTCACTTAGCAGCGCAAGTATTTTGCTGATTCCACTGGCACTGGCAACCATGATCATTGCGATTATTGCATATCTGTGCAGCCAGCGTAATGTTGGTTTTCTGTTTTCGTTGATTTCGCTGATCACATTTATAGCATTTATCATTTGCTTTAAACTTGAAAAGATCAATCCGGCTCTTTATTCTCCGCTTAGCGAAGCTTTGAAAGAAGCGGGAGTGAAGAAACTGAAAAAGCGTGATGTAGATGAGATTATCGTTACTTTCGCTCCTATGGTGTATTTTGCACTGGCAGCACTGGGGGCAACGGTATTCTTAGGACTTCCTAGTCTGAAAACAGATTATGATAAACGTAGATTGAAAAAAGATTTGCTTCCATATGCTTATATCGGACCACATCTTTTCTTCTTTATCATATTCTTTGTAACTCCGGCTGTTTACGGTATTTACGCAGCATTTACAAAATGGGATCTCTTCAATGAACCAGTGTTCATTGGTCTTTCCAACTTTAAGACATTGCTCTTTGATTCGAGCAATACCTACTATAAGCAGTTAAGAAACGGTCTTGGTAATACGTTTAAGTTTGTAATCTACAGTGTTCCTTTCTGTATTATCATTCCGCTTACACTTGCGGTAGCATTACAGACAAAGTGCAGGGGGAATAAGTTCTTCCAGGCGTTATTCTATTTCCCAAGCCTTCTGTCTATCACAACTGTAACTTTATCCTGGAAGTATATTTTCAATTCACAGTATGGTGTAGTTCCGAACTTCCTTGGAATGAAGGCAAACTGGTTTGCACCTCCGCATTCCTGGATCGTTCTGGTCATTGTTACCGTATGGTGGGTTGCCGGTGGAAATATGATCATCTATCAGAGCGCACTTGCATCGATCCCTCAGGATCAGTATGAAGCTGCAGCGGTGGATGGTGCAGGTCCATGGCAGAAGTTTGTGAATATCACACTTCCGGGTATGAAGTATCCGTTAACCTACACATTCGTTATGTCTGTTATTGCACAGTTTAACATCTATGGACAGCCATTGATGCTGACTGGCTTCAACAATAACGAAGCGAATGCTGTGCTTTTGATGTACATCCAGGAAAATGCCGTTAAGAAGCAGGTTGCCGGAATGTCGGCTGCCATGGCAGTTATCCTTGGTTTATGTATCATGGTAGTATCGTTCATACAGATGCGTGTAATGCGATCTAATTCGCCAGACTAGGGGGGGATAATGGAATGAGTTCAAATAAAAAAGCAAAGACAGCAGCGCTTATATTTATGATTATTCTGGGTATTATCTGGATTGCCCCTGTTTTATGGCTGGTACTTAGTTCCTTTAAGAAGGATGCAGACTTCATCACATCCTTTGCAAATCTTCAGGGATCTCTGGACTACCTGAAACGTCTGATTCCACGTGAGTGGACCATTGTAAACTATATCGAGATGTTCGTTGGTGGAGAAGGTGCCAATACAACAGCTAACATCACAGCGATGTTCCGCAACTCTTTCATTGTTTCCATCGCGTCGACGGTTGGTATCCTCTTTATCACCAGCCTTAGTGCTTATGCATATGAGCGACTTGATTTCAAAGGTGGAAATGCTATCTTCTGGACACTGATGTATATGAGTATGTTTCCGAATGTAGTTAATCTTCTTCCAATGTTCCGTATCTCTAATGCATTAGGATGGGTCGATAACCTGAATGCGCTGATCTGGCCAAGTTATGCAGGTGTATTTAATATTTTCCTGATCCGTAACTTTATGAAGAGTATTCCAAAGGATCTGGATGAGGCAGCTGCTATTGACGGTGCAAGCAGCTTCCAGATCTTTACAAAGATTATGCTTCCATCAATTGCACCTGTACTTATCGTAGTAGGTCTGTTTGCATTTAACGGTGCATGGAATGACTTCCTCTGGCCATCCATCGTTCTTACCAATCCTATGAGTCAGACGCTGACACCGGGTCTTCGTCTGTTAAGCGGTCAGTACGAACAGAGATGGGCACATATGATTGCGTCATGTCTTGTAAGTATGATGCCGCCATTGGTATTATATCTGTTTGCACAGAAGTATTTCCTTCAGGGTATTTCTGTTCAGGCCGGCGTAAAAGGTTAAGCTGATTGGGCGTTTGAGTCACTTGGGTGGTTGAGCCATTGGCTCAAACGCCCTCGTTCTGCTGTGAAGAATAAAAAAAGAATGACAGTATATGTGATACATGATATCATAATATAGATAACCATAAAAAATAAGGTGATTCAGAAAGAGTGATAAATGCTTATGAAAAAAAGGTCAATTGTGTCGATTCTGTTGATGTGTCTGTTTATTCTTTTATTTGCAGGAAGTGTACAGGCTGATTGGATCAAGGTCCCAGGGGGAAAGGTATATCTCACCAAAAAAGGAGAGCTTCTGAAAAATGGTATCTATAAGATCAATGATAAGTACTATTGTTTTGATAAAGAAGGTCTCATGCGAACGGGCTGGGTTAAGACAGCGAAGGGAATTCGCTGCTTTAGCAATACTAACGGTGCGATGCTGATTGGTAAGAAGAAAGTTGGGAATTACATATATTTCTTTAATGAAAAGGGATATCGTACCAGTGGCTGGGTGACGATTGGTACTAAAGAATATTTCTTTTCGGCATCCGGAAAGCTGCAGACGAATACGCTTGTGGATGGGAAAAAGTATTATGTTGGAAAAAGCGGTGCCAAAAAAGTAACACCTGGACTGGTTACTGTAGGTGACAAGACATATTATGTAAGAAAGAATACCCAGATTGCAAAAAACGTAAAGTTCAAGTACAACAAGAAGGTCTATGTTGCAGATAAGAATGGTGTGGTTTCTCTATATAAATACACAAAAGGAGATCCGGAACCGGTAGATGCAACAATGGGTAACCGAGTTGCAAAATATGCAAAGAGATTCGTGGGTAATCCATATGTTTATGGTGGTACAAGCCTTACACATGGAGCAGATTGTTCCGGTTTTGTAATGTCTGTATTTAAGAAATTTAAGATAAACCTGCTCCGTACCTCATATGAACAGGAGGATGGACCGAATGCTGCACAGCAGAGCGCTGGTTACAGAAAAGGAAAAGCAGTTAAGCTGTCTGTTAAGACACTGCGTCCGGGTGATCTTCTTTTCTATGGTGTAAAGGGGAATGCAGGTCATGTAGCAATGTATATCGGCAGTAAAAAGATCGTTCATGCAGCAGATGAATCTCTTGGAATAAGAATCGATAACTATAATTATAACAAACCGGTGAAGGCAATGCGTTACTGGTAATAAGATAGTAAAAAGACGTGTGTTTCACACGTCTTTTTGCATATAGGAAACTTCGTTCCTTCTTGTTACCACATGAGAAATATTGTAGAATATAGGAAAAACAACATGTAGACATATGGAAAAGGAGAAAATAATGGCTATTGATGCGAACAAAGTACCGCAGGTTACTTTATATGATGGTACAACTATGCCTGTAATCGGTATGGGAACTTTTGGGTCTGACCGTTTTGGCGCAGCTGAGGTTTCAGAGGCTGTTGCAGGAGGAATCCGTGCTGGTTACAGAATGCTTGACTGTGCAGCATGTTATGGAAATGAAAAAGAAATCGGAGAAGTGATCAAGGCTACAATAAAAGAAGGCATTGTAGAGAGAAAAGATCTTTATATCATGTCAAAGGTATGGAATGACAGACACAGAGACGTAGAAGGCGCTGTAAGAAAGACAATTGCAGATCTTCAGTGTGACTATCTGGATATGTATTTTATCCACTGGCCATTCCCGAATTATCATGCACCATTCTGTGATGGAGATTCCCGTAATCCGGATTCCAAACCATTCTCAGTAGAAGAATTTGTAGACACTTATCGTCAGTGTGAGGCTATGGTAAAAGAAGGTCTAATCCGTCATATCGGTGTTTCCAATATGACTATTCCAAAGATGGAAGCGGTTCTTGGCAAGCTTGAGATCATGCCTGCAGCCTGTGAATCAGAATTTCATCCATGTTTCCAGCAGAAGGAAATCCTTGATTATCTGAAGGCACACAATATTCTTCCTGTTGCATATATGCCAATCGGTTCACCAAGAAGACCAGAGCGTGATATCGTAGCAGAAGATGTGGCTGATATGGAACTTCCACAGATCAGAGATATCGCAGCTGCACATGGAGTACATCCTGCAATTATCGCTATTAAATGGGCAGTTCAGAGAGGTACTGTTCCAATCCCATTCTCACTTCATAATTATGAAGCGAATCTGGAGGCAACGATTACCGAAGCACTGACTGCAGAAGAGATGGCAGCGATCGATACCATGGAGTGCAATAACCGTCTTGTAAAAGGACAGGTATTCTTATGGCCGGGAGCAAAAGACTGGCATGATCTCTGGGATGAAGAGGGCTTTATCGTAGATTGCCCGGATGCAGAATAATAAGGAGGAATTGAGATATGTTAAAAGGTATTCCAAAGATTCTTTCCCCACAGCTTCTGAAGGTACTTGCGGAGATGGGACATAGTGACAGAATCGTTATTTCAGATGGTAATTTCCCGGCCGAAACTATGGGAAAGGATGCAATCGTTATCCGAATGGATGGACATGGTGTTCCTGAGATCCTGGATGCTATCCTTCAGCTCTTCCCACTTGATACTTACGTAGAACATCCGGTGAACCTGATGGAGGTAATGCCGGGAGATAACGTAGAGACACCAATCTGGGATGTATATAAGGAAATCGTTGCAAAGCACGACGAAAGAGGTGCATCAGCGGTCGGTAATATCGAACGTTTTGCTTTTTACGAAGAAGCAAAGAAATGCTATGCCATCATAGCAACTGGGGAGAGCGCGTTGTATGCAAATATTATGCTTCAGAAGGGTGTAGTTATCTAAGATATGAAAAAAGAAAATTCTGGTGTTATTTATGTATTTCTTGCAGCCATTTTATTTTCTATTGGAGGCATCTGTATCAAGATGGTTTCCTGGAGCCCGCTGGCGATAAATGGTACAAGAAATCTGATTTCTTGTGTGATTATATTTATCTATTTGAAGGTGATTCACCACAAGATCGTGGTGAATCCTGCGGTTCTCTTTGGCGCAGTCTGTATGACCGGAACCACGACACTTTATGTATTTGCCAATAAGATGACAACTGCAGCGAACGCTATCGTTTTGCAGTTTACGGCACCTGTATTTGTTATATTTTTAAGCTGGATGTTTTTCCGTAAGGTACCAACAAAAAAAGATATTATAACGACCCTTTGCGTATTTGTCGGAATCCTGTTTTTCTTTGTTGACGGAATGGGAACCGGTAATACAATGGGGGATATTCTTGCAGTATTATCAGGAGTCAGTTATGCAGGCGTGTTCATGATGAACAGCTTTAAGGAATCTGATTCCCTTTCATCTATTGTGCTTGGTCAGTGCCTCAGTGCAGTAATTGGAATTCGTTTCTTATTTCTGGAGACAGACTTTGGAGTTATGTCTGTAAGCGGCATTCTTTTACTTGGTATATTCCAGCTTGCCCTTGCCTATATCTTCATGGCAAAGGGTCTTGAGAATACCAATCCGGTTACAGCGAGCCTTACAACATCCATTGAGCCGATTCTGAATCCGGTCATCGTTGCCATCTTCTGGCACGAGATGATACAGCCACTGTCCTTTGTGGGAGCTGCCATTGTAGTAGTTTCAATTGTGGTATATAATGTATCTAACGTTAAACAAAAAGAATAGGAGATTTAAAGATGGAATTTAATGAACTTATAGAGGTTAGAAGATCCTGCAGATCTTTTGCGGAAAAACCAGTTGACACAGAGCTTATCTGTAAGGTGATCAAGGAAGCTCAGATGGCACCATCCTGGAAGAATTCTCAGACTGCCAAGTATTACGTAGCGAATACACCGGAGTCTATTGAAAAGGTTCGTGCAGCACTTCCTGCATTTAACCAGAACAGCTCTAAGAATGCTGCTTTAGTTATCACTACCTTTATCCGTGATGTTGCAGGATTTACAGCAGGATCTGCAGATAACGAACTGAGCAATAAATGGGGAGCTTATGACCTTGGTCTTGCCAATGGTTACTTCGTTCTTGCAGCAAAAAATGAAGGTCTGGATACCCTGATCATGGGAATCCGTGATGCAGGAGCACTTCGCAAGAGTTTTGGTATCTCTAAGACAGAACAGATCGTTGCTGTTATTGCAGTAGGCTATGGCGAGGCTCCAAAGGCACCGGGAAGCAGAAAAGCAGTAGAAGAGATCGTTACAGTTTTATAAGGAGAGTGTAGCATGTTATTTATCTGTTATCCAAAATGTTCTACCTGCCAGAAGGCGAAGAAATGGCTGGAAGCAAAGAATGTTTCATTTACAGAACGTCACATCGTCGAGAATAATCCAACTTATGAAGAGCTGAAAGAATGGTACGAAAAAAGCGGACTGCCACTTAAGAAGTTCTTCAATACAAGCGGTATGTTCTATAAAGAGATGAAACTGAAGGATAAATTGCAGGAGATGAGTGAAGAAGAGCAGTTAAGACTGCTTGCAACCAACGGAATGCTGGTAAAACGTCCGATTCTGCTTAAGGAAGATACAGTACTTACAGGATTTAAAGAAGCTGAGTGGGAAATGATTATATGATTTGAATAATTTTGAAAATTACATAATATATATAATTGTACGTAAAATATAATATGTGATATAATGACTGTGTGGAAAGTCAGGACAAAAGAAAAGGCGGCCTACCCTCTGTACGTCGGAGGGGCTTAACCTTCTGGACGAAAGAAAGGAGGGTGATGCCAATGGTTACATATTCGGATTTATTTCAGTTTTGTATATTCATTGTAGCTCTCGTTAGTTTGTGTTACAAACTCTTCGGGAAAAGAAAATAGCCGCCCACTACCCCATTAGTGAACGGCTGGTGCTGTAAAGCATCACATAAACTATATTAAGGGTAGGCCGTATGTTCTGGCTTTCCCTTTGTTTACACTATAGCATACCTGATTATTCAGCGCAAGAAATATTGTTCTCTTACGGAATCAGATTCCTTTCCTCTCCGCGAAGGAAGGCTTCTATATTAAGTGCAACTTCATCTGCGCATCGCTGTCTTGCTTCTACAGTTGCCCAGGCAATATGTGGAGTAACAAGAAGTTTCGTAGGATCCTTTACCTCTAAAACCGGATTATCTGCTTTCATCGGTTCCGCTGAGAATACATCAAGACCGGCACCTGCAATGATATTGCTGTTCAATGCATCAGCAAGATCACGTTCATTAACGACTGGTCCGCGGGCTACATTGATCAGAAGAGCAGATGGCTTCATCTTGGTGAGTTTGTCCATAGTCATGAAGTTTCTGGTTGTATCATTGAGCGGAGCATGGATAGACAGAATGTCTGACTGTGCTAAAAGATCATCCAGAGATACGGATTCATAGTCAGGATTCTGGTTCTTTCCGGTTGTGGAATAATAGATAACTCTGCATCCGAATACCTTTGCAATATCTGCTACCTTTCGGCCAATGGCACCAAGGCCGATGATTCCCCAGGTCTTTCCCGCAAGTTCATAGATCTTATTATCGAAATTACAGAAGACATCAGACTTTACATAGTTTCCACTTTTAACATAATGATCATAGTGAGAGATCTGACCCAACAGGCCAAGCGCAAGTGCAAAAGTATGCTGTGCAACAGAATCGGTAGAATAACCGCGTACATTGGCTACAACGATTCCACGGCTGTCGGTATATGCTTTGTCGATCATGTTGTAGCCGGTTGCGGTGATAGCAATCATCTTCAGATTCTTCGCACCGGATAAGGTCTGCTCATTCATCTGAACCTTATTCACAACAATGATATCTGCATCTTCTACTTTGGAAGGTGTATCTTCCTCTGTAGAAAGATCATAGCTAACTACTTCACCAAGCTTATCAAAGCTGCTTAAATCTACGTCATCTCCAAGAGATTTTGCTTCAAGTAATACGATTTTCATGTCATTTCCCCTTTTGTGTACGAATTAGTTATAGTTTAGAGTTCACATGCTCTTGCAAGAAATCCCTTTGTAAGACGAACACTATGTTCTACTGCCTGCTTTTCAAAGGTTGGGTAGTCCATAGTTGCACTGTCATCTGCTTTATCAGAGATGGCACGGATGATGATGAAAGGAATATTGTTAAGGTAAGCAGCCTGTGCGATTGCAACACCTTCCATTTCAGTACAGAAGCCGCCAAAATTACTGCTGATTCTTTCCTTCACAGCCTTGTCAGAAACGAACTGGTCACCACTTACAACTCTTCCTTCAAATACATCGATCTCAGGATTAACTTCATTACATACTTCCTTTGCAATCTTACGCATTTTTTCATCAGCAACAAAGGAGAATACTTTCATCTGTGGAATCTGTCCCAGAGGATAACCAAATCCTGTTGCATCCATATCATGGTGAAGAACATCTGTAGATAATACAATGTCACCGATATTAATCTCTGCCTTTAAAGAGCCTGCAATACCAGTGTTGATGATAGCTCCCACACCGAATTCATCGGTCAGAATCTGCGCACAGATAGCAGCATTTACTTTACCGATACCACTTCGAACAACAACGACTTCACAGCCTTCCAGGGTACCTTCCTGAAATTCCATCTGTGCTTTATTCACAACTCTTGTTACCTGCATTGCTTCCTTTAATGATGCAACTTCAACCTCCATTGCACCGATAATACCAATCTTTTTCATCTGTAATCTCTCTTTCTTTTAGTCTTCTTCCAGAACCTGAAGTTCCAGATAATCAAATTCGATCTCTTCGATAAAGCTGTCCTGATAGAACTTCACACGGCTATGTCTCTGAAATTCACGGACATTCGTATCAAGCCAGATCGGCTTGCCAAGGTCAAACTCCATGCAGATTTCTTCCAGGGCATGGAATACCTTGTGAGTTCTGGTGTCATTGCTGGCATCTTCGATCACAGTATCCTTTAACATATGATTTCTCTGCCAGAGTTTTCCCCATAAACGGAACATATGATTTGTCTCCTTATGCTTCTGCCGTAAGGCAGGAATATAAATCTAACGGCTTTTAGTATAGAAGATTTTTGGCTGAAAGTAAAGAAATAGAATTGCGGGTTATCGTTTAGTGTGACAATGCTTTGTGAAATCAACAAATGCAGAAGGTTTCATAATATACTGCCAGGTATCGCACAGCTCTCTCCAATGTACCTTGCCTGTACAGTAGCAGCTGTAGCAGGTGGTGCAACAGTATGTTCTCACTTCAACGACTCAGGTTTCTGGCTTGTTAAGTCGCTGGTAGGTCTTGATGAAAAGACAAACTTAAAGACATGGACTATTATGGAGACATAAGTAGGTGTAACAGGTTTTGCAGTTGCATTTATCATTTCTTTCTTCGTATAATCTATAATGAAATATAAAAAAATATTTCCGCTTGTGCTGTCAGCATAAGCGGAAATAGAAATATTATGGAGGAATAATTATGCTTAGAAGTGAACAGGCACGTCAGGTAGCACCGGAGATGGACCCACTTCGTATGGGTATGGGCTGGACAGTAAAAGATCTTTCCAAACCACAGATTATGGTAGAAAGCTCTTATGGTGACAGCCATCCAGGTTCCGCACACCTGAATATTTTTGTAGAAGAAGCAGTAAAGGCAGTAGACGACAATGGCGGTAAGGCATCAAGATACTTCGCTACCGATATGTGTGATGGTATTGCACAGGGACATGATGGTATCAATTATTCCCTTGCACATCGTGATGCAATTGTAAATCTTGTAGAAGCACAGGCAAACGCAACAGTATATGACGGCGGTGTATTTATTGCAAGCTGTGATAAATCCATGCCGGCAATGCTGATGAGTATCGGACGTTTAAAAGATATGAGTGCCATCGTAGTTTCAGGTGGTGTAATGGAAGCACATTCTCTTCCTGAAAAATATATTGTAGATGATCCATCCTGCAAGCTGAACGAACTGCTTACTCTGGAACAGATTGGTAAGTTCGATGCAATGGAAAAGACAGGTGTTATTCCAAACGAACAGCTGGACTATTATAAGCAGCATGCATGTCCAAGCTGCGGAGCATGTTCTTTCATGGGAACTGCATCTACGATGCAGATCATGGCAGAAGCACTTGGGCTTATGCTTCCAGGTACAGCACTTATGCCATCTACAGCACCAGAACTGAAAACTGCAGCTTACGATGCAGGAAAGCAGCTTATGACATTGGTTGAAAAAGGAATCAAGGCATCAGACATCGTTACGATGAAGAGCTTTGAGAATGCAATCATGGTACATGCAGCGATTTCAGGTTCTACCAATGCAACTATGCATATTCCTGCAATTGCACATGAGTTTGGATTTGAAGTAGATGCAGATACATTTGACCGTATGCACAGAGGTGCACATTACCTGTTGAACATCCGTCCATCCGGCGACTGGCCTGCACAGTACTTCTACTATGCAGGTGGCGTTCCACGTGTTATGGAAGAAATCAAGAGCATGCTTCATCTTGATGTTATGACTGTTACAGGAAAGACACTTGGTGAGAATCTGGAAGAATTAAAGAAGAACGGCTTCTATGAGCACTGTGACGAGATCCTTCGCGAGAAGGCAAAACTCATTGGCAAAGAAATCGAAAGAGAAGATATCATCCACTCCTTTGACAATGCAAAGGGAACAGATGGAAGTATTGCAATCCTGAGAGGTAACCTTGCACCGGAAGGATGCGTAATCAAGCATACAGCATGTCCAAAGAACATGTTTAAAGCAACTCTGAATGCAAAACCATATGACAGTGAAGAAGAATGTATCGCAGCTGTACTTCACGGCGAAGTAAAACCAGGAGATGCCATCTTTATCCGTTACGAAGGTCCAAGAGGAAGTGGTATGCCGGAGATGTTCTATACAGGTGAAGCAATCTGTGCCGATCCGGTACTGGCTTCAAGCGTAGCATTGATTACAGACGGACGTTTCTCAGGTGCATCCCGTGGACCGGTTATCGGACACGTATCACCGGAAGCGGCAGCAGGCGGTCCAATTGCACTGGTTGAAGAAGGAGACCTCATCGAACTGGATGTTGTTGCACGTAAGATCGCTATCGTTGGCGTGAAAGGTGAAAGCAAGACTCCGGAAGAGATGGAACAGATTCTTGCAGAAAGAAAAGCAAACTGGAAAGGCTTTGAAAGCAAGTATAAGAGCGGTCTGCTGAAATTATACGCACAGCATGCAGTAAGCAGCATGAAGGGTGCATATATGGAATAGTGATAATAAAACACCAGGTCAATTGACCTGGTGTTTGTCTTGGGCTCTTTTTAGTTCGTCGCTTCTGTTGCTTCCTGTTCTATAATCTCTATCGGATGAATAAACCAATTGTGGACGATCCTTGTGATTGCACGAATATTATCAACTGCAGTACTGGTACTTTCTAACTGGGTTGACATAATACAATAAATATAATCTCCATATGGAGTATAGATAATGGCAGCATCGTTTTCGGTATCAGATACCTCACCTGTCTTATGAGAGATATGTGTGCCTTCCGGAAGGGCGGAAGGAATCTTATAATTGACTTCCTGATTATTCAAAAGTTTTTCAAAGCGGAAGGATGCAAAATGAGAGACAAGCTCGCTGTTATAGATATCCTCCAGAATTTTTCCGCAATCCGCAGTGGATGTATGATTCACACTGCCATCATTTACCCAGAGACTTGGGTCAGCGATGCCGTTTACCTGTTTTGTATTAGTATAACCATGTCTATCAATGAAATCATTTACGACATCAAGTCCGTCCTGAAAATGCTGTCCTTCGCTTTCCTTATAGAAGCTGCGGACCAGTACATTGGAAGATTCATTATCACTGACAACGATCATCTGTTTTAAAGCATTGCTGATCGTATCCGTTTCCTGAAGAAGTCCATTCTCGATACGTTCCAGTGTAGTACCGGCAATATAAAGCTTGATCAGACTGGCAGACTGCATAGAATGCTCATTGATAGAGATCACTTCTCCGGTTTTTAAATCTTTGATATAGATACTCCAGTCACCCTGATAGGAGGCAAGAAGCTTTTCCAGTTGATTTTGTAAAGTGGAGAAAGAAGGTCTGGTTTTTACAAGCGTACCGTCATTTTTTTTAACCAGCATATAGTGATTGTCAAAAGCTGGCATTGGGATATTATTCATACGATTCAACAGGAAAGAACCAAGATCAAAATAGCGCGGCAGATCTCCAAAGATATCGTTAACTTCTGCTTCTGTTAAAAAATGAGAAGGCTCAGGTGTAAGTTCAGTAGTATCGTCATTTTCCTCAACCAGCATATAAGGAATGTCAAAAGCTGATATAGGGCTAGTGTTCATACGATTCAACAGGAAAGAACCAAGATCAATATAGTATGGCAGATCGCCAAAGTTATAGTTAACTTCCGTTTCTGTTAATGAATGAGAAGGCTCAGGTGTCTGCTCTGTGGCTGAAACAGCAAGAGCAGATAGCCCTAGAAAGCAAGCTGTCAGAGCTGGTAGTAAAAAGTATTTTTTCATATTAAAAATCCTCGCAATTATGTAATGCGTCTTTAATATTACGCGTTCTTACTTCGTTTGTAAATACGAGAATTTACTTGCACCGCTACATTCAGAAGTGCTATCCTTTATGTACGAAACAGGAAAGCGAGGAATGACTATGAAGTCAACAGGATTGATCCATATTTACTGTGGAAATGGAAAAGGAAAAACAACAACCGGTATGGGACTTTGTGCCAGAGCAGCTGGCTACGGATATAAAGTACTAATCTATCAGTTTATGAAGAATAATAAGACAAGTGAAAGAAAGTTACTCGAAGCACATGCGAACATCACCTGGATCGATGGCCTTGAGCAGGAAAAGTTCAGCTTTCAGATGACACCGGAAGAAAAGGCAGAACGCAGGATCTTTTATGGGGAACAGCTTAAGAAGGTGACTGAACTGGCAGAAAAAGAGGATATGGATGTTCTCTTTCTGGATGAGACCATCTATACTATCCGTGCGGGTCTTTTAGATGAACAGCTGGTTCTTGATTTTCTGGATCACAAGCCGGAAAAACTGGAGGTTATCTTAACCGGTCAGGGACCAAGTGAAGAACTGATGAAGCGTGCAGATTATGTGTCAGAGATATGCATGAGAAAGCATCCATATACAGAAGGAATCCCGGCAAGACCAGGTATTGAAAGATAGAGGGAGAAGATCATGCGCGCATACGAAAGATTATTAAATTATGTAAAAGTATATACAACCAGTGACGAGGAATCCCAGACAGTTCCTTCTGCCGCAAGAGAGTTCGATCTTGGAAGACAGTTAAAGGAAGAGATGGAGCAGCTTGGTGTCAGTAATGCAAGAATTGACGATACCTGTTACGTATATGGTGAGATTCCTGCAACACCAGGATATGAAGATGCCCCTGTAATCGGATTTATCGCACATATGGATACTGCTCCTGATTTTTCCGGGGAGAATGTAAAGCCACAGATTATTGAGGACTATCAAGGAACAGAAGTAAGGCTGGAAGGAAGTGATCTGGTATTATCACCGAAGGATTTCCCGGATCTTCTTACATTAAAGGGACGTACCCTGATTACTTCTGATGGAACTACACTTCTTGGCGCAGATGACAAGGCAGGCGTCTCTGAGATTATGACACTGGCAGAAGAACTTCTGAAAGGCGATCTTCCACATGGAAAGATCTGTATCGGATTTACACCGGATGAAGAGATCGGAAGCGGTGCAGATCATTTTGATGTAGAAGGATTCGGCGCAGAATTTGCATATACCGTTGATGGCGGCGCTGAGAATGAGATTGAATACGAGAACTTTAACGCATCCGGGGCAAAGGTAACCATAAAAGGATTCTCTGTACATCCGGGAAGCAGTAAGAATACTATGATCAATGCAGCACTTGTTGCAATGGAATTCAACAGTATGCTTCCAGCGGGGGAAACTCCAAGGGATACCGAAGGATATGAAGGCTTTTTTCACTTGACAGATATGTCAGGTGATGTATGCCAGGCAGAACTCCGCTACATTATCCGTGATCATAGCGCTCAGAGATTCGATGGAAGAATCGAGCAGATGGAACATATCACGAAGCTTCTGAATGAAAAATATGGAGAGGGATGCGTAACTCTTGAGATCAGAGAACAGTATCGCAACATGAAAGAACAGATTGAAGGCTGCATGCATCTGATCGAGAATGCGAAACTGGCAGCAAAGAAGGTGGGTATGGCCCCAGTGACCATGCCGATTCGTGGCGGCACAGATGGTGCAAGATTGTCCTTTATGGGACTTCCTTGTCCGAATCTTGGAACCGGCGGATATGGATTCCACGGTCCATACGAACATATTACTATAGAAGGAATGGACCTTGTAGTAGAAGAGCTGAAGGAAATCGTACGTTTATATGCGAAGAGATAACTTGACACCGGATGAAAAATATATGAAAGAAGCCATCCGCCAGGCAAGAAAAGCTTATCTTCTAGAGGAAGTTCCCATTGGCTGTGTGATCGTTTATCAGGATAAGATCATTGCAAGGGGATATAATCGCAGGAATACGGATAAGAACACCTTATCTCATGCTGAGATCATTGCAATCCGAAAGGCAGCAAAAAAGCTGGGGGACTGGCGCCTGGAGGAATGTACTATGTATGTGACACTGGAACCGTGTCAGATGTGTGCCGGTGCGATGATGCAGGCGAGACTTACAAAAGCAGTAATCGGCTGTATGAATCCAAAAGCAGGATGCGCAGGGTCAGTGCTGAACATTCTGGAGATGGATGGCTTTAATCATAAAGTTGAAGTAGTTCGAGGAGTGATGGAAAAGGAGTGCAGTGCCATGACCAGTCAGTTTTTCCGGGAACTTCGCCAGAAAAAGAAGGAATTGAAGAAAGAAAATCAGAAAAAATCGAGTTAACGTGGTAAAGCGTTAAAATTAATGGTTGAACCATACTGATATGGATGTTATAATGCACCTATGCGTAAAAAATGAAACGCGAGGAGGAAAAATTATGACAACAGCAAAAATCTGCATTCTGATTGCGATCATCGCATATCTTGGAATGGTATTATTCATTGGATACATCTATTCTAAGCAGAATGCAAGCACAGACGACTTCTACCTTGGAGGAAGAAAACTCGGACCATTTGTGACAGCTATGAGCGCAGAGGCATCTGATATGAGTAGCTGGCTTTTGATGGGATTACCTGGTGTAGCATATATTTCAGGTATTTCTGATGCGGGATGGACTGCAATTGGTCTTGCGGTTGGAACTTATGTAAACTTTCTGATCGTTGCGAAGAGACTTCGCCGTTATTCTAAGGTAGCAAATAACTCTATTACACTGCCACAGTTCTTCAAGAACAGATATCACGATGACAGTAATGTTTTACTGTTTGTATCAGCAGTTGTAATTGTTATCTTCTTTATTCCGTATACTGCATCTGGTTTTGCAGCATGTGGTAAACTGTTCTCAAGCTTATTCGGTGTATCATATATGCCGGCTATGGTGATCAGCGGTATCGTTATCGTTGGTTATACTATGCTTGGTGGTTTCCTTGCAGCATCCACAACTGACTTCCTTCAGAGCATCATCATGAGTATTGCTCTGATTGTTGTTCTCATCTTCGGTGTGAATGTAGCCGGTGGTATGGGCAACGTTATTGAGAACGCAAAAGCACTTCCAGGTTACCTGAGTATGACTTCTATGTATGATGCAGCTTCGGGTACTTCAACACCTTACGGATTACTTACAATCTGTTCTACACTTGCATGGGGCTTTGGATATTTTGGTATGCCACATATCCTGCTTCGATTCATGGCGATTGAAGATGAAGAAAAGCTTTCCCTTTCCAGAAGAATCGCAAGTGTATGGGTAGTGATTTCTATGTCTGTTGCAGTTCTTATCGGTGTGATCGGTTACTCTATGAGTAAAGTAGGAGCTATCGATATGCTCGAAGGATCCAATTCTGAGACGATCATCGTAAGAATTGCAGACCTTTTAAGCTCACATGGTGTGTTCTTTGCATTTCTTGCAGGTATCATCCTTGCAGGTATTCTTGCATCAACAATGTCAACAGCAGATTCACAGCTTCTTGCAGCTTCTTCAGCAGTATCTTCTGATATTCTGAATAAGAATGGCAAGGACGGTATTCTGATCGCGAGAGTAACACTTTTCCTGATTGCTGTATTTGCAATCATTCTTGCAAGAGATCCGAACAGCTCTGTATTCCAGATCGTATCCTTTGCATGGGCTGGTTTTGGTGCAGCATTTGGTCCTGTAATGTTATTCTCTCTGTTCTGGAAACGTACAACAAAGTATGCAGCTATTTTTGGTATGATCTCCGGTGGTGTAATGATCTTCGTATGGAAGTATCTTTGCAGACCAATGGGTGGTTTATGGAACATCTATGAACTGCTTCCGGCATTCATCGTTTCCTGTATCGTAATTGTTATCGTGAGTCTTGCAACACCGGCACCGGATGCTTCTATCATCGCTGAATTTGACGAAGCAGCAGGAAAATAACTTAGAAGGACTACTTCCCGTTGACATAATATCGTTATAGTGTTAACATCTTTTCAAGATGGCAAATCTAAAAGGACTGGCTTTTGCCAGTCCTTTTTTAAGCGTCGACTTGAATATGAAAGAGGAAGAGCTTATGTACGAAAGATTATATACACTCAGTCCGCTGTATAAAAAACTGGTGAAGATCGATGAAGAATATAAAGTAATGCTCCCGCAGGATGAGAGAGTTTCAGACCGTCTGGAGATGACAGATATGGGACTTGCGAATCAGTCCTATTATCTTCGCATGTGGGGAGGTTACCCAGTATATCAGAACACAGATGTTTCTTTTTTTCATGAACCGGAAAAGCTTTTACAGGATATGGAATCACACCTGCAGAAGGCACAGAAGTTCATCTTTCTGGAATGTCATATCTGTGAGAATTCTGTAATCTGGAATGGGATTGCGGAGATTCTGAAGGAAAGAGCGGCTAATGGAGTCGAAGTAAGGATTCTATACGATGGAACCGGAAGTAAAGCTCGCCGCCATGATAAGTTTATTGGATGGATGGAAAAGAAGAATATCAGCTGCAAGGTCTTCCATTCCAGAAAAGGTATGATGAAACTTAATTATTCCGATTACCGAAAGATACTTGTTATTGATGGAAAGTATGCTTATACTGGAGATTATGAATTTACGAATGATCAGTTTCATCTGGAAAAAGAAAAACAGAAGTGGCACTTCTCTGGAATCTGTCTTACCGGAGATGCAGTTCGAAGTCTTACATTTTCTTTTCTTAAGATGTGGAATGCTATGGAAGAGACAACAGAAGATCCTGTTCCGTATCTTTTAAAAGCAGCGTATCGTGCCGGGGATGCAGGTTTTGTCCAGCCTTTTGCTACCAGTCCGATGAAGAGTGAAATGCTTGGGAAGAATATGTATCTGAATATGATTCGTAACGCCAGAAAGTATCTTTATATCACATTGCCGGAAGAGTTGACCGATGCTGACCTGAAGCAGGAACTGGTCTTTGCAGCAAAGAGAGGAGTTCGGATCTTTCTGATTCTTCCGGAACGAAAGGAAAAGAAAGAACAGAAGCCTGAGTGGGATGCAAGTGGTATGATACGTATTTTTTATTATACAGAAGCACGATTGAAGATGCGTATTATTGTCTGCGATGATCAGGTAGCCTGTGTAGGTAATCTGCATACCCAGACATCTGCAATCATGCACATGTTTGAGAATGGCTGTTGGTTTTCTCTTTGCAGGACTGTTCTTGAAGTAAAGAATGTTTTTGAAAAGATGCTTCCTTATTGCAGAGAATCTGTTTAACATGAACAGGAAAGAGGAGATATATTGTTATGACAAAAAAAGATTTGAAAGAGATGTTTGGTCATGCATTTGGTAATTTTCTTGGTATCGCACTGGCCATTGCCTTTTATTTTATTCTGCTGCGTTTTTCAACGATAGTAAACGGCTTTGACAAGGTCATAAAGATTCTTTCGCCGTTTGTTGTTGGAGGTGTTATGGCTTTTGTACTGAAGACACCATGTAATTTTTTTGAAGAGATCTATCGGAAATATCTTCCGAATAAACTGAAAAAGAAGAAAACAGGTCTTGCTGTATTTACGGTAATGCTTCTTTCAATTATTGCAATCTATACATTGATACGAACGGTTGTTCCACAGATGATCGTCAGTATTGCAACTTTATCAAGAAGCGTTCCGCGAATGACGAGGCAGTTCTTCGACTGGACCGATAATTATCTGAAAAATGATGGAGTCGTGCAGAGTTATATCCGTCCAATCGTTGTAGATTTAATGGACGAGGCAAGTAATTGGGCGAGTGGGGACGTACTGCCACATCTGCAGAATATGGTAGGAGATGTGACATATACGATCAGTTCTATTGTTGGATTGATGATGAATCTGGTAATCGGCACTATCGTTTGTATCTATACCTTATGTGCAAGAAAAACATTTGCCAGACAGGGAAGAGCAGTTATCTATGCAATATTTAAGGCAGAAACAGCAGACCGAATTGTGGATGAGGTTCATTTTATCAACGAAACCTTTGATGGGTTTATCAGTGGAAAGGTACTGGACAGTGCAGTTGTAGGTCTGATCTGTTACGCATTCTGTATGATTCTTGCAGTAACAAGAGGATTTTCCAACAGCGTTCTGATTAGTATAATCATTGGTGTGACGAATATCATTCCATATTTTGGACCATTTATCGGAGCAGTTCCGGCTGTTCTTCTGATTGCGATATCGAATCCGGTGAATGCTGTTATCTTCTTAATATTTATTGTTATATTGCAGCAGTTTGATGGGAATGTACTTGGACCAAGACTTCTGGCTGGAAGCGTTGGGTTATCAGGATTCTGGGTATTGTTTTCTATCACTCTTTTCTCCGGCATCTTTGGTTTTGCGGGAGTGCTGGTAGGGGTACCGGTTTTTGCTGTTATCTATGACCTGCTTCGAAAGCTGGTTGTCAAAGGGCTTAAGAAGAACGGGAAGCTGGATGTGCTGGCTAGAGGTGAAGAAGAACCGGAAAAGAAGGAACAACCAAAAGAAAAGAAAAACGGATTACTGGATACAATTCTGAGTAAAAAGAACTCATAGAGACCATAGATATAGAACTTGAAAGAGGAGATTATTATGAAGATAGGATTTGTAGGCTGTGGGAATATGGCTACAGCAATGATTAAGGGGATTTTAGGAAGCGGACTTGTGAAGGCTGATGATATCTGTGCATCTGCAAAGTCGGAAAAGACAAAGAGTAAGATTGCAGCTGAACTTGGAATCATTGCAGGCGAAAGCAATTCTGCGGTGGTTACATTTGCTGATATCGTTTTCCTTGCAGTAAAACCGCAGTATTATGAAGAAGTAATTGCTGAGATAAAGCCGGTTATCACGAACGACAAACTGATCGTAACGATTGCACCTGGTAAGACATTAAAGTGGCTGTCAGAGCGTATCGGAGAGGATATCAAGATCATCCGTACTATGCCGAATACACCTGCTATGGTGAATGAATGTATGATGGGAATGTGTAAGAATGCACTGGTTACGGAAGAAGATATGAATACAGTAGTGCAGATCTGTGAAAGCTTTGGACAGGTAGAAGTGCTCCCTGAGCATCTTCTTGACACAGTAGTTGGCGTATCCGGAAGTTCACCTGCATATGTATTCATGTTCATTGAAGCAATGGCAGATGCTGCAGTAGCAGATGGAATGCCAAGAGCCCAGGCGTATAAGTTTGCTGCTCAGGCTGTTCTTGGAAGTGCAAAGATGGTTCTTGAGACAGGTCTTCATCCTGGAGCTTTAAAGGATATGGTATGTTCACCTGCCGGTACTACAATTGAGGCCGTACGTGTTCTGGAAGCAAAAGGAATGAGAAGTGCGGTGTTTGAAGCGCAGAAGGCATGTGTAGATAAAGCGAGAAAAATGTAAAATAATAAAGTTTTTATTAAAATACAATTTGATATATTGTTTTCTTGAAAAAAAGGTGCTATAACATATTACGAATTCGTTAACTGATATTTTTTTAACATACATATGTAAAAGAGGTGTTTTTATGGAATTCGTAAATAATATGTGGGCACGTTGCCGTCATCTGTTACCATTAGCTTTGTATTTACTTTTGTACCTGCTTGTTTTTGCTTATGTAGAGAGTCGTCCTGCATATCATATGCACCTGTTATCTTCCAGATTCGATCATCTGATCCCATTCTGTGAAGTGTTTGTTGTTCCATATTACTTATGGTTTGTCTATATGGTTTTCGGTGTTCTGTTTATGGGAATCGTAGAAAAGGATCGTACACAGTATAATCTGTTAGCTGCAAACCTTGTGATCGGTATGACACTTTTCCTTATTATCTCTTATGTATGGCCAAACGGACACACATTAAGACCAGCGATCATTCCACGTGATAATGTCTTCACAAGAATGGTAACTGCTATCTATAGAAGCGATACATCAACCAATGTGCTTCCAAGTATTCATGTATTTAATACGATTGCGATGCACACAGCGATCAAGCGTTCCACAGTTCTGAAGAATCATCCACTGGTTGTACGCGGATCCTTTATTCTTGCAGTACTGATCGTACTGTCTACAATGTTTATCAAGCAGCATACAGTTATCGATGTAGTTGTTGCTTTCGGACTTAATACAGCAACATGGTATCTTCTGTATCAGCAGAAGGCATTTGCAGCAAAGCATATGCATGGATTAACACTCCATCACAATCACTAATTTTTAATTAAGAGGAAGATGAGTATATCATCTTCTTTTTTTTATTTTTCTGATAAAAAAAATTAAATATAATATCCAATTAGTAACGATTCATTTGTTATAATCTAAATTGAATAGAATTATATATTACAATATTTAATTTAAAAACTATCAGAAGGGATAAACGAAGATGAAAAAAAGAATATGTATTAGTGTAATTGGATTAACTGTCAGCTTATTAGGAGCATGGGTATCAGCAGAAGATGCCTTTCCTGTGACAATCACAGATGCTCTTGGTAATGAGATCACCATGGAGAAGGCACCGGAAGCGATCGTTTCTCTGTCACCTGCATCAACGGAGATCATTTATTCAGTAGGCGCCGGAGATAAACTGGTTGGAAGAACAGATTTCTGTAATTATCCGGAAGAAGCAGGCGCTATCGATTCCATCGGAAGTTATACGGAACCAAACATGGAACTGATCCTTTCAAAGTCTCCGGATCTTGTTCTGGCATCAGACTATATCGATGATGCGATCCGTACACAGTTAGAAGATGCAGGAGCAGTGGTATGTCTGCTCTCTGCGAATGATCTTACTGCAATTGAAAATGATATTAATACTGTAGGAAAGCTTGCCGGATGTGCGGAGCAGGCAGAAAAGGTTGTAGCTGATATGGAGGCAGAACTGGCAGATCTTACAGGAAAACTTGAAGCTGTGGATGCAGCTAAGAGTGCATTTGTAGACCTTGGATCTTTCTACAGTGCAGGTCCTGGTTCACTTCTTGACAATACAATGAATATCATTGGTCTTGAGAATATCTGTGCAGATGCAGATTCTATGTGGCCAATGCTGTCTGTAGAATCCCTGATCGAAAAGTCTCCGGATGTCTATATTTCCCTTTACCAGCCACTGGATGAGATCAAACAGATTGCCGGTATGGAAGCTTTGGAATGTCTGAATGCAGAAGATGGATTTATTTACATTGATGGAATGAGTCCAGAGGGTGATATGCTGCAGAGACCAGGTCCACGTTATGTAGAAGGCGTTAAGGTACTTGCTGAGAAGGTATATCCGGAAGCATTTACAGAGTAGACGAAAGGGACACAATGAAGAAAAATAAAGTGAAAACAGGCTGGTTGGTTTTGGCCAGCCTGTTATGTTTTGTAGTGATCTATTTATGTACGGTAACAGGAGCTGCATCTATTTCCATTAAGGATGCCAATACCATTCTGCTAAATAAGCTGTTTCATGCAAATGTGGATATGACGGGTATATCCAAAGGTGCAGTTACCATTATATGGAATGTAAGATTGCCGAGAATCCTGCTTGGTTTTCTGGCAGGTGCTGCACTGGCAGTAAGTGGTGCGGGATATCAGGGAATCTTTAAGAACCCTATGGCAGATCCATTTGTACTTGGAGTTTCATCCGGTGCTGCCCTTGGAGCTGCAATTGGAATTATACTGAGATTAAAGGGAAGCTTTCTGGGATTCAGTGGGACAACGCTTCTCGCGTTTGCGGGTGCATTTGCGACGATTGCGGTTGTTTATAGTATATCCAGAGTAGGAAAGAAGGTACCGGTTGCAACCTTGCTATTATCAGGTGTTGCCATCAGCTCCACTTTATCAGCTGTTATGTCCCTGCTCATGATGATGAATAAGCAGAGTATGGATCAGATCATGTTCTGGACCATGGGCAGCTTAAATGGAAAAGGCTGGAACCAGATCGTCACGGTTCTTCCATGGGTGCTTATTGGTCTGGTTATGTTATTTTTATCAGCAAGAGAGCTCGATATCATGCTTATGGGGGAAGATACTGCAACACAGCTCGGCGTTGGGGTAGAAGGACTGAAAAGAAAGGTGCTCTTTGCTTCAAGCCTTGTTACGGCAGCGGTTATCTCCGTAACCGGAATCATAGGATTTGTCGGCCTTGTGGTTCCACATGTGGTACGTCTTTTTACCGGACCGAAGCATAGAAAACTAATGCCGGTGTCACTTCTGTTTGGAGGGACATTCCTTATCGTATGCGATACACTGGCAAGAAGTCTGGCAACAGCAGAGATTCCTGTTGGAATTATTACTTCTGTTTGCGGTGGACCATTCTTCCTGTATCTCCTTCGAAAAACAAAGAAAGGAGGGGCAGTATCATGACAACCCAGATGCTGAACTTTCAGAATGTATCAACCGGATACGGGGAAAAGGTTGTATTAAAAGATGTAAGCTTTTCTGTTGAAAAAGGGGAAGCAGTAGCTTTGATCGGATCTAATGGAACCGGAAAGTCTACTTTGATCAAGTGTGTTTCCGGAATCCTGCCATTACTTGCAGGGAATATCCAGATCTGTGGCAAAGATCTTCGCCGTTTAAAGGCAAAAGAAAGAGCACAGATGGTCGCAGTAGTTCCACAGTCCTACTATGTAGATTACGATTTTGCAGTAGAAGACATCGTAATGATGGGACGAAATCCATACCTTGGTTTTGGAAAGAAGGAATCAAGTGAGGATGTGGCAATCGTGGAAAAGGCAATGAAGATGACCCATACCGATGTCTTTGCAGGAAGAGGATACAATGAATTAAGTGGCGGCGAAAGACAGCGTGTCGTACTTGCAAGGGCTATTGCACAACAGCCTAAGATCATCCTGCTGGATGAACCTACATCGGCGCTGGACATCCACCATCAGATAGAGGTTATGGAGCTGATCCAGGAACTGAATCAGAAGGAACAGATAACGATTCTGTCAGTTCTCCATGATATCAATCTCGCATCCAGATATTGTAATCGTATTGTAATGTTAAAGGATGGAAAGGTATCTGCAGATGGCACGCCGGAAGAAATCGTGAATCGAAATGCTATGGAGAGTCTCTATAATATGAAGCTCCTCATACGGGAGAATTCACTTCTGGAGAAGCCTGAGATCGTGCCAATCCGTGTTCAGAGTGAAGAACAGGCGGAAAAAACTCTGCGGATCCATATTATATGTGGTTCGAATAAGGCAGTAAAGATGCTGGAGATCCTCGAAGATAAAGGTCATGAAGTAAGTGCAGGTGTTTTGAACAGGGGAAGTGATGATTATGATATCTGCAGATATCTTGGGATTCCTATGGTTGAAGAAGAAGCTTTCTGCGATATAACCACGGAAAAACAACAGGAGAATCTGCAGATGATGAAGGATGCAGATGTGATACTGGTTGCAGATATACCATTTGGAGATGGCAATATCCATAACCTTGATGGACTGGAAGATCTTACAGGTGAGATCTATATGCATCGTCATATTCTGGAAAATGACTTTACATCAGGAAGACTACCGGAAAGGATTAAAGAGATAGAAAGTAAAAAAACGATTCATTATTATGAAGGATTTCCTGATTTTATCTAAGTTTCATACATTTTTCATACTATCAGGTGTAAAGATATGATATACTCATCTATTAGTATAGGAATATCATTTATATATTTACATAGAAAGGATACGGATATGAAAAAAAACGTATGGAAAAGAGGACTTACAATTCTGTTAACGGCATCATTGGTGTTTAGTGAAGGAAGTATAACTGCTCTTGCCAAGGACAAAAAGAAGACAGTATCAGATGAAAGTGCTGCTGAGAAAGTAGTAGAAGATTTGGAGGATTCCGGAGATATTGAAGAGATGGCAGAAGAAGAGCCGATAGAAGAGGAGGAAACAGAAGCTCCAACAGAAGCACCAACGGAACCGCCAACAGAAGCCCCGACGGAAGCCCCGGAGACAGAAGCACCGGAGACGCAGGCACCAGAGACAGAAGCACCGGAGACACAAGCACCGGAGACAGAGGCACCAGAGACGGAGGCACCGGAAACACAGGCACCGGAGACGGAGGCACCAGAGACAGAGAAGGAAAAAGAAACAGAGAAAACAACAGAAAAGAAAGATGATCATATATTTGTTGTAGAAAAAAAGAATTATACGATCTCTGTAGAAGTGCCAAAGGATATGAAACTCCCGGAAGGCACAGAACTTGTTGTAGAAGGCAGAAAGAAAGACTCTGAAGAAGCAGAAAAAGACAGAAAGCTTGTTAAGGTAGATCCTGAATATCAGATTGATGGTGTGAAGTTTTACGGTATCCATTTCGAACTGAATGGAGAAGAAGTTGAGATAACTCCGCGTCTTGAGAAGGATATTGAAGTTACCATTGAATATCCGGAAGGATTATATGAGGGCAAGGTAACGAAAGAAGAAGAGATTCAGATCTATCATCTTAGAAAGCTGACAGAAGAGGAGATTCTTGAAACAAAAGAGAATGAGGATGAAGATTATAACGAAGAAGATGAAAGAGTCGCAGAATTCCTGAAGTCAGAGGCTAAGTGGAATAATAATTATAGCGCAATTGAGAAAGTAACCTTTAAGACAGATGGATTCTCTGATTATGCAGTTGCTCTGGTAACAGAGGTTCCGGAGACAGAACTTGTAACTGAAAAAGAAACAGAGACAGAAGAGATTACAGAGAAAGCCAGCGAAACAGAACGTATAACCGAAACAGAATCTGAGACTATTTCAGAGACAGAATCTGAAACAGAATCGGAGACATTTTCAGAAGCAGAATCTGAAATTGAACCGATGACCGAGATTGAAACAGAATCAGAAAGCGAACTGGAAGAGAATCCTGATATCAATCCGGTTGATAACGAAGAAACTGAAGAAAAACGAATTGAAGTTTCTGTATCTATCTTTGGAAATGACAAGTTAAAAGAGACAAAGATTGTGTTAAGCAGCGAAGCAGAGCTTGATACGGAAAAAGTAAAAGCATATTCCGGTGAGAATGAACTGAAACTTACATTTGCTGAAGATAAGAAGGCTGTAGCGATAACAGTTCCAATCGCAGAACGTGCAGGAGCATTTATTATTACAGGTCTTGTTCCAGGAGATTACAAGGTAGATGCAGGCGGCAATTACTTTGAAGGTGAGAAGCTTACAGGAACAGAAGAATATTACACTATCTATGGTGAGGATGAGAATACTGCACCGATAGTACTGAAAGTAGAAGAGGATACGAAGCTTTCAGTTACCAACATCTATAGTAATGTTACGGTAACTGTAACAGAAGAAGGAAACTATTCAAATGTTATAAATGGTGTAAAACTGAATGCTTATGTTGGTAAGCATTCAGTTGCAGCGGCAGTGTCAGATAATAAAGGTAATGCTGTTTATAAGGGATTACCACCTGCAGAATACACATTCAAGGTTGAAAAGAGTTCGATTCCAGGTCAGTATGTAGAAGAAACAAAAGAAGAAAAGCTGATATCTGTACCTGCGATCAGTGGGGCAGAACTGTATATTTACCTCAGACCAATCTCAGTAACCATTCGTGCACATGAAAAAGGAAGCAATGAACCAATCAAGAATGTAACGTTTAAGGTGGAAGATGAGAGCGGAGAAGTTGTTGCAAAAGAAACTGTTAACGGAAAAGGCGAGGTAATTCTGAAGGGAGTACTTAGCAGGAATGAAAAATATACAGTGACACAGAGCGGAGCAGCCGGTCACTACACACCAGGGAAAAAGCGAATTACAATAGCGAATGCACGTTCACAGAGTACAACCTTCTGGAATGATCCTACTGTAATGAAGATCGCTGTTCTTGATGATGTATCCGAAACATCCCCATTTAAGGGCGAATATATTGCAGGTGCAACAGTAGAGATTCATAAATATGTTGATAAAAAAGTTGGTACACTGGTGAAAACAGTAAAGACGGTGAATGGGGTACTGACATTAAAAGGAGAACTGGATCCAGAAGATTACGTACTTATTCAGACAGAAGCACCTGCCGGATATCTGAAAGATACTTATGCTAAGGTAAGATCACTGAAGTCTTCAGAAAAGGAAGCACTTTTCAGTAATGATACAGTAAAGGTAAAGGTCTACAGAAAAGGATACGAATCACGTACACAGAAAGCCGGAAGCGGATATGAATATAAGAACATGCAGCTTTTAGATGGAGCAGTTCTTCGTATTCTTGATGCAGACGGTAAAGAAGTAACAGATAAGAATGGAAACACAGTTCGCTGGACCTCAAAGAAATCAGAAGATGGACATATGATTGAAGGCGTGCTTGCAGCAGGAACGAAGTATAAGGTTGACGAGATAGAAGAACCGGTTTCTTACGAACGATTTGCGGGCGGTGAGTTTACAACCTTTACATCCGGTAATGTTGCTAAGGTTACACTTCCGACAGGAAAAGGAAAGGGAAAGATTACAGTTGCATTAAAGTCTGCCAGTGAAGGAAAGACTATTAAGATGAATGGAAAGTTCTATTTCGGAGTTTATTCTGATTCTGATTGTACCAAGCTCTCAAAGCATGTGGGTGTGAAGACTTTGGAACAGAAGGATAATGCAATTTATTCTACTGTAATATTTGAAGGTCTTCCGGCAGGAGTTTACTATGTGAATCAATGTGATGGCAATGGTAAAGCGGTGAGATCCGGATCTGGATATACGATTACTTATGAGAACAAGGAATTACATCTGAATGCTGGTCATTCTCTTTTAGCAATTGCAACACACACTTATGAAAAGAAACCAGATGGATCGAAAGATGCATCAGAAGCAGAGAAGAATTCTGCAGATAAAGGATTGTTTAGCGGATTTGGCGGTTCGCAGGAGGCTGCTGCAGAACTTGCTGAAGGAGACGGAACAGGAGTAAAGACAGGAGATACAACAAATATCGCATTATATGCTGGTATTCTTGCCGGCGCTTTTCTGGTGATCATTATATTGCTTATTCTTCGCAGAAAAGGGCGTAGATAAGGAGTTATTCCTTTGACAACATTATATTTATGTGATAGAATTGTTACAAGTTTATTAAATTGTTAATAAAATATTAATTGTCTGGGAGTATTGATTTCAGAAATAGATGTTAGAGGTGTGAGAAGTGGATAAGTTTGAGTATCAGGCAAAGCTTGAGGAGATTGGAAAGTTAGTTGATACTGGAGATTATGAAGGGGCTGCACAGATAGCGGACAGTATCGACTGGAAGCGTGTCAGAAGTGTAAGAACTCTGTGCACCATTAGCGAGATATATGAAGAAGTGGGAAGAGTAGAGGATAGCAAAGCGATTCTGTCCCGTGCTTATAGAAGATCTCCGAATAGTCGTCAGATTTTGTATCGTCTTTCAGAAGCCTGTGTATTGACCCAGGATTTTGATGATGCAGTTGAATATTATACAGAGTATGTGAATCTGTCTCCGAATGATAGTAATAAGTACCTTTTAAAGTATAAGATTTATAAGGGAAGAGGATCTTCTATTGAAGAACAGATTAAAGTTCTTGAAGATCTGAAAGCTGCCGAGTATTCAGAACGTTGGGCATATGAACTTTGCTGCTTATATGATCAGGCAGGTATGCAGGGCAAGTGCGTAGAAGAGTGTAATGATCTTGCGTTATGGTTCCATAGCGGTAAGTATGTTGTGGAGGCTTTAAAGCTGAAGCAGAAGTATGAACCATTAACTCCTCAGCAGAAGGCTATCTGTGATAATCCAATTCCAATTGAGCCGGTAGAGACAGAGGAAGAGGATGCAGATATTCTTGAAGCTGCAATGAATACAGAGATCAAGAATGAACTTCCTGTTTCAGAGACAGATGCGATTGCTGATAGTATTCTTATGAATACAGAAAAAGAGATTGCTGCAGCTATTACAGAACAAAAGGAAGCTGAGAAAGCGGAGAAGAAGAAAAAAGGAAAGAAGTATGATGCTATGAATCTGCAGGCAGAGTTAGCTAATAGCATGAGACAGATTCTTTCCGGATTAAAGGGAAACCGTGCTGCAGAAAAAGAAGCTGTGGAAGAGATCGTAGAAGAAACAGCAACAGAAGAAGCGGTTGCAGAAGAAGTTGTAGAGGAAATAGTAGAAGAAGCTGCTGAAGAAGCAACAGTGGAAGAACCAGTAGAAGAGATTACTGATGCAGTAACCGAGGAAGCTGCAGAAGAGATTGCTGATGCAGTAACTGAGGAAGTTGCAGAAGAGATTGTTGATGAAGAACCCGTAGAAGAAGAAGTAGAAGAGGAAGCGGCTGTGGAAGAAGAATCTGAAACAGCAGATATGGAAAAGCCGGAAGAAATTGCTGAAGAAGCAGAAGAGGCTTCTGAGGTGATCAGGGAAGTAGATTCACTGGAAGCATTTGAGGATGTTATCAAACCATTGGAAGTGAAGCTTCCTGATGCACCTGTTGTTACTGCAGATGACCTGATGACAGCAGCTACGATCAATCTTGGTGAGACTATCCGTAAAGAGATAGGAGAATTAAGCCTGCGTGAATATGCTGCAGCTAAAGCTGCAAGAAAGGCAGAAGAAGAGAAGCTGACACGTAAGATTATTCTGGAAGAAGTTCCGGTTATCAAGCAGGAGCCGGCACTGGATATTCCGGATGTTCCGGAGATCAAGATTCCGACACTTGATATGCCTGAGATGCCAGTAATGAATATGAGAAAAGAAACACCGGCTGCAAAAGAAGAAGAGTCGGTGGAAGTAGTGGAACAAGTATCTGAAGAAAAAGCAGAAGATATAGAAGAGATTCCAGAAGCAGTTGAAGAGGAAGCTACTACACTGGAAGCAGCAGAAGCGCTGGTAGAAGAGCTGGAAGAGGCCAATGAGGTTAAGATCGATCCGATGTCTTATGTCAGATCTGGTCTTGATGAAAAGGAAAAGAGCATGCTTGGATTCTGGGGTGGAATCAATGGTATTTGTGATCAGATTGATTCAGCTGTTACCCGAATTATGAGAAGCTCTCTGAAAGATAAGACATCCTCATCAGGCAATGTAATTCTTGTAGGTAATGCAGGTAATGGCAGAACATCACTTGCCATTTCTCTTGCAAAGATCGTTGGAAGATGTAAGGGACAGCAGAATGCCAAGGTAGCAAAGATATATGCAGAAGACCTTAATAATAAAGATATTGCACAGGTTGTTAACAAGATTTCAGGCGGGGTACTTATCATAGAAGAAGCAGGAGATATGAGTGATAACACTATAGCACAGCTTTCTATGGCAATGGATTTCAAGACAGATTCGTTGGTTGTATTCCTGGAAGATGAGAAGACATTCCTTCAGGAACTTCTTGCAAGGAATCCAAAGTTTGCACAGAAGTTCGATATAACGATCAATGTGCCGATTCTTACGAATGAAGAACTTCTGAAATTCGCACAGTATTATGCACTTCAGCATGAAAGCGTGATCGCTGAGAACGCACTCCCTGTATTACAGAAGGCATTTGTTTCTTTACAGACACCAGAGCAGCCACTTGCGATGCTGGATGTGAAAGAATTGATGGATAAAGCAATAAAGCGCGCGAATAAGTTCAGTGTTGGAAAGATGTTCTCTACACTTTCCGGAAAGAGGTATGACGAGGAGAATCGTATTATCATTTTCGCGAATGCATTTAAGAAATTAGTTTAAAAGATATCATAAGCCAATGGTACGACCGTCATGTTGCCATTGGCTTTTTCTCAAAAGGGGGATTTTTATGGAATTGAAGGATATTCGTATCGGTGAATTGGATCAATATTATTTTGGACAGGCTACCCATTATGATATCTATAAGAAGATGGGGGCTCACGTTGTTACGAATAAAAGAAAAAAAGGTGTTTATTTTGCAGTTTGGGCACCACATGCAGCAAAGATGCATGTAGTAGGTGCTTTTAATGAATGGTCCGAGACTGCTAATCCTATGACAAAAGTTGGACCGATCGGTATCTGGGAAGCATTTATTGAAGGTGTTAAGGTTGGGGATATCTATAAGTACATGATCACCACAGAAGCAGGCGATAAGTTCTTCAAAGCAGACCCATATGGCAATCAGACAGAACTTCGACCAGGTACCGCATCAATCGTTGCGGATATTTCCAACATGAAATGGCATGACCGTAACTGGATCAAGGCACGAGAGAAGCAGAATATTGACGAAGTTCCGATGTCCATCTATGAAGTGCATCCTGGCTCATGGAAAAAGCATGAAGTAACAGAAGAAGATCCGAATGGATATTATAATTACAGAGAATTTGCACATGAGCTTGCAGCTTATGTCAAAGAGATGGGATATACACACGTTGAACTTATGGGAATTGCAGAGCATCCATTTGATGGATCCTGGGGTTATCAGGTGACTGGATACTATGCGCCAACATCCCGTCATGGTTCACCACTTGATTTTCAGTATATGGTTGATTATCTGCATAAGAATAACATCGGCGTTATTCTGGACTGGGTACCTGCTCATTTTCCGAAAGATGCAGCAGGGCTTGCTGATTTTGATGGTCAGCCGTTATATGAGTACGCAGATCCAAGAAAGGGCGAACATCCGGAATGGGGAACCAAGATCTTTGATTATTCCAAGAATGAAGTAAAGAACTTCATGATCGGCAATGCACTTTTCTGGATCGAACAGTTCCATGTAGATGGGCTTCGTGTAGATGCAGTTGCATCCATGTTGTACCTTGACTATGGTCGTTCCGAAGGAAACTGGGTTCCTAATGTAGAGGGTGGTAATAAGAATCTTGAAGCTATGGAATTCTTCAAGCATTTGAATACAGTTGTTACCGGAAGAAATCATGGAACCATGGTGATTGCAGAGGAATCAACTGCATGGCCTATGATAACAGGAAAGCCGGAAGAAGGCGGACTTGGTTTTACAATGAAGTGGAACATGGGCTGGATGCATGATTTCCTGGATTATATGAAGCTTGATCCATATTTCAGGAGCAATAATCACAATAAGATGACATTCTCATTAACATATGCATACTCAGAAAGGTTCGTTCTTGTATTATCTCATGACGAAGTTGTTCATCTGAAGTGCTCTATGTTCAATAAGATGCCAGGTTTTTATGTTGATAAGTTTGCGAACCTGAAAGCTGGGTATTCTTTCATGATCGGACACCCTGGCAAGAAGCTTCTTTTCATGGGACAGGAATTTGCACAGGAACGCGAGTGGAGCGAAGCAAGAGAACTGGATTGGTTCCTTCTGAAAGAAGAACAGAATCAGAAGTTGCAGCATTACTATAGTGACCTGCTGAAGTTATATAAGACGAATCCTGCACTGTATTCTCTGGATACAAGCTGGGAAGGCTTTGAATGGATCAATGCTGATGATAATACAAGAAGTATCTTCAGCTTTATGAGACATTCCAAGGATGGAAAGAAGAACCTGATATTTGTTATCAACTTCACACCAATGGAAAGAACAGATTATCGTGTAGGAGTACCACAGTCCGGTACTTATAAGCTGGTTCTTGACAGTAATGAAGAGCAGTATGGCGGTAATGGACAGCCAAGACCAGTTTCTTATAAAGCAGTCAAAGGGGAATGTGATGGACAGCCATATTCTCTTGCATATAGTCTGCCGGCATATGGTGTAGCTGTATTCGGTTATGAAAAGAAGAGAACAAGAGTCCTGAAGAAATCTACAGAAAAAGCAGTAGAAAAGAAGAAAACAGAGAAAAAAACAGTGACGAAAAAGACAACAGAAAAGAAGACTACTGTCAGAAAAAAACAGTAGATTAAATGCTGACATCAGATAAAAAGTATAGAAAAACGAAAAAGAGTTTCAGTCACGAAACTCTTTTTTCGTCGTATTAACAAACAGATGCAACAAAATGGAGGATTAAGGACACTGAATATAAGAATCATTAAAGGAGAAGTTGAATAGTGGATGAAAAATTGTTGATACATCAGGCTGTAAAAGGGGATACCCATGCCTTCTCGGAATTGTATGGAACAATCTATAAAGATCTGTATCGTTTTGCACTCTATACGCTGAAGAATCCCCAGGATGCAGAAGATTGCGTTAGTGATACAGTTATGGATGCATGGGCCCAGATCAGGAGCCTTAGAAAAGAGGAATCATTTCGTGCCTGGATATTCAGGATATTATCGAATAAATGCCGACAGAGATTAAAGGCATACTTAAGTAAGACAGAAGAACTGGATGAACAGTTGCCTGCGCCAACTTCCGATCAGGACAAGGATATGGATGTTCGTATAGCATTTTCTCAGCTTGAGCCGGAGGACCGATTGATTTTGTCTATGAATCTTTTTGGTGGGTATACAAGCTCTGAGATTGGGAAAATACTAAAAATGAATGATAATACTGTAAGATCGCGACAGAAGCGTGCACTTGCCAGAATGGCAGAATACTTAAGAGGAACAGGGAGGGGAAGATGATGGATGAAAAAGATATTTTAAAACAGATCATGGATTCTGCAGAAGATATCGAAGTACCGGAATCATTAAGACCTGAAAATATAGAGAAGAGATTAAAACCAAATACAATATCATTTCAAAAAAGAGCGGTAAGATATACTGAGATGGCAGCTGCGCTTCTCTGTGTTACCGTTGGTGGTTATGCTGTTTCCAGAAATATGAAAAGCAGTGCCAA
The DNA here is from genome assembly GCA_045598185.1 of Marvinbryantia sp. GTDB lineage: Bacteria > Bacillota > Clostridia > Lachnospirales > Lachnospiraceae > Marvinbryantia. The sequence continues at coordinate 40,374 of JAZLLO010000111.1, forward strand.
AATAAGTGAACAATTGAATATGAACAGTATAGAGACGGAAGTATGCTATGCTGAAGAACCGATGAATATGGAAAGGGAAGATAAGCTTACTGCTAAAAATGCATACAACAGTAATGAAGAGTATGATGAATGTGTAGAAGAAGCGATGTATGAAGAAGAGGAAAAGGAAGAAAATGAAGAATATGAAGAGAATATGATACTTGAAGATGCTGATTATCAGTATGAACTTTTGTCACATCGTCAGGTTAAGATTAAAGAGAAAGGGGAAGAGCAAACGATTTGTGCAATCATTGAACCGGAAGATCCATCTCTTTATATAGAAGAGATACGGGTTGATGGGGACAGACTTCAGATGCTCGTATCCGAGGATGAGAAGAATTCTATTCTTGTCTATGATATATCGAATAGGAATGAACCGTTGTATCTCAAAGAATGATTTGTTATAATTGAAAAGAAATTTTATTGAGGAGGCTATATTGGTATGGCAGAAGAAAAGATGACTATGGCTGATTTTGAAGAAGAACTGAACGCTTCTTTAAAACAGATTCATGAAGGTGATGTTATTACAGGAACAGTAATCGGTATCTCGGAGACAGAGATTACACTTGATTTGAAATATTATACAGAAGGTATCATTCGTCTTGAAGATTTCAGCGCAGATCCAACGATCAGCCTGAAGGAAGCTGTGCAGATTGGTGATGAGATCCAGGCAACAGTAGTAAGAAGAGATGGCGGACAGGGACAGATCATGCTTTCAAGAAAGGAAGCGAATACTGTTCTTGCATGGGATAAGCTTCTGGAGTTAAAGAAAGAACAGAAGAATATCAAGGTAAAAGTTGCCGGAATCGTGAAGTCAGGTGTTATTGCATATGTTGAGGATATTCGCGGATTTATTCCATCTTCAAAGCTTGCACTTGAGTATGTAGAAGAAGAGGAATTGAATGACTGGCTTGGAAAAGAGATCGAAGTCCGTGTCCTGAATGTAGATGAAGAAGAACAGAAACTTGTTCTTTCTGCAAAAGAAATCCTTCGTGAAAAAGCAGCAGAAGAGAAGAAAATAAAAGTATCGAATGTACAGGTAGGACTTGTTACAGAAGGTAAAGTAGAATCCATCCAGCCATATGGAGCATTTATTAATCTTGGCAATGGACTGACAGGGCTTGTTCATATCTCGCAGATCTGCGAAAAGAGAATTAAGACACCGGCTGCAGTTCTTAAAGTTGGAGATGATGTAAAGGTAAAAGTTATCTCTGTGAAGGATGGAAAACTGAGCCTTAGCATGAAGGCACTGAATGATGTTGCAGCTGAAGAGATTCAGGAAGAGACGGTCGAATTACCGGAATCAGAAGAACTTTCAACTAATCTGGGATCTTTATTTGCAAAACTGAAATTGAATTAAATAGAGATTGTTAAGTTAACGTGCTAAAGTGAAAAATAACAAAAACCCGAGGAAAAAAAAGCAAAATTTATGAGAAAATCACAAATAAATTATCATTTGTTCACAGTTTGTTCATAAATGCCTGATATGATAAATACATATAAAACAAATGACGAATAGATAAATTTTTTCATAATTGCCTCCGGTGTACCAGACGCCGGGGGCACTCCTCATTTTAAGAGAAAATTTGGAATCAAGAGGTGATAGGATGGAAGAGAATGTGAGAAACAGAACATACGTCATCGGACATAAGAATCCTGATACAGACTCTATTTGTTCTGCGATTGCATATGCTTATCTGAAGAATCAGATAGGAGAAGAGCGATATGTTGCGAAGAGAGCGGGATCTGTAAGTTCGGAGACACAGTATGTACTGGATCGCTTTCATATGGAGGTGCCGGGACTTGTTCAGACGGTAAAGACAAGAGTACGTGATATGGAGATTCGCTGCACTCCGGGAGTTACTTCTGATATTTCGCTGAAGAATGCATGGACGATACTGAATGAGAGCAATGGGCAGACTTTGCCAATCTTAAAAGAGGATCATTCTCTGGAAGGATTGATCAGTATCGGCGATATTGCCAGATCTTATATGGCGGTCATGGATAATGCAATCCTTTCCAAGGCGAGGACACCATATAAGAATATTCTGGAGACACTGGATGCTACCTTATATGTAGGTGATGAGAATGCAGTCTTTGATAAAGGAAAAGTTGTTGTTGCTGCATCAAGCCCGGAAGTTATGGAGTCATATATTGAGAAGGGTGATATGGTTATTCTGGGGAATCGTTACGAGGCCCAAGTCTGTGCGATTGAGATGGAAGCAGGCTGTATCGTTATCTGTGGTGATGGAATCGTAACGAAGACGATTCAGAAGCTTGCAAGGGACAACAACTGTATGGTGATTGGAACTCCTCATGAGACCTATGCGGTTGCGCATCTGATCAATCAGAGTATGCCGATCCATCATTTTATGAAGTCAGACGGACTTATCACATTTCATGAGACTGATTTTACAGACAGTATCAAAGAAATCATGGCAAGTAAGCGTTACCGTGATTTCCCGGTAGTGAATGACAGGGATGAATATGTAGGAACGATTTCCAGACGTAATTTTATGGGAATCAAGAAGAGACGTTTGGTGCTTGTGGATCATAACGAAGTATCTCAGGCGGTAGACAGTGTGGAAGATGGACAGATTGTGGAGATCATTGACCATCATAGACTTGGATCTCTAGAGACTAACCTTCCGGTCTATTTCCGTAACCAGCCGGTTGGATGTACTTCAACGATCGTTTATCAGATGTTTATGGAGAATGGAATTGAGATTCCGGCAGATATTGCAGGTGTTATGTGTTCTGCTATTCTCTCCGATACCTTATTATTCCGCTCCCCTACCTGTACACCTCTTGATGTACGAACTGCAGAAAATCTTGCAAAGATCGCTGGAGTAGAATGTACAGAACTGGCAGAGAAGATGTTCCAGGCAGGAAGTAATATCAGAGCAAAGACAGCAGAGCAGATATTCTTTCAGGATTTCAAGACCTTTGATCAGGGGGATCATGTGATCGGTGTGGCACAGATTAGTTCTATGTCCGTAGAGGAACTGAAGCTTGCAAAAGAGATGCTGCTGCCATTCCTTCCAAAGGCTCTGACAGAACAAAAGCTCCATATGGTTTTCTTTATGCTGACAGATATTTCTAAAGAATCATCACTGCTTCTTTGTGAAGGAAAGGATGCAGAAAAGTTGATTAAGCTTGCTTTTGGAATGGAAGTTGTTGATCACAGTGTATTCCTTCCGGGTGTTATCTCAAGAAAGAAACAGTTGATGCCGGAGCTTCTGGCTGCACTAAGTAATGTTGAGAAGGTGGTATAGGTATGAGCAAACAGATATGGAAAGCCGGTAATATGGTATATCCACTTCCAGCAGTCATGGTCAGCTGTAAAAGACCAGGCGAGAAGTCGAATATCGTGACAGTGGCATGGACAGGTACCGTGTGTACGAATCCTGCAATGCTGTATATATCTGTAAGACCAGAGAGATTTTCCTACGACATCATCAAAGAGACGGGGGAATTCGTTGTAAATCTTACAACAGAGAAGCTGGCCAGAGCTACAGATTTCTGTGGAGTCAGATCCGGAAGAGATGTAGATAAGTTTAAAGAGATGAATCTTACAGAAGAACCATCAAAAGAAATCAGTGCACCTGGAATTGCCCAGTGCCCGGTCAATATAGAGTGCCGTGTAAGAGAAGTGCTTCCACTTGGATCGCATCATATGTTTCTTGCGGATGTACTTGCGGTACATGTAGATGAGCAGTATATAGACAAGACGGGAAAGTTCCATCTGAACCAGTCAGGGCTTATGACATATTCTCACGGTGAGTATATGTCACTTGGAAAGATGATAGGAACATTTGGTTATTCTGTAAAAAAGAAAAGTAAATAATCGCAAATTAAAAAAATAGAGTATCACATATGTGATACTCTATTTTAAAATATCAGATGCTTGATTTATTATGGCTTCTTTTTCGGTTCGGATTGTCAGGAAACCAACCTTTTTCCACTCGCTTACGCTGTGCAAACAGCTCAATGATGCTCCATAAGCAGGAAAAACCGAAAACTCCTACGATGGAGGAAATCAAAATGTTGTTCAGAGTGAGTGAGATAATCAAAGCCATCGCTCCGACAACTGCAAATACAGGCCATATTTTATAACTGAAATAATACTCACATTTGATGACAATCGGATGGAAAAGACTAATACATAAAAATGATGTGAGTCCAAGTATAATGCCATATATATTCATGTCATGGATCGAGATTAGACAAGCCATAGTATTCTACTCCTTAATAACCGTTAATCAATATATTTTAACATTCAGACAGATTTCTTGCAATGATGAAATAGGTGATGTATGATGAAATAATGAATAAAAAGTGAGGTAAGATCGTGAACGATGTTTTTGAGATGTATAAAGAGCAGGGGATCAGTACGCATCTTCTTACAGATATAGAATCTTTTCGAAAAAAGTATCTCGTGAATGAAAAACTTAAGAAGCGTGTGTTAAAGCCTGAGATCGGCTTTTATGGGAAAGAAGTATTTGAGATGGCAGCAGTAGCCCTTTTGCAGGGTGAGAATATACTGTTGTCCGGATCCAAGGCAACAGGCAAGAATGTGCTTGCTGAGAATCTGGCATGGCTGTTTGGCAGACCGTCTTATAATATTTCCTTTAATATCAATACAGACAGCAGTTCCCTGATAGGAACAGATACGTTTCGCAATAATGAAGTAGTACTTCGAACTGGTCCTGTATATGAGTGTGCGGTAAATGGAGGATTCGGTATCTTTGATGAGATTAACATGGCAAAGAATGATGCAGTATCCGTTCTTCATGCTACTCTGGATTATCGTCGTATGATCGATATTCCGGGTTATGATAAGATTGAGCTGCATGATGCAACACGTTTTATCGGAACCATGAATTATGGCTATGCAGGAACCAAGGAATTAAATGAAGCCCTGGTATCCCGTTTTATGGTAATCGATATGCCGCAGATAGAGGAAGGAACACTGTACGCAGTACTGAAGGATATCTTCCAGGATGCAAAGGAAGAAGGGCTGAAACAGATGACAGGACTTTTTATGGACCTTCAGTTAAAGGCTTCTTTTAATGAGATATCCACAAGAAGCATGGATCTTCGTGGCCTGATTGGCGCAATCAAAGCGATTCGTGCAGGGCTTCCGGCAAGAACAGCGCTTAGGATGGGAATTGTGAATAAAACTTTTGATATTTTTGAAAGAGAAATCATACAGGACATTATAGATACGAGAATATCAGAAGATTGGGATAAAAAGACGCTATTTGAATAACCGCTGATAACTACTTATAAGGAAAAAGGATGCAGGAAATAGATTACGAAGAATATCAGATAGAGATAGAAAACAGAATAAAGAATCTGATGTGGACTGTCAGCGGAGATTATAATCTGAATGTAAAACCGGATATTCAATCCTTTTCCAGAAGTAAATATATCTCTCTTTATGATGCAATCAAGCAGGGAGCTTTTGCACTTTACTTTGATACCAACGAGCTGGCATCCTACATCATGAAGAAATTATACTATGATGCGGAAGAGCCGCTTCTTATGAGTATCGCACAGCTATGTGTTGACAGTGCTTCTTATAAAAGGATTATCGAGACGAGACCTGGAGTTGAGCAGGTAAGAAGAAAAGCGTTTGAAGATATGCTTGATCTGGATTATCGTAAGATGAGTGAGTCTCTTCTTGGACGAGTGAAGATCCAGATGATCAAGGAGTTTCTATATAATATAGAAGGAAGCGAGAAGAGATTAAGCAGCATTATCACCAGGATAAAAGAGCTTGAGAATGCGGCTCAGACCATGGATATTATCCGGGCCATTGATTATATTTATAATAATTATATTGACAGAAGCTTTGAAAGAAAGCATGGCGATCTGGATTATATTCTGGAGCTGGAGATGGATGAGGTATTGAAGGATTCCTGGCAGGATTTCCTGAATGATGAGATATATGAATCAGTTCTGGAGCGGTATCTGGATGAGATGAGTCGCCGCATGACCAGTCTCGAGGAAGAGATTTCTGAGGAAGAAAAAGAGGAACAGCAGAAAGGCACAAAGAAACATGTTGTGATCGTGGATGAAGAAGCTGTGGAGAAGATGGGAAGTTATATGGAGCTGAGCTATGGAAAGAGCTATCTGACGGAAGCACAGCAAAAGAGTCTTAATCGCAGATTATGCACAGGAGCGCATGCCGACTGCAATCTATATTATACGGATGGCATCCTCCAGTCTCCGGTGATTGTGAACGCCCAGTATGTATATGCTAAGAAAAAAGCAAGTAGGAACAGACTTCTATACCAGAACAGCAAGAGTCTGGTTATGAGAAATGTAGAGATCATGACAGCCAATCTGAGAAGATCCTTGATCATGCGATCGGAAAAAGAGGAGATTCCATCAGATTATGGAACGATCGTGCCGCATAGATTGTGGAGGATCGGAAGGACAGATACGAATCGTCTGTTTCAGAAGACGATCAAACAGAATTCATCGGAATTCGTAGTAGAGATTCTGATGGATGCCAGTGATTCACAGAGAAACAGACAGAGTGAAGTAGCACTACAGGCGTTGATCATCAGTGAGGCATTAAGTAATGTAGGGATTCCACATCGTGTCATGAGTTTTTGCAGCTTCTGGGATTATACCGTAATGCAGAGATTCAGGGAATATGATGCTCCGAGAAGTGAGAATAAAAGGATTCTGGAATTTTCTACTTCATCCAATAACCGTGATGGTCTGGCAATTCGTGCTGCGGCGGATTCCCTTCTTGCAAGAGATGAGGATAATAAGATCCTGATCGTGTTAAGTGATGGAAGACCGAATGATGTAATTGTAAACCGGCCGAATTCAAGGAATCCACAGACCTACAGTGGAGACTATGCAGTGAATGATACAGCCATGGAAGTTCGAAAGCTTCGTAATCTTGGTGTTTTTGTGCTTGGTGTATTTGCTGGAAAAGAAAAAGATCTTGCTGCAGAGAAACGAATCTTCGGTAAGGATTTTGCATATATTAAGAAAATTAACAATTTCGCTAACGTAGTAGGTCAATATCTTCAAAAATTATTGGATTGGTAACAAATTTGTAACAAATACCAACAAAAAAGTAATATAAATAATGAATTGTTAAAAAGTCGTTGACAATATATTACGCACATGTTAATATGTGCATGTAATAAACGTAACAAATTTGTAATAATACAAACTTTTTTGGAGGTTTAGTTTAATGAATAAGGGAATGAAGAAACACGTTAGTAGGGCAGCGGCATGTTTTGTTACCGGTGCATTGCTGGTAACAGGAAGCTCGATTGCAGCAATGGCAACGGGATCATCACTGGTTGGTGTTGAGACAGTTGAATCCAAGACAGAAGAGAATGTTGCTAAGAAGGAATCTAAAAAGTCCAAAAAGGCGAAGAAATCTGCTGAAAAAGCAGAAACAGTAGAAGAAGTACAGGAAGAGGTAGTTGAACAGCAGCCAAGTATGGTTGGTTCTATTGCTGTAGCACTTCCGGGAGAGGAAGAATTCTTCAATATCAGATCTTCTGCAAGTACAGAGAGTGATGTTGTAGGTTATTTATATGATAACAATTTTGCAACAATTATCGGAGAAGAAGATGACTGGTACATCGTTCAGTCTGGTAATTGTGTAGGTTATGTTGCAAAGCACCTGTTAACAACCGGTGCAGAAGCAGCAGAGGCGATTCGTGAGTGTATGACACCTGTGGCACAGGTTAATGCATCAGCACTTATGATTCGTTCTGATGCATCAGAAGATGCAGAAGTGCTGGATATGATTTCAGAGAATGATATCGTATATCTGGAAGAAGACCTCGGCGGATGGGCAAAGGTTTCGAATGGAACAACAACCGGTTATGTTAATGCAGACTATGTAAGTTATGCAACATATCTGCCACAGGGTGAATCACATGCAGAAGCAGAGGTTCGTGTAGCACAGGAAGAAGCAGCTTATGCAGCATGGGTAGCAGAACAGGAAGCAGCATACGCAGCATGGGTAGCAGAACAGGAACAGTTGTATCTGGAAGCTTTAGCAGCAGAACAGGCAGAATGGGAAGCTCAGAATCAGGCATGGATCGAATATCTCCAGAGCCAGGGTGAGTATGCAGATCAAACTCAGGCAGCAGCAGATGCAGCAGGACAGATGTACGAAGATGCTAACAGTGCATTATCTGATGCTTATGAGAATGGTGATGCAGATGAGATTGCAGCAGCAGAGCAGGCGTATCAGGAAGCAGCAGATGCTTATATGAATGCTCAGGCAGAAGCAGATGCAGCAGATCAGTCTTTCAATGATGCAGTAGCGAATGCAGGAATCGATTCTTCTGTAGTAGAATCTCAGGAAGATTCATCAGGTTCTACATCTTCACAGAGACAGGCCATCGTTGATTACGCTCTTCAGTTTGTAGGTAACCCATATGTATATGGTGGAACATCTCTTACAAACGGAACAGACTGTTCAGGATTCACACAGGGTGTTCTCGGTAACTTTGGTATCAATATCAACAGAACAGCAGGACAGCAGGCACAGGGAGGTAAAGATGTAGATCTTTCCAATATCCAGCCAGGTGACCTTCTCTTCTATTCTGGTGATGGAGACTACGGCATCGGACATGTATCTATGTACATTGGTAATGGTCAGGTTGTTCATGCAAGTAGTTCAACAACCGGTATCATCGTATCAGATATCAATTACAGAACTCCAACATCCGCATCTAACTACATCGACTAATAAAAAGATAAGGATATAGAGGTAATGAGGTCATTGCGAGAGCAATGACCTCTTGCTTTTTCGAATAAAAACGCGTATTATCATGCTATGAAAAATCCGCAAATAAAGAATTTACGTGGAGGTTATATGGAAAATAAGATTAGTGTAACGGAAATATTCGGAGAGAATGTTTTTAATGACCGTGTAATGCAGGAAAAACTTCCGAAAAAGGTATATAAGGATTTGCATAAAACGATTGATGATGGAAAGGAACTGGATCCAATCACAGCTGAAGTAGTAGCTGCGGCTATGAAGGAGTGGGCTCTGGAAAAGGGAGCAACACATTACACCCATTGGTTCCAGCCATTGACAGGATTTACAGCTGAAAAGCATGATGCATTTATAACAGCACCAAAAGCAGATGGGTCTGTTCAGGAAGAGTTTTCAGGAAAGGAATTAATAAAGGGCGAACCAGATGCCTCCTCATTCCCATCCGGTGGGCTTCGTGCAACATTTGAAGCGAGAGGATATACGGCATGGGATCCAACATCTCCGGCATTTGTAAGGCAGGATGAAGCAGGAGCGATTCTTTGTATTCCGACAGCATTCTGCTCTTATACAGGAGAAGCACTGGATCAGAAGACACCGCTTCTCCGTTCTATGCAGGCTATTCAGACTCAGACGCTGCGTCTGCTCAGACTTTTAGGTAATACTACATCAAAGAAGGTAAAGCCATCTGTTGGTGTTGAACAGGAATATTTTATCGTAGACAGAGCGAAATATCTGAAACGTAAGGATCTGATCTTCACAGGACGTACGCTTTTTGGAGCTATGCCTCCAAAGGGACAGGAACTGGATGATCATTACTTTGGGGTAATCCGTCCACGTATTTCTGCCTTTATGAAGGATGTGAACAAAGAACTGTGGAAGCTTGGTGTATCTGCTAAGACACAGCATAATGAAGTAGCCCCTGCACAGCATGAACTTGCACCAATCTATGCAGAATGTAACGTTGCAGTAGATCATAACCAGATTATTATGGAGACATTAAAGCGTGTTGCAGAAGAACATGGCTTGCAGTGTCTGCTTCACGAGAAACCATTTGCAGGCGTGAATGGTTCAGGTAAGCATAATAACTGGTCACTTACTACAGATGATGGTATTAATCTGCTTGACCCAGGTAAGACACCTCATGAGAATATTCAGTTCCTTCTGATTCTTACCTGTATCTTACGTGCAGTAGACCGTCATGCAGATCTTCTTCGTGAGTCAGCATCTGACGTAGGTAACGATCATCGACTTGGAGCGAATGAAGCACCTCCTGCTATTATTTCTGTATTCCTTGGAACGCAGCTTCAGGACGTACTTTCTCAGTTAATCGCAACCGGTGAAGCAACACATAGTATCAAGGGGGGAACACTTCGAACAGGTGTTAATTCTCTGCCAAATCTTCATAAAGATGCAACAGATAGAAACCGTACATCGCCATTTGCATTTACAGGTAATAAGTTTGAATTCCGTATGGTAGGTTCCAGAGATTCCGTTGCAGAGAGTAATGTAGTACTGAATACGATCGTGGCGGAAGCGTTTGCTGATGCATGTGACTTTATCGAAGAGTCAAACAATGTATCAGATGCAGTTCATTATCTTATCAAGAGATATGCTGCAGAGCATGAAAGAATCGTATTTAACGGGAATGGTTATTCAGAAGAATGGAAGGAAGAAGCACAGCGCCGCGGACTCCCGAACATTCAGGCAATGGTAGATGCAATTCCTGCACTTGTGACAGATAAGGCGATTGCACTTTTTGATCGTTTCCATGTATTCACAAAAGCTGAACTGGAATCACGTGCTGAGATCCAGTATGAGGCATATTCGAAGGCTATCAATATTGAAGCAAGAGCTATGATCGATATTGCAAGCAAGCATATCATCCCGGCAGTACTTCGTTTTAATAAGCAGCTTTCTGATACAGTTCTTTCTATGAAAGAAGCAGGCGTTGGAGCTGAGGTACCACTTGAGATCCTGCAGGAGTCCACACAGCTTCTTGCAGCTTCCAGAACAGCACTTAAGAAACTGACAGAAGTAACAGAATATGCTTCATCGATGGTATCCGGAAGAGAACAGGCAGTGTACTATCATGAACAGGTGTGCACAGCGATGAGAGATCTTCGAATTCCGGTAGATAAGTTAGAGATGATCGTAGATAAAGAAGTATGGCCGATGCCATCTTATGGCGATTTATTATTTGAAGTATAAAAAGGAGGTATAGATATGGCAAAAATTACAAAGGATATGCTGATCGGTGAGATCCTTCAGCTTCATCCAAATATGGCAGCAGTTCTGATGTCAAGCGGAATGCACTGCGTAGGCTGCCCATCATCACAGATGGAAAGCCTAGAAGAAGCTGTAGCAGTTCATGATCTTCCGATCGATCTTGTAGTTGCAAGACTGAACGCATTTCTTCAGAGCTTCGAAGAACAGGACAGAAGATAAGAATTCAAAAAAGACGTGAGCCATTGGCTCACGTCTTTTTCTTTTTAAATTCCTGAAAGCTTTAACAGAGCATCCTGTGCAATGATAGCTTTTCCATGTTCTTTAAAATAACTTTCCGTTCCGGCTGTGTACTTTAATACATCTCCATATTCAGAGAGGATATTGCAGACCTTGTTGAATTCTTCCGGGGTGTGGTCGCTGGCAGAAAGAATAAGATAATATTCATCTTCTGCTTTATCTTTATAAAGTGCATTCGCTCCATGATAGATATGTTTCAGAAGATGAGATACACGGATGATCTGATTAAGATCATGGAAACCATACATCTTCTTTACATCAATTGGAAGAACTTCTGTCTGAGCAGCAGCGGTTTGTGCTTCCTGACTGGATTCTTCTGTCTTACCGGAAGTAAGATTCTTGTGTGCTTCCCGTATCTTCTGGAAAAGATTCAGGATATCATCGGCACCTTCAAACTTCATAGAAGCAAGTGAACCGGAAAGATTACTTCCATCAGTGGAGGAGGCTGGTCCAAACTTTGCGAATCGTGTATCCAGTTCTTCCGGATCCTCCATCTTGGTGATGATCAGTACCAGAGCCTCTGTAGATACAGGGATCGCTTCAATCATCAAAGGGATATCGTTTGCTTCAAAACCATGTTCAAAAGCAGCTTGCTGCATCATCTCACGGAAAAGAGCCTTGGCTTTTTCACTGCCGTAAGCAAGTTCGCTGAGCTTGAGTTTCCTCGATGCCAGATCTTCACGGGTCAATGTGCAGCGTATCTGATTTTCATTCAGTTTTTCGATTTTCATGAAATCACTTCCTTGCCGTTTAGAATTTATAGATAATATACACTACTTTATATGAAAATGCAAAGTATTGCAAGCGAGATTTCAAGAAACCACTTGAAAAATAAATACACATTATATATAATATACAATATGAGAAGAAAGACTGGAAGAAAGAAGGAAAGGAGGAATATTGTTATTTTCTGTTGAAACTTCTATATACCATTTCTATAAGGCAATCTTCTTGCCGTTTACCCATTTTACAATTGCTTCTCATAAGGAAAGAACAGTAACAAAGAGTGAGTCCCTATGGACAGACATATCACAGGCTATTTCGCACCTCTATTGTCCGGGACTTTCGGAAAGTGAGTGATCAACAATAGAATACAGGAAATATACAGGAACAAAACCGCCGCAGAGAAGTAAGGATGAAATTGTGCAGACTGATCTTTTTAAGGAACTGGAAGAATATCAGAAAGCCGGTATTTCACTTTCTTTTAATGGCAGACCAAGTAATAGTCTTCTTATTGCGACATATGTAAGGGAAGAATCTGATTATATGAGAGATTATCAGATTGGGCAGAATCGGAAGTTATGTGCAATTGGATTTGACCGAATTAAGCAAAAGAACACAGAAAAGAGGTTTCCTGAGCACAAACCTTAATAATGTGTGAAGAATTTATGAATAAGTCTGAATTTGTCAGAAGAGACTATTTGAGTTCATGAAAATATGGTATACTTCAGAATATGAAAAGAATCTGGAGGAATTATAAGGAATGAAGAAACGCATAAAACCGATTTTAGCTGTTATTATGTTACTGATCGTATTAATGTGTATTGGTTTTCTGACTAGGCTCATTCGTAAGTATACACCATCTTCGGAAGTGATGGGTCCAATGGAATACTATTTACTGGAGGATGATACACATGCAGCGGTTATCGTAGATGATGAAGTGCTTGCATACAGAGGAATGGTGATTGATGATTATTGTTATGTAGATGTTAATGCAGCAAGAATTTACCTGAACGATGCGCTTTACTGGGATGCAGAAGGGAATGCATTGATATATACAACACCAACAGAGATCATTAACATCCCGGCAGAGGCGAAGAGTTATAGTAAAGATGGAGAGACATATGAGTGTGAATACGCAATTGCGAAAGCAGAAGGCAGAGAAGCTTACGTTGCGCTGGATTTTGTAAAACAATATTCCGGCATCTCTTATGAGATGTTCCATGATCCGGATCGTATTGTGATTACGAATCAGACGGGTAAGGTGACATTAGCCAATATTCGCAAAAAGGGAAAGCTTCGTTATCTTGGAGGGATTAAGAGTCCGATTCTGCGTGAGATGCAGAAGAATGAGGTCGTTCGCGTAGTTGAGGATCTTGTTGACTGGACAGGAGTTATGACTCAGGATGGATATTATGGATATATTCGTTCTGACAGACTGGTTCAGATACATGAGGAGACACTTACAAGTACATATGAACCACCTGTTTATTCAGATCTGTGTAAAGGCTATATGATCAATCTTGTCTGGCACCAGATTACTGATATGGAGTCCAATTATGGAGTAATCTATGATGTAGCCGCTGTAAAGGGCGTGAATGTTATTTCACCTACATGGTTTTCTATTGCGGATAATGATGGAAATCTGGCATCCTGGGCACTGGAAGATTATGTGGAGACAGCACACAAGGCAGATATGGATGTATGGGCATTGGTGGATAATTTCTCACATGACATTAACTTTGAGAAAGTGATGAATACAACATCTATCAGAAACAGAATAGAGAATCAACTGATTGCATCTGCGATTGAATATGGGTTAGATGGGATTAATGTGGATTTTGAGAATATATCAGAAGATGCAGCAGTAGGTTTCATTCAGTTTATGAGAGAGATGTCGGTGAAGTGCAGAAGTAACCACTTGGTACTTTCAGTGGATGTACCACCTCCAACCTTTACACCGTACTATAATCGTAAGGTACTTGGAACGGTAAGCGATTATGTGATCATCATGGGTTATGATGAACATTATTATGGTTGTGAGACAGCAGGTTCTGTTGCAAGTCTTCCATATGAAGAGGCTGGAATTGCAGATACTCTGGAGGAAGTAGAATCCAGAAAGATCATCAGCGGAATTCCGTTCTACACGAGATTATGGGAGACAAGGGTGAACGCAGATGGAAGCAGCGTGGTGACAAGTGAAGCCATGGGAATGAATGATGCGCAGGATATCCTGACGAATAACGAAGTGAAAGCAGAATGGGATGACGCTACTTCTCAGAATTATGCCGCATTCTACGGAACTGAAGGTGAATTGTATGAAATCTGGATGGAAGATCTGGATTCTCTGACAGAAAAACTGGAACTCCTGAAAAAGTATGAGCTTGGCGGAGTTGCAGAATGGAAGCTTGGCTTAGAAGATGATTCCGTATGGGATCTGATTCTGAAATATATTAAGTAAAAAGAAGTTACAGTTCAGGTGTACTGCTGGAACGAGAACGAAGTGCCATTAGTACGTGAACAGTAATAAAAAGAACAGGATGTGAGTCTGTGATTCTTGCGGCACAGAGCACATCCTGTTTTGTATTGCGCTATTGCTACTGTGATGATATACTATCATACAAACGAATGGATAAAGGATATGAGGCAAAACAGTAAGATTGCCTCCGAGGAATGTGAAGTCATGCAGACAAAGATGATTGATATGACTGTTGCGATAGACAGGGAAGGAATAGAGCAAGCCGGAGAGATACTTAAAAGCGGCGGATTAGTTGCATTTCCAACAGAGACGGTATATGGTCTTGGGGCGAATGCACTGGATGAGCAGGCGTCGGCGAAGATCTATCAGGCAAAAGGAAGACCTTCAGATAATCCACTGATCGTTCATATTGCAGATATGAAAGCTTTGGATAAGATCGTAACAGAGGTTCCGGAAGCAGCAAAAAAGCTTGCCAGAGCTTTCTGGCCAGGTCCGCTTACTATGATATTCCGAAAGAAAGCGAATGTACCGTACGGAACAACGGGCGGGCTTGATACAGTAGCTGTGAGGATGCCGGATCATGCCGTTGCGCTTGAGATGATCAAGGCGGGCGGAGGATATATCGCTGCACCAAGTGCCAATACCTCAGGGCGTCCAAGCCCTACTACAGCGCGTCATGTTGCAGATGATATGGATGGTAAGATTGATATGATCCTTGATGGTGGAAGTGTAGGAATCGGCGTAGAATCAACGATTGTTGATCTTAGCGGAGAAAAGCCTATGATATTAAGACCTGGATATATCAACCAGCAGATGCTTGAAGATGTGATTGGGGACGTTGATGTGGATCCGACACTTCTTGATGCGACTTGTAAAGCAAGACCAAAAGCACCGGGAATGCGTTATAAGCATTATGCACCAAAAGCAGATATGGTTATTGTAGAAGGTGCGCAGGAAAAGGTGATCGCATATATCAATGAAAAGGTACATAGGCATCTGGAAGCAGGAGAGTGTCCTGGCATTATTGCATCGGATGAAAGCATGACACAGTATTGCGGCGGACTGGTGAGGTCCATGGGAAGCAGACAGGATGAGATCAGTATATCCAGACATCTTTACGCAGTTCTGAGGGAATTCGATGAACTGGAGGTTTCCTGCATTTACTCAGAGTCTTTTGAGACACCTGCTCTGGGACAGGCAATCATGAATCGTCTGGTAAAAGCAGCAGGGCATCAGATTATAGAAGTGTAGGAGGCGGCTCATGAAAAAGTATGATAAGATTTTGTTTGTGAGTCACAGTGATACCAGCAGAGGACCAATGGCGGAAGCGATTCTGCAGAATAAATTACTGCTGGAGGATGTACTCGTTGAATCAAGAGGGATGATCGTATTATTCCCGGAACCGGTGAATCCAAAAGCCAGGGAGATACTGACACAGCATCAGCTGGGAGATATTGAACATGAAGCAACCCAGTTTTCCGAAGATGACTTTGATGAGAGAACTCTGATCCTTACTATGAGCGAAGCACAGAGAAGGAAGATTCAGGAAGATTATAAGTCAAAGGCGTTGAATTTATATTCCATAGCAGAATACTGTGGAGGAGAAGAAGAGGAGATATACAATCCACTTGGAAAAGGATTGGCAGAATACGGACATTGTTATGATGTCCTGGATGTAATGACATCAAAAATTGTGAATATATTGAAACAGGAGGAAGAATAGATGATAGCAATAGCATGTGACCATGGCGGATATGAACTGAAACTGGAGATTCTGAAGCATCTTGATAAGAGAGGCGCGAAGTATATTGATTTAGGATGCAACAGTACAGAAGCATGTGATTATCCGGTTTATGCAAGAAAAGTAACTTCTGCAATTCTTTCCGGAGAATGTGAGAATGGTATTATTATCTGTGGAACAGGTGTTGGTATTTCCATTACAGCTAATAAAGTGAAAGGAATCAGAGCAGCACTTTGTACCGATTGCTTTACAGCAGAAGCAACAAGACAGCATAATGACTCTAACATTCTTGCGCTTGGCGGTCGTGTAGTAGGACCTGGTCTTGCATGCAAGATCGTAGATACTTTCCTTGATACACCATTCTCTGGTGCAGAACGCCATCAGAGAAGAATTGATATGATGGAAGAAGAATAGGTGACACGATGTCTGACAAGAGAGAAGATTACATTTCCTGGGATGAATACTTTATGGGAGTAGCCTTATTGTCAGGGATGCGATCCAAGGATCCAAGCACACAGGTTGGTGCCTGTATCGTAAGTCAGGATAATAAGATCTTATCAATGGGATATAATGGTTTCCCTATAGGCTGTTCCGATGATGAATTCCCATGGAGCAGAGACGCGGAAGGACTTGGCAGCAAGTATCTGTACTCTACTCACTCAGAACTGAATGCCATTTTGAACTATCGTGGCGGAAGTCTGGAAGGTGCAACTGTATATGTTACACTGTTCCCATGCAATGAGTGCGCAAAAGCCATCATTCAGTCAGGAATACGAAAAGTTGTTTATGATTCTGATAAGTATGCTGATAGTATCAGTGTGCTTGCTTCAAAGCGTATGCTGAAAGCGGCAGGGGTAGTGCTTCAGCGATATGAGAGAAGCGGCAGAGAGATAAAGCTTAACATATAAGATATAAAGGGCACGTTTTTTCTTAGGTGAAAAGACGTGCTTTCTGCGATTAATTATGGTAAATTAAAAGAAAGTGTGTCAGGGGGATTTAAAGATGAACATGCCGAAATTATACCGAAGACGATTGATTCCGGATGAATGTATTTTACTGGATAAAGACGAGATACTTGCATGTGAAGGGGATATTCTTGTTACCAGATGGGAAACGATACGGCCAAAGGACAAACTGAAGCATGGCATATCCGCATTTTTCTGGGAAGAAGGTGTTAAAGTCAGCAAGTTCTATGATTATGATGATGCTCTTATGTATTGGTATTGTGATATTATTACGCATGAGTACTGTGAGGAAGAAAATTCCTATAAGGTAATTGATCTTCTGGTTGATGTGCTGGTTTATCCGGATGGTACAGTCAGGGTGGTGGACTTTGATGAGATGGCAGATGCACTGGAACAGAACTGTATTACAAAGGATCTTTTGGAAAAAGCTCTTCGTCAGCTGGATAAGCTGCTGAAGAGAATCTACAGCGGCGAATTCCTGAAATGGCAGAAAATAGTGGAATCATTTGAGTAAAATGGCAGATGCTCAACCTTGACGAATATAGTTGAATGCAATAAAATAGTCACTGGAAAAAGTGCGCCCTGAGGCGTTGAATAATAAAACAGGAGTAAAGAAAATGGCAAAAGAGAAAAAGCTTGTGGAAGCGATCACTTCCATGGAAGAAGATTTTGCGCAGTGGTATACTGACGTTGTAAAAAAAGCAGAATTAATTGATTATACAAGTGTAAAGGGATGTATGGTTATCAAACCAGCAGGTTATGCGATCTGGGAGAATATCCAGCAGGAACTGGATAAGAGATTCAAGGCTACAGGAGTTCAGAATGTATATCTTCCAATGTTCATTCCGGAAAGCCTTCTCCAGAAGGAAAAGGATCATGTAGAAGGATTTGCACCGGAAGTAGCATGGGTAACACATGGTGGTCTGGAACCACTTCAGGAAAGAATGTGTGTAAGACCAACTTCTGAAACATTGTTCTGTGATTTCTATGCGAATGATATCCATTCATACAGAGATCTTCCAAAGGTGTATAACCAGTGGTGTTCTGTAGTTCGTTGGGAAAAGACAACGAGACCTTTCCTTCGTTCCAGAGAGTTTCTGTGGCAGGAAGGACATACAGCACATGCAACAGCACAGGATGCTGAGGACAGAACCATCCAGATGCTGAATGTATATGCAGACTTCTGCGAACAGGTACTGGCTATTCCGGTTGTAAGAGGTAGAAAGACAGATAAGGAAAAGTTTGCAGGTGCAGAGGCTACTTATACGATCGAATCACTGATGCATGATGGAAAGGCTCTCCAGTCAGGAACAAGCCATAACTTTGGTGATGGATTTGCAAAGGCATTTGGTATTCAGTTTACAGATAAGGATAACACACTGAAGTATGTACACCAGACATCCTGGGGAATGACAACACGTATGATCGGTGCCATTATCATGGTACATGGTGATAACAGCGGTCTTGTGCTTCCGCCAAGAATCGCACCAACACAGGTAATGGTGATTCCAATCCAGCAGAAGAAGGAAGGCGTTCTTGATAAGGCAGCAGAAGTCAGAGATGTTCTTGCAGCAAGCGGACTTCGTGCAAGAATGGATGATTCTGATAAGAGTCCTGGATGGAAGTTCTCAGAAGCAGAGATGAGAGGCATCCCTGTTCGTGTTGAACTTGGACCAAAGGATATCGAAGCAGGTCAGGCTGTGATCGTGCGCCGTGATACAAGAGAAAAGATCGTTGCTCCAATTGCTGAGTTAAAAGAAAAGGTAGCAGAAGTTCTGGAACAGATGCAGACAGATATGCTTGAAAGAGCAAGAGCGCATAGAGAAGAACATACCTATGTAGCAAAGACTCTGGAAGAGTTCAAGGACATCGCAGAGAATAAGCCTGGATTTATCAAGGCTATGTGGTGTGGTGATCAGGCATGTGAAGATGCACTTAAGGAAGAAGCTGGCGTTACTTCAAGATGTATGCCATTTGCGCAGGAAGAGCTTACCTGTGAGTGTATCTACTGTAAGAAACCTGCAAAGAGCATGGTATATTGGGGAAAAGCTTACTAAAAAGTATGTAGATGTGATTTTATGAAATAAAAAAGGATTGCATCAAAGAAAAGAATAAGGTATGATAAAACACATAAAAAATTTTATGTAATATCAGGAGGTATAGTTATGAAAAAAATGACAAAAGCACTTGGCATTGCAGCAGTAGTAGCAGCAAGCCTTTCTGTATCAGCATTTGCAGAAGACGTGTTTACAATCGGTGGTATCGGACCTATGACAGGCGGTGCTGCTCTTTATGGTACAGCTGTTATGAATGCAGCTCAGATCGCAGTTGATGAGATCAATGCAGCAGGCGGTGTTAACGGTATGACACTTCAGTTCATCCCACAGGATGACGAACACAATGCAGAAAAGGCAGTTAACGCTTACAATGCATTAAAGGATCAGGATATGAAGGCTCTTCTTGGAACAGTAACATCTGCTCCATGTATCGCAGTTAAGTCTGAAGCTGTAGCAGATAATATGTTCCTCTTAACACCATCAGGAACAGCAGTAGATTGTATCTCAGATGCTGACAATGCATTCCGTGTATGCTTCTCAGATCCTAACCAGGGTACTGCATCTGCAACATATATCAAAGACAATATGCCTGACATCAAGAAGGTTGGTATCATCTATGACTCATCTGACCCATATTCAGCAGGTATCACAAACACATTCCGTATGCAGGCAGCAGCTGATGGCGCATTCGAAGTAGTTGAATCAGCTATTCAGGCTTTCACAGCTGACTCTAAGACAGATTTCTCTGCTCAGATCCAGGCTTGTAAGGATGCTGAAGTAGATCTGGTATTCATGCCATTCTATTACACAGAAGCATCTGTAGTATTAACACAGGCAAGCAAGATTGAATTCAACCCAATCTGGTTCGGTGTAGATGGTATGGATGGTATCCTTGGTGTAGAAGGTTTCGATACAAGCCTTGCTGAAGGTCTTATGCTCCTTACTCCATTCGTAGCTAATGCAGATGACGATGCTACAAAGGCATTCGTTGCTGAATACGAATCACGTTTCGGTGAAACACCAATCCAGTTCGCTGCTGATGCTTATGATGGAATCTATATCATGAAAGCTTGTATGGAAGCATCTGGTGTAACAGCTGATATGAGCGCTGCTGAAGTTGGCGATGCTATGAAGGCTGCTATGTTAGAAGTAACTGTTGATGGTCTTACAGGTGCTGGTATGACATGGGATGTTTCTGGTGAACCTACAAAGGCTCCAAAGGCTGCAGTTATCGAAAACGGCGAATACAAGTTAATGTAATTCCCTGCCAACATAATTATAAGTAACCTAACGAGGGGGTTGTTTTTACAACCCCCTGTTTCACTAAATAGATATTGAGGTGTAGTATGAGTTTTATTACATATTTTGTAAATGGCGTCAGTCTTGGCAGTGTATATGCCATAATTGCACTTGGCTATACGATGGTTTATGGTATTGCTAAAATGCTGAATTTTGCCCATGGTGATGTCATTATGGTTGGCGGATATATTGCGTTCAACGTAATGATGAGCAGCTGGGGGAATCCGGTGCTGGCAATTCTTGGCTCAATCGTGGTATGTACAGTGCTTGGAATCACCATTGAGACCATAGCATACAGACCACTTCTTGAAGCGGCATCTCCTCTTGCTGTACTGATTACGGCAATTGGTGTCAGCTACTTCCTTCAGAACTCTGTTCTGCTGATCTTCGGCGCGAATCCAAAAAGCTTTCAGTCTGTAGTTTTATTTCCGGACTTAAAGCTTGCGGGTGGTGAGCTGATCATCAGCGGTACTACTATTGTAACAATTATCAGCTGTATCGTTATCATGGTAGTACTTACCACCTTCATTAATAAAACAAAACCAGGACAGGCTATGCTGGCTGTATCAGAAGATAAAGGTGCTGCACAGCTTATGGGTATTAACGTCAATGGAACTATTGCACTTACTTTTGCAATCGGTTCCGGACTTGCTGCTGTTGCCGGTTGTCTTCTTTGTTCTGCTTATCCATCATTAACCCCATATACAGGTGCGATGCCTGGTATCAAGGCCTTCGTTGCTGCTGTATTTGGTGGAATTGGTTCCATTCCTGGAGCAATGGTTGGTGGTATTCTTCTTGGTATCATTGAGATTTTAGGTAAGGCATATATTTCATCACAGCTTGCAGATGCAATCGTGTTTGCAGTGCTGATCATTGTACTTCTTGTGAAGCCTACCGGATTATTTGGAAAACAGATTCGTGAGAAAGTGTAGGTGAGAATTTATGGTAGAACGCATTAAAAAACAGCGCTTAAAAAGCAATATGATCAACTACGCAATCGTAATTATCGCATTTGCGATTCTTCAGGCATGGAAGAGCAGTGGAACTATGTCAAGTCTGTTATCAGGACTTCTTGTTACCGTATGCGTTTATGTGATTCTTGCGATCTCTCTGAATCTTGTAGTTGGTATTTCAGGTGAGCTTAGTCTTGGACATGCTGGTTTTGCCAGTGTAGGTGCATTCTCAAGTGCATTCTTCTCTAAGATGATGGCAGATACCATTACTTTTGTACCTCTTCGTCTGACTCTCGCTATTCTGATCGGTGCTGCTGTTGCAGGACTTTTTGGAGTGATTATCGGTATTCCGGTACTTCGTCTTCGCGGCGACTACCTTGCAATCGTAACACTTGCTTTTGGCGAGATTATTAAGAACGTGATCAACCTTTTCTATGTTGGCGTAGATGATGCAGGTTACCACATATCTCTTAAAGATCAGTTCTCAATGGGCATGGCAATGGATGGTAAGATGATCATCAGTGGTCCACAGGGTATATCCGGAACACCAAAGGATTCTACATTCCTTCTTGGTATTATCCTGATTCTGATTACTCTGTTTATTGTTCAGAATCTGATCAATTCCAGAGATGGACGTGCGATTATGGCTATTCGTGATAATCGTATCGCAGCAGAGACCGTTGGTCTTAATATTACAAAGTTTAAATTAATGGCATTTACTATTTCTGCATCTCTTGCAGGAGTAGCAGGTGCATTATATTCACATAGTCTTACAACCCTCCAGGCTTCCAAGTTCGACTTCAACTACTCTGTTCTTGTTCTTGTATTTGTAGTACTTGGTGGTATTGGTAATATCAGAGGTTCTATGATCGCAGCAGTAGTTCTGACAGTTCTTCCGGAATTATTACGTGGTCTTTCTAACTACCGTATGCTGATCTACTCTATCATTCTGATTGTCATGATGATCTTCAACTGGGCACCAAAGTCACTGGAACTCAGAGAACGTTATCTTGGCCAGTTCTTCAAGAAGAATAAGAAGGAGGGCAAGTAATATGGCTAATATGTTAGAGGTAAAGAATCTTGGTATTCAGTTTGGTGGTCTTCGTGCAGTTGATGGATTCCATCTTTCTATCGAAAAAGGAGCACTTTATGGTCTGATCGGACCAAACGGTGCAGGTAAAACAACCGTATTTAACCTTCTGACAGGTGTTTATACACCGAATGAAGGAAGCATTGTGCTGGATGGTACAGATATTACAGGTAAGTCTACCATTGAAGTAAATAAGACAGGTATTGCCAGAACCTTCCAGAATATTCGTCTTTTTAAGGCGATGCCGGTACTTGATAATGTTAAGGCTGGTCTTCATAATCAGATGCATTACTCTCTGTTTTCCAGTATCTTCCACACTCCTGCATACCGCAGAGAAGAAGATGCCATGAATCAGAAGGCTATGGATATCTTAAAGGTATTTGATCTGGACGGTTATGCAGACGTAATGGCTGCCAACCTTCCATATGGTCAGCAGCGTAAGCTGGAGATCGCACGTGCAATGGCTACGAATCCAAAGCTTCTTCTTCTGGATGAGCCTGCAGCAGGTATGAATCCGAATGAAACACTGGAACTTATGAATACTATCCGTTTTGTAAGAGATCACTTTGATATGACGATCCTTCTGATCGAGCATGATATGAAGCTGGTTTCCGGTATTTGTGAAAAACTTACAGTTCTGAACTTCGGTCAGGTACTTTGTGAAGGTGAAACTTCAGAAGTGCTGAAGAACCCGGAAGTTGTTAAGGCTTATCTTGGTGAGTAAGGAGGAGATAGTGATATGGCAATGCTTGAAGTAAAAGACCTGGAAGTCTATTATGGTATGATTCAGGCAATCAAAGGAATTTCCTTCGAGGTTAATCAGGGTGAGGTTATTGCTTTGATCGGCGCGAATGGTGCCGGTAAGACAACAACACTTCATACAGTATCCGGTCTTCTGAAGCCAAAAGCTGGAAGTGTTATTTTTGAAGGTACAGATATTACCAAGATTCCTGCACATAAGATCGTTGGACTTGGTATGGCACACGTTCCGGAAGGAAGACGTGTATTTGCACAGTTCTCAGTTCTTCAGAATCTGAAGATGGGAGCTTATACAAGAACGAACAAGGAAGAGATCGAAGAGTCACTGGATATCGTTTATAAGAGATTCCCACGACTGGAAGAAAGAAAGAACCAGCTTGCAGGTACTTTATCCGGTGGTGAACAGCAGATGCTGGCAATGGGACGTGCGCTTATGAGTAAACCAAGAATCATCCTGATGGATGAGCCGTCTATGGGTCTTTCTCCTCTTCTTGTGAATGAGATCTTTGATATCATCCAGAGTGTAAGTGCGTCTGGCACAACGGTACTTCTGGTAGAACAGAATGCAAAGAAAGCATTATCCATTGCAGACAGAGCATACGTACTGGAGACAGGAAATATCGTTCTTGAGGGTGATGCAAAGGTTCTGATGAATGATGATTCTATTAAGAAAGCATATTTAGGTGAGTAGGAATTATGCAGAACAGATTTGAAAAGATAACAAGAGAACTGGCAGACTTTATCGCTGCTTCTCCAAGCTGCTATCATGTGATTAAGAATGTGAAAGAGATGCTGCTTGATGCAGGATTTACTTCGCTTCGGGAAGATCGCTCCTGGAAACTGGAACCAGGGAATGGATATTTTGTAGTTCGCGCAGATTCTTCCATAATTGCGTTTAAGATTCCGGAAGGAGAGTGCAAAAACTTCCAGATGATAGCATCTCATAGTGATGCTCCGACCTTCAAGATCAAAGAGAATGAAGAGATGATACGCGCCGGTCATTATGTAGAACTGAATGTAGAAAAGTATGGCGGCCCTATCATGAGCCCATGGTTTGATCGTCCTCTTTCTATTGCGGGAAGGGCACTGGTGGAAGAAGATGGAGTCATCAAGACACGCCTTGTGAATTTTGATCGTGATCTGGTGATGCTTCCGAATCTGGCTATTCATATGAACCGTCAGGTGAATGAAGGCGTTCCTCTTAGAGTTCAGTCTGATATGCTTCCGATTTTTGGAAGTGAAAAAGCGGAAGGTATGTTCCAGTGGATGCTGGCAAGTCAACTTGGCGTAGCAGAAGAGCAGATTCTTGCAACAGACCTGTTCCTGTATAATCGTTCGAAAGCTTCTATCTGGGGAGCAAACAGAGAGTTCTTTTCAAGCCCTAAACTGGATGATCTCCAGTGTGCATTTTCTTCGGTAAAGGCATTCCTTCAGGGTGGGAATCCGAACAGTATTACTCTTTGCTGCATCTTCGATAATGAAGAGGTTGGAAGTGGCACAAAGCAGGGTGCAGATTCTTCTTTCCTGAGTGATGTCCTGGACAGAATTACAGGCTCCCTTGGATTTGACAAAGAGCAGTATTACACGATGATCGCTGGTGGATTTATGCTTTCGGCAGATAATGGACACGCAGTTCATCCTAATTATATGGGAAAAGCAGATCCGACCAATCATGCATTTATGAATGGTGGTGTGGTACTGAAATATAATGCGAATCAGAAGTATACGACAGATGCGGTTTCTGCAGCAGTATTCCGAAAGATCTGTGCAGGAGCGAAGGTTCCTACACAGGTTTATGTCAATCATTCAGATGTGGCTGGTGGTTCTACACTTGGGAATATATCCAACGCTCATATCTCACTGAATACAGTGGATATCGGAGCACCGCAGCTGGCTATGCATTCTCCATATGAAACAACAGGAGTAAAGGATACCTGGTATCTTATGAGAGCGATGGAAGAGTTTTACAATACAAACATTGAAAAAGATGAGGAAGAAAATTATTGTCTGACAAAAGTGAAATATCCAAAGAGATGTGCCTGCTGTCTGGAGGGAATTCTTGAGGAACCGAGGAGCATATGTGAATTATGCGGATGGGAAGATGACAGACTTCAGAATGAGAATCCTGATTTTGCGGGAGGCGCTAACGGAAAGTCACTGCGTGAATATCGCAGGGAAAAAGGCATTTACATCGACGATACAATTTTCTGATAAAAAGTGAATTAATGTGCCGTAGTTACCGATCAGGTAATTACGGCATTTTTAGGAGATATATGTATAGTGAATATTTTTGCAAGATATATAATGAATTTGGCTGGAATTATTTTCCGGAGAGTTTTGCAGAGCAATTGTTGATCTGGCTTCAGAGAAAGGATGTACATCCAAAGAGTATGCTTGATATTGGATGTGGAACCGGCGTACTGTGTGATATCCTTCAGAAAACAGGCATACAGGCAACCGGAATTGATCTGTCTGAAGGTATGATTACAATCGCAAAAGAAGAACATGACAGCTGTCAGTTTGAAGTTGCGAATATGATCACATATCAGCCTGCCAATGAAGAAAAGTTTGATCTTGTCACCTGTACAGGAGATGCACTTAACCACATTCTGGACATGGAAGATGTTAAGACAGTATGTGAGAATGTATATGGTTATCTGAATAGAGGCGGTTATTTTATCTTTGATATCCTGAATGAAAAGGAAACAGGAGATGGAGAACCGATCGATTTTGACTATGACGAGCATGTAAGAGCACAGCTTCAGATAAAAAAGAATCAGGATAAGACGGTAACCTTATCGGTATCAGTCTTTGAAGATGGAGTCCTTCAGGTTAAAGAAGAAATCAATGAGATCGTGCATGATCCGGATGCAATCTGTCAGCTGCTGATCGATGCAGGATTTGCAAAGGTAACCAGAACGAATCAGCTTCTGGAAGGAGAAAAAATGCATAGTACAACATGGTATGTAATAGCAGAAAAGTAAGGAGAGGCTATATGAATGCAATGGAGCAGAAAGAATTTTGTAAGCAGGCGATTCGCTTTGCAGGAGAACGCCTGAAAGAGGCTGTGAATGTTCAGGAAACAGAAAAAACAGATTATAAGAATCTGGTAACACAGTATGATAAAAAAACACAGGAATATCTGATGCAGGAACTTGTAAAAGCATATCCAGGTGCAACATTTATCTGTGAAGAAGATGATGTCGACGATGCCAGCGGAGAATACTTTTTTGTGATTGACCCAATTGATGGTACGGCCAATTTCACTAAGGGATATCGTATGAGTGCAATTTCTGTGGCACTGGCAAAGAATGGAGAACTCTTATGGGGTATGGTTTACAATCCATATAATGAAGAGTTTTTTGAGGCAGAACTTGGAAAAGGTGCATATCTGAATGGGAAGAGGATCTATGCAGGCGAAGAGCCTCTGAAGCACTCCCTTGTTGCATTTGGAACCTGCCCATATTATGCAGATCTGAAAAAGAGATCCTTTGCGATTGCGGAAAAAAGTATGGACTATGCTATGGATATCAGGAGAAGTGGTTCAGCAGCACTTGATCTTTGCTATGTGGCATGTGGACGAAATGGTGCATATTTTGAACTGCTGTTATCTGCATGGGACTTTGCAGCAGGTATGCTGATCGTAACGGAAGCGGGCGGAACAGTTACAGATAATGACGGGAAGTATCCTGATTTCACAAAAAAATCAGGCATTATTGCAGGTAATAAAATTGCACAAAAAGAATTACTAAAATTAATTTAATTTTTCGTAAAATGCTTGCCAAGAAGTGAATATTATGTTACCTTTTTAAAAGGGGATACTATAAATTTAAGGTAAGGGAGAGAATATGAGAACAATCAGGGGATTCAAAAAGTGGATACTGCTGGCGCTTATGGTTATTTTTGCAGCTATGTTGTCAGTATCCGGTGAAGCATCATTTACTGCCACACGAACAGGTGTTAACTATCCAGTGAACCTGAAAGTTGGCCAGACGTTCAGCATTAAGGGCTCGGTAACAGCAAGTGTAAGAATTGCAAAAGCTGTTGTAACGATTTACGATGGTGATGGGGTGAATTGCCTCCAGAGATACACCGCATATCCGAACAGTAAGGTATTCAATATTACGGATGCGGATATGGTGATGGAATTTAACAAACTGAAAAAAGGTCAGTATTATTACAGAGTCAGTGTTTTTGATGCAGAAGGCTATAAAGTCAATGTTGTAAACAGATTATTTACAGTGGGTGATTCGACTGTAAAGCCAACAGTTACTTTAACAGGGTTTAAAGCACCAGAAAAGCATAAAGCAGGTACTACGTTCGATGTGACTGGAATCATCAGTTCTAATTTTGTCATGAAGAACGTTGTATGTACTATTTATGATTCAACAGGGAAAAGTTGTCTTCAGAGATATTCAGTGAAGGTGAATGGTACAAGCTATAATCTTAAGAAAGCGAACAACTATCTGTTGTTTGACAAGCTGAATGTAGGTACTTATTACTACAGAATATGTGTATATGACCAGAGTAATACAAAGTATCGTGCAGTGAATAAGAAGTTCCAGGTAGTGGCAGGTTCGTCTATTACCCTTCAGAATGGTGTCCCGGCCTCTAATGTTACAATCAAACAGGGAAGTTCGTTAAGCCTTGGTGGTACTATCACATCAGCTAACAGGCTTACTGCTGTAAAGGGTACGATTACCAACAGTGCAGGAGAGATCATTTATACAAAGAAAGTGAACCCTGATACGAAGACATATAAGCTGGCTGGCAGTGCTATTGATAGTGCACTTTATTTTGAAAAGCTGGCTGCCGGTACTTATACACTGAAGATTTCTGCCAAGGATAATCAGGGTACAGTAAAGACCCTTCTTAAGAGAACTGTTACAGTGAAGAAGCCAACACCGACACCGGAACCGGTACAGACTGATAATATTCAGATCGTATTCCCTGAGCCGGATAAGGATCTGATTATACTTAGAGGCAGAACTTATAATCTTGGAGGTATTGTTACATCAAAGACCAATCTGAAGCAAGTAACAGTTTCTTTATCTGCGTTAGACGGAAGACTACTGGTTCAGAAGTCAACGAATCCGAACTCAAGAGTATATATCATCGACAATGGTGTTCTTGATGCAGCGATTGAATTTGAGACACTTCCGGCAGGTACTTACACACTGAAGATTTCTGCTAAGAATGTTGGTGGAGATTCTAAGGTTGTAATGAACAGAAAGATAACCGTAAGATAACAAAAAGACGATAAAATAACAAAAAAGAGAAAAAGAGACCGAAATATTTCGGTCTCTTTATTTATTATATGAAAAAAATATGATAAAATAAAAAGATAGAAAACTTGGGGGTGAAGAAGAGTGAAAAAAACAGCACTTCTGATAATGGCAGCAGGTATTGGCTCAAGATTTGGCGGTGGCATTAAGCAGTTAACGCCAGTGGATGCTTTTCAGCATATCATCATGGATTATTCTATTTATGATGCAATAGAGGTAGGTTTTAATCAGATTATTTTTGTGATCCGAAAGGATATAGAGGATGATTTCAGAACGATCATAGGTAATCGTATTGAGGAATATTGTAACGAAAGAGGAGTCGAGGTAAGCTATGCATTCCAGTCGCTTGAGGATATTCCTGGAACAATGCCAGAAGGCAGAACAAAGCCTTGGGGAACCGGACAGGCTGTTCTTGCGGCAAAGGATGTAATCCATTCTCCGTTTGCGGTTATTAATGCAGATGACTATTATGGAAAACAGGCATTTGCACAGCTGCATGACTGGCTTATTCTGGAGCATGCAGATACTGCTATTGCTATGGCTGGATTTATCTTAAAGAATACTCTTTCAGAGAATGGTGGTGTAACTCGTGGAGTATGTACAGTTGTCAAAGGACATACTCATGTAGTAGATGTATGTGAAACGAGGAATATCATCAAGACACCAGATGGTCCGATGGCTGATGGAGTAAAGCTCGATCCGAATACATATGTATCTATGAATATGTGGGGATTTCCGGCAAAAGAAGATCAGGCACCTGCATTTATGAAGGTTCTGGAGGACAATTTCAAGACATTTTTTGAGACAGATGTAGTAGAGAATCCTTTAAAATCAGAATATCTTCTGCCTACCTTGATTGGATCTCTGTTAAGAAAGGGAGAATATTCGGTTAAGGTTCTTGAGACAACGGATCAATGGTTTGGTGTAACTTATATGGAAGATAAAGCATATGTAATAGAGAATTTTAATGCCATCAATAAAAAAGGCATTTACCGCTGGTCATAGGGACGTGGTATTGCTTGATGATAGGATAGTTGGAGATAAGATGTACGATTATTTAGTGGTTGGTTCTGGTTTATATGGTGCAGTATTTGCACATGAAGCAAAGGCGGCAGGTAAATCAGTACTTGTAATTGATAAAAGACCTAACATTGCAGGAAACGTTTATACAGAGAAGGTAGAGGGGATAAACTTCCATAAGTATGGAGCGCATATCTTCCATACGAATAATACAAAAGTGTGGAATTATATCACACAGTTTGCGACGTTTAATCGTTTTACGAATTCACCGGTAGCGAATTATAAGGGTGAGCTTTATTCTATGCCTTTTAACATGTATACTTTCAATAAGATGTGGGGTGTTGTAACACCGGAGGAAGCGGCTGCGAAGATTGAAGAACAGAAAAGCGAGATCAAAGGTGAGCCGAAGAATCTGGAAGAACAGGCAATATCCCTGGTTGGAAGAGATATCTATGAGAAACTTGTAAAGGGATATACGGAAAAGCAGTGGGGAAGAGATTGCAAGGATCTTCCGGCATTTATTATCAAGCGTCTGCCGGTAAGACTGACTTTTGATAATAATTATTTTAATGCGTTGTATCAGGGAATCCCGGTTGGTGGATATACGAAGATGGTGGAGAATCTTCTGGAAGGAATTGAAGTAAGACTGAATGAAGATTATCTCGAAAAGAAGGAAGAATATGATCAGATTGCAGAGAAGATTGTCTATACAGGGGCAATTGATGCTTATTTTGGATATAAGCTGGGGAATCTGGAGTATCGTTCTGTAAGATTTGAGAATGAGGTACTTGATGTACCGAATTTCCAGGGGAATGCGGCAGTGAATTATACAGATCGAGAGACACCTTGGACACGTATCATAGAACATAAGTGGTTTGAATTTGGAAAAGATGAGGATGGCAATGATCTGCCGAAGACTATTATAAGCAGAGAGTATTCCTCAGAATGGAAGCCGGGAGATGAACCGTATTATCCGGTGAATGATGAGAAGAATGGGGCTTTGTATGCGAAGTACAGAGAACTTGCTGATCAGGAAAAGAAAGTAATATTCGGTGGACGTCTTGGTGAGTATAAGTATTATGATATGGATGCTACCATTGCGGCTGTTCTTGAGATGTGCGAGAAGGAATTATAATCTATGAAAACATTGCAGATCGTAACGGGCTTCTGGGGAATTGTTATTAGTTTA
Source organism: Marvinbryantia sp. (assembly GCA_045598185.1). Classification (GTDB taxonomy): domain Bacteria; phylum Bacillota; class Clostridia; order Lachnospirales; family Lachnospiraceae; genus Marvinbryantia. The sequence continues at coordinate 71,266 of JAZLLO010000111.1, forward strand.
TTCCTTTGTTTTGCAATATCTATTACGTATTATGACAAGGAACATGATAAAGTTCCTCGTGCCCTGCAATATCTTATGGTTGTGAATGCTGTGCTGCAGATTTCTGATATTCTGGCATTATACTATTCAGGTAATATGACACGGCTTGGATATTTCATGACCAGGATTGCGAATTACATTTATTTTATGATGATAGCAGTGCTGGGGATATGTTTTGGCTATTATTTCAGATGTGTAATAGATTGGCTTGGAATGGAGAGGAAACAGATATTTACCAGATTAACTGTGACGATAAGCAGCTGTATCATGATATTGTCGACAGCGAATGTATTCACCGGATGGTTTTATACCTTCACAGATGCGAATAAATATCAGAGAACATCAGCGTTTGGAGTTATGAGTGGATTACAGCTTTTCCTGCTGTTTTCCATCATAATTGGTATTTATAGTTATATAAAGACAAAGATAGCAGGGATTGTTAAGTTTCATCTGATTGCTTTTGGCATTATTATGGTTCTTGGACTATATCAGGCGTTCTTCTATGGAATGTCACTGGTCAGTATGGCCTTTACTCTGGCATTATTGTTGTTTTATATGGCTCATCTGAGTAATCAGGCGGAACATCTGCAGATTCAGGCGAACATACTCGAAGAACAAAAGGAATGTCTTGCAAAACAACAGAAACAGCTTCAGATACAAGAACTTGAACTGAATGATACGCAAGAGGAACTTGCACAGGCTACCATGCGTCTTCTGACAGCGCAGATCAAGCCTCATTTTATCTATAATACGATTACGATGATCCGTAGCCTGTGTTTTACAGATGCAGAAGCTGCGGCGGAATCTCTTGCAAAATTCGCGAAATTTCTGAGAGGATCTATGAACTTCCTTGGAGCTAAGAATTGTATTATGCTGCAGGAGGAACTGGGAATAGTCCGTTCCTATGTATTTCTGCAGAAAAAGCGATTTAGTGATCGTCTCATTTTCAAAGAGAACATTGAGGCAATAGATTGTTTTATACCGGCAATGACATTACAGATTCTTGTGGAGAATGCGGTTATACATGGAATAGAAGCAAGAGATAAAGGCGGTGAAGTATTCCTTCATACTTATAAAGAGAATAATGAGACTATCATCGCCGTATGTGATAATGGCTGTGGGTTTGATACATCTGTTCCGATTGATGAACAGAAGCATTATGGTTTGGCGGCTGTTCGAAAGCGCCTGTTATCGATGTGTAATGGAACGCTGGAGATAACAAGCAGTATTGGGGAAGGAACTACAGCATTAGTTCGTATTCCTGATAGAGAATAAAGGAGAAATGAATGAACGTTTTTATTGTAGACGATGAAAAGATTGTGCTGGAAGATACAAAAAGAAGTATTCTGAAAGCATTGAATATGGTTCATGTCGAGGTTGATAACCTGGTAGCTACGCAAAGCTGGAAGCAGGCACTGATTCTTGCAGAGGATTCCAAGCCGGATATCGCCTTTCTGGATATCAATATGCCGGGAAAAACAGGCATTGAACTTGGTAAGGACTTTCAGGCAATTAATCCAAAAGTGAACCTGATCTATATCACGGCCTATGAAGAATATGCACTTCAGGCATATCGTATGCATGCAAGCGGTTATCTGTTAAAGCCGGTGGACGTAGATGATGTCGTCATGGAATTGAATAATCTCCGCCATGGAAAGGAAGAAGAAAAAGGACCGAGCTTTCGCGTTCAGTGTTTTGGTAATTTTGAGGTATTCTTTGAGGAAAAGGCTGTCAACTTCCGAAGACAGAAGACGAAGGAACTTTTGGCTTTTCTGATAGATCGAAAGGGCGCTTCTGTTTCGGCGGAAGAAATCTGTACAGCTATCTTTGATAGGGATGGAACAGAGGACAAGCATAAGAATACTCTTCGTGTATTATCTATGGAACTGAAGCAGGTTTTTGAGAACTGTGGTATTCCAGAGGCTTACATCCATACAAGAAATGCTTACTCCATTGCACCGAATATTATTGATTGTGATTACTATGACTACCTGAAAGGAAAGCCACTCTCTGCTCAGAAGTATAATGGGGAATATATGAAGCAGTATAGCAATTGGGCAGTGATGCAGAAGGTGTGACTATGAAGATAAGACTTAATGAGAATGAAGAAGTTGTAAAGACTGTAAAAGAAGGACTGAAGCGCACCGGCGGTTATTGTCCATGCAGACTTCAGAGGACAGAAGATACCAAGTGTATGTGTACGGAGTTTAAAGAGCAGATAGCAGATCCTGACTTTGAAGGTTACTGCCACTGTATGCTGTATTACAAGTCGAAGGAGGACTAGTTATGAGCGAGATTACTTTGACAACTGAGAACTTTAAAGAAGAAGTACTGGATAAGAAGGGAATCATTTTAGTAGATTTCTGGGCAGACTGGTGCGGACCATGCAAGATGCTGTCCCCTCTATTGAAAGAGATTGCAGAAGAGTATGAAGGTAAGGTTACTATCGGTAAGGTGAATGTAGATCAGAATATGGATCTTGCAATGGGATATCGTGTAGTGAGCATTCCGATGCTGATTCTTTTCAAGGACGGCGCACCGGTAGCAAAGTCTGTAGGATATGTACCAAAAGAAGATATCGTGAAACTCTTTGAGGGAATGATCTGATAGAAGGTTCATGAGAGTTGATTAAGATAAGAAAAACGCCTGGGTTTTATGCCCAGGCATTTTTTACTTTGTTTCGTATACATTATCGTCGTATAATTGGTCTATCATCTCTAAGGTATATATATCTGTAGGGAAATCAATGATCAGACAAAGGTAAAAAGGAAATGGCATTTGCGAAGGAGGTAGTTATGTTGGGGTTAACTTCGCAAATGCCATTTTTTAAGAGGATGTATGAAATAAAATGATGTAAAACCATTTTCTATTTCATATTTATATTATAATAGAAAAAGTTCGACGTACTTCGACAGATTTGGCCGAAAAATGGAATGTTTTTTAATATTTTGTAAAATAATCTTCTATATTTTGAAAAACAGGCATTATTGATGACTGATTGTGACAGGGAAGTGTCACGGCAGGATTATGAGGCTGAAAACAGCGATAAGCCGCTTGGTGAGTTTGTATATGAAATCGTAGGACTGGATATGAATGCTGCAAAGACGGCATTTGCCGAGTATCTGGATGAAACATATCTTGATAGCAGGCAGATATAAGGCATTCAGTTCTTTTCCTTACTCCTGATTCCAATGTTAGCTTCCGCGAATTTTGCACCTTAAAAACGCCGTTTTGTGTAAGATGCACAAAAGAGGCGTTTTTCTTAGTTTTCCTCACTCTCTGATCCGGTAATCATCAGAATGATATCTTCATAAGATTTATTGCTCTTTAT
>JAZLLO010000112.1:0-21270 GCA_045598185.1 Marvinbryantia sp.
CAACCTTACAAAAAAATGTAAGCTTGCCTTCTTAATCAAAACAGATGATTTTAATCTAATGGATCTGATATAAACATAGCCACCAGAACCAATCTGGTGGCTATACTTTAATACTAATATACCCAAAATTCAGAAAGAACCATTGGGGTTACGGTGTCTTTTTTATTTTATCTATATTAGTTAAAGCTTAATGTTCTATAATCAGCAGATAGTCATTTCTGCGATATATATTGATATGTGATGCCGTAATTTCATAGCAGACTTGCTGTAGAGCAAAACTCCTATGCGGACGGCACCAGCGAATGTTGCTGGAGCACACTCCTACGCGGAGAGCGAGCACCACCTCTGGTGGTGATATTATAAAAATCGAAAGGAATATTTGCCATGGATTTTTTTCACATGAATGGAAAAATAATATCAAAGGGCAAAGGTGCATCAGCAGTTGCATCTGCAAGCTACTGTACGGCAAGTAAAATGAAAAATGAGAGAACAGGAATCATACATGATTTCTCTCGAAAAAGTGATGTGATATATTCGGCAACGTTTCTTCCGGAAAAAGCACCAGAAGAATTTCAAGATCGGGAGATTTTATGAAATTCTGTGGAGCAGATTGAAAAGCAGGCGAATGCACAGTTGGCCAGAAGATTTGATCTTGACAAACCCTGGCTGTCATACATTGTATCGTATGACAGCCATTATTATGTTTGAATCATTTTTGTGCTTGCTTTGCTTTTTTCTTTTTATTAGTAAAATCAAGCCATTCTTCATTAATTGTATATCCTGATTTTACGTAGATATCGGTATAATTTACTCTCCTGTCAGTATACTTCCTTACATGTAAGATAGGATATGGTTTTCCTTGCCCACTTGTTAAGTCTACGCCATCCAGAATTGCAGAATGAATTTTTAATCGTATTGGTTCTTTAGGATTAATGTTTCTTTCTTTATGAGCAAACATATAATAGTTCGTTTGGGGATTCTTACCAGGGATAACCAATAAAAAATCTCCACCAATATCAGTGCTTCTTTTCTTGCCGCCAGGTGCAATGGACGTACTTTTACGTGAATCCCAATTGTATAAAGAGGCTTTCGATACATTGTCAAGAATGCTTTCAAGATCTTGGATAGCAATGATTCTGTCATATATAGTATATTCCGAATTGGTTTCCGGATTATATGTGTTTTGAATAGGCGCTTTAATTTCTTTACTATTGGATTCAAGATACGCCATAGAGATATCTCCATTTAATATATTTTTAAATACTCTTCTTTTGGCTGCTGTATTCCCGATAATATTATTAAATTCAGGAATATCTGTAAGATGATCTAAGCCATAAATATGTGTAAATTCTTCAAGATTGCAACCAATGAATTCGAGAATGACAGAAGATCTATTCTTTGTTCCAAGGGTATACAGATATTCTGTGTTAGTTAATTTAATGTAATTGGTTGCAGCTTGCTGTAAAACATCCATGTAAAACTCCTCAGTATCAAAAAAACCTTGCTTATGGAAGCAAGGTTTATATTGATCATATTTTTTTTTCGGGATATCCCTATCCGAGTCATGGCTAATAGATAACCATCAGATGAGCTCCAATTTAACACACACGGATATATTAAATCTTCAACGCTATACATCAATTCCAACTAACCGTATCGACAGATGTATAAGGAACGGTATCGTTTCTTACCGATATATTAGCACATTATTTCTGGATATACAATATTTTTTGGATGAAATATCTGATATCTGATATAACCATGTTACTGTTCACGTGCTGACTTGAAGTGAGAAGACCGATGGTTTAAACTGTACATAGTTTAAACCATCGGTCCTTTCTTAATTCAGGATCCTGGATACTCTCTCAAAGAGATTGGTTTCATTTTTTCGCATCATAACCAGCATGCTCATGCCTCTGCAGAGATAATCGTGGTTTTCACGACTCCTAAAGGTCACTGCCTGCTTTTGTTTTCTCTTATAGTTTCTTAGGGTTCGCTCTGCAAGGTTGTTATTCGCAGGAACTCTCAGATCATGCAAAAACAAAAGATGGTTTTCCGGATGTTTTTCCATTCTTACGTATAGATTGTATCCATCTCTGTAGTATTGGGATGCTGGAATGTATTCGTATTCTTCCTTTGCCTTTTGCAGTATCTGACGGTATTTTTCTTCGTATCCGGCTATCATTTTCTGATCAGTTCCTGTCTCCGGATCAATACCGTTTCTGTAATGTATCATTTCACGCAGAAGATCATACATTTCTTTATGATTATTATGAAGATAGTTTGGATGATGATGAAGGTACACTAGGATGTGTTTCTTCCTCTGCCTTTGCATAAAAAGTCACCAGTGCGTCTTCCAGATCAGCTCGGTCCTTTTTAACCAGAATCTTTCTCTTGCTATCTTCCTGTTTCACATAAGTACGCCAGCGTCCATCGGACTGCTGGTAGATTGTAAATGGATGATCATGTAAAATCTGTTTTTTGTTCATGTATTATATTGATTTGTTGTAGCCATCCAAGATAATCATAGCAAGAGAAGATGGTGTACGCAAGAGATGTGAGTACATTTTTTGAAAAAGAGAAGAATTTGTATAGAAAATAGGAACTGTTTACGATAAAACAAGAACTGGATGTTTGAAAAACAGGAACCATATGGTATAATATGAATACTATGAAGGAATTGGGGGCAAGACATATGAAGTATTATTCAACTAAGGAAGCAGCTGAATTACTTGGTGTGACAAAAAGATATATAACAAAATTATGTGTCGAAGAAGCAATTACTGGAGCCAGGAAGAACGGCAGCCGTTGGATGATTCCAGAGTCTTTTATAGAAAGAAAGAAGAAGCCGAATTCATTAAAAAGAGTATTTAATACAACAGGGATTTGCGATCCTGCAGAACACTATATGGTTGATCTCACACAACGTCTTCAGGAAGTAAGGAAACTTGTTGATGAAGGAAAGTATTTTACGATCAATCGTGCCAGACAGTTTGGAAAGACAACGACTTTACATGCACTGGCAGATTATCTGAGCGCAGATTATCTTGTTATCAGTATGGATTTTCAGATGCAGATGAGTGATGCCAAATTCAAGAATGAGAATAGTTTCTCTATAGCATTTGCCAGAGCTTTTGAAAACTCATTCCGGATTACTGAATGTGGTAAGGAACAAGCGTACCTGGAAGCGCTTGAAGAATTTACAGCTCAGAGGAAAGAGGCAGGAGAAAGCTTTGAACTGGTGGAGCTGTTCCAGGCAATCAGCAATCTATGTTCTTTGGTTCCAAAGAAGATCGTGTTGATGATTGATGAGGTGGATAGTGCAACAAATAACCAGGTCTTTCTGGATTTCCTTGCACAGTTAAGAGGTTATTATATTAACAGAAACAGATTTACAACTTTTCAGTCGGTGATCCTTGCAGGTGTATGTGATATTCGTAACCTGAAACGTAAGATGCGCCCGGAGGAGGAACATAGAGATAATAGTCCGTGGAACATTGCTGCAGACTTTGATATTGATATGAGCTTTTCAGTAGAACAGATCAATGCCATGCTTGCAGGATATGCAGCGGAGCATGACTCTGTTATTGATACAAATATGATAGCCAGTGAAATCTATGACTATACTTCCGGGTATCCATATCTTGTATCCAGAATATGTCAGCTGCTGGATGAAATGTATAGAGCAGGAGCTTGTGATATCTGGTCTCATGAAGGAATACTGGATGCAGTCCGGAAGCTGGTTCGCGAGTCAAATTCCCTGTTTGAGGATATGGCAAAGAAAGTAAAAGACTATCCGACTCTTGGCACTATGTTAAGGGATATTCTATTCTGTGGTAAAGGAATACCTTACAATACAGGAACAGAGCTGGTATCGATTGGTGCCATGTTTGGTTTTCTGAAAGATGTTGACGGCCAGGTGGCGATAGCAAACCGCATTTTTGAGATCTGGTTTTATAATCTCTTTATTGCGCAGGATGCGATTGACAGCAAGACGTATGATGCCGGTCAGCAATTAAAGGGACAGTTTGTCACAGAGAACGGACTGGATATGGAAAAGATATTAAAGAAATTCGTAGAGCATTTCTCAGAAAGCTTTGGCAACAGTACGGATGCATTTGTGGAGGAGAATGGAAGAAAACTGTTTCTGTTATATATCCGACCACTGATTAATGGTACTGGTAACTATTATATTGAGGCCCGGACACGAAGTATGGGACGTACTGATCTGATTATCGATTATCTTGGAAAACAGTACATCATTGAAATGAAGATATGGCATGGAGATGAGTACAATACTCGTGGTGAGGAACAGCTGTTGGGTTATCTGAACGATTATCATCTCGAAAGAGGGTATATGCTCAGCTTTAACTTTAATAAAAATAAGACTATAGGAGTAAAGGAATACCATTTCAAAGAACATACATTAATAGAAGCAGTAGTATAATGCTCGGGTTTAGAAAGGAACTATGGCTATGAAGAGAAAATATCCTGTCATTGATATGGTAAGAACCGGTCAGAATATAAAAAGTATCATGCGGCTTAAAGGATTTACGGTGAAAGATCTTCAGAATTATCTGGAACTCAGTACTCCACAGAGCATTTATCACTGGTTTGATGGCAGGAATCTGCCGACGATTGATAACCTGTATGCACTAAGTGAACTGTTTCACATGTCTGTAGATGAATTACTGGTTGGTAACAGGAGATTTGGGAATAAGTCCCAGAACGATATGTATCGAAGGATTATTACTTATTATGATAGATATATGGAAATGAAAGCTGGCTGACATGGCTATTGTACTACAGCTACAATGACAATTAATTTGTCCTCTTTTAAAATGATTCTATACGGATCGTTTTAGGAGAGGATTTTTTATTGGGATCATGACATATGTAGTAGTGATAACAATGATCCGCAAATTGGAGCGAGATGAGGTGGAAGGAGTTAAGAGATGAGTTACGACATTTATTTACAAGATCCGGTTACACATGAGACAGCAGAAGTAGCAGGACATCTCATGATTGGTGGAACCTATAAAGCTGATTATCATCCGGAAACGGGAACATTTACACCAGCAATCAATACAGAAGCTCATTTGAATATTACATACAATTATGGTCCATACTATCGTGAAGTTGATGAAAAAGGTATTCGTTGCATATATGGATTAAACGGTTTGGAAAGCATTCCTGTACTTGAGAACATGATTGCCTTTTTGGAGAAAAAATACTTCATTGATGGGGAATGGATACATACAAAGCGTATGAAAAAGGTTGGTTATGATGAACAGGGAAATATAATCACAGATTTCTATTCGGCAATAGTGGAGAAACAGATTGAAATTACATATAAGGAAATAGAAGTTGACCGTTATGAAGGGGATTGTAACAATTATTGGGAACCAACAGCAGTAAATGCCATAAGACCGTTATATCAGTTAAAATGTTTGGCACAGATGAGACCAGATTGTATATGGGATGGAGATTGAGAGATTTGCAGTACCAATGGAGGAAGCCATGCAAAAGCAGTATCCAGTAATTGATAAAAACAAAACAGTGGCAAGAATTCGATATCTTATGAGTGTTCATGACGCTGGATGACAAGAACCGAATAAAAAATAATCCTGATTCAGAGCACTATAGTGACACATGGATGGACATTAGTGAAGAAATTACCGGAACGTTAAAAGTCGCAAATTGCGACTTTTAACAAAAATAGGAATAAGAAAGATCTATGGGGGAAGATGATTGTATGAATGAACAAAATGAGGAAGTATTGGTGGTAGATACTAAGACTGTTCAGAATCTTGTATATACGATTCGAGGACAGCAAGTGATGTTGGATAGTGATTTGGCAGAGCTATATGGGTATGAAGTTAAAAGACTAAATGAACAGGTAAGACGAAATATAAAGAGATTTCCTGAGGACTTTATGTTTCAATTAACAATGGAAGAAATGGATTTCGTGAAGTCGCAATTTGCGACTTCACGAAATAGTACACTATTTGAAGGACAATCCGGTGGTCGAAGAAAACTTCCTTATGCTTTTACGGAACAAGGCATATATATGCTAGCAACTGTTTTACGTGGAGAACTTGCTGAAAAACAGAGCATATATATTATGAGAGCATTCAGGGAAATGCGCCATTTTATTGCAAATAATGCGTCATTGTTTGAACGTATAAAAACCGTGGAATTAGAACAATTGGAATATCAAAAACAGTCAGATAAAAAATTTGATCAAATATTCAGATATATAGCGGATCACGAGGAATCTTTGCAAAAAATATTTTTCAGTGGGCAGATATTTGATGCGTTTAATTTGCTCACTAACATTATTCATCAGGCTGAAAAAGAGATAATCCTAATAGATGGCTATGTCGATGTAGATACATTAAATATCATGGCTAAGAAAAAGGCGGGTGTAAAGGTGACCATATATACATTTCCAAGTGCAAAAATCACAAAGAAAGACATAGAGACATTTAATGCAAAGTATCCGGAACTTTTAGTTGAACATACAACTGAATTTCATGATAGGTTTCTGATTCTGGATAGGACTATTGGGTATCATATAGGAGCTTCCATAAAGGATGCAGGTAAGAAGTGTTTTGGTATCAGTAAAATTGAAGATGAAAAAGTGCTCTCCGAACTAATAAAACGTATTAAGAGCAGCTAATAAGGAAAAGAATTGAATATGGAATGGAGATTGAGTGATTTGCAATAACAATGGGGGAAGCCATGCAAAAACAGTATCCGTTAATTGATAAAGATAAAACAGGGGCAAGAATTCGATATCTTATGAATGCGCATGGGATGACAGTTGTTGATGTTCAGAATTATATAGATGGAATCCTTAACTAAGAGGGATGTGATTTATTCCCGAACGCTTCTTCCGGAGCATGCACCGGCGGAATATCTGGACAGGGAAAAGCTGTGGAATTCCGTGGAGCGCATCGAGAAAAACGCAAATGCTCAGCTGGCAAGAAGATTTTCCCTGGCAATTCCGAATGAGTTATCTGAGGAAGAGGCGATAGATTTTTTCCGGAGAATCGGGACTTATTTTACAGATCAGGGCATGTGCTTTGATGGCGGTATCCATTGGAAAAAGGATAATCACCACTTTGATTTCCTTACAACGATGAGGCCGTTTAAGCCGGATGGAAGTTGGGGAACAAAAGAGAAAAAAGACTATGCCTTAGATGAGAACGGGGAAAGGATTCCGGTTCTTAATCCCAAAACAGGACAGCAGAAAGTAGATAAGCAGAACCGGAAACAGTGGAAACGGGTATTGGTGGATTCCACCGGCTGGAATTCAAAAGAGAAGCTGGAGGAATGGAGAAAGAACTGCTGTGAAATCATCAATGAGAAAAATAAAGAACTGGGTCTGGATGGTGATATTGATCATCGGTCTTATGAACGCCAGGGAAAAAATATCCTGCCGCATATCCACCAAGGATACCGTGTAAGAAATACCAGACACAGCAATGGTTATTCCAGTATCAATTCATGGAATTATCTGGTTGACCGGGTGAATGCAGCGAGGATCGCGACAGCTGAATCGGGTTCTTTTTTTAACATAAATAGAGATTACTTATGTGAAAATGCATTTCAGTTACACTTTTTTTTCAGCTAGTTGTTTTTAATATTGGAATTTACGGATTTATCTTTTCATATTTGCCGTTTACAGCTAAAATATGAAGTAGGAAAGTCTTGATGCAGGAGTCGTTTGAACGAAATGATAGGTGAATTACGAAAAGGATTTGAAACAGCTTTTATAGATGGTAATGTCGCTGCGAATTATAGATATAAACCAGCATTTGTATCCAATAATCCAGAAGAAGGAAAGAAAGTCATTGCATCGATTGAAGATGAATTATTGGCATGCGATAAATTCCAGATTAGTGTGGCATTCATTACTATGGGAGGAATCACACCATTACTTCAAACACTGAAAGAATTGGAGAACAGAGGAATTCCAGGTGAGATTCTTACTACCAATTATCTGAATTTCAGTGAGCCGGAAGCACTGGAAAAGTTAAATCGTCTGCAGAATATCACTTTGAAAATGTATGATGTGGAGGCATCAGATCATGGGTTCCACACGAAGGGTTATATTTTTAAACAAGAAGAAATCTATCGGATCATTATCGGCAGTTCTAATATGACAAGCGCAGCCCTGACACGTAATCGTGAGTGGAATACGAAGATTGTATCCACAAAGCAGGGAGAGTATGCACAAGAGATTTTAAAAGAATTCGAACAGCTCTGGTCCTCAGAATATTCTCTGGCCTATGATCAGTTCTTTGAGTTGTACAAAGAAAGATATCAGATCATTAAGCATCAGAGAGAAATGGCAAAGCGGGAACAGATTCCGTCATTGGAGCGATACAGACTTCAGCCAAACAGTATGCAGGTTGGTTTTATTGCTAATTTGAAAAAGATCATAGAGTCAGGCGAAAAGAAAGCTTTACTGATCTCTGCAACAGGAACCGGAAAGACTTATGCATCCGCATTTGCTATGCGTGAACTTGGATATAAGAGAGTATTATTTGTTGTTCACAGAAATCAGATTGCAAAACAGGCAAAAAAGTCTTTTGAAAATGTATTTGGAAATACCATCAAAAGTGGATTGGTGTCCGGTGTTGGTGGAAAAGATACGGATTATCAGGCTGATTTTGTGTTTGCTACGATTCAGACTCTGTGTAAAAAAGAAAATCTGGAACGTTTCTCAAGAGACTATTTTGATGCGGTAATCTACGACGAAACCCATCATATCATTGCGGGAAGTTACAAGAGGCTCTTGGACTATTTTACACCGCAGTTTACGCTTGGAATGACAGCAACACCGGATAAACGTGATGACAATATTGAAGGACGCAATGTTTATGAGGTGTTTAATCATAACATTGCGTATGAAATACGATTACAGCAGGCCATGGAAGAAAATCTTCTGTGCCCATTTCATTATTTCGGAATTACGGATCTTGCAATCATTTCTGATGAGGGGAGCACACAGGAAGAGAAGCTGGAAAACTTCCGGTTTCTGACCAGTGATGACCGTGTGAGATATGTCATGCAGCATGCGAATTACTATGGACATAGTGGAAGTAGAGTGAAGGGACTCATTTTCTGCAGCAGAATTGATGAAGCGAAAGAACTTTCAAGAAAATTTAACCAGTGTGGTTTGAAGACAGTGGCACTTGCAGGTAGCGATTCTGAGGATGCAAGAGCAAATGCGATTGAACTTCTCACGCGAGAAGTCGAAACAAAAGATGCATATGAGAATGAGTATGGTGCAGTGATCTATCCAGGAGAAGAGTACCTTGATTATATCATTACAGTAGATATTTTCTCGGAAGGAACCGATATAGTAGAGATAAATCAGGTGATCATGCTTAGACCGACACAATCGCCGATCGTATTTATCCAGCAGTTAGGGCGTGGGCTTCGAAAAGCAGATGAAAAAGAATATGTGGTTATTCTTGATTTCATTGGAAATTATAAGAATAATTTCATGATTCCAATTGCCCTGTCCGGCGATCGCAGTTACAACAAGGATAACGTTCGCCGATATCTGATGGAAGGCGGCCGTGTTATTCCTGGAGAGAGTACCGTTCACTTTGACGAAGTAAGCAAGAAGCGTATTTTTGCTTCTATAGATAATGCAAACTTCAGTGATATAAAACTGATCAAAGAAAATTATACAAATCTGAAAAATAAACTTGGAAGAATACCGAAGCTGGCTGATTTCGATTTGTATGGCGAAATGGATGTTTTGCAGATTTTTGAAAATAAGGGGCTGGGTTCGTACTATCGGTTCCTGGTGAAATATGAAAAAGAGTATAAAGTGCGTATTTCAGATGAACAGGCACTGATCATCGAATTTGTATCCAAGAAACTTGCAAATGGCAAAAGAATTCATGAATTGGAACTTTTGAATCGTATTCTTGTTTATGCACACACACTTGGGAAGTATAGCCTTTTCAAAGAATTAAAGAGCACCCTTGCGGATCAGTATGGAAAGACTTTAGATGAAAATCAGATGGATAGCATTGTAAATGTTATGACAAATGTATTCCCGGCAGGATCAAGTAAAAAAACATACGAGAATTGTGTATTTATTGAACCATGTACTACAAGTGCAACAAATAGGGAATCAGAATTTCGAGTAACACCGAAATTCATGAAAATGTTGGCAGATGATGATTTCTATCAGCTTCTCCAGGAACTTGTTCAATTTGGAATCAGTCGTTATCATCGTGATTATAAGGACACTTATCAGAATACGGATTTTGTTTTATATCAGAAATATACGTATGAAGATGTGTGCAGGTTGTTGAGTTGGGAAACCAATGAAGTGCCGTTAAATATTGGCGGTTACAAGTTTGATAAGAAAACAAGAACATTTCCAGTATTCATTAATTATGATAAGTCTGATGATATTAGTGATACCACGAAATACGAAGATCATTTTACAACAAGCAGCAGCTTGATCGCGATTTCAAAATCAGGACGTAGTATTTCATCGGAAGATGTACAGAACTTCCTGCATGCTGAAGAACGCGGTATTCAAATGGAGTTGTTTGTCAGAAAGAATAAGGATGATAAGATTTCAAAAGAATTTTATTATCTTGGGCACATGAAAGCATCCGGCTGGAAAAAAGAATTTGTAATGTCGAATACAACTAAAACGGCAGTTGAAATAGAATGGATTCTGGATGTACCGGTACGAGAAGATCTGTATCAGTATATTGTGAATGGATAAAAGAGGTAATGAATATGAAAACAATCAGAGTAGTTGCGGCGGTAATAAGAGATGGAGATAAGATCTTTGCTACTGCACGTGGATATGGTGAATTCAAAGGTGGATGGGAATTCCCGGGCGGAAAGATTGAACCAGGAGAAACACCACAGGAAGCATTAAAACGTGAGATATGGGAAGAACTTGCAACAGAGATCAAGGTTGGAGAACTGATCCAGACGGTTGAGTACGATTATCCGAATTTTCATCTTTCTATGGATTGTTTCTGGTGTGAGATTGTAAGTGGAATATTGGAACTGAAAGAAGCAGAAGCAGCAAAATGGTTGACAAAAGATACATTGGATTCTGTGGCATGGCTTCCGGCTGATCAGGGATTGGTTGAGATTATCAGAGAGAATATGTAACGAGGATAAAAGAAATGAAGAAAATGTTTTATGAAGTACCAAAGCGAGTATTACTTATGATTGCAGGTATCATCTGGATGATTGCGGGATTTAATGTGACAAGACTGGGGTTGATATCCTATCAATTGATTGAACCAGGATGGTATTTGTACTTATTGTCGGTAGTAATATTTGTTTTGTTTGGAACCATGTTTTTTAAAATGAGTATGAAACACGGAAAAAGAATCATGGGATACAAGGAAGAGTATCGTCCCATCTGGAATTTCTTTGACTTGAAGGCATATATTATTATGGCTGTTATGATGGGCGGTGGAATAGGCCTGAGAAATGCTGGCGTATTTCCAGATGTCTTTGTTGCATTTTTTTACACAGGATTAGGATTGGCGTTGTTCTTGGCAGGAATTTGTTTTGTTGTTTTGTTTACTAATCCTGAAAGGATTTCTGTTGATTAAGCTGGGAGGAATGAATATTTCAATGGAATTGAAATTTGATGCAGTTATACTGCAAAATGCAGATATGGATGCTGCCTATGTGGAAGTCCCTTTTGATATCAGAGAAATATTTGGTAAAGGGCGACTGCTGGTGTACGCAACTTTTGATGGTATTCCTTATCGAGGACAGGTTGTGAGAATGGGTACACCCGGCTATATCATCGGTGTTACCAAACAAATTAGAAAGACAATTGGGAAGAGCTTTGGTGATACCGTGGCTGTTATGTTGAAAGAAAGATAATTTGAAGGAATATTATGATTAGGATATTAACATGCAAGAATTAAATCGCGAATCTCGCAGAGGATTCGCGGGCAAGTCCGCTGGAGGCCCACCTGAGATGAAGGGAATAGTGTAATGGAAGTTGGGATTATTTTGGCAGTAATAGGAATTGTTTTACAGTTAAGTTTCCTTTTTGTAGAGAAAAAAGAGAAGTACTTGCAAGCAGTTATCTTAAAAGGTCTAGCATCGTTAATGTTTGTAATGCTCGGATTTTGCAGTGTTTCGAGTGGAAATTTTTCAAAATGGATTCTTGCGGGACTCATATTTGGTATGGCAGGAGATATTCTGTTGAACATGAAATATCTGGCAGGGGAGAATGGAAAAAAGTGTTCTTGATTGGTATTCTGCTAGGACATGTAATGTACCTGATTTCATTGCTTAAGATTGCAGACCATGGATTCCAGTAGTGATTGGTGTGATACTTGCTGCAGGGCTGTTACTCTGGATTTTAAGCAGTGTAACGGCAGTTAAATCATTTAAAATCTTTGGAGTGTTTTCTATATTACAGCAGTTGCTATGATGGCAGTTGTGGCAATCTAGGATCATATACAGATAGAAATCATTGGAAGCTTGCGTTTCGCAATTGGTGCAGTGCTGTTTCTTTTATCAGATGTGATCTTGATCTTCAACACCTTTACAAGCAAGAGTAAGAGTGCATACTTCAGATGGTAAGAGCTTTATTGTTGTTCATAGATTACTTGGAAAAGAAAAATTTGTTGATAAGCTGATTAGAAAAGTTGTAAAATGTGATTTCTGTGATTTTATCAGAAGTATATATCAGAAAATTGATTATCGGAATAGCAATGATAAAAATGAATACATTTTATTGGATATCAAACAACGGTCATCATTGGAAGATAGATTTATGTTCTATTTCAGATATATTGATTTATTTATGGGGAAAAAATTAAGCAAGAAGAACGGAACAAGACCAAGCAATTACGATCGCCTTAGTTGTTTTGTGGATGAATATATTGACTATTTTTCTAAAGACGATTATTTAGATATCGATGCTCTTAAGAATGAATTAAATAGTTTGAGAAATCATTTTGTTCATGAAGGTTATTATTTTTCGGAGAATAAATTTAAAGTAACGGGAAAGAAAAGAGAAATTCTCTATTTTAAAGAAATGGATTACTTTTGGCTATATAGAATTGTCAGAGTTTTAAAATTATGTTCATTTTTAATATTGTATAAAGAGATTTTATCGCTTGCTATTGATGAGAGACAGCTGAAAATAGCCCTTAAATAATCCGGGAGAATCGAAGACACAGACTGTAAATCAGCGACCGGATAATGTACTTGAATTGGAGAAAATGGCACGGATATTTCTTATAAATATGTTTTTGATGCGAGATATCGTATTGAACAGAATCCATCCAGCTCATTTTACCCAGATACGAATCCAGGGCCGAAGGTTTGATGATATCAATACCATGCACCGTTATCGCGATTCTATTGTCTACGAAAACAAAGAATCGAAATTCATGTTTGAAAAGACCATGTTCGGAGCATATATCCTGTTTCCATATGATTAGGAAGAATTGTTCAAAGAACATCGTTTTTACAAGAGTATTGGAACAGTTAATATTGGGGGACTTCCATTTTTACCAGCAGCAACATCACTGGTACAGAAGCTGCTGGAAGAACTGATTTCTGATTCAAAGGAAAGGCTTTTTTGCAGGAGAATCAGTTCCAGTAAATAAAAAGCTTTCAGAAATATTCTTGCAGTTACATATAAGTGAGAAAACTGGAAGAGGGGTTCCAAAGATAACCAGTCTGTATGGAAGAACAGCATTTGAATTCCGCCAGAATTCCATAGTCGTAAAAATTCCATTTAATTGGATTAACGTAATGGGTGATAAAGTGGGTAATAAAGTGGGTGATAAAGAGGAAATAAAGATTGAATCTGTCCACCTGTCAGATACTCATAGAAAAATATTATCAGAGATGCGTAATAATCCAAACATTAGAAAATCAGATTTGGAGAGAGTGATAGGCGTTGGTAAGACGACAATTGATAAAGGGATTGCATATCTTAAAAAGTATGGATTGATTGAGAGAGTTGGTTGCCGGACATGGAAGATATCTGAGAGCAATCAGTGGTGAAGATACAGATGAAAACATTGTTATCAGTTTCTTTGATCCAGATGGGAATCTGATTTTAAAGATTAACTCTAATGATTTAAATAAACAAAAACTCAGAGAGTAATATTGGTCATCTTTTAGGCATCTCCGGCATGATCTGCCGGAGATGTTTGATATTCTCTCTTTTTCTTATATTTAAGATATGTTAAGATAACCTATAGATTCTACTGCATTTCTCAAGTGGGTCTATTTCGTGTATGCTTCAGTTCCCAGCAGATTGAGATAAGAAGCTCTTTCTGCCATACTCTTTGATACATGTACGGCATAGTTTTTCTTCTGAGCCTTTGGATGACACTTATCCTTATTCGGACATTTATCACAGCAGCTCTGTTTAAATAGTGTTCTGCACATGACTGTCTTTGGATAATAGGTTGTCTTATCAGGTGAGAAACCCATCGGACATTTCATGATCTGCCGACCATCTTCTGAAAACAGAAAACCTGCAAAGAATGCATCCGTTGGCTTTCCAGGAAGTGCAGTGGTGACCAAAGTTGTATTTACTGATTCAGCCTTTTTCTGGTTCTCTTTTCCACCATATGCCCCATCTGTGATCATTATCTCTTCTTTCGAGGTTTTATCACGTTTATCAAGATATTCCTGGCAGAAGGCACTGTCACTATGCGTGTTCTGCTCAACTTGGAAATCTGTGATCAGGCTGTCACCATTTTCACCGATGATCTCCACGATATTACCTACATAACCCTTGTTCTGTTTGCCGGTTTTAGACCTGAAAGTTGCATCTGGATCACTTGGATTCTGCAGGCTGTCAGTAGTGATATCCTTATTCTTCTTTGGAATGAGGTTGCCATCCTCATCTGTGTCTGTCTGCTCATGAAGGACTCTGGTGAGGAGTTTATACTCCTGAAAATCCTGATATTCATCATCCTTCATCTCAGATGGGGAGACTCCTTCCTTAAATGCGTAGAGCATTTGGTGGGAGCAACAAACATGTCTCAGTGGCGGGTTGAAATCCCCCATCTGAGATAAACCGCATCAGATACAACCGTCTTAAGACGGTCTGTTATATCTTCCCCTTTACAGTGGTAAATGATCTGGTTGCAATCATCTTCATCAAGATAATGAAGCAGTTCCGGCTTAAGGAGAGAATCCAGACCAAGACGGTGCAGGAGCTTAACAGCATTTGCTGTTACTGTATAGATAATTTCCAGACGAGACATACGTTTGCAGCGTGATGCGATCATGAGACTGTCCATGCGTTTGATGTTAGAAGATGAGTTAATGGAAGCTTATCAAATTCCGATCTTGGATAAAAAGAACAATTATGAATATCAGATTCCATCGGTACAGGCAATAGGAAGAGTATATCAGATGTTGATATTGAATGTATGTCAGAATCGAGATATTGTAGATACCTTAATAAGGGTGTTCCAATCATTTATTTGCGAGGAGATATCCGATTTTAATTCAAATATCTATTATAGTAATCCGGATTATTTGCGGTGTTCCTATCTGGAAGGAAGAATGTTAGCTTACGCAATCCATGACGTACTCATCTTCCATATCATGAAGGACATCGATTTCTGGATCAAGAATGAAATCTATTATGAAAAGTAAATATTTTATATGCTATACCAACATGTAAAATAAGGGGGGCAGCGTAATGGCAGTATATTATATCAATTATTATTTATATAGAAGTAATCCTGTGATTCAAAGAGAGATAAAAATACCGATAGAATGTACAGTTCAGGATCTTTGTGCTTCTTTTTGCCTCGCTATGGGAATTTCGGTAGAACAGAGTAAAATCTGGGATGAAGAGGAGCAAGAAATAACAAAGGAGAAAAAGCTGCTGGACTTATTTGGCACAGGAAGCAATTTGCTACAGATGGAAGGCCGCTTTACCATTTATCAGAATAAGCAGATGCAGGAAATCACATCGCTGACATTTTTCTATGAAGTTATAAAAGAAACAGATGAAACGATTCCAGCCCCGGATATTATTCAAGGTGCTGGTTTTCATCTGCCACAAGGTGTTTTCAGAGTTGGATTGATTAATGAAATCTTGAAAGAACTAAGGATAAGGGAATCTTTCAACGCGAATAGTGTTGGTATCTTCTATCGGTCTAAGCAGGAATTTCAGAGAAAAAAGACCCATAATCTTCTATATTCCTGGTTTATACCGGAAATGGTATGTACATTGAAAACAGAATGTGCAGTTCCTATGACAGCAGTTTTAGAAAATAAGACATTAGCTGCTTTAAAAGAACTGGCAGACCATTGCCATGTGTATACATATGGTTCGAGAAAAGCCGATTATGTTGCTGCATTGAATCATAAGTTATGCGAGAATGATCCTCAGCGTATTTTCACTCAGATGTCTGCTTTAGAATACTTGAATTTTCGCGAGATGCTCCTAAATGGAACTATTCCCTGCGTGACAGATGAAGCTCTTAGAGAGGTATTTCCAGTTCTATATTCTTATGGAGTGATGAGTTTTTCAAAAAAACAAGGTGTACATCTGTGGTCGGCGATCGTACAGGACTACGAAGAATGGTTTGATCAGGAAAAAGAAAAGAAATTCAGACAAGGGAAGATGATTGCGTTTGTAATGAAAGGCTGTGGAAGTTACTATGGTCTCTTTAATGCTGCCATGTGTTATGATGTGCTGGAAGCATTGTACCCAGGTGAAGTAACCAGAGAGCAGTTTGAACAGTTCTGGGATAAGCCCTATAGAAATGCAGGACTGACAGGGATTTCATTTACCTTTGAAGCAGAAACTGGGATCAGAATCGCATATGAAAAGGAGCTTTTTGATGCAAAAGAATTGCCGCTTTATCTGAGAGCGTTAACTGGTGATGATAGCAAACGTTTTTGTCCAGATAAGAAAATACTCGAATTGATTAGCCAGAACGGATTGTCTTCTGTTCTGGAAGAATACAGAGAATTGAATTCAGCCCTTCGCCAATATGCATATAGTAATGACGAAAGACAGGAATTATGTGAGTTCGGTATCAAATGCCTGCGGAAGGGTTATTCAGCAGGCGATGCAAGCAGAAAAGTTGTATCACGTTTTCATTACTTTTGGGGGAATAAAGAAAGGGTAGAACAAGAGTTGGCAGCAATTCTAAGCAAAATAAGCACTGGAGTTCCGCAGATCCTATACTATGGATATACTCCAAAAGAAGTAATAGAAAAACATATAAAATCAAAAGCAATTGTAGAAATGAAGCGTCTGATAAAAGAGATGAAGGAAGAAGAAGAACGTGCAAAGGAAGCAGCAGCAGCCCAAAAGAAAGCGGCAGCTGCACAGAAAAAAACCAATAGATCAGGTACAGGAAAGCGAGGTAAAAAGTAATGAAAATCAAACGTTATTTTCGGACATTTTCATTGGATGAACTTTGTGCCGGTACCGAACTTTTACTTTCTGGAGAGGGAAATCCTGCTTTTCAAAAAATGGATGCAGAACAGAGAGAAAAACTGTTTCCAGGTTATGAAATATCTGGAGAGATACGTGTCATTTCATTGGAAAGTAAGGCATATAAGAACGGTAGAAATCAAAAAAGTTATGCAAAAGTCTGGGTTGACGAAGAAAAAGAACGAGTACTGAAATGTGAATGCGAGTGTGATGAATTTCAGAAGGATCGTTATGGGTGTACACATACTGCGGCGGCACTTACATCGTGGTATATAGAAAACGAAGGGATCAGCTTCTTTTCAGGAACTCAGCTTGAAACGGCACTGAAAAATGTGGCAAGAGTTGAAGATCCATTTCTTCCTGGTGTAATGAAGCGTACAGATAGTCGATTGCAGCAATTCCTGCATGGCAAGGAAGAAAACCTGCTTCCGGTGTGGATTGAACGAAAAACGGTATCCAGACAAGGAATGATTCATTCAGAACATAGCGTGTTTCAAGTGGAAGATATTTTCATGATGGAGATAAAAGCAGGGACGAGCAGAAGATATGTGATAAAGGATTTAGTCGGGTTTTACCGTACATATCGAGAAGGGGGAGTCTATAGCTTTGGGAAAACGCAGGCAGTTTTGTCTGAGAATACATGTGATGATTTTACCAATGGAGTGATGAAACTGATTGGTGAAGCAATCGAATTAGAAGAAAGGTATCCTCATGGCAGAAGATTTTTTACACAGTATAACGGAACAGGAAAAGAAATGCGGTACTTCGCTATGAGTCCATATTTTATGGGGAAATTGTTGCACCTTTTGGATGGCAGCGAATTAAATATCTCTGGTGGTTCGAAACTTCCTGTCAATTTAAATCGAAAAGGATTAGAAGTAACTCTTCGTAGAAAGGCACATGGAGCCCTTTTGCAGGTTAAAAGATTGAACATTCTGGCAGATGATGGTGGTTTAACGTTATTTTTGTGGGATAATCAAGGTATTTTCCGTGTATGGACACCTTTTTCAGAAAAGCTGAACCTGATACGTGAGCTTGTGTCTATGACAGAATCATTGTATGTTCGTGAATCGGATATCCAGGCACTTCGAGAAAATGTTCTGCCCGTATTTGAAGAATTTGGTACGGTTAATACGAAGGGATTGGAACTTCAGAAATATGACAGAGAAAAGCCGGAATTGGAACTGTATCTGGATATAGAAGGCAAGTCGGTGATTAATTGTGTACCTTATACCTTATATGGTTCCCAAAATGAAAAGTACCGCCTTTTTGACAATTCGATCGGAAATAATAAGCGAAACGGAGCAGTAGAAAATGAGTATGCCAGGTATCTTGCTCAGGCATTCCAGGAGTATGATCCAGATGAAGGAAAGCTATCAGCATATTTGGACGATGATGAATTGTATCATTATCTTCAGGAAACGATTCCTGTTTTGCAGGAAAAGGCAACTGTATATATATCTGATAGATTAAAAAATCTGAAGGTTCGAAATCTGCCAAGGCTTCAGGTGAATATCAGTGCAAATGAATCCAGTCTGCTAATGAGCCTTAAGGGTGGTGATTTAAGTGAAAGAGAGTTAGGAGAAATACTTGCATCTTACTCTTCAAAGAAAAAATATTTTCGTTTAAAAAACGGTACATTTTTTCAATTTGAACATGCGGATACTCAGCTTTGGGAGTCGATTTCGGATCTTTATCAAAATTACGGGGAAAAAGAAGCTTCGCTTATGAAACTTCCTCTTTATAGAGCGTTATACCTGAATGAGATGTTGAAGGATCGCGAAGAACTATTGTTGGAAGCGGATAACCATTATCAGAAGCTTATTCTTTCTATGAAGAACGAAGAGAAAACAGAGGTACCGTCATCCCTGAAGGAAGTTCTTCGCCCATATCAGGAAGAAGGATTTCATTGGATAAGGCGTCTTAAATCGATTGGCTTTGGTGGAGTTCTGGCGGATGATATGGGACTGGGAAAGACGATACAAATTCTGGCTTACCTTTTATCTGAAAAGCAAAGTGGAAAAAGCGGTATGGATATGAGAACACTGATCGTGTGCCCTGCATCGCTGATTTATAACTGGAAAAAAGAAATTCAGAAATTTACTCCCGAATTGACTTGTACGGTAATTTCAGGTACTCAGGCGGTAAGGCAAAGTCTGATTGAAAATAGCACGGACTCAGATGTTTGGGTAACATCTTATGATCTCCTTAAAAGAGATATTGCATTATATGAAGATATTCACTTTGCAAATGAAATAATAGATGAAGCGCAGTTTATTAAAAACCAGCACACGCAGGCAGCACAGTCTGTCCGGGTTATTTCAGCTGATTTCAGAATGGCGCTGACGGGAACACCGATTGAAAATCATCTGGGAGAACTCTGGAGTATTATGGATTATCTGATGCCGGGATTCCTTTATCCATATTCCAGATTTATGCAGGATTATGAAGTCCCTATCGTGAATCATCAGGATAAAAAAAGTCTTGAGAGACTTAGGCAGATGATACATCCTTTTATTTTGAGACGGCTGAAAAAAGATGTTTTGCAGGAACTTCCGGAAAAACTGGAGGAAACGATTACAGTACAGATGGAAGGAGAACAGAAACTCCTTTATGAGGCGTATGCCAGTAAATTGCGATTGTCATTAGAACAGAAAAACGATACAGAATACCGTTCTTCAAAGCTGGAAATTCTGGCGGAACTTACGCGGTTACGACAACTCTGCTGCGATCCATCACTTCTTGTGGAAAATTATCACGGGGAGAGTGCAAAACTCGAAGCCTGTATAGAACTGGTAAGCCAGGCAGTTGAGGGGAGACATAAGGTATTGATCTTCTCGCAGTTTACCAGTATGCTTGATATTATCTGTAGCCGTTTAGGTGCGGAGGGGTATGCCTATTACAGAATTGATGGCAGTGTAAGTAAAGAGCAAAGAATGGATATGGTTGAAAACTTCGATTACGATGAGGTTCCAGTGTTCTGTATTTCACTGAAAGCAGGAGGGACTGGTCTGAACCTGACGGCTGCGGATATTGTCATTCATTTTGACCCATGGTGGAATCAGGCGGCACAGAATCAGGCGACTGATCGTGCACACCGTATCGGACAGATACACAACGTCAGTGTCTATGAATTAATTGCGGCAGATACCATAGAAGAGCAGATTCAAAATATTAAAAAGGATAAAGCACGTCTGATGGAAGATATACTATCAGGAGAGTCAATCTCTGCATCGAAAATAGAACGAGCAGAATTGCTGCAGTTATTAGAGTGAGGAAAGCGGATAGTGGAATGGTGGTAAAGCTGATAAAAAGTTACTGTTCACGTACCAATGGCATTAAGTTAATATTTCACAAAGTAAGTTTTTTCATTATCTGGTAAGAGAATCTAGCAATAAACGAGGATGGTAACCCGGATATTTGCAAGACAGTAAGCTGAATTCGTTACTGTTCAGGTGCCAATGTTCCGCGAGGTGTTTTGCCAAGCAAAACCAGAGGTCTGTAGTGAAAAATTATATTTCAGATTCTTATCCGTTACTATACGGGTAGTAAAATGTATAAGAAGCAAGATTTCAGAGGTATAACGGTTACGGCACTGGTAATAAGAACGTATAAGAAGCAAGATTTCAGAGCTTTAACCGTTACTGCACTGGTAGTAAGAACGTATAAAAAGCAAGATTTCAGAAGTTTAACCGTTACTTCACTGGTAGCAAGAACGTATAAGAAACAAGATTTCAGAGCTTTAACCGTTACTGTACTGATAGGGAGGACGTATAAGAAGCAAGATTTCAGAAGTTTAACCG